>CAZTJR010000092.1:0-1510 GCA_964613795.1 uncultured Alteromonadaceae bacterium | reverse complement strand
TGGGCAAGACCATTCTCGTCGCCGGCATGACCCTGGGTCTACTCATTCTGCCTATCGTGATCGTGTCGACCCGGGAGGCGGTACGCGCCATTCCGCGAGTGATCAAGGAGGGCGCCTATGGCCTCGGTGCCGACCAGTGGCAGGTGATGTGGCATTATATTATCCCCGCGGCACGCCCCGGCATTCTCACAGGCGCCATTGTCGGCCTGTCACGGGCAATCGGCGAGACGGCGCCCATCATCACTATCGGCGCCCTGACCTTCATTGCCTTCCTGCCGCCGGCCCCGATTTCGGGGGAATTTCCGTTCATCAACTTCGACTGGCTGACAGACGGTTTCACGGTGCTTCCGATCCAGATGTTCAACTGGATCTCCCGTCCGCAGGCCGAATTTCACGTTAATGCCGCCGCAACCGGCGTGGTTCTGATGGCGCTCACGCTGTCCCTGAATGGCGTTGCGATCTGGATTCGCTACCGTCTGCGCCGCGCGCATCACAATTGAATACACCGAGCCGCCAAACCTGGAAGCTGCAATGACCGATATGCCAGACAAAATAGCTGCGGAAGCCACCACGGACGCCGATCAGCCACCCATTCCGCCTCGCCCGGAAAAGGAGCCCCTGAGAGCGCGGGTCGAGAACCTGAACTTCTATTATGCCGACGGTTTTCAAGCGCTACGCGACGTCTCAATGCCGATTCTGGATCGCCAGGTAACGGCGCTTATCGGACCGTCCGGCTGCGGCAAATCGACTTTGCTGCGCTGCTACAATCGCATGCATGACCTGTACCCGGGAAATCGCTACGAAGGATCGGTGATCCTTGAGCCGGAAGGAGAGAACCTGATCGGCCCGGATGCAGATCCGGTACTGGTGCGCTTGCGCATTGGCATGGTATTCCAGAAACCAAACCCCTTCCCCAAATCCATTTACGAAAACGTTGCCGCTGGCCTGAGGGTGCGCGGTGTACGAAACCGGGTACTCATCGACGAAGCCGTTGAAACCGCGCTGCGCCGCGCCGCCATCTGGGATGAGGTAAAAGACCGGCTGGACGGATCGGCCTACGACATGTCCGGTGGCCAGCAGCAGCGACTGTGTATCGCCCGTGCGCTGGCACCGAACCCGGAAATCCTGCTTCTGGATGAGCCGACGTCAGCACTTGACCCCATTGCCACGGCGAAGGTAGAGGATCTGGTGCAGGAGTTGTCAAAAGATGTGACGGTGGTGATAGTGACACACAACATGCAGCAGGCCGCACGCATCTCGAATCGCACAGCGTTCATGCATATTGGTCAGCTGATGGAATTTGACGAGACCAGCAAAATTTTCACCAACCCTTCGCATCCGCGCACAGAGGCCTATATCACAGGCCGCTATGGCTGATTCGACACCCGTTGGCCTCGTCACAGTGCGCTGCCCGCCCGACCGGCAGTGGGCTACTCGACGAGGCTGCAGTGAGTGACTAGGCTACTGTCACGCCATCAGAGAGATAGACATCCTGAATGGCGTGCAGCAG
>CAZTJR010000091.1:0-1511 GCA_964613795.1 uncultured Alteromonadaceae bacterium | reverse complement strand
GGTAAGAGGTCGTTCGAAAGCAAAGGGGTCAAAGCAAAGAAAAGCAAAGGGGTCACCCATTAGCCCAGCCGTGTCAATAGGCAAAACGCGCCTGTGGCGATTTTTTCGCCCTTCTCGGTTCCATCTGACCGGTCTGCAACCGCCGCGCGCCCTGCTTTTCAGGTTTTTTGGATGCCCGTGAAAAACGCGCTCCAGTCACCCATCGAGATCAAGGCCGATTCGATTGCCTTCGACAACCTGGTCGTCGGCCCCTGGCATCACTGATGCCCCAGAAACAGCTCGGTACCGGCAGTTCGTCCATGTGGGTTCAGTTCAGAATCTGTGGCTAGCTTGCACTGCCAACCCGTGGTTGGTTCGAACACCGGGCGCGTTGTTGGAAATCGGTCATTGTTTGGGTCGATCATGGCGCGGGCCAATCAGCGTCTATGGCTTGTACCAACCCCTCGATCAGGCTCCGCGCCATGATCGTTAACCAAACAGCTTCGCCGCGTCGAACTCCACGCGGTCGCGCTGGATAAAATAGGCCGCGCGCGCCAGCTTGTGCGCCACGGCTCGGATCGCGACCATTCGGTTGCGCTTGGCGGCCTTGCGGTCGAAGAACCACCGTGCCCGATCGTTGTAGCGGACCGCGAAGTGGGCGGCCTCGGAAAACGCCCAGGCCAGATACCGATTGCCGCACTTCTTGTTGCCTTCTCCTTTCTTGCGCTCGTTGCTCTCGCGCCGGCTGTCGACTACTCGGCAATACGAGCTGTAGTTGCCGACCGATTTGAAGCGCGCGATTTCACCCGTTTCCAGCGCAATTGTCGGGGCCAGCACGTCGCCGACGCCGCAGATGGTTTTCAGCTGCTGATGGCGCGATGTTGACTTGATTACTTCGAGTACCTGGCCCTGGATCCCGGCAATGACCGTATCCAGCGTCTCGATCACCGCCAGATTGGCCGCGATCGCAGTGCGAACCCCGGGCCGGAAGTGCTCGTCGGCGTCGAGAATCCGGCGCAGCTGGGCGGTCGCTACCCGGTGGCCCAGCTCCCGGGCCAGGATGTTCTGAACCGAGGTCAGATTGCGCGCACGCTCGCGTACCAGGCCGAGTCGCTTGCGCAGCAGATCGCGCACATCGCGAATTTCGCGCGGACAGATGTAGCCAGTCCGCAAGATGCCAAGCCGCATCAGATGGGCCAGCCAATAGGCATCGTGCCGATCGCCGGCGTACTTCAGTCCGGAATACTGCTGAACAGCGGCGGTATTGACCAGTCGCGTCGAATAGCCGTGATCACTCAAGCCGTCGACAAGCCAGTACCAGTTGTAGGTCGATTCGACTCCAACGGCCAGCAGGTCCTCGCGAAATGGTTCAAGTGCTGAGAGCGTTGCGCAGAGCTCGTTCGGCACGCGTCGCTCAAGTAACCGTTTGTCGTTGTCGTCAATGACGACGATAACCTGGTTGTTTGAATGTAAATCAATTCCGCAGTACAGTGACATTGTCAGCCTCCTCGTGCTTTGGTCAGCCTTGCCAC
>CAZTJR010000090.1:0-1596 GCA_964613795.1 uncultured Alteromonadaceae bacterium | reverse complement strand
ACAGCGCTTGTGCTGCGGCTGAGCATTACCGAACTTACCGCGTGGCCCACTAGTGTCACATCGGCTCGCAACATTACGAAGCGCGACGCGCGCCCCGGCGGCGGCAAACAGACTGCGTCGGCACCAATCGCAGGACCGGATGACATGATTCCTGGCATCACGGGCAACGCGCTTCTACTCTTCGGGATAGCCTTCCTGGGCATTGCCCTGGGCAAGGCGCTGCGCCTCGAAATGACCCTTGCCTGCCTTCTCACCGGTCTCGCAGCGGGACAGCTCCTGGCGCCTCTCGGGCTTGATACAGGTGTTCGGGCGCACAATGTTGAAGATCTCGTCTTCTTTATCCTACTGCCACCACTCCTGTTTCAAGCCGCCTGGCACATCAGGCTGACTGAACTCCGACTGTGGCTGCTGCCGATTATCACGCTGTCGACGGTTGGTGTTGCCCTGAGCGCCCTGGCGACTGCCCTGCTCACCTATTTCATTATCGATGACCCCGGATTTCCCTGGCTGGCAGCCATGCTCGCCGGCGCCATACTCGCGGCCATAGATCCCGTCGCCGTCGTCACGCGGCTGAAGCAAGAGGGTGCGGCAGAGGACGTGACCACGCTGATTGAAGGTGAAAGCCTGCTGAACGATGCCACCGCCGCCATACTTTTCGGACTTGTTCTCGCTTGTGCCCTTGACGCGGACGGAACACTGGACGCCGTGTCCACCGGCGCTCTGGTTCTGCGGCATCTCCTGATTGCACCACTTGTCGGTGCAACCCTGGGCTTCCTGTTCCATTTCCTGATCCGCTACCTGACCAGTGCGACGACCACACACGGTTTGCTGGTATTTGCCGCGTTCTGCAGCTTTTTCATCGCCGAATCACTCCTGCACGTATCCGGCATTATCTCCGTAGTGGCCACCAGCATGTGCATGCGCTGGCTGTTCTCACGGCGCGACGCTATTCCCGCCGCCGACCTGGAGGTCACCTGGAACTGGCTGGGTGAGACGTGGATTGCCTTCATCTATATGCTCATGGGACTGGTCATCGTGCCCGCGATGTTCATTGACCAATGGCTCGCAGCGCTGCTCGCTGTCCCCGTCGCCCTTGTCAGTCGTGGCATTGCCGTTTACGGGTCAACATGGCCCGCGAAGGCCCTCGGAGCAAGGCAGGGTGTCCCCAATGCCTGGCGCCCACTGCTGATATGGGGGGGGTTGCGCGGCGCGATCGCCATCGCACTGGTCCTGTCACTTCCCACGGAACTGCCGTACTGGTATAGCCTGCAAGCAATGGTATTCAGCGTTGTCCTTTTCAGCAGCCTGATTCAGGGTACAAGCACCGGTTGGCTGATAAGACGTCTCGGGCTCGCCGGCCGGCCAGAAATCACTTTCAGAGAAAGCTCATGAAACGAGTACGCTTAGTCACACTGCTCTTCAGCCTCACACTCACCAGCGCTGCAGGCGCTTTCGACCACAGCGAATGGAACCGGCTGCTGGACCGCTTCGTGTCGGCCACGGAAGACGGACACAGCACCACCATCGACTACGCCGGCATCCAGGGGCAGCGGGGCAGACTGCGCAGCTACCTGGACCGGCTCTCTGGGGTGGAAG
>CAZTJR010000089.1:0-1691 GCA_964613795.1 uncultured Alteromonadaceae bacterium | reverse complement strand
AGCGATTGATGGAATCGGTGAACAGCTGATACTCCTTTTCCAGTTTGTCGAGAAGAGGGTGCTCTGGCTGTTGCTCGGTGAGGGAGCGACGCGCTCGCTCGAACTGGGTGTCGAGAATCGCCCGCTGTATGCGGAAGTCGGGAATACGCACCAGTTCACGGGCAAGCCCCAGACGCGCGCACAGGGCGATCATCCACTTCGTGGGGTCCCAGTGATACCAGCGAATGCCGTTGCGGTAGTCGTTCTGAAAGATATGGTGATAGTTGTGATAACCCTCGCCGTAGGTGAGAAACGCCAGCACGGGGTTGTCGCGTGCACTGTTGGCCTCGGTATAGGGACGCGTTCCCCAGACATGCGCGAGTGAATTGATCAGGAAGGTGACGTGGTGGTTGACCACGAGGCGCAGCAGGCCGACCAGCAGCAGCGTGCCGATCACATCGCCCAGTGCCAGACCAAGCAGCAGCGGCAGGCCGAGGTTCATCACTGTGGTGAGTGCGATGTAGTTCCGGTGCTGCCACATGACCACAGGGTCGCGCTGCAGATCCTGGGCGTTGCTGAAATCTTCCTGATTGGTCGGGTAGTCGCGTAGCATCCAGCCCATATGACTGAACCAGATGCCGCGACCCGCGGAGTATGGGTCTTTCTCGTTGTTATCGACATGGCGATGGTGCCGCCTGTGGTCCGACGCCCATACAAGGATGCTGTTCTGCAATGCGCCCGCGCCCCAGGCTGCCAGCCAGACGCGGAGCCAGGGGTGTGCCTGATAGGCTTTGTGTGCCCATAGCCGGTGATAGCCTCCGGTGATGGCCAGGCCGTTGAGGTACAGAAATATAGCGGCCCACATCCATTGAATGCCGGTATAACCCTCGGTGAGCCCCCACCACGGCACGAGAATCAGCGCGGCCAGTGGAAACGCAACAAAAATGACCAGGTTGATCCGGTAGAACGGGGGTTTATTCTCAATCTGTCGCATGCCGCAGTGTGTCTCCTATCATATTCTGGGAATAATACCGTTTTGGTGTGAGGATGTCTGTGTGCCAGCACGCGCCATGTTCAGTCCGCGATCGGTAGCGCCAGCTTTAACAATAGCGGATTATGATCGGAGCTGGTCACCGGCAATGACTCCGCCAGCACCGTATCCAGACCGCGCAGATAAATATAGTCCATGGCGAGGCCGACGATGCGACTGCGAAGATCCGGCTGGAAGCCGACGCGTTGCAGTCCGTGGCGCGCTGCCAGTGCATCCAGAGTCGCTAGACGGCGCTGGCTCCAGGCATTGACGTCACCGCCAAGAATCACAGGGCCTTCGTGTGCGATGAGCAGCGGCTCGAGCGCCTGCATCTGCTCGCGAAACACCCGGGTCCCGATAGCCAGGTTAATGCCATGCAGATTGATGGCAAGAAGAGGACGGCGCTCGCTGCCAACCGCGTAAAGGGTCACGCTGGTGGCTTTTGGCGTTCCCATCCAGGGTTCAACGCTGCGCAGGTTACAGTGCAGGGTCGACGGCGCTGTACTTGCCGACATGACGCCGCTCGCTCTGCCGGCGAGGGAAAAACCCGGCGCAAAGTATTGATATGGCAGCCCTTTGAGAAGCGGGTCCAGTCTTGCGCCCGGCGTCGCTTCCTGCAGAAACATAAGGTGAGCGCTGTCACCCAGCCACTGCAGGTCTCGCTCCCAGCCCTCATCCAGGC
>CAZTJR010000088.1:0-1856 GCA_964613795.1 uncultured Alteromonadaceae bacterium | reverse complement strand
GATGTTCGTGCTGGCCATGGGCGGGCTGATCCTGTACCAGACCAGCGCGATCGTGAACGGCGGCGAGACCAACTACATCATGGCCACGGTGACGCTCTACGTGAGCATCTACAACCTGTTCACCAGCCTGCTGCACCTGCTCGGGGTATTCAGCGAGGAGTAAGCTCAGGCGTTCCCGATAAGGAAGGGGCGCACTCTCCGGGAGTGCGCCCCTTTTTGTTTGCGTGAGCAACGCAGTCGCTTACTGATAATGTCCGAGCTTCTTGCCGTTGTTGCTCTTGGGGGCCTTCGGCTTCTTGCCGCCGCCGCCACCGGCGACCACTTCCAGGTCGACGTAGCTGATGTTGTTTGCGGCATCCACCACCGGCGTCGCCACATCCTCGTCGCTTTCGTCCGAGTCAGGCTCAGCCAAGGCCACCATCGGTTCCACCGGCGCCGCAGAGAAGTCCGCATAGTTGCCAACCGCTGCCGTGGCGAGGCTCAGGTTGGTCGTCTGCGGGCTGTAGAAGGTGACCCGGTAGAAGCCTGCATTCCTGGGCTTCCAGCCGCCCTGGGAAGCGCCGAAGATCAGCTTGCCGCCGACATTCAGTTCGATGGCGAAGGAGACCGGCACGTCCGTGCAGGTAGTCGTGGCTGACACCCATTCGCTTCCGTTCCATACCAGGTCGCCCGGAATCTCGTCACCGCAGTGCTGAATCCCCAGCTTCCACAGGTCGGACACCACCATGGCAAAGTTGCCTTCATAAGTGACCTGGTTGGTGCCCTGGAGCTCGCTAGCGCTGCTCGGGTACTCGAGAACACCCATCACGTATCCCGTCATGCTGTTATTGGGCGGATCAAAGTCGGCCCACTCGTTCAGCTGTTTGTAGAGCTGGATCTCCAGTCGGAAAGGACGCCCGATCTTCGGATTGATCGCCTCGACGTTGTCGCCCCAGTCCACGTAGGAGACAGCAACCTGCTGACCGGTCAGATAGTCGGCCTGCCAGGTGTTGCCCTCTGTCTTTTGCGGATACCAGTCGTGGCCTTCCAGCGCGGCAATCTCTTCTGCACTCAGGCCGGGATAGTCGCCGCTGTAGGGCACGGTGAACTGCGTACCAGCAATCACACCGATGGCATAGCCGTCCACCGCCATGGCCGGGAACGACAGGTTGTTGCCCTGCGTCTCTTCACCGTGTCCGGGTGGTTTGTTCCCGCCGCCACCGCCCGCGCCCTCGGGGGGCATTCCCCAAGCCAGGGCGCTGACGAGCACGGCGCAGCTAAGCAGCACCCATCTGCTTGTCGTTTGCGTAAAGATGTTCATGGCCTGCCTCCTCGAGGCACAAACTTAAGTCCACCCGCCTCCGTGAGGCTGTGGCAGCAAACTCCTTGCTGCGCGCATGACCACCGGAGGGGCACCCGGGGCGCAGTTCGCCCTTATCAAAAACATAGCGCCGGGATGCGCGGTTTAAATGGGGTGGATACCTCAATGTCTGGCACCCCGCTGGAGCCTCTGCGCGGCGACCCTGAATCAGGCGATAATGCGGCACAGAGACGCGCATTTTTTTGCAGCCCTTTCTGCTTTTCGGACACCGGGAGTGCCATGAATCGCTTCGCTCGCAAGGAACTCAAGCACGCCCCTGCGCCGCGACCCGACGCCTCGCCGCTGGCCGACACCCCCTGGCGGCGCGATGAGCGGAAGCAGCGTTTCAGTAACCCGTTTTTCACCATCTACGAGGACCAGGCCTGGAACAGTCGCGCCCAGCGCCACTTCCCCTACGGCATCATTTCCTTTCACAACCGGGCGGTGGGCATCCTGCCGCTCTCCGATGATGGCCAGGTCTGGCTGGTCGGCCAGCACCGTTACGCCACCGGCGAGT
>CAZTJR010000087.1:0-1905 GCA_964613795.1 uncultured Alteromonadaceae bacterium | reverse complement strand
CGTTCGAAGCTGGGCACGCCATGACCGAACCGGCGCAATAGTAGGTAACGGTCTTGCTTGGCCGAAGCGTTGTTCAGCTGTGCAAGCATGTTTGGCGTCCATTCTGCGCTATGGACGATCAGGGCGCGGATAGTTTCCGGCCAGTAGTCAGGAAAAGCAGCCATCAGACGGGCCGCCAGTCGAGCGGCTTGGGCGGTGGCTGCGCTGGTCGCGCGGAAAGGCGTCAGCGGATGCTGGGCAATCTGTGAACCTGTGGACAATAATGCAAGCGAGTCCACGCAGTAGACATCGGTCTTAGATGGCGAGACGGCACGGTTGCCCGCCTCCATCACAATATCAGGCTTGAACGGCGACTTCCCCTGCGTCCAGAGCGTCGAGGTGCGCGTGTAGGGGCTGATGTCGCCAGCCGCTGCGAGGGGCGTGTAATCTGTCAGAGCTGGTTCGTCGATGGTTACCAGGTCCGTACAGCCGCCGACGGTCAGCGCGTTCCACGCCTGCGCAGGATCCTCGATTTCAAGGGCGTCGGGTTCCTTCAATTGTGCATAATCGATCGGTGTCGGCGCGTTTCCGGCCGACACCACAAAGAGTCGCCGCGGAACGTTATCGCCGGCGACGGAGACGCCAGCCGCTTCCTGATCAATCGCCGCGCTCCACGTCGTAGGGCGCACGCCGGAGCGGTCCTCATTGGTTATGGCCAGGCAAAAGACGCGTGCGCGCTGATGCTCCTTGAGCTCGGGAAGGGCCACAGCCTGTTTTGTTCTGGCCCCATAGAATCGCTCTTCGGTTGGCGGAAATCCGCGGGGCGGTAACAGCTTGACTGATTCCAGCCGGTGACGTAGCGATATCGTGTCGTTGCCTGCAAGATGAGGAACAAGGTTGCCAAACAATGCCAGCCCGGCCATGCCGGTGCCATGCCCTTCGTTATCGTCAACGCCCCAGGCTTCGATCACTGCTGCCATGTCGTCATTCGCAAGGGCAGGTTCAATAAGCATGTGGCCGCGATTGACGCCGGTGTCCAGAAGGCAGACTGCTGGCGCGTCAGCACCTGGCCATTGGACGCGTTCTGCGAATTCCTCAGTGACCTCATTTTGCTCATCGGCGTCGAGTTCATCGAGGAAAAAAGTCGGTGTGTCGCTGCCGCGCCTGAGTTCGACGATCGTGAGCTTCGTGAACAGGACGAGCTCGATGAGTGCGCGTGTCGCCAATACCGGAACAACGATATGTTCCGGGAAACGAAGCCACTGTTCGGCATCTGCGGTGCGTGCGCCGAGGGCTTCGATCATCTCCCGGAAGGTGTCTTCTCGGCCACGCACGCACCAGGCTTCCCACCACATTTCCACGCCGGGCTCGGGAAGCCGCTCTGGTGTGTCCGTCCAGAAAGTTTCGAAGCGGGCTTGCCGGATGACATCAATCGGTTCAACGAATGACTTGCGAGGTGGACTGCCGCTTTCCTTTAGTGCGCCAGCTTGATATTCCTCGAGGATTGCGTCGAACAGGTCTCGCGAAGCGTCCGGTACGAAAAGACCGACGACACGTTGTTTTTCCTCACCTAGGCGGGTCGCTCCGGGCGTGTAGCCGTCTCTTTTACGCTCGACAGCCTCGATGGGCGTGCCGGGCCGAAGCTCCAGCTCAAGAAATACGCCTTCAGGTTCGCCGAGGCGCTCATCAATCCGGCGTTGGGCATCGAAAGCTTCATAAGCGGTCGCGAGTTCGCTACGCAGGCGTGCGCCATGCTCCTCGCGGATACGAGGTGTGCCTGCGCCGACGGGATTGGAACCGGCCGGGGTATAGGGTGTGCTCTGTGCACGGCCCGAAAGATCGATATGGGGAAGGTTGTAACGCGACGGCACGCTTAGTTCGCCGGCTGGGACCCAATGAAGGCCTCACGCATCTGCCTGCGCTCTT
>CAZTJR010000086.1:0-1949 GCA_964613795.1 uncultured Alteromonadaceae bacterium | reverse complement strand
CGCAGCTGGTCGGAATGGCCGCGGGCGAGTTCGGTGCGGTAGTCGAGCAACAGATCGTCGTCAGAGCGGTTGGCCATGCGACGCGCGTCCTGGGCCAGGTGGCGCAGGCGCTGGGCGGGGTCGGTAGCGTCCTTGTAGTCAATGTGTTCGGTAAGGTAGCGCGCAAACAGCGAGATGCCGCCGGCGCCGGCAATCGGCTCGCGCAGGCCGCGGTCGCGGCGTTCTTCCAGGGGTAGGTGGGGCACCGCCCAGGGGAAGTCGACCACGGCACCGTGGTGGAACATGGCCTCGACCATGGCGCCAAAGAGCTGGTCCTCGCCGCGAAACACGGGAAAGTAGGGCGGCAGTAACGCGCTGTTGTCGAGACCGGTCACCTGTGACATGGAGGCCATTTTCGTGATTTGCGGGCGCGATGCGCCAAGCCAGGAGACGCGATTCTCCAGCGCGGCCGCCATGCCTTGCGGCGCGGTTACCAGTCTATCCACGCTGTCTTCATCCAGCGACAGCGCCCAGTGCGCGCTGCCCGTGCCCGGATCGCCCCAGGCGCCGCACTGCGTCACAAGAATCGGTGAGTCAGCGCGCAATACATTGGTCATGGCCGCGTTGCAGCCGCGCAGGGTTTCATTGTCGATGGCGGCACCGGCGAGTGTGCTGATGGCCTGGCTCAGTGGGCGGCCGAGAACGCTGGCATGCCCGGTGAGCGGATCAAACTCGGCGGGCCGGGCGCTGCGCATCAGCGTTTCTCGGTCTGGATAAAAAGCCGCCTTGCGGCCCCCGCCGCCGCTGATGCCGATGCCCTCGTCGGTAACCGGCGGTAGCACGGCCTGGCAGAGCGTGTCGTCATCCATCACGATGGCGCGGTAGCCCACGGACATGAGCAGGCACAGGCTGCGGGCGCGGCCGTAGGTTTTGCGGCCGGTCCAGCGCTCGGCGTCGATAAGAAAGCGAATGCCGGATTCATGCTTGGGCAGGGCATCGATCAGGCCCTGCATCAGGCTGGCCTGCGCCTCGGCGCCCAGGTAGTACATGTCGCGGGCGCTGGTGAGGTTGAAGGTGGCGACCGCCTCGCGGTTGGCCTCGCGGTTGGCGGGGTCCCTGGAGTCGTCCACCAGGAACAGGGCGTCCTGGCGCGTGAGATTGGCGGCGCGCAGCATGGAGTCCAGCAGGCGCTTCACGGCCTCGGGACGGTCGCAGGTAATAATGAAGGCTCGCGTAGGGGGCGGCGTGCGCTCGGCCGGCTCGTTCAGCCGCTCGCGGATGGTGCTGGCGCGCAGCAGAATGCCCGCGGCGTCCAGCTGCTCCAGCGCCTGACGGGCCATGGCCTCCTGACCCTTGAGTTCGGGGCGCGTAGTGGCGAGGTGCTTTGCGTGCTCGGCAATGGTGCGGAAGGTGGTGCAGCTGGTGAGACCCTCCACCACCTGCGGTGCCAGCATCTGCTGATTGCCGTTCTGGCGGTTGATGACCAGCATCATCTGCGGGTTGATGCCGATCAGCTCGCAGTCGGCGAAGGCCACCAGTTCGGCCGGGGCTTCCGCTTGGGCTGTAGGCTGGGTGTCACCACCAAGAGAGTAGGAAAGGGAGATGTCGTCCGCCATGGGGCCCGTGCAGTGTTGCGAGTGAGTCGCAAGTGTAGGGGGCGGGGGTGGGGGTGTAAACCAGCGGGCTTTGTCGTCGCGGTTTTACTGGCTGGACGGTCAGCGGCATACATTGGCCGCTTATGATGTACCCGTCAGGCGGGAATGTTGGCATGCTGTGTGGTGTGGGTGGATTGCGCAGCAGGTAGGGCAGGCAAGACAGGCGGGACGAAGCATTTGCCAGATTCCTGGGGAGGGCTATCATGACATCACTAACGTTTGATTCGCTCAGGTATGCCCGTCGGCTGCGACAGTCCGGAATGCCTGAGCCCCAGGCCGATGCGCAGGCGGAGCTCATGGCGGAATCATTTGGAA
>CAZTJR010000085.1:0-2224 GCA_964613795.1 uncultured Alteromonadaceae bacterium | reverse complement strand
GCACCGGTTTGTTTCAGGGTGACCGTTTAATAGAAAAACTGGGAGACCTGGTAGGCAACCAGCGCATTGAGGACCTGGAGATAGCCTTTACCGCCATTGCTTCCGACATAGAACATCGCCGTGAGATCTGGCTGGATAACGGGCCATTGTTTGACGCAATCCGGGCGTCAATTGCCATACCGGGCTTTTTTACGCCTGTCCTGCGGGAAGGCTGCACGCTGGTAGATGGCGGACTGTTGAGTCCGCTGCCGATCGCGCCAATTAAAAGCATCGGTGCCTCGCATCTTGTGGTGGTTTCTCTGAATGGCGCCGAAAAGACACGGCCGCGCCCGGCTGAGGAAGCGCACGACGAGGATGGTGAAGAACGCGCTCAAGGTTGGTTGGAGGGCGTCAAAGAACGCATCGGCCTGGCATCCTCAGAAGACGACAGTGATTCCGCTGTCGAAATCATGAGCAAGTCGCTGGAGGCCATGCAGGACCGCATTGCGCGTTATCAGATGGCCGCCTATTGGCCCGACACCCTGATAGAAATACCTGTAAGCGCATGTGACGTGCTCGACTTCCATCGTGCGACCGAAATGATCGAGTTGGGGTACAAACTGGGGAAACAGGCTATAGATAACTGACGCGAGGAACACATGAAGCCGCGATAGCCGGCCATTAAGACCCATCGGCCCCGGCATGCCGAGGTGTCCGTGTCGGGCTGGCGCGGCCAGTGTCTGCAAGCAAACGCCCTGCGGGCGCTGCGCCGCGCCGGATGCCGGGCACGGGCGCCAGCATGAACAGGTCGCCGTTGCGCCCGACGATCTGCCGGGGTACGCCGACAGCGCGCGCCAACTGCGCGTTGGCCGCCATGTGGTCAGGCTCACCATGTACGGGAATCGCAATGCGCGGCTGCACCCACCGGTACATCTGTGCCAGCTCATCCTGACAGGGATGTCCCGAGGAGTGCAGGGGCTCTGCCCCATCGCCGTCCTGCACAACCATTACGCCAAGCTCGCGCAGTCGTCTTACCAGAGACGCGACGGCCTCCTCGTTTCCGGGGATCACCCGAGAGCTGAGAATCACGCTGTCTCCCGCTTCCAGCACCATGTCCGGATGCGAACCGGCGGCGAGGCGATCCAGTGCCGCGCCCTTCTCGCCCTGGCTGCCCGTAGCGATAGCCATGACTTCGCTCTGCGGCAGGTAGCCAAGATGCGAACTCTCGATCAGGCGCAGCTGCGGGTCCCACAGTGCGGCTGCCCTGGCCGCGGAGAAATAATTGTTCAGCGACCGCCCCAGCAGCGCCGCTCGCCGCTGCGTGGCCACAGCCACCTGAAGCAGCGTCTGCAGGCGCGCCACATTACTGCCGAAGCAGGCGACCACCACGCGGCCCCGCGCCTCGGCGACAGCCCGGTACAAACCGGAATAGAGTTCT
This sequence comes from uncultured Alteromonadaceae bacterium, assembly GCA_964613795.1. Classification (GTDB taxonomy): domain Bacteria; phylum Pseudomonadota; class Gammaproteobacteria; order Pseudomonadales; family Halieaceae; genus Chromatocurvus. The sequence continues at coordinate 807 of CAZTJR010000085.1, read as the reverse complement.
CCCTCGGTGGTGGAGTGCCCCTTGACCATAGCATTGGTGGAGTCGCAGACCATGGCAAGAATGGATTCATCCGCGAGAGCGCTGTAACGGCGCTGGGGATAGCGCGCACCGACCACCGGCGCACTGTCCAGCTTCCAGTCCCCGGTGTGAAACACCTTGCCCGCTGTACAGCCAATCACCAGCGCCTGTGACTGTGGCGTGGAATGCGTGAGGTTGACCCACTCAACCTCGAAAGGACCGAGCGCCTGACTGTCGCCAGATGCCACGATGTGTAACGGCACCACATCCGCCAGACCGGCGTCCATCAGCTTCCTGCGCAGGATCGCCGCCGTAAAGCGCGTGGTAAACACGGGACACTTCAGCTGCGGCCAGAGCCTCGCGACAGCGCCCAGGTGATCCTCGTGCGCGTGGGTGATAAGCAGCCCACACAGCCGTTCGCGACGTGCGGCAATGAAAACCGGGTCTGGCATCTGGATCTGCATGCTGCTGCCGAGCCGCTCGAACGTGATTCCACAGTCGACCATGAGCCAGCAGCCGTCGTGCCCATACAGATTCAGGTTCATGCCAATCTCGCCACAGCCGCCAAGGGGCAGAAACCAGAAGTCATCAGGACCGGGATTCATCACTACTTCACTCGCGGAAATACAGGCCGTTACGATAACGCATTACCGACCCGGATCACGAACGATAGAATGTCTACAAGGACTGCAGGGAACGCAGGAATACGTTCTTTTCCATGGCTGGCACGGCCCTGCAGGCATTCTTCACGCTGCGTGCGTCACCGCCATGCCACCGGAAGGTGACGCA
>CAZTJR010000084.1:0-2460 GCA_964613795.1 uncultured Alteromonadaceae bacterium | reverse complement strand
AGCGCTCCTGCGGCCTGCAGCACCTGACGCAATGTACTGCCATCCAGCGGGCCCTCGAAGCTGACCGCTGCGCCGTTGGGCAGATCGATACGCCAGGCTGTCGCTCCTGCCGGCACGGACTGTGGCTCATCCTTTGTTCTGACCCGAGTGAAGCGGGCAAACGGCCGATTCGTAACGCCACGACCGCCGGCGCGCAGAACCCCGCGCGCAACAAGGTCTTTACGGGCAGAGTACATGGCATGAATACTCAGATTGTACTGCTCAGCGTAGACCTTAGTGGCTATCCGGCCAGCGTCGCAGCGGCGGATGTGATCGAGCCAGAACTGCTGACGCTCGGTGAGTGATGGGTGTGCGGTGTCTGAATCACTATCTGTAATGTCGTCTGCAGCGCCGCCAGTGGATGCGTCATTATCAAGGGCCATGGGCTTCCTCCAGTCATCGTGGCTTGGAGGAAGCAGCCTGCAGAAGTCAGCGCGTCAATGGCAGGACGGGGTTTGTGGATCGCTTACGGTTTTTTACATAGGTACCAGCGTTAGTGAGCTTCGCACTAGCAAACAACGCTACGCTTGAGATCACCAATACGTCCTTCACTACCTATAACTTTTAGACCGACCTGGTGGCTGATGTGCTGGTGCCGGCTACGCTGGCCGTGTTTGGTCTGGGTCTCATCGGTCTGAGCTCGAAGATTCACGATTAAGCATAATCAACGCATAGGTCCCAGTAAGCCTCGCTTCGCGAGGGCTTTTTTATAGTGCAAACATTACTGTGTAGGGCGCAACCGCCTGATTCGTAATTCTGCAGATGCCATCCACCATGCAAAAACGCCCATTTCTGCGCAACACGCTCACACTCCTGCTGACTCTGCAGCTGCTCACCATCGCGGCCGTCTACCTGCACTACCGTCATACCGGGCTGACACCTCATCGCTACATTGGTCTTGGCATCGACAGAATTGACGCAGAGAATTCACCAATCCGCCGGCAGGCGGCGATGCTGGCGAGGACGCACTTGCTATCCAGCCGTCTTGTTAAAGATCACATCAAGACCTACCCCCCTGGCCTGCAAATGCCGCTACCCACCTGGCGCGGCAACGGCGCGAATGCGCTGCGTGACCCAGTGCGTCCGAGGTACCGGAATAATGGTGAACCCATCGCGCTCGCCGAGACCGGCCACTGGTCTTTGCATGAACCCCAAACGCCGGGTTTGGATATCTCCGTGGATTCTACAGAAGGTCTGGTTAACGCGATGGCAACTGTCGGACAGGGTGCGCGCATCGCTCTTGAGCCAGGCATATACACTATCAGCACCCCGCTGACTCTCGACGCTGTCGGCACGGCAGAACAGCCGCTGCAGCTCAGCGCATCTCGCCTGGGGGAGGCTGTTCTGGTATTCAAGGATGGTGGCTCCCTGCGAGTTAGCGAACCCCACTGGGCGGTGACGGATCTGATCATCCCTGGGGAATGCCGCAAAGCGGGCTGCACGCCGCCGCTGGTTCTGGGCGAGCGAGCGGCTCATTTCACCGCGCGCAATCTGTTTGTCACTGGCGTAGATCTGTTGCTCTCGTCACTACAAGAGGCAAGGCCGCACGAGGTGGCGCTACTCGAAGGCATCACACTGCTCAACGGCCAGGTGTCGGCTCCACATTTGCGTGCTCGCGAAATCGCTGTGCGACAGATCAGCCAGGCTAACCAAGAAAACGCGCTTATCACACTTTGCCCAAGCGCCAGGGCGGCCGCCGACTGCAACACCACCTCCCTTGCCGCCGCCGCAAAGAAGGTAGCGACCGGCGGCCTTATTCTTATCCGACGGGGGGAATATCGACAGGCCGCTCATTTTCGCGCACCGGGCATACACCTCCTGGCAGAACCGGGTGCGCGGCTGCTCGGGACGGCCACCGAGGGCAAGGGGGCCATTGTGGTGAGTGCGTCCATCACGATTGAGGGGCTGGAATGCAGCGGCATTGTGGTAGCCGACGGCAATGGCGCATGTTTACGCCAGAACCGCGGCGACGTTACGCTTCTGGGGGTACATTTTCACCACGCCCAGATGGCGCTGCTGAGTGGCCACGAAGGGGGACGTACACGGATTTACGACAGCTATTTTCACGATAGCGGTGCAGACGGTAACGGCAACCTGGGCCACAACATCTACATAAACAGTGGCCAGCTTGACTTCGTTCGCTCATGGAGCCTGATGGCCCGCAATGCCGGTCACGAGCTAAAGTCGCGAGCAGTGCGGACACGGCTCAAGGACTGTCTCATTGCCTCCGTGAATGCGCGTGACAGTCGCCTTGTTGATATACCGGATGGTGGCGAACTCATCATGACGGGCTGTGTACTGGGCAAGGGGCCTCGTAGCGAGAATCAGGACATGATTGGCTTTGGTCTAAAAATTGGTGAGGGTCCCCCCCCCCACCCCGATAATACAGTTCGCCTAACCGGCAACACATTCTATTCTGAT
>CAZTJR010000083.1:0-2510 GCA_964613795.1 uncultured Alteromonadaceae bacterium | reverse complement strand
TTCGCGCCCGCACAGCGGCTCTGAGCGTTACCGAACTTACCGCGTGGCCCACTAGAATCGGAACAACTCAAATCGGCCCTCGGCGCGCTCAAGCAGTTCCTTCTGGTTTTCAGCCTTGTTCCAGGCGCGCAGGGCATCAAGCTCTTCAGACTTGTGAAACAGGTACAGTCGGCCGTCGATCATCTTGAATCGCTCCGGGTCGATGGCCACGTCCCGTCCCAATGCCAGGCTGTAGGGGCAGTGGGCACCCAGTGCAGGGACGTACTTTTCGGGGTTCTGGTTGAACAGTGCCATCTGTTCACTGTTTTTGAGGTAATAGATCTTGCCTTCGTGAATGGCGGCGAAACGGGGATGGCCCTTTTCAGCGAGCCCCCTGGTGAAATAGGAAATGGGGCTGTAGCCCTCGATGGCGATATCATTCGCGTTCACCTGCGGCCCCCCCAGTAGAATTAATGACGCGACAAGAAAAATACGTTTGATGTACTGCATGTGAAATCTCCAAGCATGACGAGAAGCATTGTCTCTGCGATTGGATTCAAGGATATGCCGTTTGTTACGAGTTTTTTCTCGTGATCGAAGGCTGGGCCAAGCGGTAACGCTCTGATACGTACCTGAAGCGGCTAATCGAGCTGCAGTCTTAACCCGTCGTAAGCCACAACGAGTGGTGCGATCATTCCCTCGAAGCTTCTGGGCGCCGCCTGGTGGCTGCGTTTCATAAAATGCGAGAGCAGCACCCGCTCGGGCGCCACGCTGTTGGCCAGTGAGACCAGTTCACTCGGTGTCATATGCAGTCTTCTTGCTACACTGTCTGCGTTCGCGGGAACCGCGGCGTGCAGAATCAGAAGGTCCGCGTCGCGTGCGAACGTCGTGAATTCCTCGGGCGGCGCAGACATGTCTCCGGCGTACACTACGACACAGCCGCCGAGGTCCACACGCCAGGCCACCGCGGGTATGGGGCCGTGGCGCACGGACAGTGAGCCCGCCTGCCAGGTCTCGCCGCTCAGGCGACCCACGCCTTGCGAGGGCATGTCGAGAGGACTGACCGTGTAGGCTTCTTTGCCATCTTCCAGGAAGCTACTGAGGTAGCGGAAGGCACCCTCGGGACCGATGAGTCTTTGCATGAATGTTCGGGTGCCAGGCATGCTATCATTGCCCTCGGGGCCGGCAATGATGAGGTCTCTGTTGCGGTCCGTGAAGAACGAACCCTTAATAAATGCCGGAATATCCGCGGCGTGGTCAGTGTGAAGGTGGGTCAGCAGAATAGCGTCAAGGTCCTTGACGCGCGCGCTGGAAGTACCGAAGGCGATGCTGCTGCCAGAGCCTGCGTCCAGGAGCAGCCGCGCTGAGCCATCCTGCCACAGCAGGTAGCCGCTACTGTGGCGTCCATCATCTATCTCGGGACCGCCCGATCCCAGAACCTCAACACGCAGGTCACTGCAGCTGTCTGCGGAGGACAGGTGCATCGTGCCTGCAAAAAGCACCAGGAGAAGGACGAGCCTAAGAAAACCCTTCATTGCAAAGTTAACGCTCGCGCAGGAACCGGGCTGTAAACCAATAATCGAGACTGATGTAGCGCCCCGCCCCGGTAAAGAACAGCGATAGCAACATGATAAAGTAGGTCGCGGCAAACTCGATGCCGTTATTCAGGATGACAATACTACCCCTGCCGGTCAGCCAGTTGTAATTGCCGTGCTCCCGCAGCAGGCTGCGCGCCGCCGCCAGTCGGCGACTGACCTCCTCGCTGTTTTCCAGACTGGCCCCTGCTCCCGGGAGGCCTACAGCGGCCAGCGGTTTCGCCATGCTGGTGGAAGGATCGGACGGAGCAATGGCAAACCAGCCGTTCCCCCCGTGCACCGAAAACGCTGCCACCAGCATGGTGATCATGAGCGGCACGGCGATGTAGCGCGTCGCCAGGCCCAGGATCAGGAGAAAACCGCCGACCAGCTCGGCGCTGACGGCGAGGAAAGCCATCAGGCCCGGCAGCGGCAGGCCCAACCCCCAGTCGGCGTTGCCGAACCACGCGACGGTATTGTCCCAGGCGACCAGTTTGTTGATACCTGCGGAGATGAAGACCGGACCTAGGTACAGTCGGAGCAGGAGAGGCGCCAGAAAATCCAGCTGCCGCGTCATATTCAACCAGTCGTGCAGGCGGGCCATGCTCATTATGATCATGTGGCTTTTCCATATTCATTCGTTAGATTGTGTGGATTCCGGGTCGCAGGGAAGCAGACCAATCAGGATTCCGCGTTCGATAAAGTCCTCAAGGAGCGACTGGCCAAATGCCAGGATGCGCCCGGGTTCCATCCCCGGCATGCTCTCGGCCAGGCGCTGCAGGTGGTAACGTCCAGTGCGGTACGTTTCAACGCCTGTCCTCAACTGCTCAAGCAGTTCAGCCGTCGGCTGATTGATCGCCATGAATCGCACGACGTCTTTGTGATCGCGGTACATGAGCAGATGGGTTCTACCCTGTTTTTACGGACACTTCAAAGAAGCCCATAATGGGCAAAAGG
>CAZTJR010000082.1:0-2602 GCA_964613795.1 uncultured Alteromonadaceae bacterium | reverse complement strand
GCCAACGTCAACGCTGTCGCGACTGCTGCATGTCAGAAATAAAGCGCCTGAGCCAGTGGAACCGGGATCTGTCCGTCGCGATCAGCAGCCTGGGGACCGACGATTTTTTCCCCGCACTGATCAGCGCCGTTCAGGCGCAGGTTCTTATCCATTACCCGCAAATCTGGCTCTACCACCCGGATCTGCCGCCACGGCTTCTCTACCACGACATACCGCCCGCCGCCTATCCGGCACAGGTTGACATGTATCTCGAGGGCCCCTATCGGGAAGATCCTTTTTTTCGCGCGTCCATGAACAATCCGAAATCCCGGATTTACCGCCTCTCGCGACTCACCGGTGACGCCCTCGAGACATCCTCGTACTACACCGACTATTACGCCGACACCGGCACAGTGGACGAGGCCATTTTCCTCGCCCGCCTGGACGGCGGGAATGCAATCAATCTGAGCATGATGCGCCTGCCGGCGAGTGGCCCCTTCAGCGATGATGAATATGAACGCCTTTATGTGCTCGCCGACGCCGTATCCGAACTGATGGTGTCACACAGCAGGTTCGACAATTTCGCTATCAGCCACCTGATACAGCCCGGCATCGACCACCAGATTGATCTCGCGTTCCGCACCTTTGGCTCATCAATTCTGTCACCAAGAGAAAAGCACGTCCTCGAGCTCATGCTTCGGGGTTACAGCACAGAGGTGTCAGCCACCCGCCTGGATATAGCGCGCGAGACGCTGCGCCGGCATCGCAAGAACATCTACCGCAAACTGGACGTCAGCTCGCAGACAGACCTGTTCGCGCTCTTTATTAACAGCATGTCCTGCCTTGGCGAGGCCGCTGGCGGCGACCCTCTCAGCATCTATATGGCACCCGCCTGATCACCACCACCGCCGGCATACCCTAAATGAGGCATTGTGAACGGGCCGAATCTTGCAGATAGTCGCGCCTTACGGGCGTTGATCCCAGGGATGGTGACCGACCGCGGGGCCAATGGGGAGGGATTATGGCGATAGAAGTCGAATGGTTTCTCCGTGCCCACCCCGATGTCACGATGATTGAGGCGCTGTTGCCCGACTGCAACGGTATTTTGCGGGGCAAGTGGGTACCTCGCAGCAAGCTGTCGAAGATTTACGGCGGCGAGCTAAAATTTCCCAGAAGCGCTCTCAGTCTGGATATCTGGGGCAGGGACATAGAGGAACTGGTGTTTGCTTCAGGGGATGAGGACGGCGTGTGCCGTCCCGTCGAGGGCTCTCTGTTGCCCACACCCTGGTCTCCGGGTGAGCAACATGGCCAGGTCATGCTGTCGATGTTCAAGCCCAACGGCGACCCCTACCTCGGCGATCCCCGACAGGTTCTGAAGAAGGTGCTTGCACGCTACCGCGCCCGCGGCTGGAAGCCCGTGGTCGCGGCAGAGCTGGAGTTCAGCCTGGTTGAGTGGGACGGCAAAGGGCCGACACACTCGGATACCAATCCCGCAAACCGCGCACCTGTCGCAGGCAATATGTATGGCCTCGATATACTCGCCCGCCATCAGCCCATGCTCGAGGATATCCATCGTGCGTGTGAGCTGCAGGATCTGCCCTTTGATGGCGTAGTCAAGGAATCGGCGCCCTCTCAGTATGAAATCAACATGCTGCACGTCGACAACCCCGCACTGGCGGCGCGACAGATACTCATGATGAAACGTCTCATCAAGGGAATAGCGGCGAAGCATGGCCTCGTGGCAAGCTTCATGCCCAAACCCTTCGAAAACGAAGCCGGCAACGGCCTGCACATGCACTGCAGTATTCTCGACCGGAATAATCGCAATATCTTCGATGATGGCACACCCACCGGCACAGCGGAGCTGCTGCACGCTATTGCAGGCTGCATCCGGTATATGCCGGACTCCTTCGCGATCTTCGCCCCCAGCTTCAATGCGTTTCGCCGCTTTCAGACCGGAAGTCACGCCCCCACCTCGCCAACCTGGGGCTACGAGAACCGGACCGTCGCCGTGCGGGTCCCCGCAGGCAGCAGCAGGGCGCGCCGCATCGAGCATCGCGTCGCCGGCGCCGATGCCAATCCCTATCTCGTCTGCGCAGTCCTGCTCGCGGCGGCACTCGACGGTATAGAACAGCGTCTGGCGCCACCGAGCCCACTGCGAGGCGACGGCTACCAGCAGTCGAAAGAACCCAGGCTGCCGGTCTACATGCAGGACGCTCTGGCACTGTTCGGTCAGTCAGACTTTATCCGCCGCGCGCTCGGTCGCGAGATGCAGTACAATTTCGGGCTGACGAAATCGCAGGAAATTACTGAGTTCCACCGCCACATCACGACGATGGAGTACCAGACCTACCTGCAGCAACTGTGAAACACCTGCCATGCGCCTTCTTCTACTACTGCTGATACTGTCGATGGCACCGTCGTTGGCCGTCCACTCCGCTGGATGGCCCGACGCTGCTACCGGCGATATCGAGACCTGCCGCGGTGCGATTGTCCGCGGCGCACACTCAGCATCGCCATCATTTTTACCGCGTGTTTTTGGTCTTCTCAGCTGGAATCTGCACAAGGGCCTGGATGAGGGCTGGGAGCGAGACCTGCAGTGGCTGGGTGACAGCGCTCACCT
>CAZTJR010000081.1:0-2640 GCA_964613795.1 uncultured Alteromonadaceae bacterium | reverse complement strand
GGCAACCCGAGAGCATTAATGGCGGGGTGCCTCCGACTGGCCTGCCCTGCGGGATAAATGGCTTTCGAGACTCGCCGTGAACCCGTCCATGGGGGCTCAGCGGCGCCATCCATGGCGCCGATGGTCTCGAAAGCCATTTATCCCGCAGGGCAGGCCGGACAGTGCCAGCGGGATGTTGTGTGGAGCCCTCTATTCTGGCTTGAAGAGGGGCTTCGAGGTTTACAGCAGGGCTTCGATGTCCTTGCGGAGGTCTTCGGGTTTGGTGGTGGACGCGTAGCGCTTGACGACTTCACCCTCGCGGTTAATCAGGAACTTGGTGAAATTCCACTTGATGCCGGCACTGCCCAGGGCGCCGCGGGCGGATGCCTTGAGGTGCTGGAACAGCGGGTCGGCATCACTGCCGTTGACGTTGATCTTGCCGAACATGGGAAAGGTGACGCCGTAGTTGAGCTGGCAGAATTCGCTGATGTCGGCGTTGCTGCCAGGGTCCTGGCTGCCAAACTGGTTGCAGGGGAAGCCCAGCACCTCAAAACCGCGATCTGACAGATCGGCGTACACCGACTCCAGGCCGGCAAATTGTGGTGTGAAGCCGCACTTGGAGGCGGTATTGACGATCAGCAGGACTTTGCCGCGATATTCGCCGAGGTCGACGGGTTGTCCGGCACTGTCGCTGCAGGTGAAGTCGTAAACGGTCTTCGTCATGGGGTTCTCCCTGGCCTTCGACGCCAGTTACAGGCAGTGGCGGGTCAGGCCGTTTCCGGGCAGGACATCTGCTGCATGAGCAGAGCCAGGCGTTTGCGCTGCATTTTCAGTGAAAATTCGAGCTCCCTCAGCTGGGTGCGCAGCGCCGCCTGCTCCCAGCGCTGCTGCAGCGCTGCCCGTCGCTCGCCGAAGGCGTCCTCCAGTGCATTGACGCGCCGCTCGTAGCGCTCTGACTGCAGGGCTTTCCAGCGATTGATGGAATCGGTGAACAGCTGATACTCCTTTTCCAGTTTGTCGAGAAGGGGGTGCTCTGGCTGCTGCTCGGTGAGAGAGCGACGCGCTCGCTCGAACTGGGTATCGAGAATCGCCCGCTGTACGCGGAAGTCGGGAATGCGCACCAGTTCACGGGCAAGCCCCAGACGCGCACACAGGGCGATCATCCATTTCGTGGGGTCCCAGTGATACCAGCGAATGCCGTTGCGGTAGTCATTCTGAAAGATATGGTGGTAGTTGTGATAACCCTCGCCATAGGTGAGAAACGCCAGCACGGGGTTGTCGCGTGCACTGTTGGCCTCGGTATAGGGACGCGTTCCCCAGACATGCGCGAGTGAATTGATCAGGAAGGTGACGTGGTGGTTGACCACGAGGCGCAGCAGGCCGACCAGCAGCAGCGTGCCGATCACATCGCCCAGTGCCAGACCAAGCAGCAGCGGCAGGCCGAGGTTCATCACTGTGGTGAGTGCGATGTAGTTCCGGTGCTGCCACATGACCACAGGGTCGCGCTGCAGATCCTGGGCGTTGCTGAAATCTTCCTGATTGGTCGGGTAGTCGCGTAGCATCCAGCCCATATGACTGAACCAGATGCCGCGACCCGCGGAGTATGGGTCTTTCTCGTTGTTATCGACATGGCGATGGTGCCGCCTGTGGTCCGACGCCCATACAAGGATGCTGTTCTGCAATGCGCCCGCGCCCCAGGCTGCCAGCCAGACGCGGAGCCAGGGGTGTGCCTGATAGGCTTTGTGTGCCCATAGCCGGTGATAGCCTCCGGTGATGGCCAGGCCGTTGAGGTACAGAAATATAGCGGCCCACATCCATTGAATGCCGGTATAACCCTCGGTGAGCCCCCACCACGGCACGAGAATCAGCGCGGCCAGTGGAAACGCAACAAAAATGACCAGGTTGATCCGGTAGAACGGGGGTTTATTCTCAATCTGTCGCATGCCGCAGTGTGTCTCCTATCATATTCTGGGAATAATACCGTTTTGGTGTGAGGATGTCTGTGTGCCAGCACGCGCCATGTTCAGTCCGCGATCGGTAGCGCCAGCTTTAACAATAGCGGATTATGATCGGAGCTGGTCACCGGCAATGACTCCGCCAGCACCGTATCCAGACCGCGCAGATAAATATAGTCCATGGCGAGGCCGACGATGCGACTGCGAAGATCCGGCTGGAAGCCGACGCGTTGCAGTCCGTGGCGCGCTGCCAGTGCATCCAGAGTCGCTAGACGGCGCTGGCTCCAGGCATTGACGTCACCGCCAAGAATCACAGGGCCTTCGTGTGCGATGAGCAGCGGCTCGAGCGCCTGCATCTGCTCGCGAAACACCCGGGTCCCGATAGCCAGGTTGATGCCATGCAGATTGATGGCAAGAAGAGGACGGCGCTCGCTGCCAACGGCGTAAAGGGTCACGCTTGTGGCTTTTGGCGTTCCCATCCAGGGTTCAACGCTGCGCAGGTTACAGTGCAGTGTAGACGGCGCTGTACTTGCAGACATGACGCCGGTCGCTCTGCCGGCTAGGGAAAACCCCGGCGCAAAGTATTGATATGGCAGCCCTTTCAGCAGCGGGTCCAGTCTTGCGCCCGGCGTCGCTTCCTGCAGAAACATGAGGTGAGCGCTGTCACCCAGCCACTGCAGGTCTCGCTCCCAGCCCTCATCCAGGC
>CAZTJR010000080.1:0-2933 GCA_964613795.1 uncultured Alteromonadaceae bacterium | reverse complement strand
AGCTGGCGCAGCGCATCGGCGTAGCCGGGGGAAATGCTGACCGCCCCCTCCGCACAGGTGGCGGGCTGCTGGTCGCCGACGCGGCGCAGGGGCGCCAGCACGTCGCCGGCGAATTTGGCGCCCTCGGCCAGCACCGCAGCAGTCAGCTCCGGCCCCACGCCGAGATCAGCAAAGCGTGGCAGCTGTCCAAGCGTGTCGCCGGCGGCGAGCACCTCGTCAACCAGAAAAACCATGTCATCCAGGGGGGCGTGGTAATTGCTCATAGTCGGCAAACCTTCTTTGCAGGCGGTCATCGAACGGTATTTCCGCGCCAGAGTATAAAGCATGCAATAGACCGGACCAGGCGCAAACGGCCTGCCCACGGTATTCAGACCGCAATAGGCCTGATATATTTACCATTCATCTGATGAATAACGCCGCCGGAGTGTGCCGGGCATGCAACTGAACCGGATTGACCTGAATCTGCTGGTATACCTGGATGCCCTGCTGCGCGAGCGCAACGTGACCCAGGCCGCGCACACGCTGAACCTGTCGCAACCGGCCATGAGCAATGGTTTGCGCCGCCTGCGCGATCTGTTCGATGACCCGCTGCTGGTGCGCACCTCCGACGGCATGACGCCCACCGAGCGAGCGCTGGAGCTTGAGCCACTGCTGCGCGACGTGCTCATGCATATTGAGCAGGCGGTGCAGCCGAAATCCGCCTTCAAACCCGAGCGGGCCTCGCGGGTGTTCCGCATTATGGCCAGCGACTATGCCGAGTCCACCCTGCTGCCCGAGGTGCTGGGCAAGCTGCGCACCCAGGCGCCCGGCCTCACGCTGGATATCATGACGCCTTCGGATGTGAGCTTTCTCGACGTAGAGCGGGGCAAGGTAGACATGGTGATCAACCGCTTCGATGTCATGCCCCAGTCCTTCCACCAGATTCACCTGTGGAGCGATACCTTTTCCTGCCTGCTGAGCCCGAACAATCCGGTGCTGGCCGATTTCACCCTGGACAGCTACCTGCAGGCCAGCCACGTCTGGGTGAGCAAGACCGGCATGGGCGTCGGCGTCGGCGTCGACCCGGATGATGTGCAGCGCCTGGGCTGGGTGGACGCGGCGCTCAACCGGCTGGGGAAAAAGCGCCAGATTCGTGTCTTCACCCGTCACTATCAGGCGGCAATGACGCTGGCCGAGCAGAACGACCTGATTGTGACGCTGCCGACCCGGGCCGCCGAGCTGCAGCGCAACAACCCGCGGGTCGTGCTGCGCGCGCCGCCGCTGGAAATCCCGCCGCTGGAGCTGAAGATGGCCTGGAGCCCGCTGCTGCAGCACAACCCCGCCAACCGCTGGCTGCGGCGGCTGATTGCGGACACAGCGCGGGAAATGGATGGTCAGCCGCCGCTGGCGTGATTGTTGTCCCGTTCTGCCGATGCATCATTCATCGCTGTTATGGCCATGATAAAAACAATAGCGTTGGGAAATCAGCCGCGATTCCGTAAGCTGGTTGTTTTTGCGTGAGCGGAGTTCGCCATGGTCCCTAACACAACCCCGACACAGTCAGAAAATCGCGCTCATCGCGCCGGGCTGCAGATTCACCCGCACCTGGCAGACCTGCTGGAGAACGAGATCTTGCCGGGAACCGCCATCAACCCGGAAAGGTTCTGGACCACGCTGGCGGACTTGCTGTGCGACTTCGTGCCGCGTAACCGGGCATTGCTCGACATCCGCGAAACCCTGCAGCGCCAGATCGATGACTGGCATCGACAGCATCCCGGCAAGCACTACGACCGCCAGGCCTACCGAACCTTCCTTGAAGAGATCGGCTATCTGCTGCCGGAGGGCGATCCGTTCACCATAAGCACGAATAATGTCGATCCCGAGGTGGCGACCGTTGCGGGTCCTCAACTGGTGGTGCCGGTGATGAACGCCCGTTACGCGCTGAACGCCGCAAACGCACGTTGGGGCAGTCTGTACGACGCTCTGTACGGCACGGACGTTATCCCTGAGGACGATGGGGCTGAGCGCGGCGGCAGCTACAACCCGGTTCGCGGCGAGCACGTCATCCGCATGGCGCGGGAGTTCCTCGACACACACTGCCCCTTGACTGAGGGCAGCCACAAGGCAGCAACGCGGTATCGCGTCAGCGATGGCAATCTCAGCGTGGAGCTGAAGGATGGCACCGAGACCCGACTGCAATCAGCAGCACAGTTTATCGGTTACCGGGGCGATGCTGATGCGCCCACCAGCATTCTTCTGAAACACCACGGCCTGCACGCCGATATCCTTATCGATCGCGACAGCGAAATCGGCGCGACCGATGCCGCCGGCGTGAAAGACGTGGTGCTGGAATCGGCTGTGACCACCATACAGGACTGCGAGGATTCGGTTGCCGCGGTCGACGGTGAAGACAAGGCGCTGGTGTACCGCAACTGGCTGGGCCTGATGCGCGGCGACCTGAGCGAATCGTTTAACAAGGGCGGCCGCGAACGGCAGCGCACCCTGAACGCGGACCGCGAATACCAGGGCGCCGACGGCAAACCGGTGACGCTGCCCGGGCGCAGCCTCATGTTTGTGCGCAACGTCGGCCACCTGATGACCACCGACGCGGTACTCGACGCCGACGGCAATGAGGTGCCCGAAGGCATTCTGGACGGCCTGTTCACTGCCTGTATCGCCCTGCATGACCTGAACAAGGACGCCAGCGCAGCGCGCAATTCCCGCTGCGGCAGCGTATACATCGTCAAGCCCAAGATGCACGGTCCCGACGAGGTGAGTTTCACCAACGATCTGTTCGACCGCATAGAAGATGCCCTCGGCATGCCGCGCAACACCCTGAAGCTCGGCATCATGGACGAAGAACGGCGCACCACAGTCAACCTCACCGAGTGCATCCGCCGCGCACGGGAGCGGGTAGTGTTCATCAACACCGGCTTTCTCGACCGCACCGGCGA
>CAZTJR010000079.1:0-2990 GCA_964613795.1 uncultured Alteromonadaceae bacterium | reverse complement strand
CACTGATTTTCCGCAGCGCTTCAGTCAGTTCTCCACAGGATTCACAGACGTACTCATAAATTGGCATGACGTTACACCTGACACAGGGATTCGAGCAAATAGGGGCGCGGATTTTACCCCAGGGCAGGAGTGTGGCCAAGCAGTGAATTAGTAACCCGAAAGACGGGAGGCAATGAGGGTCAGCCTGGGCGGGCTCAGCGCCAGCGCCGGTGTAAACACCCGGACGCGCTTGCAGCGCGCCCGGGATCAGCGGTTCAGGAACCGGCGAACTCCTTCATCTTTTTCAGCGGACGAACTTTCACCGCCACGCTCGCTGGCTTTGCACTGAACACGGTAGGCTCGCCGGTGAACGGATTTATTCCCTTGCGAGCCTTGCGTGCAGGCTTTTTAACAGTCGTGATTTTCATAAGCCCTGGCAGGGTGAACTCACCCACAGAACGCTTTTTGATGCTGCGCTCAATCAGGGTCTCCAGCTCACCCATGACATCACCGACCTGCTTCTTGGTCAGGCCTGTGTTTTCCGCGATCGTGTTGACGATCTGGGTCTTGGTCATCTTCTCCTGCAGAGCCGTTACCTTTTTTGCCGGCGCTGCCTTTGCAGCGGACGCCTTCTTGGCGGGTGCCTTTTTTGCTGGCGCTTTCTTGGCCGCCGCTTTTTTGGCAGGTGCCTTTTTTGTTGCTGCTGCTTTAGCTGTTGCCATGTTTCAGTCCTTCCCTCTATTGTAAAAATGGCCTCAAAGCCGTGCAGCAGGCACTGTTATATCTCTCGGAGCAACGCCTGTACCCGACCCTTCATCATGTATAAAACATGAAATACTGTAATACAAGGTTTATTCGCTGCAAGAAAGCGGAAAACACTGGTTTTATAGCGTAAACAAGTGTTAATCACGGTGGGAACGCAAATTTCTGTACCCTTCCTTCTTTCAAACGTAAACTCGCGATATCGTCAAAACAGCACTGTGAGCTTTCTATGCGTACCAGCCACTTTCTTGTCGCCACACTTAAGGAGACACCTGCCGATGCAGAAGTCATCAGCCATCGACTGATGCTTCGCGCAGGACTGATCCGCAAGCTCTCATCCGGGCTTTACACCTGGCTTCCGCTTGGACTCAGGGTACTGCGCAAGGTAGAAGCCATTGTTCGCGAGGAAATGAACCGCGCCGGCGCCCAGGAAATCAGCATGCCGATGATCCAGCCGGCGGAGCTGTGGCAGGAGTCGGGGCGCTGGGAGCAGTATGGTCCTGAGCTGCTGCGAATCCGGGACAGACACGATCGCGATTTCTGTCTTGGCCCCACGCACGAGGAGGTGGTGACCGACCTGGTCCGGAACGAAATCAGCAGCTATCGCCAGCTCCCGCTGAATCTTTACCAGATCCAGACCAAGGTGCGTGACGAGATACGTCCGCGGTTCGGCATCATGCGGTCGCGCGAGTTCCTCATGAAGGACGCCTACTCCTTCCACGCAAGCGCCGACTCGCTTTGCGAAACGTACAACGTAATGCATTCCGCCTACACGGCAATCTTCGAGCGCCTGGGGCTGTCGTTCCGAGCGGTACTGGCAGACACCGGCAGCATCGGCGGCAGTACATCCCATGAATTTCACGTTCTGGCTGATTCCGGCGAAGACAGTATTGCGTTCAGTGACGGCAGCGACTACGCGGCGAACGTGGAAATGGCCTCTGCGATGCCGGCCTCTACCGCCCGCCCGGGGCCTTCCGGGGCACTGGAGGAGATAGCGACACCGGGCGTGAAAACCATTGCAGATCTGTGTCAGCTACTTGACATAAGTCCGGCTGCAACTGTCAAAACACTGCTGGTGGAGGGGGCTGAGGAAGGCTCATTGGTCGCGCTCGTCTTGCGTGGCGACCACGAGCTCAACACCATCAAGGCAGAAAAACTTGAGAGCGTGGCCGCTCCGCTGGCCATGGCCGACGAGAACAGCGTGAGAGCGCTTTGTGGCGCCGGCTTCGGTTCGCTCGGCCCGCGGAATATTGGCGTGAAAGTGATCGCGGATCACGCGGCGGCTCACCTCGGCGACTTCAGCTGCGGCGCTAACCGCGATGGCTGTCACATCCTTAACGTCAACTGGGAACGAGACCTGCCTCTGCCGGAAATCGCCGACCTGCGGGAAGTGGTCGCAGGCGATCCCAGTCCCGACGGCAAAGGCCGGCTGCAGATAAAGCGCGGCATTGAGGTCGGGCACATCTTTCAGCTGGGGACGAAATACAGTGAAGCGATGAACGCCGGCGTACTGGATGAAAACGGTCGACAGGTAACGCTGCATATGGGTTGCTACGGTATCGGCATCAGCAGGATCGTTGCCGCCGCTATTGAGCAGAATCATGACGAGCAGGGTATTATCTGGCCATCGACAATGGCACCGTTCACGCTGGCGATTGTGCCACTCAACATGCACAAGTCCGAGGCAGTCGCCAGGTGCGCAGAAGCGCTTTATGAGCAATGCGTTGAAGCGGGCATGAACGTGCTGCTTGATGATCGTAACGAACGCCCCGGCATCAAGTTCGCCGATATGGAACTCATGGGCATCCCGCATCGGATCGTGATTGGTGATCGCGCCCTCGCCGACGGGGAACTGGAGTACAAGGGCCGTCGCGATACCGACGCAGTCCGGATTCCCGAAAGCAGAACCATGGCCTTCCTGCGCGAAAAAATAAGTGCCGGACACTGACCACAGACGTCGTCAATGCTGACACGCCGCCGCTGTCTGGCCGCGGTGATCGCCGTCGCTATCGGTAAGGCGGCAGCAGCGGACACTGATGATACGGCTGCGCTGCGACGCTTCCTCGAAAGCACGATTGCCCAAAGCGACAGCTTTCGGGATCGCTTTGCTGCAGAAGTCTGGCTCGTCGACATGTCGACGCGCCTGTCTTCTTTTATGCCGAGCCCCGCGCAAAGACTGCAGCTGCTGAATCTGATCCATCGGGCGGCCCTGCGCAGTAATCTGCCGCCCGAACTTGTGCTCGCCGTGA
>CAZTJR010000078.1:0-3099 GCA_964613795.1 uncultured Alteromonadaceae bacterium | reverse complement strand
AATCTCTCCAGGCGGGGCTCTCCCCATTTAACGCGGTTATTTGGCGAGACACAAAGTTAGCGGGTAGCTTTCTTTCAATTCTCCAGCCAATGGACACCCCGGCGGAGGACCTGCTCTACCTCCAGCTAGCTCACGGTTACATCTGCTGTTTGCGAAGAGCAGTGTTGGATGAACGGTAGCTAATCTATCTCACTGCCGGGGATGCCATCGAACATTTCTGCGCAAAACGCAGTGGCGTAGGGCTCACCATTACTCGGGACTTTGGAGCCGTCGCTTGCCAGCCCAGAAAACTCGTCAGCCGCTGCTCCGCTGACGGTACAGGCATACTCGAAGCTACAGTTTTCAGGTGTAAGTGCCGGTCCTTGTTCTTGCTCGCCGCTTTCAAAACCTTCGATGAACTCATAGCTCACCGCCACGGGAACGCCGCAGGTGTTTCTGAAGCACGGTGGCGGTGTGGTAATCGGGGTAGATGTGTAAACGGCACTGCCCTCACAGCTTCCACCGATACCCGGCAAGACGATAAATTCCGATTGAGCAATGAGTTCTCGACTACCGATGGCCGCAATGAGACTTGTGGTTCCCACCGCCAGTACCGCCAGCCCTCTGACGACCGCCGGCCTGTTTTTCAGTACACGGAAAACGATGATGCAGAGGAGCAGGCCAAGAGCCATCAGTGCCGTGTCGGTGAGCAGCGGCACGGGCACCGGCTCTTCTGCGGACCATGACATCCTTAAGGTGGAGCTACCTAGACCAGAGGGGATTTGCGCAAGAGAGGATTCTGCTCCTGCCAGTAAACCTACAAGGGCACTATTTCGAAGAAGTTTTTTAGCTAGCATGGCTTTAGTTAACAAACGATTATTTTGAAAGTGTGCCAGACTTTTCCCATACTTTGAAGGACGGTGGCGCTATTAACGAATCCGCTCCATCCGCAAACCCAGCGCGGCGCAAGCCACCGCCATGTAGCCATCATCGCACCGATGAATAGCGTTTGGCGTGCCAAAAATTAACGCATAACGAGACCATCATCGCTTACCCGAAGGCGTGGCAGTATTGTGCCGGAAAATAATCAATGTAATAATCATTCGCATTCGCGTTAAAAAAACCCCGAGCCGAGAGAATTCTATGCGTACCTATCACCTTGCGGCCGCTGTCGCTGCTGTCTCTGTCGTGCTTGTCCCCGTTAGTGCCAAAGCGACGTCGGAGGAAACAGTCCTTGAAACCGTTGAAGTGTTCGGCACCAGCGAAAACAGTGTGCCCGGTGCGCTGCCGGCCTTGCAGGACGGCAAGGTTTTCGCCGGCAAGAAGACAACCCTGGTCGATCTGACCGAGCAGCCGGCCTTCGTCGAGCCCAATCTGCGCTAGATGTTCTCCCGGGTGCCCGGGCTGTTTGTGTCAGACCAGCAAATCCCCAGCATCTACAACGTGAATTACCGGGGTCTCGGTAACCCGCATGAATCCGAGTTCGTTGCGTTTTTCCAGAACAATGTTCCGCTGGCCGCGGATCCCTTCGGCTATCCCACCATGTACTACATGCCGGCGGCGCAGCGGGTGGAGCGGATCGAGTTTGTCCGGGGCGGCGTAGGTCTGCTGTATGGCCCGCAGATCGGCCCGGTGCTCAACTTCGTCACGCGGCGGGCCGATGCGGCGGCGGCGCCGTCGTTCCGGACGGACCAGGCCACGGGCAGCGACGGCCTCTACAGCACCTACAACGAGGTGCAGTGGTCTCAAAATGACGTGGGGTTCATGGCCTCGTTCGACCATCGCAGTGCCGACGGCCCGCGACAGAATGAGGACTACGAGGTCAACGCCGGCTACTTCGGGGTCTCCTACGAGGGCCTCGACGGGATTCGCCTGGGCTTTGATGTGGATCTCTACCAGTCCGACTCCGGCGAGGCGGGTCGTCTCACGTCGCAGGAGTTTGCCGCCGATCGCGACCTTGTGAAAACGCCCTTCAACGCGGTGGACATCGACCAGGTCATTGCCACGTTCACCTACGAGCAGCAGATCAATGAGTCGGCCACGCTCGACGCCCGCCTCTGGTATCTGGGCATGGACCGCCTGAGCCGGCGCTCGGCACAATTTACCGACCCCGCGAACGAACCCGCGACAACGGCCATCGATGAGCAGCAGTTCAACAACTACGGCTTCGACCTGCGCGCGGCCTTTGCCTGGGGCGAAAACAACGTGCTTACCGCCGGCACCACGGGTTACCTGAGCGACAGCCCGCGGACGCGCCATGTGAGCGACGATATCCGGTCCAGCCGCCAGAACCCGGCAGATCTCGCTTTCGAAATCGATCGCGGCGTCAATTATACGGCCCTGTTCCTGGAGAATCTGTTCAGCCTTGGTCGCCTGAGCGTGGTGCCGAGCGCGCGCTACGAGCGCATCAACTATGATCTCGAAGACGTCGTCACCAGCGCCAGCCTCAACCGCGGCCCTATCGACCTGGATCGCACCTCTAATGAAACGCTGCTGGGCCTGGGGCTCATGTACCAGACCGGCGACCGCTCGGAGCTTTACGCCAACGTGTCCGAGTCCTACCGGCCGCAGCGTTACGATGACCTGATCAATCCGGCCTCGGAGCTGGCGGGGTCGAACGGTCCCGGCGTATCGCGCGGGGTGAATTACGAAATCGGTTACCGCAGCCAGCCCACGGACAGGCTGGTATTCGACATCAGCGTGTTCCACGTCGACTTCGAGGACAAGATCGAGCAGATCCAGGTCAATATCGCCGATGTCGAGCGCGTCAACAGCGGCGACTCACGGCACCAGGGCCTGGAATTCAGTATCGAGTACGCTGTGCTGTCCGCCGATACGCGCTCCCTGACCCTGTTCGCCAATGGCTCCCTGCTGGATGCCGAGATCACGAACAGTGTCACTGCCAGCCTTGAAGGCAATGACCCGGCTTTTGCGCCAGACCACGTGATACGTGCCGGTTTCATCTATGACGACACGCGATGGAACGTCGCGCTCACCGCAACGCTGGTGGGCGACCAGTACTGGCAGGACTCGAACCTGCCGCGCGGCGCCGGTGCGGGACTCATCGAGGGGAAAATTCCCTCCTATGAGGTCGTGGACTTCAGCCTGGAGTACCGCCCG
>CAZTJR010000077.1:0-3376 GCA_964613795.1 uncultured Alteromonadaceae bacterium | reverse complement strand
AGTCATTAGTAAACGGGGAAATCACACCTCAAGATCATCAAGCCCCACCCCAACCACATTCTCCCGCCCCAACAGCCCCAGCAGCACCTGCACACGCTCCTCCCCACTCCGCATCTGGTACACCGCCTGCAACCCAGCAAAGGGCCCCTTGACAATGCGCACAGAGTCGCCAGCTTTGAACGGCAAGGGTGTCTCGCCTATGTCCTCGGCATTGTCCAGCAGCATCTCCACGCTGCCGGCAGGCATGGGGGGGCTATGCAGGCCGAAATACACCAGGCCGCGAACCCCAACGGTGGAGCGGATCGGTGCCGGGTTGTCAGCCTCCAGATTCAACGCCACGAACAGGTAACCAGGAAATAGCGGCTCAGTCACTTCCTGCCAGCGACCCTGCCGTCGCTTGCGCAACCGCATCTCCGGCAGGCAAACACTATACCCCTGTCGCTCCAGGTGCTCGCGCGCAATTGCCTCCATGCGGGGCCGGGTCGCTACGGCATACCAGTTGCGATGAATTGCTGCCATAAGTCCGGACTCTGATAAGACGCTCAGGATTTTCCTGCATGTAGAGCAGGCTTACAAACTCAGCGCTACAGCGGATGACTGATAAGACAACTCAAACCGCGCTCTTTGCATTCAAAATTCCAAAAAACTTGTTTTATAAAAATTCAATGTCAAGCGCATACTTATTCGTATACGATCTTATCTTATGCAAGTACTGCAACCAACAAGCCCGGCGTGACCCCATCCCTCCAACAGGCCCTATTCGCCTTCCTGACCACCCTGGGCCTCATCGTACTGCTATCCAGAATCGCCCCAAGGCTCCGCCTGGTAGACGCCCCCGACCACCGCAAGATCCATGAAGGCCATATCCCCCTCGTAGGCGGCATCGCCATTTATCTCTGCCTTCTTCTCGGCACGCTGTTCTGGGGTCACCCTGACGCCTCAATCGTTACCAAGTACGCCGACTCACTGCGCGTTTTCATGTTCGCGGGCGGCGTACTTGTCGTGCTGGGCATTCTCGACGACCGACATAGCGTCAGTGTGTTTACGCGAGTTGTTGTGGAGATCGGGGTCGCACTGATCGTCATTGAAGGGCTTGACCTGAAAGCCGCCAACCTGGGCGACCTTGTCGGCACCGGCAATATCAAACTGCCACCGTGGATGGCCTATCCCTTTACCGTCATCTGCATTTTCGGCGTCATAAACGCCTTCAATATGCTCGACGGCATGGATGGATTACTCGGCATCATGGTCCTGAACACCCTGTTTGCCTTCCACCTGTTTACTGGCATTCCACCCGGCTTTCTCACTATATTTATCAGCGCCTCGTTGGTCGCATTTCTGGTATCAAACCTGGGACTTTCACCCAGCATTCCAAAGACCTTCCTCGGGGATTCCGGCAGCAAACTGCTCGGATTCATCGTCGTGGCGCTCATTCTCGCCGCCACCTCGGCACAACTCGGCGGAAGCAAACTCATTGAGCCCGTTACGGCTCTTTTCCTGGTGGGTCTACCTCTCTGGGACATGACGTTCACCACCCTGCGCCGTGTATTCCTGCGCCGATCGCCTTTCGGCGCCGATCGCAGCCATATACACCATCTGACGCAGGCCCTGGGCCTGTCCGATCGGCGCTCATTACTGGTGATCGGCTCCATAGGTATCGCGCCTCCCTTCACCGGCCTCATGCTTTCGCGCTCAGGGGCCGCCACGCCGTACCAGTTTTTCATCTTCCTGGGCTGTTTTGCGCTCTACTGCATCATTGCCAGCCAGGCCTGGCGGGTCGCCGAGCGGTTGCAGGCTGCCAGCACCACGGCAGCTCGTTCAGATAGCCCAGACATCCCCATCGTTTAGATGTTTCGAGTGCAGACGGGGAGGCAGATGCGGCAGCGGAGTAATCCAGCAATGACGGTGATATGCTCGTCTGCTGTAGCGACTAACAGGACCCAGCATGCAGCCCACGCTTCCACAAGACATGCCGACAAACCATTCCACTGAGCCTCGTTACGTCCCTGAGGATGAGATCGACCTGATCGAACTTGGCGAAGGGCTGTGGGCGCAGCGCCGCCTGATCGCCGCAATTACTGCCAGCGTCATGCTATTAGCTGCGCTCTATGCGCTGGTGGCAACGCCTATCTACGAGGCAGTGACAGAGCTCCGCCCGGTGACCACGAGTGCCATTTCGAGCCTTACGGAGAACGACCTCCTGCCTGTGAGCCCGCAGGATGCCTTCGACCGAACATTGCGAGAACTCAATGCCCGCACAACACAGCAAAAGGCGGCGGCAGAGGTCCTGGGAGAGGACATCGCAAACCGGCTGAATACCGGAAACGTCTTTAACGTTTCATCTGAGACGGAAACACTCAGGCGCAACGGCCAGACCGGCGACTACTACACTCGAGCCAAGGTGACGGCAAAACACAGCAACCCGGAAACAGCAGCGACCCTTGCCAATACGCTCGTGCATCTCGCCAACAACGCGACCACGGCAACCCTGATTGATGAACTGCACAGCACTGCTGCCGCGCGCCTCGCCAATCTCGAAGACGAAATCGAGCGCCGCCGGGAAGCAGCCCGGCGCGAAACGTCAATGCGCATTGCCCAACTCAGGGAGCAGGACAGCATTCAGCGCGGGCGCCTTCAGAACCGCCTCGATGAGCTGCGTACAACCGCGCGCAAGCTACGCCAGGACGAGGTGTTGCGTCTTCAGGAAGCGCTCACCATTGCACGAAAACTGGATATCACGGAACCGCGCACGGATTACCAGAACGTGGTTAATATCGACACAACCAGTCGCTCGATCAGCTCGGACCGCGGTAGCAACATGCCGCTTTATACCCTTGGCACGCGCTGGCTGGAGGCGGAGATCAACGCGCTGGCGTCGCGCGAGAGTGATGACCACGATACGCGCGAGATCCGCGAACTTGAGCAACGCCTAGGGGAGTTAGAAGTCAATGCGGAAATTCAAGCCCTGCAGAAGCGTGACGACTTTACACCCTACATCGACGGTATCAGCGCGCTGTTGAGCAACAGGTCGCGGCTGCAGTCAGCGATGAGCAGCAGCTTCCCTGACATTCGCGCTGTACGCATTGATCGCTCTGCCCAGCCGCCGGAATCGCCCATCAAACCACGACGGGCGTTGATATTGGCGCTGGCTATCGTGCTGGGCGGCATGCTTGGGGTGTTTGTTGCCTTGATTGTGAATGCGGTGCAGGCGCGGCAATCTGTCCCGGCGTCAGCTTCAGACGGCGCCTGAAGCCGGCGCCTGCGGGGTCTGCCCCTGGTAGACCCACAACACCTCCGCAACCTCCCCCTCAGCCTTCACCCTCGCCTCCTCCAACAACACCGCCCGCCCACACAACTGCCGCACCTGCTCCGCCAT
>CAZTJR010000076.1:0-3394 GCA_964613795.1 uncultured Alteromonadaceae bacterium | reverse complement strand
CACTGATTTTCCGCAGCGCTTCAGTCAGTTCTCCACAGGATTCACAGACGTACTCGTAAATTGGCATGACGTTACACCTGACTCAAGGATTCGAGCAAATAGGGGCGCGGATTTTACCCCAGGGCAGGAGTGCGGCCAAGCAGTGAATTAGTAACCCGAACGACGGCAGGAAATGAGGGTCGGCCGGGACGGGCTCAGCGCCAGCGGCGATGGAAACACCCGGATGCGCTTGCCGCGCATCCGGGTCCAGCGATTCAGGAACCGGCAAACTCCTTCATCTTTTTCAGCGGGCGAACTTTCACCGCCACGCTCGCCGGCTTCGCACTGAACACGGTAGGCTCGCCCGTGAATGGATTTATTCCCTTGCGAGCCTTGCGCGCAGGCTTTTTAACCGTTGTGATTTTCATAAGTCCCGGCAGGGTGAACTCACCCACAGAACGCTTTTTGATGCTGCGCTCAATCAGGGTCTCCAGCTCACCCATGACATCACCGACCTGCTTCTTGGTCAGGCCTGTGTTTTCCGCGATCGTGTTGACGATCTGGGTCTTGGTCATCTTCTCCTGCAGAGCCGTTACCTTTTTTGCCGGCGCTGCCTTTGCAGCGGACGCCTTCTTGGCGGGTGCCTTTTTTGCTGGCGCTTTCTTGGCCGCCGCTTTTTTGGCAGGTGCCTTTTTTGTTGCTGCTGCTTTAGCTGTTGCCATGTTTCAGTCCTTCCCTCTATTGTAAAAATGGCCTCAAAGCCGTGCAGCAGGCACTGTTATATCTCTCGGAGCAACGCCTGTACCCGACCCTTCATCATGTATAAAACATGAAATACTGTAATACAAGGTTTATTCGCTGCAAGAAAGCGGAAAACACTGGTTTTATAGCGTAAACAAGTGTTAATCACGGTGGGAACGCAAATTTCTGTACCCTTCCTTCTTTCAAACGTAAACTCGCGATATCGTCAAAACAGCACTGTGAGCTTTCTATGCGTACCAGCCACTTTCTTGTCGCCACACTTAAGGAGACACCTGCCGATGCAGAAGTCATCAGCCATCGACTGATGCTTCGCGCAGGACTGATCCGCAAGCTCTCATCCGGGCTTTACACCTGGCTTCCGCTTGGACTCAGGGTACTGCGCAAGGTAGAAGCCATTGTTCGCGAGGAAATGAACCGCGCCGGCGCCCAGGAAATCAGCATGCCGATGATCCAGCCGGCGGAGCTGTGGCAGGAGTCGGGGCGCTGGGAGCAGTATGGTCCTGAGCTGCTGCGAATCCGGGACAGACACGATCGCGATTTCTGTCTTGGCCCCACGCACGAGGAGGTGGTGACCGACCTGGTCCGGAACGAAATCAGCAGCTATCGCCAGCTCCCGCTGAATCTTTACCAGATCCAGACCAAGGTGCGTGACGAGATACGTCCGCGGTTCGGCATCATGCGGTCGCGCGAGTTCCTCATGAAGGACGCCTACTCCTTCCACGCAAGCGCCGACTCGCTTTGCGAAACGTACAACGTAATGCATTCCGCCTACACGGCAATCTTCGAGCGCCTGGGGCTGTCGTTCCGAGCGGTACTGGCAGACACCGGCAGCATCGGCGGCAGTACATCCCATGAATTTCACGTTCTGGCTGATTCCGGCGAAGACAGTATTGCGTTCAGTGACGGCAGCGACTACGCGGCGAACGTGGAAATGGCCTCTGCGATGCCGGCCTCAACCACCCGCCCGGCGCCTTCAGGGGCACTGGAGGAGATAGCCACACCGGGCGTGAAAACCATTGCAGATCTGTGTCAGTTACTGGACATAAGCCCGGCGGCAACTGTCAAAACACTGCTGGTGGAAGGGTCTGAGGAAGGCTCGTTGGTCGCGCTCGTCTTGCGTGGCGACCACGAGCTCAACACCATCAAGGCGGAAAAACTTGAGAGCGTGGCCGCTCCGCTGGTCATGGCCGACGAGGACAGCGTCAGAGCGCTTTGTGGCGCCGGCTTCGGTTCGCTCGGCCCGCGGAATATTGGCGTGAAAGTCATCGCGGATCACGCGGCGGCCCACCTGGGCGACTTCAGCTGCGGCGCTAACCGCGATGGCCATCACATCCTTAAAGTCAACTGGGAACGAGACCTGCCTCTGCCGGAAATCGCCGACCTGCGGGAAGTCGTCGCAGGCGATCCCAGTCCCGACGGCAAAGGCCAGCTGCAGATCAAGCGCGGCATTGAGGTCGGGCATATCTTTCAGCTGGGGACGAAGTACAGTGAAGCGATGAACGCCGGCGTGCTGGATGAAAACGGTCGACAGGTAACGCTGCATATGGGGTGCTACGGTATCGGTATCAGCAGGATCGTTGCCGCCGCCATTGAGCAGAATCATGACGAGCAGGGCATTATCTGGCCATCGACAATGGCGCCGTTTACGCTGGCTATTGTGCCACTCAACATGCACAAGTCCGAGGCAGTCGCCAGGTGCGCAGAAGCGCTTTATGAGCAATGCGTTGAAGCGGGCATGAACGTGCTGCTTGATGATCGTAACGAACGCCCCGGCATCAAGTTCGCCGATATGGAACTCATGGGCATCCCGCATCGGATCGTGATTGGTGATCGCGCCCTCGCCGACGGGGAGCTGGAGTACAAGGGCCGTCGCGATACCGACGCAGTCCGGATTCCCGAAAGCAAAACCATGGCCTTCCTGCGCGAAAAAACAGGTGCCGGACACTGACCGCAGACGTCGTCAATGCTGACACGCCGCCGCTGTCTGGCCGCAGTGACCGCTGTCGCTATCGGTGAGGCGGCAGCAGCTGACACTGATGATACGGCTGCGCTGCGGCGCTTCCTCGAAAGCACGATTGCCCAAAGCGACAGTTTTCCGGATCGCTTTGCTGCAGAAGTCTGGCTTGTCGACATGTCGACGCGCCTGTCTCCTTTTATCCCTAGCCCCGCACAAAGACTGCAGCTGCTGAATCTTATCCATCGGGCGGCCCTGCGCAGTAATCTGCCGCCCGAACTTGTGCTCGCCGTGATTGAGGTCGAAAGCGCCTTCAATCGCTTTGCTGTCTCGCGGGCGGGCGCCCAGGGTCTCATGCAGGTCATGCCATTCTGGCGGCGCGAGATCGGGCGGCCGGATGACAACCTGACAGACAACCCCACCAACCTCGAGTATGGCTGTCGCATACTGCAGTTCTACATAGACCGCGAGGACGGTGATCTGCACCGTGCGCTCGCTGCCTATAATGGTAGCAGCGGCAGCCGGCGCTACAGCAACAAAGTTCAACAGGCCTGGCAGGCGCGCTGGCGCACCGCACCCCTGTCGTGGTAGCCGATGGTCCGGGCCGCGAATTGACATACTGCAAGCGGGTGGCCAGACTCCACGCCAACGTCAACGCTGTCGCGACTGCTGCATGTCAGAAATAAAGCGCCTGAGCCA
>CAZTJR010000075.1:0-3420 GCA_964613795.1 uncultured Alteromonadaceae bacterium | reverse complement strand
CACCTGGGAGCTGATCACCAAGCGCGCTCGCATGGAGGGTTTCATGTTCTCCGATTACGCCGACCAGTTCGGCGCGGCGGCGGCAACGCTGGCCGGTTACTACCGTTCAGGTGCTCTGGTGAGCTTTAATCAGGTATATGCGGGGATCGAAAGCGCGCCGCAGGCGTTTTGCGACATGATGCACGGTGCTTCTCGCGGCAAATGTCTGGTTGATCTGTCCGAGGCCTAGGCCTCGGACAGGGCGGTGATCTGTGCCCTAGAACTGCGCGCGCGGCAGGCGCACGATCAGTCCGTCCGTTGCCTCTGTTAGCGTGATCTGGCAGCCAAGGCGGCTGTTGTCCTGCGGGTCGATGGCGAACTCCAGCAGTTCAGCCTCCATTTCACCCGCCGGGCCCGTTACCGCGAGCCAGTCGGGGTCGACATAGCAATGGCAGGTGGCGCATGAGCAGCATCCGCCGCACTCACCGACGATGCCGTCTATGCCGTTGTCCAGTGCCGTTTCCATGACATTGGCCCCGGACTTTGCCTCGACGACTGTTTCCTTGCCGTCATGGGCGATGTAGGTAACTTTTGGCATTGTCTGTCTGTCTCCTCATATTGTGTGTCCGGGGTGTTGCACCCCGGTCAGGGCGTCAGTGTACTCAGGGCTGCTGCATATAGTCGTCGAGCACCTCGTGGAAATGCTGCACCCGCCGCTCCTGGAAGGGCATGTAGAAGCCCTGGAAGCCGACCGAGCCAAGGCCCTGTTGCTGGATGGTCGCCACGCTGACGTCCTGGTCGGCGGTGCGACCCAGTGTTTTCTCTCCCTGACGGATCAGTTCGTGCTCGGCATCCTCTACCGGCAGGTCTGGCCCACCTGCAGGTGACGGCGTGGTGTCCTGTCCCTCTATTTTGTTGACCAGCCACCAGTGATCAAACAGGCACTGCGCCGGATCTGTGGGATGCGGCCGCGGCCGCAGCAGCTGTACGCCGTCGGGGCCTACCGTAATGACATTGTTGGGAAAAATATTGTAGATCACATAGTCAGTGAGCTGGTAGTCAGCGAGATACGTGTAGTGATGGTACCCCCGTTCCGTGGCCAGCTTGCGCTTGGCGCGCTGAATATCCACGCGCAGGGTTTTCCAGCTATCACGGCCGACGTAGTCGTCACTATCGATACCCCATGCCCTGGCCATGCTTTTCAGGGGTTCGCCGATGGTGTCGTCAGCATATTCCTGCGAGGGCAGGAACGATGGAAACCACCCGCGATTGTGGCCACCAGGCAGCATGTCGAACTGGCAGTCTTCGTGGTCGGCAGCGATATAGGGAATGAGCTCCGGATGCAGAACCTTGACGTGATAGGCCTCATTGAAGTTGTCTGTGATGATTTTCCAGTTGCATTCGACCTGAGCCGTGATGTTGAGCACGCGCAGCATTTCCTCCATGCGGTGCGACTCCAGCTCCTGCGTGATCTGTTCGCCGAGGAAGTCGCCGACGGCCGGTGCGTCGTCGTCCAGGTTGAACCAGACCAGGCCAAAGCGCTCTTCGCAGCGCACTTCTTTCAGCCCAAGGTTTCCACAGGGTGAGCCCTGCGGGAAATCCTCCTCGCTGGGTACGGCAACTACAATCCCGGTGCGGTCGAACTCCCATCCATGGTAAGGGCACTGGAAGCGCTGGGTGCTGCCTTCTTCAGCCTGGGTGACGCGGGTTCCCCTGTGGGGACAGACGTTAAAGAACGCCTTGGCGCTGCCATCGTCCTGGCGTACCAGGATAATCGACTCGCGACCCAGTTCGGTCACGAGATAATCTCCGGGTTCGCTCATCTGGTAGCTGAGTCCACCAATGTTCCAGACCTTGTGCCAGACCCTTGTCCATTCCCGCTGCAGGTAGTCATGGTCCACGTAGCGGTCCGCGCTCACCCGGTCGCCGCGCAGGACAGGTTCATCCTGTTTTTCAGGGCGCTGTAGTTGCTTGTCCAGGGACATAGTCACAATGTTTCTCCTCAGCTGAATTCTAGAAGATAAAGCGGAAATCGACGCCCACTTCTCGTGGGGCTCCCATGTTGCCGATGCCGAAGGCAGGCGTGAACCACTGCTTCTGCATGAAGTATTCCTTATCCAGAAGGTTTCGCCCGTAAAGGCCTGCCGTCCAGCGCTCACTTCCGGGTGACCATGACAGCTTTGCATTCACAAGTGTAATATCGCCAATTCGTTCCTGTGGGAACGCGGTGTAATTACTGATCTTGTCGCTGCTGTGGGTCACCTGCAGAAACAGGGCTGCATCTCCTCCAGCCACCGGGACCGAATAGTTTGCGCTGGCATTGCCACTCCACTCGGGTGCATTCATCAGTGGATTGCCGGCAAAACTTCTTGTCACCAGTTCGCCTGTAATCGGATCAGGGGCCTGCGTATCGTATTCTTCATACTCTGATTCAAGCCAGGCAACCGCGAGACTGAGCGTAAGACGCTCGTTAATATAGGCATCCAGCTCGAGCTCGGCACCATAGGAGTTAGCTTGCCCCGCATTCTGGATGCTCGCGCTGTTGGCGCCGCTTGGGAACGTGACGTTTTGCACGACCTGCATGTCATCATATTCATTGTAGAAGATTGCGGCGTTGGCGCGTATGCGATTGTCCAGAAACTCAGACTTGATGCCGAACTCGACGGTATCCAGAAACTCCGGATCGAAGGGGCCGATATCCTGCGCGATGGCAATGCGTCCGGTGAAGCCTCCGGACTTGAAGCCTCGCGCATAGTATCCGTACATCATTGTTTCTGCAGCGACCCTATAATCAAGGCCCACTTTGTAGCCGACGTTGTCCCAGTCTTTCTTGCCGCTGGCTGCAACCAGGGATCCCGGGATAAGAGGATCGTTGAAGCTTGCTGCTTCCCCGGGCATCGCCGCAAAGGTATTCGCGGTTGTCGACGTCGCGTCCGTTTCCTCACGCGCAACGCGGGCGCCAACCTGTAGAGTGAGTCGCTCGGACAGACTGTAGTAGCCCTGGGCGAACAGCGAGGCAGACCAATTGTCCTGCTCCTGTGTCTGCGGTTGCCCGAGACCGGGCAGGAAGCCGTCAAGCACACCTTGCTGGTCCAACTCATATGACTGGCTAAGGAAAAATCCGCCGGCAACGACACGTAAATTGGGGCTGGGGTCGAAGCTGGCGCGCAGTTCCTGCGAGAACTGCCAGTGGTCGGTCTGCCGTGCCGTGTGCAGCAATTGTAGAGTTGTTGCATCGTCATCGCTGTACAGATCGTGGTCGTATTCGCGATAGCTGGTAATTGATACCCAGTCTGCCCCTGCTGTTTCCCAGTCCTGGGTTAGCGTCAGATTATAGCTGTCACGGTGGTTCTGGTCTGGCACGCCCGGGCTCTGTCCTCGGTCAAAACGCGGTTCTGTACTTGTCTCGCCGGGCACGAACAGGAGTTGTGTTTCGTCGGA
>CAZTJR010000074.1:0-3557 GCA_964613795.1 uncultured Alteromonadaceae bacterium | reverse complement strand
TGCGTCACCTTCCGGTGGCATGGCGGTGACGCACGCAGCGTGAAGAATGCCTGCAAGGCCGTCCAGCCATGGAAAAGAACGTATTCCTGCGTTTCCTGTAGTCCTTGTAGGCAGTCTATCGTTCGTGATCCGGGTCGGTAATGCGTTATCGTAACGGCCTGTATTTTTGCGAGCGCAGTAGTGATGAATCCCGGTCCTGACGACTTCTGGTTTCTGCCCCTGGGGGGCTGTGGCGAAATTGGAATGAACCTGAATCTGTATGGGCACGACGGGTGCTGGCTCATGGTTGACTGTGGAATCACGTTCGAGCGCCTCGGCGGCAGCATGCAGATCCAGACGCCAGACCCGGTTTTCATAGCCGCACGTCGCGAACGGCTGTGTGGGCTGTTTATCACCCACGCGCACGAGGATCACCTGGGCGCTGTTGCGAGGCTCTGGCCGCAGCTTAAGTGTCCCGTGTATACCACGCGCTTTACGGCGGAGATCCTGCGCCGGAAGCTGATGGATGCCGGTCTGGCAGATGTGGTGCCGTTACACATCGTGGCATCGGGCGACAGTCAGGTGCTGGGTCCTTTCAAGGTTGAGTGGGTCAACCTCACGCATTCTACGCCACAGTCACAGGCGCTGGTGATTGGCTGTACAGCGGGCAAGGTGTTTCACACCGGGGACTGGAAGCTGGACAGTGCGCCGGTTGTCGGTGCGCGCTATCCCCAACGCCGTTACACCGCTCTCGCTGATGAATCTATTCTCGCCATGGTCTGCGACTCCACCAATGCCATGGTTGAGGGGCACTCCACCACCGAGGGGGAACTCTATTCCGGTTTGTACCGGGCTGTCGCCGAGGCACGTGGCCGTGTGGTGGTCGCCTGCTTCGGCAGTAACGTGGCGCGCCTGCAGACGCTGCTTCAGGTGGCCGGGGCCACGCAGCGGCGAGCGGCGCTGCTGGGACGGTCGCTGAACAATTATTTCTGCGCGGCCAGGGCAGCCGGACTGTGGGATCCGCAGCTGCGCCTGATTGAGAGTTCGCATCTTGGTTACCTGCCGCGGGGCGAAGTCATGGCTATCGCTACGGGCAGCCAGGGCGAGAAGGGCGCGGCACTGGATCGCCTCGCCGCCGGTTCGCATCCGGACATGGTGCTGGAAGCGGGAGACAGCGTGATTCTCAGCTCTCGGGTGATCCCCGGAAACGAGGAGGCCGTCGCGTCTCTGGTAAGACGACTGCGCGAGCTTGGCGTAATGGTTGTGCAGGACGGCGATGGGGCAGAGCCCCTGCACTCCTCGGGACATCCCTGTCAGGATGAGCTGGCACAGATGTACCGGTGGGTGCAGCCGCGCATTGCGATTCCCGTGCATGGGGAGCCTGACCACATGGCGGCCAACGCGCAGCTGGCGCGCGCTGTCGGTGTACCCCGGCAGATCGTCGGGCGCAACGGCGACCTGTTCATGCTGGCGCCAGTGCCCGGCATCCGGCGCGGCGCAGCGCCAGCAGGACGTTTGCTTGCAGGCACTGGCCGCGCCAACCCGACACGGGCACGTCGGCATGCCGGGCCCGATGGGTCTTAATGGCCGGCTACCGCGGCTTCATGCGTTCCCGGCGTCAGCTATCTATAGCCTGTTTCCCCAGTTTGTATCCCAACTCGATCATTTCGGTCGCACGATGGAAGTCGAGCACGTCACATGCGCTTACAGGTATTTCTATCAGGGTGTCGGGCCAATAGGCGGCCATCTGATAACGCGCAATGCGGTCCTGCATGGCCTCCAGCGACTTGCTCATGATCTCGATAGCGGAATCACTGTCGTCTCCTGACGATGTCAGGCCGATGCGTTCTTTGACGCCCTGCAACCATCCTTGAGCGCATTCTTCTCCGTCCTCGTCGTGCGCTTCCTCAGCCGGTCGTGGCCGGGTCTTTTTGGCGCCATTCAGAGAAACCACCACCAGATGCGAGGCACCGATGCTTTTAATCGGCGCGATCGGCAGCGGACTCAACAGCCCGCCATCTACCAGAGTGCAGCCTTCCCGCAGGACGGGCGTAAAAAAGCCCGGTATGGCAATTGATGCCCGGATTGCGTCAAACAATGGCCCGTTATCCAACCAGATCTCACGGCGATGTTCTATGTCGGAAGCAATGGCGGTGAAGGCTATCTCCAGGTCCTCAATGCGCTGGTTACCTACCAGGTCTCCCAGTTTTTCTATTAAACGGTCACCCTGAAACAAACCGGTGCTGGTGAAAGAGAAATCCAGCAAGCTCCAGACGTCGGCTGCGCTCAGCTCGTTCACCCACTCCTCATAAATGTCAAGCTTGCCCGCGGCATGAAGCCCGCCCACCAGCGCGCCGATTGACGAGCCGCTCACTGCTTCTATCGTGTATTTACCACTGTCGTTTAACGCACGGATAACACCGATATGGGCCAGCCCACGGGCGCCGCCGCTACCCAGGACCAACGATATAGGTGTTTTTTTGTCAGTCATTTGCTTCCTCGGGGCAGCCATTGCGAGTTCGACCAGAATGCGTCAAGGCTTTTTCTCCCCGATATGGATTCATCCCGGGCAGTGGTTTGCGTCCAGTGTTGGTGGACCGCCACTGGATATGGTGGCGGATCGCTAACATGTCGGCATGCCGTCGCGACTCCACGAGCGCAGTGAGGTCGATGTGCGGTGCTCCCTGCAGCGTGCCCCGCCTTTGTCCAGCCTGCCAAGACTATCCCGCTCGGTCGTCAAGGCAACGGCGCATAAACGCAGCAATATCCCGCACCTCCTCTAGACAGACCTCATGCCCCATAGGGTAGCTACTGTATTCCGGCTGATAACCCCACTCGCGGAGCTGCTGGGCCGCTCGCTGCCCCAGCACTTCCGGGACCATCGGATCGCCAGTGCCGTGAAAAATGTGCACAGGCAAATTGCGATTGGCGTCATGAGGTACCGTGATGTGTCCCGTGGGGAAGTAAGTGGATAGCGCCATCAGCCCGGCGAGCGGCTTTGTAAAGGTGAGTGCCGCGTGGCAGGCCACCCCGCCGCCCTGGGAAAAGCCGGCAATAATGATGCGCGTGCTATCGATACCCCGTGCCATTTCCCGCTCGATCAGATCGATCGTACGCTGTGCAGAGTTCAGCAGCTGGCCTTCGTCAAGCTTGCGTTCAAGATCCAGCGCCGTGATGTCGTACCAGGCGGGCATCACCATGCCGCCATTTACCGTGACTGGAATCTGTGGTGCATGGGGAAACACAAAGCGCACCGCCAGGCTGTCTGGCAGACGCAGTTCGGGCACGATTGGCTCAAAGTCATGACCGCTGGCACCCAGGCCATGGAGCCAGATCACGCTGGCGTCTGCGTCGCGATGGCCGGGCTCGATTTCAACACAGGGGAGGTAATTCATTCGGGAAAAGTCCATTCATTGGCTCAGACGGCACGCCCGTGCCTGGCATCCGGCGTGGCGCGCGCAGGGCGCCTGCTGCAGAGCGCCCGCTGATACGTGAGTCAGTGCCCTACTTCTTGTCCCACCCATAGGCAGGGCCGTTATGGAAAAAGTCCATCGGAGCGACAACGCCGTCCTGCTTGA
>CAZTJR010000073.1:0-3777 GCA_964613795.1 uncultured Alteromonadaceae bacterium | reverse complement strand
ACCTGCAGGAAGAGATGGATAAGTTCTTTTCCAACGAGGATTACGACAAGGCCGAAGGCTACGTACCCCCGGCCTGATCCTGCCTGCTACTCCTAATCACCCTGCGCAAACGTTGCCTCAAGGTAACGGCTGCGCAGCGTCGTGATGTCCGCAGCATCCACGCTCAGCTCCTGCTCGAGAAAGCGTTCCACCGAGCCATAGCCCTGCTCAATCTGATCCAGCGCAAAACGCAGGTAGGGCACACCGTCGTCGGTCAGCAGGGGCTCTGCGGCGCGCTCGGCGCCACTGCCATCCTGGTAACGCAGCATCAGTTTCGCAAACCAGTTGTCCTTCGCCGCTTCCGCCAGGTCCACATCACCGCGCTCGACCGCCGGACGCCGGTAGCGCGTTGACTGCAGGTAATCCTGCACCACAACATCCCGCGGCACGCCCAGGGCGATCAGCAGCAGCGCCGACGTGAGTCCGGTACGGTCCTGACCGGCGGAACAATTGACCACCAGCGGAGTCTCCCCCGCCACTGCCGCGTCAAAAAACTGCGCCATCTGTGGCCTGAGCTGTTGCGGAAAGTTGCGATAAAGCGCCTGCATGCCCTGCAGCTCACCGTTGTCGTCGACGATCTGCTCGATAATCTCCCGCATGCTGTAGTCGTGTGAGGACAGCGGGATGTCATGGGCGGCGGCCCAGTGGTTGGGATAGAGTGCCCGCTCCTCATTTGAGCGCAGGTCGATTACACGCTGAAAATCGAATGCCGACAGGTACTCCTGACCCGCTTCGGTGAGCGAGGCCATGGCGGCAGAGCGGAACAGCAGGCCCCGCCGCACCTGGCGGCCGTCACTGGTGAAGTAGCCGCCCATGTCGCGGAAATTTGAGCCGCCTTGCAGCGGCAGCAGGCGATCATAAGCGGAAACGGCTGCCGCTGCGCTTGACGCGTCAGCGCTGGCGCTGGCTATTGGCAGAACGGCCAGCGCCAGGGCAAGGACAGCGACACCGGAAGTGCGTGATACCGCAGGCTTCAGTGCACGACAGGCGTAACCGATCCATTCGCTGTTCACAACTCACACTCCTTTTTTTGCGTGGGCAGTCTAGTAGTTGACGCGAAGGCCAACCATGTAGTGGCGGCCAAAGCTCTCAGACTGGTTAATGGTTCCGTTACCCGCACGGCGGGTGTCAGTCTCATCGGTGATGTTGTTGAGATTGGCGTAGATGGAGGTGCTTGCACCGGCAACGTCAAAGGGCAGCTGGTACATGATGGTGGCGTCCACCCGCGTCATCTCGTCCCAGACCTCTTCGGGATCCTCGATCGGTGAAATCCATTCATCGCGGTACTGATAGTTGATGCGTGCTGAGAGGCCATAATTTTCATAGAACAGCGAGGCATTGAAGATCAGGTCCGACGTTCCGGGAAGCCCCAGCTGCCGCCCGTCAAGCGTCTCGAACTCGCTATCGAGAAGGGTTGCATTGAGGCTGAAGCCAAGGCCACCGAGAGGCCCGTCCAGGTAATCGACGGCGGAGAACATCAGGTTGGCCTCCAGCCCACTCAGCTTGCCGTTCCTACCGTTGGCCGCACCGCTGAGCTGCCAGCTCTGGCCCGCTGCTGCCGGCAGATACAGGCCGCCATCGACTGTCGTCACGTCCTGGTAGATGACGTTATCAATCTCACGGTGGAACGCACCCAGGGACAGGATGCTCGCCGTCGCGTAGTAGTACTCGAGGGAGACATCAACGCCCATGGTTTCTTCTGCATCCAGGAAGGGATTACCCCCGCTCACTCGCTGATCCGTAGGACTGACCACCGCCGCGGCGCGCCACTCATTGTAGGTAGGCCTGTTGACGCCGCTGGACGCCGACAGTCGCAGCTTCAGGTCTTCCGCTACATCAATATTCAGGTGGGCCGAGGGCAGCACGTTCAGGAAGTCGCCATCCACGCTGATCGGCAGGTCTCCCGCCAGCCCTGAACTGGTGTAGTCGGTCTGCTCGATGCGGGCACCATAGACGATGTTGCCCCAGTCAAAGCGCGTGGTCGCCATGGCGTAAACCGCGAGTATGTCCTCGTCGATCCTCACTTCCTGATCGGACGTTACCTGCTGATTGGGTGACAGGGTACCCGACGCCAGCCACGCATCACGCATGGCCCTGGTATCGTAGTAGGTGCCACCAATCGAGTTGGTGGTGTTCGCCTCCCAGCGCACGCCGGTATCAAAGGAGTCGAGATCAAGACCGGGACCAGCGCCAACACCGAGAGCCACTGCATAACCCTCCGATTCGCGCTGATCATATTGAACACCGAGTGCCAGCGTACTGTCGCGCCCAAAAAGCGCCAGATCCCGACTGGCATCCAGTTTGAGTTTGTTGGCCTCGATATCCAGGCGCGTGCCAATATCCAGGCCAACCGTCGCCGCATAACTGGCCTGGTCGAGCGGCGTAGAGAGCGTCAGCAAAGGATTCTTAATGTCGCGTACATCGTAGCTGCCGCTGTTGCCCGCACCGAGGCTATAGGCAATGGGAATGCGCCAGTCGAATTCGGTCTCGGTATAGTTGAGGCGGGTTTCGATGTTCCATCCTGCCGCCAGGAATCCGCACCGAGGGTGTTGGTGAAGGTGGAATTTTCATACTCGCCAAAGCGCAGCCAGCGGCTCTGGGCCATAGGCACATTGCTAGCCTGCAGGCCCGGCTGCGGCGCGGCCATCTCGAACACGTACTGGGTGAGGTCTTCCTCATCGACAAACTCGCTGTAGAGGGTGGACAGGAACACCGACTGCAGTGCCCCTGCACCGCGGTACTCGACGCGTCCGCCCCAGGCCGTGTCCTTGCGGGTCACCAGGTAGCTGCGGTAATCGAGCTCGTTGACCACAAGCTCGCCGTTCGCATCAGTCTCAAGATCGTACTCGCGGTTATCAGTAATCTGCTCCCGCTCGTTGTCCGAGAAGAAACCGACAAGTCCGAAGCGCTCATTCGACCAGGAAGCGCGGAAGCTGTTGCGCTCAACACCGCCGCCGCCCAGACCCTGTTCACCCCTGCCCGCATCCAGGGCCAATGACAGTCCCTCTACATCAAAGGGCTTGAAGGTTTGGATATTGATATAGCCGGCGACGGACTCCCCGGGCATGCTGGGTAGAATCGCCTTGTTAGCGTCAACGCGACTGGTGATGGTGGCCGGCAGGCTGTCAAAGCGGGGAATGCGGCCATTCTCGGCGCCGGGAACGTCAATACCGTCAAAGGCAATGCCGGTGTAGCGAAAGGGTGCGCCGCGCATGTTCAGGTAGCGGGCCTGACCCTGGTCACGCTCTACCGCGACACCGGGCAGACGTGACAGGGAATCGGCCAGATTCTGGTCGGGAAAGCGACCGATGGTGTCTGCCGAAATAACGTCGACATAGTTGTCTGCAAGACGCTTCACATCCAGCGCGGCCTGCTGGCTGTCGCGGATGGGCGACGCCGACACCACCACTTCCTCAATAACCCCATTACCAGACGTCTGCGCCAGGGCACTGCCTGCGGCACCCGTTAACAGTGATGCCTGAGCGAAGACGACGGCGGTCGTGAGCCTGTTGCGCTTCATGCGTTTTCTCCGTAAAGGAAAAATGGTTATGACGCATAGAGTTTGTTAGCGCTGTATGACGCTGCGGTGACGACGGCGTTAAGTTTTTATGACGGGCTGATGGCAGGAGCTGTCATCATGGCCGGCGACTCAGGAAGGACTAGCGCCATCCGGCGAGCTTCCGGGCGAGCGCCCGACGAGCCAGAGCCAGGCAGCACGCCACCCGCGCAGGACATCAT
>CAZTJR010000072.1:0-4753 GCA_964613795.1 uncultured Alteromonadaceae bacterium | reverse complement strand
AACCCGTTGGCCAGCAGATGGGCCAGAACGTCCTTGTTGTCGCCATGGAACAGCAGCCCGCCGTGCTTGAAGCGCGCCGGCCAATCGGACCAGTCGGTTTCAGCCGTTGCATCCTGGGTCGAGTTGGCTGAGAAGCTTTCGACATGCTGCGCCGGGTAAGCCACCGCGCGGGTCAGCGGCTTTTTGCCAACCCAGGTCAGCATTGGGCGACCTTTGGCCTTGCCGATCTTGATTTCGTCGTTCTTTTTCATGACTGTTGTTCCATATGCGTCGTCTCGGCGAGGGTGCTTGCGCTGCGTATTCGGTCGGGGAGATCAACGGGTGCGTAGAACACGAAGGCCCGGCCGCGCTTGCGCTGCTCCAGCAGGCCCAGTTCGGCCAGCTTGAGCAGGTCGGTGCGCGAGGTCTGCGTCGTGACCCGGTGCGATCTTTCGTGGCTCTTGACGGTGTAGCCGTGCCCGGCGTGGCGCATCGCATGGCTTAGCAGCGCGATCTGGCGATGATTGAGCTGGTCGGCCAGCGCCGGCGCGCCGCGCAGTAGTTTCTCGGCGCTTTGCTGCTCGCGGATCTTGCGGTCCAGGTACTCGTGCAATGCGTGGATTGCCTGTTTAACGACCTCAAGGTGGTGGAGGATGAAGTAAGTGGCGTCGTTTTCGTCGGTTTCGGTGTGCAGATAGGCGCGCGCGTATTGCGTCGGCGCCTTCAGCAGAAGCCGCGAGATCGAGAGGTACTCCATCAGCCAGTAGCCGGAACGGGCAACGTTCCAGTAAAACAGTGCGCGCGCGGTACGCCCGTTGCCGTCGACGAACGGATGATCGTAGCCGAGCATGAAATGCACCAGAACGGCGCGGACGACCGGGTGAACAAACGTGTCTGGTGGATTCTGGCCATTGGCGAAGGCGCACAGTTGCTCCAGCCGTTGAGGCAGCGTGTCCGCCGGCGGCGGCTCGTGCAGCACTACGGTGTGCGTCGGATCCATCACCGAAATCTTTTCATCGGGTCGTCGGAAGCGCCCGGCGGCATCCGGTACGTCCAGGGTGCCGTCGGTGACAATGCTGTGGAGTTCCAGGATCCGCTCCGGCGTGAATGGCTCGCGCTTCAAGCGGCGAATCTGTTGCATTACGTGGTAGTTGTTCAGCACCATTCGCTCACTGCGGTCGCGCGGCCTGCGACCGCTGCGAAGCATGTCGCGGGCGGCTTCGCGGGTGGTCGAGGCCCCTTCGAGCTGACTGGAAGTGATCGCTTCCTCGATCAGCGAGCTGACCAGGTAGCGGTCGCGATCCTCACCGGAAACGACCTGCCGCTCCATTGCGATTTCCCCGGCCGCGTGGCGGTCGATTTCGTGCAGTGCTTTCAGCACCGGGTCAGGCATCGCAAACTGAATTGGATGGTGGTGTTTGTCGAGCAGAGGCAGGTTTTTCAGCATGCCCCGGCGCGCCATTTTTACCCCGGCCCACCAGAGCTCGTGCGTCAGTCCCTCCGGCGGCGGGCGATGGCGAAGCTCGTCCCAGTGCAAGTAGCGGCCTTGTTGCGTCGGCGGCGTGTCGAACAACAGCGCAATTTTCTCGGAACTGATGTCCTGCAACACCTTGTTGACGCTGGGGGGGGGCAATGGAAGCTTCATTGAAATTCGGTTTTCGGCCTGGATCTGGTGTGAGCGAATCTTGGGGCAACTGCACGCGAACTGCTAATTATTGCAAAAATAGCAATAAATTTACAGCTCGTTCTCAGTCTTGAGTTGCCAATTAAGTGCTAATTTAGTAAATATTAGCACTTAATTGGCATCTTTCGGGTCAAGAAACTGCCGCGTCCGGTCGAGCGCATTGGTAGTTAGCGCCTCGTTGGCGAAAATGACCTGGTAGTGAAGCACGTCCGGGTTGAGATCCTCCCATTTCTTGAGCGCGACGGCCTTGCGGCCCTCGGGGCTTTGCGGCGCCGAACCGTTGTTGTGGCGTTCCAGATCTGAATGTACGTCGGCGCTGAACCGGTCGCTCTTGATTTCGACCACCAGATGTTTTCCGTCCTTGCGCTGAACGACAAAGTCCGGGGTGTAGCGATGCCATCGGCCATCCTCGCCGAGATACTCGGCAAACAGGTCGGTCTTGGCGGGATCGGTCAGCCCGCCGGTAAACCAAACGCCTTCGATGTTGTCAGCATGTTCGCCGATCAGATTCAAGGCTCGCTCCAGATATTCCGATTCGGGCGCGGAGTCGAAGTTGTAACCTTCGTAGTGAAACGAATAGGCGCGCGCACGCTCGGAATCGGGAAGATTCTGGGGGATGCGATACAAGTGCGAGCGATCCTTGGCAAAGCTGATCCGAGTGGTGTAGACGGGCTGCCCGTCAATGACATCCAGCGTGAAACCCTCCGGTTTGACCAGGGCCAGCGCGACGTCGAGCTGCTCCCAGCCTTCCTCGTAGTCAGCGCACTGGCTTTCAATTTGTTCCGAGAGTGCTTCGAGATGGTGGGCCGGTACTTCTCCCGATGTCGGGTAGGCGCCCCGCAGCGCACTTAGAACGAGGCCAGGCTTCAAGTGATAATTGGCTGCTAGCAGCACGGCGGCCGAATAGCAATCAAAAGAGCCCGGTTCGGACGCCACCGTCTCTTCCGCGGGTCCGACGTGGGTCAGCCTGGTATTTCCCGATTCCGGGTCGGCGAGCGTCCAGGTTTGCATCGTTGTCGCTGGCTGGTATGCGATATCCGGCTGCTCGAGCCGAATTCGAGGGTCACGGCCGTCGTCTTCCTGCTTGCGCCGATAACGAAGAACCTTCTTTTTCAACAGCAGTGGCGGCATGGACCATTTTTTTAGCACAACGTCTTCGGTGATTCGCTCGGTTAGATCCCCTTCGAGCTCCTGGATCGACGTGCCGTAGGTTTCCTGTAGCTGCTTTTCGAGAACCTTGCGATTGTCCATGGTCAGATAGATTCGAGCAGGCCGCGTGTTACCCGGGATTTGTCGCAGGCAGCGCGTGGCGGCCTGAAGCACAAAATTGTTGCTGCTTTTGAGCTTGCGAATCAGCGCGGTCGCGAAAAGGCTGGGACAGTTCCAGCCCTCGGTGCCCATGTTCACGAGCAGGATGACCCGATGCGGAGAATCGGGGTCGTTGGCAACACGATAAAACGCCCGCTTGGTTTCCTCCGATGATTGGCTATGCACGGCGAGCAGCGCAGTCGGGTCGATGCCGTGTACCGCCAGCGCCGATTCCACGACAGGTTTGAGTGCCTCCATCGCCGCGGTCTGCGGGAAATAAAGCGCGATGCGCGCCGGCGCGCCATCATGCGTGCGGACCGACCAGTATTGCTTGACGAAATCCTGAACAATTTGTGAGACAAGACCCTCGCTGTCGTCGCCATCGAGATCAAATATCTGGATATTGTTTGCGACCTCCTTCAGGATGCCGTCACGAATTCCCTGTCCGAGGCCGTACCAGACCACGACGTCGCGCAATGGCTGTCTCTCGAAGTATGGCGTCCCGGTGGTATTGACTACAACGACGAGATTGGTCTCCTGTGCCAGGTAATCGACCGTGCGGCGGACCTTCTTGATGCCCTGGTCCTTGAATTCATACTCGCCCGTTTCCTTGTTATGTGTCCATTTTCCGAGTAGTTTCTGTCCGTAGGTGTGATGGGCCTCGTCCGAGAAAACAGCCAGATGAGGGAGTGATGCGATCGCCTGCAGCCGTAGATTGGCGATTTCCGCATCCCGGTCGGCCTGCCCGAGCTGGAGCGCGATCTGCGGGGTGGCCGGTCTGCGCCCCGTCGACTTCTGAATCCGGATCTTCTCAGTATTCGTCACAACAACGTTGAATCGGCTACCCCAGACGACCCCGGACAGATCCTTGTCGCCGTCGCGGGTAAAGGTAAGTTTGAGCTGGGCCGCGAACGGCTTGTGCATCCGGGCCGGCAGAATCCTGTCGAAGGGAATGTCGGCTATTTCCCGCAAAGATTCGATGATCGTCTTCCCCGGAGCGAAAATCAGAGCGTTCTGGACGAATGGCCCGTCCGGATACTCATCAGCCATGGCGAACTCGGTGGCTACGATCGCGCCCATCAGAATCGTTTTACCGGCGCCCATGGCCAGCGCGAGGATGTAACTTGGGTAGTCAAGAGTGAGTGTCTCGCGCAAGCTCTCCAAACGGTTCTCGCGGACGAAGCGATTGTCGGTCCTGACGCGCTCGATTAGTGCGTCGAAATCATATTCGGCGGCTTCGAATGCTTCGCGTGAAACTCCCATCGCGGCCCGACGCTCCGAGAGCTTGGGGAAGAGCGATTCATATAATCTCGGGACGGTCGGTGTGCCAAGAACAACGCGCAGATACCAATAGGTTTCGAGGGCAACGATCTGGGCGTGCCGCAGATACCGGAACTGCCGCCCCTCGCCGTCCTCATAGGCAAAACCCAGAATCTCGGCGATAGCCGGATACTGGTCGCATGGATACCCCTGCTCGCGCCACAGATTGACCCGTTCCGCCAGAATCTGATGTAAGTGCAGCGTCAAATTTTCGCCCATGACCGCAATTGTGCCGGTTCTGTCAATTTCTTACCACTTCGGGGATAGAGCGTGACAGTGACAACTGAAACAGCATTGCCCTTTCGGCTATTGCTGCTGGCGACCGCCAACGCTTTTAGTCAGCAGCGCATCCGGTGCCACAGACTCTAGCAAAAATGAAGGGTCAGCTGAGCCTGGCTCGCACGGCGGCCGAGACCTGCTTCATGTCGGCCCGGCCCTGGACCCTGGGCTTGAGCTGGCCCA
>CAZTJR010000071.1:0-5224 GCA_964613795.1 uncultured Alteromonadaceae bacterium | reverse complement strand
CGTGACTACCGCTCGGTGATGCCCACCAACCTCTACGGCCCCGGCGACAGCTTCCACCCGGAGAATAGCCACGTAATTCCCGCGATGCTGCGGCGTTTTCATGAGGCCGCGAGGCGCGGCGACGAGCAGGTAACCGTGTGGGGCACCGGCACGCCGAAGCGGGAGTTCCTGCACGTGGACGACATGGCGGCTGCCTCGGTGTTTGTCATGGAGCTGGATGCCGACCGCTACGCCGCCAATACCCGGCCCATGCTCAGCCACATCAATGTTGGCACCGGCGTCGACTGCACCATCGCCGAGCTGGCCGGCGCCGTGGCGACGGTGGTGGGCTTCAGGGGTAAACTGGTCTTCGACACATCAAGGCCCGATGGTGCTCCCCGTAAGCTCCTCGACGTCTCCCGCCTGCACGCCATGGGCTGGGAGGCGCGCATCGGCCTCGAGGACGGGCTGGCGAATGCCTACCAGTGGTTCCTCGCCCACCGCGCCGAGGCAAGGTTGTAGTATTGGTTTTCATCGGACGGGTTGGCGGGCTGTTGCCATGACTGCGTCAGCTTGCCTTGTTGAAGCCGGGACTTGGAGTATCTGAAGAGTTTATGACCACTGCCGTGCTGATAACTGTCGTGACCAGTCTCTTGCCGTGGCTCCTGGGAGCTACGATCGCGTTGCACGTGACTTACCGCGCATCTCCTTTGCCAGGGCTTGCTGCGGTTGCCATGGGCATCGGTGGGTTCCTTGGCTACCTCTTGCTTGCTCTCGCGCTGCGGCAAGCTGATCTTCGTGGTATCTCACTGCTCTCTTCCGGTTTTCAGGTGAGCCTTGCCCTTGTAACAATGGCCTTACTGGGCTTGCTCATCCCGGTATTGCGCAAAGAACCAGCTATCTCTGTGCGTCCGGGCTGGTGGCTGTTGGCCATTTGCCTGCCCTGGATCTGCTGGCTCGCGACTGCACATCTGCAGACGCCAACTCAGGGTTGGGACACCTTGCAGCGCTGGGGGTTAGATGCCTCGCGTTTTCTGGATCATGCGACAACTTCGTCGGGGGAGCCCTGGGAGCAACCATGGAAAAAGCACCCGATAACGCTTTACCTTGTAATGGCCTGGTCGGCATGGGCCGGTACATGGACGGACGCCGGCCTGGGTGCCCTGTTGCCCTGGTTGATGTGCCTGGCGAGCCTGGTGTTAATCGTCGCTGGCTACGCATGGCACTGCACGTACTCGCCGGCCGCGACCACGGTTGCAGTGCTTTACTTGCTGAGTCTGCCCCTTCTTGAGAATCACGTGATACTCGCCGGTTATGGTGAACTGTTTTTGGCAACGGCACTGGCGGGGAGCAGTGCCCTGGTTGCTATGGGCATTGCCCGCCCATCTAAAGCTCTGGTTTTTCTGGGCATGCTGGTCGCGCTCTCGGCCGTCTTCCTGAAAAACACGGGGGCCGCGTACGCCTTGCTGCCGATTGCTGCGTGGCTCACGGTAACGGCTCTGGCGCGCGGCCCATGGGTCTTTATGAGTCTGCTGGCCATGGTTGCCGCCGGGCTGCTTGCCGGTTGGCATCTGGGTATTGAAGCAGAGCTGGGGCCGGTGAAGCTGGCTTTCAATCCTGAAAGCAAGGTTTTGCTGTTTGGCGGACGCGTCCTCGAATTGGACTTTCCGCCGTTAACGACTTATCTGTCGACAGAGTTCACAAGTCGCGTTGTCAACCAGAGCTTCCAGTTGGGGTTGCTGCTGTTTGTCATATGTTGGTTTGCGTTGCCGCAGGCCCGACGCACGGAAGAGGGGCTGTGGAAACCGTATCTTTTTTCGCTTCTTAGTTGCACAGCGGTGTTTGTACTTATGGCCTTGTCGTTGTTTACTGATGTTGCCCTAAGGTATGCAACGCCCGGAGCTGATACCGGGCATAGCCGTTTTTCCCTTCCGGCTTTTGTTCTGGTGCCCTTGGTGCTGGCAAACTTGTTCAGCATTCTCACGCCGCGGGCTCGCCTTGACGAGGGAAAGAGAAGCGCTCCGCTCTGCGACACAGACAACCCCGTTGCACAATGACTTCTCCAAGCGCTTTGCCCGGTGCCTGGCAAGTATATTGAGCGCGCGCTTTGATCAGAAATAGGGCAGCAAGTGCTCAAAGCAGTCATCCCGCCGCCCGCAGCGAATCGGGTTGTTGTGGATGCGCTCTTCAAGGGAGAGGCCGGCGTAGCGCTCGTGTGTATCCAGCAGCTGAGCCACTCGCCAATGCCAGCGCAGAACGTCGTTGAAGGCCCAGCCGTAGAGGCATAAGCAGAGCGCAACCGCCAGCAAACGCACCTCGGCCGGCTTGCGGCGCCGCTTTCGCCATAGCCGATAGCCGCCAACCAGAAGCACGCCGGTCACCACCAGCAGATTGGCGACCAGGTTCGGGAAGATCATGCCGTTGCCATGGATGCCGCGGACGATATTGTTGGAGTAGCCCTGCCAGAGTGGTGGGTTGGTCCAGTCCTCGATTACCTGCTCCGCCACGCGAAGGGGCGAGAACGGGCGCAGCTCCGCGTCGATGAGGCGGATCGGTTCGCCGTTGTTGTCGTGGTCCGTGGGGCCCGAGAAAAAGCCGATGGCCAGTTCGGTGATCTGCCCTTTGTAGTCGTCTCCGCCGTACACCATGGCAACCTGCGTTACCTGGTCGCCGGAACGGTTCAGGGGCAGCTGGAA
Source organism: uncultured Alteromonadaceae bacterium (assembly GCA_964613795.1). Classification (GTDB taxonomy): domain Bacteria; phylum Pseudomonadota; class Gammaproteobacteria; order Pseudomonadales; family Halieaceae; genus Chromatocurvus. Next base: position 2,549 of record CAZTJR010000071.1, on the reverse strand, counting down.
GAGTTCGCCCGGTGCATCGGCCCGCCGCCAGAATACGAAGGCGTTGGCCCAGGTTGTGAGGCCCTCGATGTTGAACTTGATAAAGGGGTAGTCTTCCGCGCTAAAGCGCGTCTGCAGTACCAGCACCGCATCGCCGTCCACGAAGGAATTGATGATGGCAGTCGTGCCCTCGTAGCCCCCGCTACCGACAGTCGCAGGCCGGAAGAGCCGGGCGGGTATGGTTTTCGGCTGGCTATCCGCCGCCGCGAAGCGTTGAAATTCCGGGTGGAAATCAAGGAACCAGATCGCGTAAACCGCGGCCAATACCACGGCAGACGCCATAAACGCCGCGGCCGCTTCCTTTAGGGCGGGGCGCCAGACCGCGTTGGCTCCTGCAGTCCTTGCGCCTGTCTGGTCCGCACTCGTATCCGCCCCGGCTGTCATGATCAGTTAGCCGAAGCCACCCGTTGGCAGGCTTCCCGCACGGCCGGCCACGTCTCCAGCGCTGCCGCCCAGCCCCGGGCGAGGCGCCGGAACTTACCCACCAGCTCCGCCTCCGTCGTTTCTGCGGCTGTGCCCTTGAGCTCCGGACAGCTTCCTGCGATCTGCTCTGCGTGGTCCTCCAGGGTCCGGAAGGTCGTGCAGGTTTTCAGTGCGTCAACCACCTGCGGCGCGATCATTTGTTGCTTACCGTTGTCGCGGTTGATGACCAGCGCCATGGTGGTGTCGACCGGGATGAATTCGCAATTGGCGAAGGCGTAGAGCGCTGGCGCAGTCTCCGGCGGGGTGACGGTGAAGGAATGGGAGATGCTGCTGTCGTCGCTCATCAGTGAGCCGGGCGCCTCTGCGTTTGAAGCGGATAGTGTAGGGAGCGGGCCGGTGGGTGTAAACTGCGCCACGAGGTGATCTGATACCTGTCATTTTCCTCGACAAGTTAGCCATTGCTCTACTGGCCCCACTGGGCACCTCCCTGGCGCTTGCCGTCCTCGCGCTGCTGCTGGCCCTGGTGGGCCGGCGGGGGCTGGCCGGGCCTTCAAGGAGATCGTGGGGTACTGGGTCGGGCGGTAGTGGGCGTCAGCTGCAAGTCTGGCTTACCTGGCTCGAACGACCGCTGATCTGATTTGATCGTTGTGCCGCTCAGCGGCGCTCTCCATACTTGGTCTGGCAACAGTTTCGCACCGAGTGGAGGGAGGTTATCATGAGTTCGGCAGTTTTCGACACCCTGCGCTTCTCACGGGGTCTTCGAGAGGTAGGTGTACCCGAGCAGCAGGCCGATCGGCAGGCGGAACTCATGGCAGAAGCATTCAGCGCCCTCGCGGATAAGCTGGTTACAAAGGATTACTTCAGTGAAGTCCTGGGTGCCCGGCTGAACGAGCAGACCGCATTGCTTGAGCAGCGTATGGCGGAGCGTTTCGCGGCGCAGGACGCGAAGTTCGAGGCCCGGTTTGCGGTGATCGACTCGCGTTTTTCCGAGCAGGATGCTCGCTTTGCCAAGCTGGATCGCACTCTACTGCTCCACACCTGGATGCTTGGCCTCATCACCCTGGTGCTGGTGGTGCCGCAGCTGCAGGCCTGGCTGGCCTAGGGCCTCGGCGCCAGCTCCAGGGCCAGCCCAAGAACGTTGAGGAATTCGCGGTTGCTGATGGTGATGCTCATCGCTTTGGAGATCTCAATTAACCCGGCGCAATCTCATCAAGTTGGGTCGACACACGACGCTGCTGTCCCAGAAGCGTCATCAGCACTGACACCCTGTCACTGCCACGAGCCATCTCGAATACACCGTCGATACCCGCAAAGGGCCCTTTTACAAACCTTACGGTATCTCCCTTCTTGAAAGGCGCGCCCGCCGTGACATCCTGCGAAAGCAACTGATCTTCCATCGCCTGCAGCGCGCTGATCAGGCCATTTGGTAATGGGCAATAGTGCGCACCAACCTTGACGATTCCATGGGCCCCTCGGGTAGAACGCACAGGAGTGATGTCCTGCAGCAGCGGATTCACGCGCAAGAACAGGTAGCCCGGAAAAAGCGGTTCCAACATCCGGGTCCAGCGACTTCCCCGGCGGCGTCGGATAGCTGCGCGCGGCAGGTAAACGTGAAACTCCTGGCGTTCGAGGTTGTGGCGCGCTGTCTCTTCGTGCCTGGCCTGGGTAGCGACCGCGTACCATGCTTCAGCGCTGTTTTCATTACTCAACATCTCAGTCATGAAGTAGCCACATCAGGTTCTCCACCACCTACGCCGCCATTGCCCCATCACCCACCAACCCTCTCACCACATCCACACTAGCCTCCCGCAAGTCCACCCACCCATCCAACGCATCCGCCCACCCCCGAGCGAGCTCCCGGAACTCCTCCAGCACCTCCGCCTCGGAAGTCCCCTCCGGCACCCCCTTCAGCTGCGTCGGGCTGCGCGGATTCACCAGCACCTGCTGAATCTCTTCCATACCGCGCTGCAGGTAGCCCTGCCAGTTGTTGGAGGGCAGATCTTTGGAACGCTGGAATTGCTGGTTCAGTGCCCGCAGCTGGTCGGAATGGCCGCGGGCGAGTTCGGTGCGGTAGTCGAGCAACAGAT
>CAZTJR010000070.1:0-5371 GCA_964613795.1 uncultured Alteromonadaceae bacterium | reverse complement strand
CGCAGCTGCTGCCACGACTGTCTGCCCAGGGGATCCCCTTCGGCCCGACCTTCCGGGCCGCCGCTGCCAATGCGCCGGCCGCCGCCGTCGTAGAAGAAGTCGCCGGAACCCGCGCGGTTGCGAATGATGGTGAGCTCCTCGCCAAAACCACCGCCGATCGCGTTGATCATTTTGCCGTCGACCAGGTCCTGCACGTTAAACAGGTTATCCTGATTGATATCGAACACCGACTGCGCCGTGCGTCCACCATTGGCGAGGTCTAGGTCAAAGATAAAGCCCTCGCGTCCGCCGGAGCAGGGATCATTGTCGGGCCTGAGGGTACTGAAGCGCACCCGCTCGCGGCGCGATGACGAGGGGAACGTGGCACGACTGATCACGCGTTCGCCGCGCGCCTCACCGTTCACCACGAGATCGAGGTACCAGCCGATGTCGGCATTGTTAGCGTTGTTCTGGTTGGTGTTATTGCCGCTGTCGTAGGTGTTATCGGAAATCTGGCGCACGACCCGGTTTGCGCCGAGTGCCTGAGCCTGTGATTCAAAGGTGATGGATTGCTGCAGCATATCGCTGCGGTCGCCCAGTGAGCGGTTGTTGCCGGCGCCAATGTCACGCACGCCATACAGCGACTGTATCTGCGGGTTCACGGACTCGCGATCTTCCGCCCGGAAGTAGCTCCCCGTGCCAAACAGGATCATGAGCTCTCCGGGCCGTGTGGGGTTCAGGGCCACCCGGGGCTGCACGGTGATGGGTTGGGGGTTGCCGCCTGGGTCCACGGCCGAGAACAGGCTGAGCGCCTCATCTTCCCAGTTGCTGGGGTCCGGCTCCGACACATCAAAGCGCCAGAGGTTGCCCTGAAGGTCTCCGGCGTACACAAAATGCCCGATCAGGTCGTTATCCGGCCAGTCGCTGACCAGGGCCGGGCCGAGGCCATTCGGCATGGCACTGCTGCCGATGCCCGTGTCGATCTTGGCAATCAGCGAACCGTCAGAAATATCCACAACAAACAGCACCGCATGTTGGTTGTCGCTGTTGTAGCCGTTGCCGAACACTGCGGCGAAGCGGTTGTTCTCCATGGGAACGATCTGCACGTCCGTTACCCCGTAACCCATATCGGGGTCGGTGAATTCCCACAGCACGTCGTCGGTGCCCATGCTGGTGGGATCGGTAATATCCAGCGCAAAGATGCTGCGGCCGCCCACGCCCATGGAGCCAACGGCCACGGTGGCCCAGCTGCCGTTGAGCAACACGTCTGAGATGGTGGGCGTGCCATCCACCAGGTAACGGTGTTCATAGAGCGGGTCCGCAAGATGCGACAGGGGCGCGAACGCCTGGCCCGGTTCGGGTGCCAGCACGTCGCTCGGCACATAGGCAAAGAGCTCCTGCCCGGTCGTTGCATTGAAGCCGTGCAGCATGCCGGCGTTGGTTGGCACCAGCAGCACGTCTGGCCTGTCATTCATGTCGGATGAAAACAGCGAGTAGGTGCCCGGCGAAAATTCAGAGCGCAACAGCTGATAGCCGGCGTTCTGGCTGCCCACAAACTGGGGCGTGCCGTTGATGATGTCGCCCATGAGCCGCTGGCTGCCGCTGCTGTCGCGAGCACGTAATCCGGTGACGACATTGCCGCGCAGCCAGCTGATGCGGTCATTGCCGCGATCATCCCTTGTGCCGCTGGCATCGTGGTCGATAGCGTCCTGCTGCTCGTCGCTCAGCTGGGAGTACTGCAGCGTAATGCCGCTGGAACCGTTGCTGGTGAGCAGGTTGCGTGCGCCTTTGTTGGAGGCCGCAATGATGCTCTCGGCGTTCCAGACCTCTTCGCCGACCGAACCGTCCACCTCGCTGATGGCCAGTGCCGACACCGTGCCGGACCAGTCATCGCTGCGAAAGCTGGCTGAATAGAGCAGCGTGTCGGCCTGCAGCACGGCAGCACTGGTGGCGGCGGAGGTGGCGGAGGTGTCGATGCGCTCAATAATGTCCTCGAGCACGGAGCCGAGTTCATCGGCGAAGGTGTCGGGATCGTCGGCACTGAAAAAGCCGCCGCGTGAGTTCAGGCCAAAATGCAGCAGGTCGTCGATATTCGGAACGCCCGCGTTGGCAAAGGGTTGCGGCCAGTTGATCGCCTCGCCACTGCTGATCGCATTGAATGCGGTGGTGGGATCAATACTGCCCTGAACACCAATGCCGATGCCGTAGGTCACGAGGTGCTGCCAGAAGGCGGGGTCCTGCGCATTAACCGGCACTTCGTTCGCAATGTCCGTGCGTAAATCCCGCTTCCAGAAGTGCATGCCCACATCACCGAGGGTATTCGTGTAGGCATCGCGGAATGGGTCGGAGGCCGTGTATTGGTAACTCTGTTCCTCGGGGCCGGGGATGACGGGCCCGGCATTACCGTCTGCATTGCCCACGGCGGGGTTGAAACCGTTCCAGAAGCCGTCGGTCATGAGGACATGGAAGCTTTGCCGGCACGCGAGGTCCTGGCCGCCGTTACTTCCAGGTGTTTCGCTCCAGGGCCCGCTGCTGTCGCTGCGGGAAAAGTACCGGCCGACGTTTTCGGCAGCACGGCGCAGGGGTGTGCCTGAGGTGCTGATGACGGCACTGTACAGTCGGCTGTAAAAATTCTGCCGCTCCGCCAGGTTAAAAGGACGCACGCCATTGCTGATTGTGCTGGTTGACGCGCCGTCCACCAGGCTTGCGCCCTTGTTGATGGTGCCAAATCCGACCCGCGCGTTATCCGGCAAGCGGGTGAAGGCCTTGCCAATGCCGGCGAAAGACGCCAGTGCGCGGGATCGCTGATACTGGAACCAGTTGGCGAAATTCTGGATCTCTTCATCCCGCGTGCGTGTAATGCCGCCCGGGCTTGTAAAGGTGGCGTCGGCGGGCGTCGACGTTGTGATCTGAACCCGTGTGTAGCTGTTGCGTTGACTGACATCACCGCCGATATAGTTGTAATAGGTGATCGGCCAGTAGCTGCGCGACCCGCCGCAGGGATCACAAATGCCCTGATCGAACCTGCCACCGCGAAACCACGTTGCTGTCTGGGTCTGCTCAACCGTGAGATTCAGGCTACCAAGTCCAGGTCGGGCCGGGTGGTACAGCGCCGCCTGCGGATTGGCGTCTGGAAAGTCGCTGCCGTCGGCCGCGGCCCAGGGCGAGTAATCCACATCCGGATTATAGAAGACCAGATTGTTGTGAGCGGAACGCCCGAAATAGTGATGCAGGTTATCTTCTCGGTGCGAGGGCACCTGATTGGCGTAGTTGGCCCCGCCGTACAGTGCATTCGGGCGTGGGAACATAAACAGCGTGAAGATAAAGCGATTGCTGTCCGGCATGTACTCCCACTGCATGGAGCCGGAGTCGTCGAAGGTAAACATCACGTTCGGATCGACCGAGCCACTGAGGAAAAGAGGGATCTGCGCGATGTTGGTGTCGGCGCGTGCGCTGAAGCCGGCGGCGCCGGCTAAGATGCCCGCCGACAGGAGCAGGGTTGCGGAGGTCCAGTGTTTTTTATCGATGCAGCGTTGCCAGAGGGTTCTGCAATGCCTGAGCGTGCGTGTCATTGCTCAGCGCTCCTGCGGTGTCAGGTTGTCGACATCCAGCGGCCGTCCCGGCGGACGATCCAGTGACTCTGCGGCTTCCCTGCGCAGGCCGGTGATCCGCCCGTTGCGGGCATCAAAAATGACGTAATCGCCAACATCGAGAGAGAACCACGCGGCGGTTTCTTCAGCGCCGTCGGCAGTCGTTTGTTTTACCTCGGAGAACGAATCGATCATGTAGGTCTGGCCGTCAATGCTCAGCTCCCCGGCGCGGCGATCGATATCGGTTATCACGCCGAGCGTGGCTGCGCGCGCAGATGCCGCCAGTGTTATCGCCAGTGCGACGAGCAGCCAGATGCCCCGGTTTACATTTGGCGTGGATGGAGTGATGCGCACCGCATGAAGTGTCATGGCTGAAAACCTGTGGGGGGAAGGCCGATAATGCTCAGGGATACCCCGAAATCACGCAGAATGCAAGCACATTGCCCTAATGATGTGCTCGCAGCGACCTTCGCCGTTTACGCGAACAGCGATACGCCTCCTGTTGTGTCTCCGGTCACATATTGGCGTACTAATCGGGGATCACTCGCGTATTCCTGCTAGATTCCCGCAGAAGCGCTTTAAGCCTGCTCTTGCTAAGGCAACGGGCAGGCCGTGATGCCTGCGTGATATTCAAACTGGCTGATAAAGGAACATTTCGTGAAATCGCATGTGAACACCTTTGCCCTATCCACTCTCCTTGCGAGTGCCGCCGCCTTCACGTCGCCGGCGAGCGCCAACCCAATGACGCTTGAGCTGACGTTTGACACCAGCAGCACAGGCACGCTGTTCCCCGCCGGCAGCGACTCTGTGAACGTTCACTACCAGAATAGTGACAGCTCTGTGGTCGAGTACACATCAACCACTACTGCAGGCATGTTCTCTGGCGTTGCCGGTGATGACACCACCATCGACGTGAGGACACTGTTTACCGACCCGGGCAATGTTCTGGCGTATTGCGTGGATCTCTTGCAGCCGCTGCAGCGCAATGCGACCTATGATGTTGAGACGCTGGCCCAGGATCAGATCGATGATCCCACGGGTGTTGCCCGCAACTTCGGTCGCATGCTCAGCTTCCTCGGTGCCGTGAATCAGGTGCAGCAGACCGACCATGGCTTTGTTGCGGACAGCAAGAACTGGCTGCGGCCGTCGACGTCCTGGATGAGCGGTGCGATTCAGGTGGGGATATGGGAGAGCCTGTATGAGTATTCAGGTCGGGATCTGTCGGTCACGCAGGGTTCCCGGGACGATAGCCAATGGTTTTGGGTGGACACGCCACCACAAGCCAACAATGGCAATGGCAATGGCAATGGCCCAAGACGCCCCAGGGCCCAGGTAGGCGCCGCAGAGCGACAGATCGATGCCTCGGGTCTTACCTTCCTCAACAAAGCCTTTGACCTGGTGAACGACGGCGCTGGCTTCAGCCCCGTGAGCGCGAGTGAAGTGCTTCTGGCGCGTAACCTGAACGGACAGGATGTGATTGTCGATCCTGTGGAGGTGCCGCTGCCGGCATCGGGCTTCCTGTTTTTCAGCGGTCTGGGTGCCCTCGCGTGGCGCCGACGCGAGCAGTGATGGATCGTTCAGCCGCCACTGCGGCTCTGGCAGTGGCGGCTGAATCCCTTGCAGTGTGACTAGCCAATATCGGGTAACTCATCCAAAACCATCTCGTTACTTAGATCACAGAATGCGATGGGGCGGTCTTCTCCCGCGGGAATTACGGTGCCGACGGGTGAACCGTTGTCGTTGAAGAGTTCGCCAGAGCAAGGAAAATTCACGTATTCCGTGATGGTAAGATCTACGGGACA
>CAZTJR010000069.1:0-5500 GCA_964613795.1 uncultured Alteromonadaceae bacterium | reverse complement strand
AGCAGTCGACTCATAATCGATTGGTCGTAGGTTCAAGTCCTACTGGGCCCACCATCTTTCATTATTTTTCAGATACTTATAAAACCTCAGACCATCCGATTCCGGGCGGCCCCACTTAACGGGGAATGCACCGGTTTTCACTAAACACGGTTAATAATGCCATCCCATCCGCAATGGGTTAAGACTCTCAATCGATAGTTCTCAAAATTCCTGAATCCGTAAGCCCTCCTGGTCATCATTTCCATCTTGGTATGGTAACCCTCAGTGACTCCATTGCTCTTCGAGAAACGCCACATGGCGGCGATGGGCTCCAGCCAGGATGTCAGTGTCTTTGCCAGCGCGTAAAGCGGGCTGGCATGTAGCTGGTCGATCAACGTGAGCAACTTGGGTAGTGCCTTTTTCGCCCGCTTTCTCGTCAAGGTTTTCAGGAGCAGCAGCCGGTTGAGGCGTTGCTTGGCGTCATACAGGGCGTTCAGCACAGGAAACTCATTGAGGTATTTGCCGAGGTTCTCTCGCTGCTCTGTTGACAGACGCCATTCATGCCGACGCATGAGGCTCAGCAGGCCGCGATTCCTGCGGCCGTCGGGATCGGCGTTCTGTCAGGCCTTGAGAAAGTGCTGATTCACCAATCGGACGACGTGGAATCGGTCGGCAACGATGGTTGCCTGTGGAAAGTAGCGACGGGCGATATTGCGGTAGGTCTCGGACAGATCCATGACGACCAGCTGGACGTTGTCTCGCCCCGGCAATGCCTTCAAATAGCGCTCCAGACTGGCTTCTGACCGCCCGAGCACCACATCGAACACCTTGTTGCGTTTGAGGTCCACCATTGTCGTGGCGTAGCCCCGTTTGCGGGTGAAGAAGTGCTCGTCGATGCCCAGTACCCGGGGGCAGGGCCGGTTGGACATCTCGGAGAGCCGCTGGCGGCAGAAGCTCTGGTACCAGCGCTCCACCGTGGCCGGGCTGATAGCGTGGGTCTTGTTGATCTTGCACTGGGTGGCACCACCATCGTGGGCTTCAAAGACCTCGAGCCGGAACGTTTCTGACGCCCGGAATCGCGGCCGCACTCCCTTGAAGCGATGACGGAAGTAGCGACCGCAGCGAGGGCAATGGTACTTGGGCGCTTTCAGGTACAGCGTGATCAGCTGGTTGCCCTGGCGGGTGTGCTTCAGCGTGCGTTCGTAGGTGGCCTTGATGCGATTGCGCGGGTGCTGGCAATACAGACAGCATGGCCGCTTCTTGGGTCTGGCGTACACGGCGATCGCGTCGTTACGATCAACCCGTTCGACCTCCAGCTCCGGAAGGCCTAAGATTAAGCCTGCGTGGGACATCGGGGGTTCTCCATTAAATGATTCCGCAAAATCAGTTTAATGAGCCCCGGTGTCCCCCGTTAATGATGAAGAGCCTAGCTTCTCACCCGCTGTCCTGTAATATCGAACGTCACTACTTCATGCGGCGGCGAGCGGAACCTCTCCAAGATGAAAAGTCTGGAAATGGATTCGGTGCTGAGGGCTTCAGTGGCGGCTTGAGGCGAATACTCGCCAGATTCAGAGAGACAGCATAGCTGCGCGGCGCTATCTGTGGTGTACCATTAAACCAGTAATTATCTACACGGAAAATTATCTCATGAAGAAGTTGAGCCGGCTTGTACTTGCATCCCTATGTGCTCCGATAGTGATGTTCTCCGGGGGAACAAGTGCGGCGATCGTGGTGCTCGAACTGACCGGAGTCGTCGCGGCACCGGTGCCTGCCGAGCTGAGCGATTTTAGCGTGGGCGACAGCTACACCCTGACGGTGACTATTGATGATGCCGTGACTGATGTCGGCGCTGGCACCTCGGGTGGTAGCTTCCCCGGCCTCGTCACAGCGTTCAATGCGCAGGCCGACCCGGGAAACACCGGCAGTTGGACACCTGATGGCACACTCGATGGGCCAGGCTCGAACTACGTTACCAATGCAAACGGCAATAACTTCACCCTGCAGCTTCGAGGTAACGGGTTTGACGATGGGGGCGATCCCACTTTTTCGTTTTTCGATTTCAGTATTGGTCTGAATTGGCCTCCAGGAATCACCGATTCCGGCGCGGGAGATACCTTTGCACAACAGTTGGGGCAAGTGGTGGCGATACCGCCCGCTGAGCCTTTTGTTGAGATACGATTCCGTAATGGCGTCGGCGATTTCGTGGTGATTGCACTGGATATCGAGCCGGCCTCCGCATCGGACACGGTAGCGCCTGTGCCCGTCCCCGCGGACATGCCGGCTGCTATCTTGCTCATGCTGCTGGGCCTTGGTCTACTGGGATGTCGCCGCCTGGCGCGGTGACCGATTTTGTATTTCGCGATGCTCACAGAAGCTATTCCAATCGCGTAAGGCAACTCAGGCCCCAGCAGCTTACTGGTCCGACTTCAAACCTTTGCCAACAGCAACCTCGGGATCCGCGATAGCGGCAGTTTCTCACCGATCCGTGGACTGATCGTGTCCCACTAATTTTTTGCTGCCGCGATCGGAAGCTCTACATACGATACTGACAAGTTAACTCCACGAGGTTAGAGAGAGCTAGCCTTTGGTCTCATGCAACTATCCTGCCCCCCGGCTCTGGTTGCCTCGTGAGATTGTTCTGCTCGATTATTCTCATACTGCTGGGTACTGTGGATCGTATCGGGGATTAGTTCTCTATGAGCAACACCGTAACTGCGTAGCTGATGATGTCAGGCGGGAATCGGTAGCGCTTGTAAGTATTCATGGGCCGAGTCTAACAATGTAAACGAGTTAACCTGGCGATACCGATCTTCGATCTTCCTGTGGCTCACGTTGAATCGATAGTAGAGCCAGACGGCATAGGAAATGATATCGGGCAGGAAACGATAGCGTTTGTAAGTATTCATTCGCCGATTTTCAAGAAATAAGCGTGTTGACTTATCAGTACCATCCTATCTGTGCCTCACCTGTTTCATGGCACACGCCATCAGAAAGTTTATTGAACAGGAAGAATGGTTTATCCGGGCCGAAGAGCTTGGTATCGAAGCCGCCGATAGCGGACAACAAGAAGAACAGGTCGACGTAAAGGCCAAATGGGAGGCCAAGCGTGCAGCTTCAATGGACTGAGCTGGCGACGCAAGACCTCGATAAAATAGAGGATTATATTTCCAGAGAAAATAGTCCAATAGTTGCGATCGACGTCGTAATAAGAGTTATCCAGACAGTAGAAATCGTATTGCCAGCTCAGCCGCGGGCAGGCCGAATAGGTCGAGTTACCGGTACCCGTGAGTTCGTCATTGAAAGCGTGCCCTTCATCATCACCTACAGACAAGTCAGCTCTGACCGGTTGCAGGTTATTCGCATACTTCACGATGCACAGTAATGGCCGTCTGTGAATTAGCAACGGGGTTCGATAGATGTTCGGGCATTGTTTGCATTTCAATGTCATGTAAGCACTGAGGGCATGCGATGATAGCGCTTGGTTCCTGGAAGGAAGGGGCCGGGTGGGCTCTGTATCAGCCTGGCCTAAAACACCTTTCCCGGAGCAGCAAATGATAACTGTAGAGCGACAATTAACATGACCGGTCAGCGACAACTACGATGGCCGGTTCGGGGACCGCACTGACGCCAACACTGTCAGTGGGTTGCTGGCCCGCGATGGGCGACACTCCCTCGCTTCGACGCCAATCGGAGCAAGGATGTGCCAGGAAAACCCATCACGGACCAGCAAAGGCGAACATACATGAAACAGCGCAAGAAACGCACTCAGGAGACGGCCGCGGTGTTTGTCAACAAAGATGTCGCGTTCATTGATTATGCAGCCTTGGCCATCGATTGCTCCTCGGCGCACAATTCCTTTGGTGGGTTCAGCCAGACCTCATTGGCTCTATCCCAGTTTCGCGTCGCGCCAGACCACCGCTCAGGACGCGCCGCCTTTGCTGCTTCGTAAAGCGCTTTGCGCTGCCGCAGCAGCTCGCTGTCCAGACCGGCGTGGCGTTGAGCTGGCGTCACGTACTTGATCGCGCTATGACGGTGCTCATGGTTGTACCAGGCCACAAACTCATGGACCCAGCGACGCGCAGCGTCGATGCTGTCAAAGGGCTTGCGTGGGTAGGCCGGCGTGTATTTGAGGGTTCGGAACAGACTCTCGGAGTACGGGTTGTCGTCACTCACCGACGGGCGGCTGAACGACGGGACGATGCCCAGTCGTTGCAGGGTGGCGAGCATCGTTGCGCCCTTCATGGGACTCCCGTTGTCGGCGTGTAGCACCAGCTGGCCACGGCGAATCCCTTCTGCCAGGCACGCCTTGTTGATCAGTGTGCTGGCATGGTCAGCCAGTTCCTCCGCATGAATCTCCCAACCGACGATCTTGCGGCTGAAGATGTCCTCGATCATGTACAGGCGGTAGAACTGCCCACGTATGCTGCTGGCAAGGAAGGTAATATCCCAGGTCCAGGTCTGATTCGGCGCACGGGCACAAAAGCCCTTTGGCTTTGCCACCTGCCGAGGTTGCTCCACAGCGCCACGGCGGTTGACCTGGCCGGCGGCGCGCAGCACCCGATAAAAGCTCGATTCCGAGGCAATATACTGGCCGGCATCCGCCAGCCGCGGCACGATCTGCGTGGGTGGCAGGCTGCGATACGAAGGCAGGTTGCACACCCGCAGGATCTCATCACGCTCTGCATCGGTCAGCGCATTGGCCGGCGTGCGGGCTTGCGCCGACAGCTTTCGCTGGTCGCCGGTCACCGCACGCTTCAGAGCCTGTTTCCATCGCTGCAAGGTTCGCACAGTCATCTCCAGTATCGCGCAGGCACGATGGCAGCGGGCGCCCGCTGTCACCGCCTCATCAATCAACTCGATCGCCCGTTCCCGGTCCGCTTCTGCAATCAATCGTCCTCGCTGTCCCCCCAGATTTCCCGGGCTTTTTTTTGGAGAACGAGCAGTGCAGCGGCCTCGGCCAGCGCCTTGTCCTTGCGTCGCAGGTCCTTCTCCAGGCGCCGTGACTTCTTGCGATCGCTCTGCCATTCCCGGCGTTCCCGGCGTGAGAGTGGGCGCTCCATGCTGGTACCGGACTCAGCGGCCTCGCGCCAACGCTGGACCTGCTCCACATACAGGCCTTTCTCGCGGCAGTATGCGGACAGCTCCTGCTCGTTCAGTGCCGCGGTCTCGATCACGACGGCGAGCTTGTTCTTGCCACTCCAGTTTTCTGGATTGGATGGATCTCCCGGCACGGCGTTACCTCGGTCTCGATACTGGTTACGCCAAGTGTACAAGGTGCCGCCGCAGACGCCGATGTCTCTGCTGACCTGCGCCACGGATTGTGCGTTGGGTGGCATCAGCCGGCTGACCGCCTGCTCTTTGAACTCTTCGGTGTATCGTGTCATGTGGGTCTCGATGACCGCCCCCTCAATGGGATGTACGTTGAAAACTGAACACGACATCTATGCTGACAGAGGGGGACTCCAGACATCCTCCAAGGGATCGGACCGGGTACGCCAATGACGTGGCTCACGCGGCTTGC
>CAZTJR010000068.1:0-5507 GCA_964613795.1 uncultured Alteromonadaceae bacterium | reverse complement strand
AAAATGGTGGGCCGTGCTGGATTCGAACCAGCGACCAATTGGTTAAAAGCCAACTGCTCTACCAACTGAGCTAACGGCCCGGAAACTTGGCGGGCAACAACGCATGAACATACGCTGTGAAAGAAGCGCGTATGGTACTGATCGACAGAAAAAACTCAAGCACTTTTTGCTCGCTCAATCCGCCGCGCGATAACGGGTAGGGTCAGCCACGCCCGCGTCCTTAAATCCCTGCCGTCGTAAACGGCAGCTCTCGCAGCGGCCGCAGGCTTCGCCCGTATCTGTGGCCTGATAGCAGGACACGGTCAACGCATAATCAACCTGCAGCGCCAGACCTCGCTGAATAATGGCGTCCTTGCCGAGGTCGAGCAGCGGGGCGTGGATACGGATACCGCCACCCTCGACGCCTGTGCGCGTCGCCACGTTTGCAAGACGCTCGAAGGCATTGATGAACGCGGGGCGACAGTCGGGATAGCCTGAATAGTCAACCGCATTGACACCGATAAAGATGTCTTCAGCACCAAGCACCTCGGCCCATCCGAGTGCAATGGAAAGAAATACCGTATTGCGCGCTGGCACGTAGGTAACCGGTATGCCCGGCGTCACTTCCTCTGGAACGTCAATCGCGGTATCCGTGAGCGCGGAGCCGCCAATGCTTCCCAGGTCCAGCGTGACCACCTTGTGCTCGACATCGCTGAAAGCCTCGGATACGCGCCTTGCCGCCAACAGCTCTGCCCGGTGACGCTGGCCGTAATCAAAGCTGAGGGTATAGCAGCGATAGCCTTCGCTGCGCGCCATGGCAAGCACCGTGGTGGAATCAAGGCCACCGGAGCTGAGAATCACGGCCCTGCGCGCGTCGTCAGGCATCAATGCCCGGGCTCATCGTTCCAGAGCAGCTTGTGCAGCTGCAGCTGCAGACGCGCCGGAAGATTGTCGGCCAAAATCCATTCCGCCAGCTCGCGCGGCGCCAACTGGCCGTGGCTCGGTGACAGCAGCACGTCATCGACACGGTCTGCGAGAGAGTATTCATCCAGCTTGAAGCGCGCCCACTCATAATCCGCACGATCACAGACGACAAACTTCACCTGATCATGCCGCGCCAGACACGCTAGATTACGGTAATCATTCCGGTGTGCCTCCCCCGACGCCGGCGTCTTCAGATCGAGAACCTTGACCACCCGCGGGTCCACAGCCTGCACAGGGAGAGCGCCGCTGGTCTCCAGTGACACCTCGTAACCCGCATCACACAGAGCAGACAGCAGCGGCAGACAGCCGGGCTGGGCCAGAGGCTCGCCGCCGGTCACTGTAACGTAACGGGGCTTGTATTCAGCGACCTCGGATACCACCTGCGACAGCGCCATCATAGTGCCGCCAGTGAAAGCATAGGCCGTATCGCAGTAAACACAGCGCAACGGACAGCCGGTAAGGCGCACGAACACAGTCGGGCAACCGACCGTGCGCGCTTCGCCCTGGAGGGAATAAAAGATTTCGGTAATGCGAAGCGCTGTCGCGCCCTGGTGCACGGCGGTGTTCACGTGAGTCCCCGGCCTACAGGTTCTGGTCGATAAATTCTCGGGCGAGATTTGCAGCCGCGGAATCACTGTGCTCACGGATAACGCGATCAAGATACTCTCTTGCCTTGGCGCGATTGCCCTTGACAAAGTGAACCTGCCCGAGCTTGTACATGGCGTCAGGCACCTTGGCGTTCTGCGGATATTCATCCAGGAGCAAGGTAAATGACTGGCGAGCAAGCTCCGGCGCAGCTGGCTTTACCACAAGATACAGCTCACCCAGCCAATAATGCGCATTCGGTGCATAACGGCCGTCCGGGTAGCGATCGAGAAACTGCTTGAACGATGTCACAGCCTCATCAAACTCCTGACTGCGAACCAGCGCATACGCCGCACGGTAGGCGTCGCCCTCACCCGGCTGCTCAGCGCCAAGACGCCCGTCAGACCCCGGCGCGCCGCCCTGCCTGGCCCCGCTCTCCCGAACAGGCGCCGGAGCCGCGCCACTGCCGCCAGCCAGCCGCCGGTCGAGATCCATGTAGCGCTCGAGGCTCTGTTCTTTGAGGACACGGATTTCATTAGCCTGCCGTTCAACCAGACCATTGAGACGCATCACTTCCTGTTGAAGCTCCTGCACCTGAATGAAGATATCACCGACATTTTGCTCAGTGCCCTCATCGGGACTGTTCGCGAGAGGGCGATACACTGTTTCGGCAGGCTGACTATCGAGACCGTAGCTGCGCGCTCCGTCAGACGGTGCCAACGGCCGTTGCGTGGATATCGGCGGCTGCGCCGCGGCACCACCGGATTGCCGGGCCCGCTCGCGCTCGGCTTCCACGTCAATGTAATCCTGGGCCAGTAGCCCAAACGACACCGGGCTGACCAAAAGGGTCAGCCCGACTGCACGCCAGAAAAATTGCCTGGTACTCATACTCGCGGCTTTACTGACGCGAGAGTTCCACGCGGCGATTCTGGGACCAGTTCTCCTCGCCAGAGCCATACGCGACGGGCTTCTCTTCGCCGTAGCTCACGGTTTCGATGCGATAGCTCGGTATTCCATTAACAACCATATAGTCGCGCACGGAGTTCGCCCTGCGCTCACCCAGCGCCATGTTGTAATCGCGGGTACCGCGCTCGTCGGTATGGCCCTCGAGACGGACTTCCTCGTCGTTGGTACGCAACAGCGCAATGTGCGCGTCGAGCGCCTGTCGTGCTTCAGTTGTCAGAGTGGAACTATCGAAGTCGAAATAGAACGTGGATCCTGCAGCGGCAACGGCCTGCTCAAGGCGTCGTTCCTCTGCTGCGGCCTGACGCGCTGCAGCGGCTTCCCGTGCAGCCGCCTGCTCGGCCTCTCGAGCCTGCTGCGCTGCTGCAGCTTCCGCGGCGGCTGCAGCAGCTGCAGCCTCTTCCTGCTGCTGCGTATCCGTGCCCGAACAAGCCACCAGAAACGCAGCGGTAAACAGCAATGTAAGCGCCTTACCGGCAACTGGCAGATCTTTCATAGCGTGCTTCCTTAACGTGTGTGTCGTGTGTTAACGGCGTATATCCGCCGCACCTTCAAGGCATTAAGTAGGGTGACCAGGCGGGCTCCCGTACGTCGCCGCTTCGGGCTGGCAGATTAAACTTCACGCCACCGTCTACCGACACTGCCGACAGAATTCCGCGATCCCCGGATTTCGTAGCGTACAATACCATAGAGCCATTAGGGGCGATACTGGGACTTTCGTCAAGATCTGTACTGGTCAGCACCTGCAGACGGTCGGTCACAAGGTCATGGATCGCAATGTGGTACTGGCCGTCACGCTGATGCACCAGCACCACATTGCGGCCATCCTGGGCAATGCGCGCACGCGCATTGTAGTTGCCCTCAAAAGTCACGCGGTCGGTGATTCCGGTCTGCAGGTGATAGCGGTAAATCTGCGGGCGCCCGCCCCGATCCGAGGTAAAGAGGATTGACTTGCCATCCGGCATCCAGGTCGGCTCGGTATCGATCGCATAGTGCCGAGTGATGCGACTCAGCCGGCGACTGGCCATATCCATGAGATAAATGTCGGGGCTGCCGTCTTTCGACAGCACCATAGCCAGGGTGTTGCCGTCCGGTGACCAGGCCGGGGAACTGTTCAGGCCACGGAAGCTGGTGAGCTGCTCCCGCGCGCCGGAGCGTAGCTCCTGGCGGAAAATGGCCGGACGACCGGTCTCGAACGACACATAAGCAATTTCCCGGCCGTCCGGCGCCCAGCTTGGCGCCATGATCGGCTCGCGGGATTCCAGCAGCACAATCGGCCGGGCACCGTCAGCATCCGAGAGCGTGAGACGGTAGTAATCCTTGCCCTGCAGATTGCGCTCCACGGAAACATAAAGAAGCCGCGTCGCGAACGCACCCGGAATACCGGTAATATGTTCATAAACAGCGTCACTCACACGGTGCGCCAGCATGCGTGCCTCACCCGGCGCATCGGTCTGGGAACCGGAGAGCACGCTACGCTCACGGTTCACGTCGAACAGTTCGTAGTCCACCCGCAGACGCTCGCCCGGCGTCACGCGGCCTATCAGCACGTATTCCGTGTCGATGGCCCGCCAGTCTCGAAAATAAATCTCACCGGAGGTTGAGGGGTAACTCAGCATGTTGTCGCGCCGCACTGGCGCAAACTGGCCGCTGCGGCGCAGGTCATCGGCCACAATTTCTGCAACATCCGCCGGTGAAATACCCGTGCCCTCCGTGGCAAACGGAACCACCGCAATAGTAGTGGGGTCGTCCATACCCTGGGTAATCTCGATCACCAGCTGGGCGCGGGCAGAGACGGCAGACACCATCAGTGTCGCAAAAAGGAGAATTCGGGCGAGCGATGTCATCAGTAGCGTAAATCCTCTGGTCTGAACAGCAGGCGAAAGCGCCTGAAGCTTTTTTCGAATTCCCTGATCGGTAAGTTCCTCAATTCCGGGAAACTTCCCGCGCGTTCGACCGCGTTTATCGCCGAGCGATCAAAGGCGACGTTGCCACTGCTTTTTACCACGGAGACGCTGATGACGTCACCGCTGGGAATCAGTTGCACCGAAAGCAGCACTTCCATGCCATTGCGCGCGCTGGGTGGCCGGCTCCAGTAACCGATCACCGCGCGCTGAATCAGCGCCGCGTAGCTCGCCGCCATCTCCTCTGCAGTGACCGCGACCTCTGCCGCGGACTCCGCCGCCATCGACTCGGATAGCTGTCGGCGAGACAGCTCGGCCAGCGCGTCGGCGTCCAGCCGCGGCGCCGGTTTCTTTGCGGGGGCCGGAGCCGGTTCGCTGCGGCCGGTTTCTGCTGGTTTTTTCTTTGCCAAAGGCTTGCTTTCCGGGGCGGGCGCCGGCTTTGACGGTGCCGGTGCAGCCTGCTTTCTGGACGCAGCAGGCTGTGTCGTCGCCGGCTGCCTGGGCGCTGCCTTCGGCGTCGGCCTGGCGCGAAATTCATCGATGGAAACCAGCTTGGCGTTGATGATCTCCGGCGTGATCTTGCGCGCCTGTATCACCCGATCACTATCGCTGCTTTCCCAGCGGGACAGCAGAAGAAATAACAGCAGAAGGTGCAGACAAAATGTGGCCACCGATGGCGCCAGCCACTCCGGGAGATAATCGGTGAGCACGCTCAGGTTCATTTCGGATCGTCGGTAACCAGTCCGACGCTGGGCGCGCCCGCTTCCTGCAGCGCCGCCATCAGCGTCACCACGTCGCCGTAGGCAACCGCGCGGTCACCCCAGACGAGAACCGGCTTGGATGGATTGCGCTGCATCACCGCTCCCACTCGCTGCTTGACGGTGGCAAGGGATAGCGGCAGATCCTCCTGAGCACCCAGATTCAGAAACAACTGCCCGGACTGATTGACAGACACAATCAGCGGCTCGCTGTCCTGATCGTCAACCGGCTCAGTGCGGGCTTCCGGCAGATCAACCTTGACACCCTGCATCAACATTGGCGCCGTCACCATGAAAATGATCAGCAGCACCAGCATGACGTCGATGTAGGGCA
>CAZTJR010000067.1:3349-5892 GCA_964613795.1 uncultured Alteromonadaceae bacterium | reverse complement strand
GGCTTCTGGTGGAAATCATAGGCGCCGCCGGCAATCGCCTTGACGGCATTCTTGCGGTCATTGTCGCCCGTTACCACAATGACCTTGGTTTCCGGCGCCAGGGACAGGATTTCGCCGAGAGTGGCCAGGCCCTCGGTCACGCCGCCCGGGTCCGGCGGCAGGCCGAGGTCGAGCAGGACCACACCGGGCTCGTGGCGGCGCAACAGGGCAATGGCCTCACTGCGGTCGCCGGCGGCAACGACGTCGTAGCCGTCGAAGGCCCAGCGGAGCTGGCTTTGCAGGCCCTTGTCATCTTCTACAACCAGGAGGGGCTTGTTGCTGTCTTTTACCATTATGTGTCCTTTAAATCGCCTGGTGGGCCAAGCGGGAGCTGCACGGTGAAGCGGGTGCCCTGGCCGAGGATGCTTTCTACGTCGATGTCGCCGCCGAGCTGGCGGATGTATTCGCGGCTTTCGAAGACGCCGATGCCCATGCCAGTCAGGCCTTTGGTGGATTCGAAGGGGCGGAACAGGCGTGTGCGGACAAAGTCGTCGTCCATGCCGCGCCCGGTGTCGCTAATGTCGACGATGACCCGCGTGCTGTCGCAGGTGAGGCGGACCCGCACCTTGCCAGTGGCGGCGGTGGCCTCCTGGGCATTTTGCACCAGGTGCGTGAACACGGTGGCCAGGCGCTCGCGGTCGGCTTCCACGTGGCAGGCGTTGTCCGTCGCCAGCTCGGCTGTCGGGCTGGGCGACGTGCTGGCGCGCTGAGCCACGACATCGCGCAGCAGGGCAGTGAGGTCAATCCGTTTGGCGTCGGCGCTGCGCACGCCCGAGCGCATCTGCTCCATCAGGCGCTGCATGCGGTTAACCGAGTTTTCCACTGTGGCGATCATGTCATCGATAAAGGCGGGATTGTCGCGGTGCTTGGCGGCGTTGGACACAATCAGCGACTGCTGCGCCAGAATGTTCTTCAGGTCATGCACCACATAGGCAGATAGCCGGTTGAAGGCATCGAACTGCCGCGCCTCCACCAATGCCTGGCTGGCCAGGTGCTGGGCCAGGTGGCTGGCGGCCTGGCGCCCGGCGGTTTTCAGCAGGTCGCGGTCTTCCCAGTTCAGGCTCTGCTTGAGATCCGAGCCTTTGAGCATCAGCAGGCCTTCCAGGCGCTCGCCGAATACCAGCGGGATAATCAGCCAGAGGTCCTCGTGTGTTTCCAGCCAGTCGGGCAGGACCAGGCCATCGTAGAGATCCGGGCTGCGGCGCCGTTCGCGCAGGTCTACCACCCAGTCGCTCCTCGCTACCCAGCCCGGCAGATTGCCCAGACCCTCGCGGCAGTCCTGCGGCGGCGGCATCTGCCAGTGCGCGAGCAATCGCGGCGTGTCGCCGGGCGGGGTACTGAACAGCAGACCGGCGCGGCCGTTCACCAGCGGTGCCATGGTGCGGATAATGCCCTCGGCCACATCGCCCGAGAGGCCCGCCAGGGCATGGGTGAATTTAAGCCACTCGTCGCGGTAGTCATAGCGATAGCTGAAAAAGTGCTTGGACAGCAGGACGCGCAGGCGCGCGCGCAGCTTGCCGGAAAACAACAGACTGGCCAGCAGTGCGCCGCTGGCAGCGAGAAAGCCGACCTGCAGCACGCCGCTCCAGCTGCCGTTCAGGTACTTAATAAAGTAGCCGATCACGGCCATGCCGAGCAGGTAGAGTCCGGTGCCCATCAGCGTCACGCTGTGGAAAACCACATGACGGGACACATGCAGGTCCATGCGCCACTGCGTGTTGCGCGCAATGCCAATGGCCAGCCAGGGCGTTACCAGCGCAGCGACCAGGCCGCGGGCCTGCCACAGCTCGGCATCCAGCTGACGGAACAGCAGTGCTTCGGCGTACATGAAAAAGTCGTAGGCGTAGAGCGCGCCGAGGCCCAGGCAGAGAAACTTCAGCGACCAGCGCTCGCCGCTGGCGGCGTTGCGGTACAGCTGTTCGATCAGCACCAGTCCGGCAATGGCCAGCACCAGCCAGGCCGAGAGCATGAGGTCGTGGTGCTGCGCCAGTAGCGCCCGGGGAACCCATTCCCGGGGCAGGGCAGGTGCCAGCAGCAGCGCCAGCACAAGCAGCATCAGGGGCAGAAAAGGGCGCAGCCACTGACGGCCATGCCAGCTCCAGGGGCTGTTGCCGTGCTGCAGGCTCAGCAGCTGCAGCAGAAAGAACAGCCAGGTGGCGTTGCGCAGCAGCTCTATTGTGCGAATCAGGCGCAGCGGTGGGTAATCGGGGAGCGTGCCCAGGGCAATGCTCAGCGCCCAGGCCGCGGTAATGCCGCAGGCGAGCGTAAGGCTGGGTCCCAGCGGCTTCACCCGCCAACGGAACAGCAGCAGCACGCTGATCAGCGCGAAGGCGATTCCGGCAAGGCCGTAGGTCAGCAGGCTGATGTTGCTAGGCACTGGGTAGATGTCCCGCTTGCGATGATTGCATTATGCGTATATCGATTTCCGATTGTACCGCCATCGGGGGCTGGCGTTGCGGCCTATAGAGGGCGGCGGGGTGAAGTTGTGGGGGATGTCACGGTTT
>CAZTJR010000067.1:0-3249 GCA_964613795.1 uncultured Alteromonadaceae bacterium | reverse complement strand
CCGTTCCCATCCTCGCCAAAACGCCCCTATGACTCGCTACCTGGCCTGTCTATACTCCCTGCGCAAGGTAAACGACTGCTCCGGCAGCAAGGCCACCCAGCCGTGGATGAGAGATGACCCGCTACAGCGATGCACAGCAGGCCCTGAGGGATAGCCCGAAAACCTGGCTGGTGACCGGTGTCGCCGGCTTTATCGGCTCGCACCTCGCCATTGCCCTGCTTCAGTCAGGGCAGCGGGTGGTGGGCCTGGACAACTACGCCACCGGCCATCGGCACAACGTTGATGCGGTGCGCGATGTGGCCGCCGCCACCAACACGCGCTTTTCCTTTATTAAGGGCGATATCCGCGAACTGGTGGACTGCAAGCGCGCGGCGGAGGGCGTCGATTACGTGCTGCACGAAGCAGCGCTCGGCAGTGTGCCGCGCTCTCTGGCGGACCCCATTACCACGAACGCCGCCAATATCGATGGTTTCGTCAACATGCTGGTGGCGGCGCGCGATGCCGGCGTCAGCCGGTTTGTCTACGCCGCTTCCTCATCCACGTATGGCGATCACGAAGCGCTGCCCAAGGTTGAAGAGACGATTGGCCGGCCGCTGTCGCCCTATGCGGTCACCAAGTACGTGAATGAACTGTATGCCGATGTCTTTGCCCGCTCCTACGGCATGCAGTGCATCGGCCTGCGCTATTTCAACGTGTTCGGGCCGCGGCAGGATCCCGAGGGAGCCTATGCGGCAGTGATTCCGCGCTGGTTCCATGCGCTGCTGGCCGGCGAGGCCTGCACCATTAACGGGGATGGCAGCACGTCGCGGGATTTCTGCTTCATCGATAACGTAGTGCAGGCTAACGTGCTCGCCGCCACAGCAGAGCGCGCCGGTGCCGTGAACGAGGTGTATAACGTTGCGGTCGGCGATCGCACCACGCTGAAGGCGCTGTATGCGCTCATGCGCGACACGCTGGTTCGCGAGCACCCGGACATCGCCGGCCGCGAGCCAGAGT
The DNA here is from genome assembly GCA_964613795.1 of uncultured Alteromonadaceae bacterium. Classification (GTDB taxonomy): domain Bacteria; phylum Pseudomonadota; class Gammaproteobacteria; order Pseudomonadales; family Halieaceae; genus Chromatocurvus. The sequence goes on along the minus strand of CAZTJR010000067.1, from coordinate 2,253 downwards.
ACCGCGACTTTCGCGACGGCGATGTGCACCATTCCCAGGCCAGCATCGACAAGGCGCGCAAGCATCTGGGCTATGAGCCTGCCGTGAAGATTGCCCAGGGACTGAAAACAACCGCGGACTGGTTTCTCGCGCAGCACGCCGCCGCTGGCGGGGAGCGCAGCGCAGACGGCTCACCCCCTACCTCAGCGAAAACGGAAGCGCCATGAACAATACCGTCGCCATTGTCGGCCTGGGCTACGTTGGCCTGCCTCTGGCCATTGCCTTCGGGCGCCAGCGCCCGACCATCGGGTTCGATCTCAACGAGCGCAAGCTGGCGCACTACCGTCAGCACCACGACCCCAGCGGCGAAGTGCCCGACGCCGATTTTGGCCAGGCGGCGCAGCTGGAGCTTACCAGCGATCCGTCGCGTCTGGCCGAGGCCGACACCATTATCGTGGTGGTGCCCACGCCCATTGATAACGCCCACCGGCCGGATCTGTCGCCGCTCACCGGCGCCTCGCGCACGGTCGGTCAGCACATGCGCCCCGGCACCACGGTGATTTTTGAGTCCACGGTGTATCCGGGCTGCAGCGAAGAGGTCTGCGTGCCCATTCTGGAGCAGGAATCCGGGTTGTCCTGGGCGGGTCGCAATGGTGTCGGCAGTGGCGGCGATGGTTTTTATATCGGCTATTCCCCCGAGCGCATCAACCCGGGTGACAAAGTACACCGGCTGGAAACCATCACCAAGGTGGTGTCCGGGGATACGCCTGAGACACTCGAGCGTATCGCGGCCCTGTACGAAAGCGTTATCGATGCCGGTGTGCACCGCGCGGCCAGCGTGAAGGTGGCGGAGGCGGCCAAGGTGATTGAGAACACCCAGCGCGACCTCAATATTGCGCTGATGAACGAACTGGCGCTGATCTTCAACAAGCTGGGCATCGACACCCTGGACGTGCTGGAAGCGGCGGGCACCAAGTGGAATTTCCTGCCCTTCCGCCCGGGGCTGGTGGGCGGTCACTGTATCGGCGTTGATCCGTATTACCTCACCTACAAGGCCGAGAGCGTGGGCTATCACCCGCAGGTGGTGCTCGGCGGGCGCCAGACCAACGACGGCATGGGCAAGTTCATCGCCGAACAGACGGTCAAGCAGCTGGTCAGCCGCGGCCATCCGGTGGCCGGCGCAAAAGTCACCGTGCTCGGTCTCACTTTCAAGGAAAACTGCCCGGACCTGCGCAACTCGCGGGTGCCGGACATTATTCGCGAGCTGCAGGATTACTGCTGCGACGTGAGCGTGCACGATCCGCTGGCGGATTCGCAAGAGGCGGAGCACGAGTACGGTCTGCCGCTGGTCGCCTGGCAGGATCTGCCGGCGGCGCACGCCGTGGTGCTGGCCGTGGCCCACGACGCGTATCGCAGCGAAGGTCTCGCCACGATTACTTCGCGGCTTGCGCCGGACGGCGTGATCATGGATATCAAAGGCCTGCTCGACCGCGAGGAAGCCACGGCGGCGGGTGTTTCGCTCTGGCGGCTCTAGCCGTTCTGGCGCTCACGCTGTCGGCGTGACCGCGCGCACACTCTGCCTGAGTGCCTGTGAGCGCAGTCACAAACGCCGCGGCCCGTGCTCGGGAATGCTTGTGATTGACCGCGCAGGGACGCAGGCTATGCTTCTCTGATATAACACGTGCATGCACGCAGTGCGTGACAGTGGACTGATAACACTATGTACGACCTGTACTACCGATTCACAGCAGAACCGTTCCGGCTGAGTCCGGATCACCATTTTGCCTTCCAGCATCGCGGCTACAAGAAAGCCCGTGCCTACATGGCCTACGCCTTCATGCGCGCCGAGGGCTTCGTTATGGTCACCGGTCGCCCCGGTACCGGCAAGACCACGCTGGTGGGCGCACTGGTGGAGGATCTCTCCGGCGAGAAGGTAACCACCGCCAATATCGTCTGCTCCCAGCTGGAAGCCTCAGACCTGCTGCAGATGGTTGCCTATGAGTTCGGCGTGGATGTGGCCCACACGGAAAAAGGCGTTCTGCTGCAGCACCTGTCGCGACTGCTGCAAAAGTGGCATCGGGAAGGCCGGCGCGCGCTGCTTATCGTGGACGAGGCCCAGGACCTTTCCGTTTCCGCCATGGAAGAGCTGCGCCTGCTCACCAACATCCAGGCCGGCGGCAAGCCGCTGCTGCAGATTTTTCTGCTCGGCCAGCCCGACCTGCGCGAGCTTATCCTGTCAGCGCCGCTGGAGCAGGTGCACCAGCGCATTGTGGC
>CAZTJR010000066.1:1643-6020 GCA_964613795.1 uncultured Alteromonadaceae bacterium | reverse complement strand
GGCGCCGTCACCATGAAAATGATCAGCAGCACCAGCATGACGTCGATGTAGGGCACGACGTTGATCTCGGCCATCGGTCGGTGCTTGTTGCGGCTACGTCCCATACTGGCTCAGCTCTTGCGGTTGCGCGAGCGCAGGGCGTAGGCCTGCCGGTAAAGAATACTCGAGAATTCGTCGACAAAGGTATCGTAACGGTTCTCGAAGACATCCACGCGCGCAGCGAAGCGGTTATAGGCCATAACGGCGGGAATGGCGGCAAAAAGGCCCATTGCGGTAGCGATCAGGGCCTCGGATATGCCCGGCGCAACGGTGGCAAGGGTTGCCTGGGTCGCATTCGCCAGACCGCGGAACGAGTGCATGATGCCCCATACCGTGCCGAAAAGGCCGATATAGGGGCTGGTAGATCCGACAGAGGCGAGGAATGGCAAATTCTGCTCCAAACGTTCCTCCTCGCGCAGGGTGGCGACGCGCATGGCGCGACGCGCACCCTCGACAACGGCCTCGGCATCCATGTCAGGCTGCTGCGCAAGGCGGGAAAACTCTTTGAAACCGGAGCGAAAAATGCTCTCCATACCCAGAATAACGCCGCCCTCGCTGGCCCGCTCGTTGCCCTCCCGGTAAAGCTCGGCAAGATCGATGCCGGACCAGAATTGCTCTTCAAACGCCAGCATGTCGTCGCGGGAGTTGCGGAAATAAATCACGCGCTGCACGATCATGTACCAGGAAATCACAGAAGCCAGCAGCAGCAGCAGCATCACCAGCTGCACCACAAAACTGGCGTTGATCACAAGATCCAGAAGGCTGAGCTGTTCCTGCACGCAAGGGTCTCCGTTGGTGTATATCAGGCGGTCGGCACGAGAGTGACCCGCTCGCGCAGTGTAGCAAGCATATCTCCCGGCATGCGACGGGGTCGCAGTTCATCGCGGCTGACGCAGGCGATGGTCACATCGGCACAGACCAGCAATTCGTCAACGCGTCTCACTGACTGGAACAGCGACAGACGCGCGCCGCGCGCTGCGATAACGCTGACCGAAGCGGCCAGTTCGTCGTCAAGTCGTGCCGGCGTGTGGTACACCAGCGCGATATCTCGAACCACAAACAGGCACTCTGCGCTGAAAATTCGGCTGCGATCAAACCCAAGGCTGCGCATGAACTCTGTCCGCGCCCGCTCCATGTACTTCAGGTAATTCACGTAATAGACGATACCGCCCGCATCGGTGTCCTCGATGTAGACTCGAAGAGGCAGGGAAAATTCACCGTCTGGCATCAATCCGGTTCCGTTGGCGTGTTCAGCGGCAGGGCATCCGGGGCGGATAACGCACCGGGCTGTGCCAGGCCGAAATGCAGATAGGCGTTTCGGGTGACGGTTCGCCCGCGGGGCGTTCGCACCATGAATCCCTGCTGTATCAGATAGGGTTCGAGGACGTCCTCGATCGTGCCGCGCTCCTCGGACAGTGAGGCCGCAAGACTGTCGACGCCGACCGGTCCGCCGTCAAAATGCTCGATCATGGTCAGCAGGAGGCGGCGATCGAGATGATCAAAACCGCGACTGTCGACGCTGAGCATGTCGAGCGCTCGATCCGCCACATCCGCGTTGATGTAGCCGTCTGCCTTGACCTCAGCGAAATCACGCACGCGCCGCAGTAGCCGGTTGGCAATGCGCGGGGTGCCACGGGAGCGCCGCGCAATTTCCAGCGCACCGCCGGTATCGATACCCATATCCAGCAAGCGCGCCGAGCGCGCCACGATCTGCGCCAGGTCCTCCACCGCGTAGAATTCGAGACGTTGAACAATACCAAAACGGTCACGCAGCGGTGATGTCAGCAGGCCCGCACGCGTCGTGGCGCCGACCAGGGTAAAGGGCGGCAGATCGAGCTTGATCGAGCGTGCGGCAGGCCCTTCCCCGATCATGATATCGAGCTGATAGTCCTCCATCGCCGGGTAGAGTATTTCTTCAACAAAAGGGCTGAGCCGATGGATCTCGTCGATAAACAGCACGTCGCCGGGCTCGAGATTGGTCATCAGCGCAGCGATATCGCCGGCCTTTTCCAATACCGGTCCGGATGTGGTCTTCAGCGACACACCCATTTCATTGGCAATGATGCTGGCGAGCGTGGTCTTGCCCAGGCCCGGCGGACCAAAGATCAGGGTGTGATCCAGCGGCTCGTTGCGCCCACGCGCCGCCTGCAGGAATATCGCCATCTGTTCCCGCACCACCGGCTGACCCACGTATTCCTCGAGGGTCTTCGGGCGAATGGCGCGATCCAGCGCATCCTCACGGGGGCTGGTTGCCGCTTGGGAAATCAATCGATCGGTTTCAATCACTGCGCGAACTCCTGCTGCTGTCGCGCACGGTGGAACGCAGGGCCCGGCGGATCAGCTCTTCGCTATCCGTGACACTGTCATCTTTAACTGCCGACACCAGTTTCGCCGCCTCAGCTGGCTTGTAGCCCAGAGCCACCAGCGCACCCTCGGCATCCGCGGCAATGTCGCGCCCCTCCGGTGGAGCGCTTTGCAACCCTGAACTGCCGTCTGATACGCCTATCCAGTCCTTGAGCTTGTCGCGCATTTCGACAAGCAGTCGTTCCGCCGTCTTGCGCCCCACGCCCGGCGTTGCCACGAGCGCTTTCAGGTCCTCGCTCTGCACGCAGCGCACAAAGCTGTCGGCGTCCATCCCCGAGAGCAGTGTCAATGCCAGCTTGGGGCCCACACCGCTCACCTTGATCAGGCTGCGGAACAGAACGCGATCGCGCTCATCGAGGAAACCGTAAAGAAGCTGGGCATCCTCACGCACGGCAAAATGCGTGACCAGGCTGACCTCTTCACCGACGGCGGGCAGTTGAAAAAAGGTGCTCATCGGCACCTGAACCTCGTAACCGACCCCCGCCACGTCAACAACAATTTCCGGCGGCTGACGGGTCACGATGACGCCGCGCAATCGACCGATCATGCCGCTACCTCGCTTTCGGGGACAGGATTCATCGCAGGCGCCGACGACGCACGGCAGTGGCGCCAGCCAGGTTCACCAGGCTGGAACGGCTATGGGCGTGGCAAAGCGCGGCCGCCAGCGCGTCCGCCGCATCCTCCTGCGGCACCGCGGGCAGACGGAGCAATGTCATGACCATATGCTGAACCTGACGTTTGTCGGCGGCACCGGTGCCAACAACGGATTGCTTGATCTGCCGCGCGGAGTACTCTCCCACCGCCATGCCTGATGTCACGCAGGGCACGATAGCTGCGCCCCGTGCCTGACCCAGCTTGAGCGCCGACCCTGCACTTTTTGCCATGAATACCTGCTCGATAGCCAGCTCTGAAGGGCAATAGTCATTCACCAGCTGCATAACGCTCTCGGCAATCACTCGAAGCCGCTCTGGCAGCGCTCCCGGCGGCAGCCGGATGAGGCCGCTGGTGACGTAGCTACAACTGCCTTGTGCACATTCAATGATCCCGAACCCGGTTTTCTGCGAGCCCGGATCGATACCCAGTATCACTGCCATGTTCCGCGTTCCGGGTGACCTAATGCCGGCATGGTATGTATAAATGAACAGTATTTCCAGCTCGGATTACGCGTCGTGGCCGACCGGTCCACGAAGTTCATCACCCCTGCAGCGAGGCCAGCACCTCATCCGGGATATCGACGTTCGTATAAACATTCTGCACATCGTCAAGCTCTTCCAGCGCGTCCACAAGGGCCATCAGGCTCTCTGCGCCGGCGGCGTCCACCGGAACCGTCGTGCTGGCAATCAGCGTGACCTCGCCCGACTCGATTTCCAGACCGGCCTCTTCCAGGGCGGTTAGCACGGTGTAGAAGTCCTCCCAGGCAGTGCTGAGATCAAGTGAGCCGTCGTCATGGCTTTGAATGTCCTCGGCGCCGGCTTCCAGCGCCACCTCCATTACACGCTCCTCATCAGTACCCGGAGGAAAGCTGATCTGACCCTTGCGCTCAAAGAGGTAGGCTACCGAACCGTCCGTGCCAAGGTTACCACCGCGCTTGCTGAAAGCATGGCGGATCTCGGCCACCGTGCGATTGCGATTGTCGGTCATCGTTTCGACCAGCACGGCTATGCCGCCGGCAGCATAGCCTTCGTAAGTGACTTCCTCGACATTGTCACTGTCGCTGGTGCCGGCACCTCTTGCGATGGCCCGATCCACGGTGTCCCGGGTCATGTTGGCACCAAGCGCCTTGTCCACTGCCGCTCTGAGCCGCGGATTGTCCTCTGGCAGAGGCCCACCCTGCCTGGCGGCGACCACGAGTTCGCGGATCAGCTTGGTGAACATCTTCCCGCGCTTGGCGTCCTGAGCCGCCTTGCGATGCTTGATGTTGGCCCATTTGCTGTGACCAGCCATACCCTGCCTCCTGCTTCGTCTCCCGCCAGG
>CAZTJR010000066.1:0-1543 GCA_964613795.1 uncultured Alteromonadaceae bacterium | reverse complement strand
TCGGCAATCACAGATTCCGGCATGAACTTCAGAATGGGGGACTGCAACCCTTCGACACCTGCAGCAAGATCGTTAACCTTGATCCAGGCCAGGCCGCGGGCGCCGAAAATACCGACATAGCGCGTGTAATCGTCTATTTCCTTGCGGCTTATTGTGGCGCCGCCGGGGACCCGCAGGGCTGCCACGCGGCCAGCAGGATCATCAGCCGGGCCGCGGAACACCTTGAATTCCACTTTCTGCATCAGATCGTCGACCGTGACTAGCTCAAGCGGAATGCGCAGATCAGGCTTGTCCGAGCCGAAGCGCGACATTGCCTCGCGCCAGGTCATATGAGGAAACGCGCCAAGGTCGACATCCAGAACGCTGGAGAAAAGGGAGCGCACCATTCGCTCCGTAATATCCATGATGGCGGCCTCGTCCAGAAACGCCGTCTCAATATCGATCTGTGTAAATTCCGGCTGCCGGTCTGCCCGCAGGTCCTCGTCGCGGAAACATTTGGCTATCTGATAATAGCGATCAAAGCCCGACACCATCAGCAACTGCTTGAACAGCTGGGGCGACTGCGGCAGGGCAAAGAATTTGCCGGGATGGGTCCGGCTCGGGACCAGGTAGTCGCGGGCACCCTCTGGCGTCGCCCGGGTAAGGATGGGCGTCTCGATATCGAGAAAACCCTCGTCTTCGAGAAAACGGCGCACTGCAGCGGTAATTTGCGAGCGCATGACCAACCGCGACTGCATTTCAGGGCGGCGCAGGTCCATGTAGCGGAAGCGGAGCCGTACTTCCTCACCCACGGCAGTGTGTTCATCGAGCTGGAACGGCGGTGTCTCGGCGCTGTTGAGGATGTCCAGCTGCTTGCCGAGGACCTCGATGGCACCGGTTGCCATCGCTGGATTGACGGTTGCATTGCTGCGCGCACGAACGCGGCCCGTGATCCGCAGCACGTACTCACTGCGCACCCTGTCAGCGCGCGCAAAGTGCTCCTCGGTGTCCGGATCGAATACCACCTGGACGATGCCTTCGCGGTCTCGCACATCCAGAAAAATGACGCCGCCGTGGTCGCGGCGACGGTCTACCCAGCCGCATAGAGTGACAGTCTGGTCGATGTCTGCGGTGGTCAGTACACCGCAATAGTGGCTGCGCATAATGCTTTGTATCTCCGTATCTCCGGCTCTGGAACGCCCTACCGGGCAAGGGTTCAGGCGGCGCTGGAACTGCCACCACTCGTAGTGCCTTTGCTCTTGTCCGCCTTGCCGGCAGATGCTTTTGAGCCTGCTGACGCCGATTCAGACGACGAAGACTTTGCCGTATCGGCGGGTTTGTCCTGGGTACTCGAGGGCCTGCTCTCATCGGCAGCGAGATTCTTCTTTTTGTCCCCGGTCTTGAAATCCGTTTCATACCAGCCTCCGCCCTTGAGCCGGAAGGCTGCGGCCGACACCTTTTTACGCAGCGCGGGTTGACCGCAGACAGGGCAAATCTCAAGCGGCGGATCACTGATTTTCCGCAGCGCTTCAGTCAGTTCTCCACAGGATTCACAGACGTACTC
>CAZTJR010000065.1:0-6210 GCA_964613795.1 uncultured Alteromonadaceae bacterium | reverse complement strand
CTGGCCGGGCAATGTGCGCGAGCTGGAGAGTCGCATCAAGCGCGCGGTGATCATGGCGGATGGCAGCCAGATCAGTGCCGAGGACCTGGAGCTTGGCAGCGTGTTAAGCGACGACCGGGAGGACATGGCGCTGAATCTGCGGCAGGTGCGTGAAACTGCAGAGCGCGAAGCCATTCAGCGTGCCATGGCATGTGCAAGCGACAATGTATCCGAGGCATCGAACCTACTGGGTGTGACACGACCCACGCTTTACTCCATGCTGGAAAAATATGGTTTGAAATAGGAACGCAGCATGCGCGCTCTGCTCGTGTTGACGGCGGTAATGATTTTTTACGGATCAATCTATCCGCTGAACTTCTCGACCTACACCTACACCCCCGAGCGCATGGCCCAGCTGGTGGATTTCAGTCTCCGCGGGGGGTCACGTGGGAATATCATTGCCAACATCCTGCTGTTTGTTCCCTATGGTTTTTTCAGTATTTTTGCCACCCGCGATGGTCGCAGAGCCAATTCCTTGCAGATCGTCCGGCTCAGCTTCGCCGGTTTGGTCGTGGCCTACGCCGCACAGGTGGCGCAGGTGTTCATTGCCAACCGCGTGCCCTCAGGGGTTGATGTTGTCTGGAACCTGTTCGGTATGCTGGCAGGCCTGCTCCTCGGCCTTGCCGTGGCCCGCACTCGACAGCGCCTGCCCGCCCTGCCACTGAAACTGCCCTTACCGCTTCTGCTGGTGGCGGGATGGCTGGCTTACCAATGGATTCCCTTCGTTCCTACCCTGGACCTCGGTCTGCTCCGGGACAATGCCGTCTCCCTCTTAGCCAGACGCGTGCCCGAGCCATTCTGGGTATTCCAGAACACACTCCTGTGGCTGGTGTGTTATCAGCTTCTCGAGCGTTACGCGCCGGCTGTCCGAGCGGGCTGGTATCTGCCCGGCACGGGCTTTGTTCTCGCGGTGGGTGCGCTGTTCGTTGGCAGCACAGTTAACATTGACGACGTCGCGGGCGCCCTGTGCGCATTGATCCTCTGGCGACTCCTACGCGGCCGCTGGTATCCTGCGATTCTGGCTATGCTGTTGATGGTAGCGATTGTTGGCGCCAGCTTTCTGTCCCTCACGCTACGCGACACGCCTGCGAGCTTTAGCTGGATTCCTTTCAGCGGTTCACTGGGGGGCAATATCATCATTAATGTTATTGCTACCTGGAAGAAACTGGTGCTGTACGGGCTGCTTGCCTGGCTCCTGATGGAAGCACGCCTGAGCCTGCTCGCTGCTACAGCTTTCACCGCGCTACTGCTGTTTACCTCAGAGTGGTTCCAGATTTACATCCGGGGAGCGACGCCAGAAGTTACCGATGCGCTAATGGCGCTGGGCATTGGTGCGGCAATTGCGCTGCGCGGAGAGCGCCCACAGGCTCGCCCGTCGATATGTGCCAACATCGAACACTCATACCACTCGCGAGGCAGGGGTTGGCTACCGGCTATCGCGATCACGGCCACATTGATGGGAGCTCTCGGTGTACTGTTCATACTGCCAGAGGGGCCGACGGCCGTTATACGCGGCGAGGTTCCCTGGGCCAGACAGCGCGCAAACCTGATCGCCGAGCAGACGCAAGCGCTCGCCAGCGATCGGGCCCTGGGCCTGAGTGAACAGGTAGCGAAAGCAGCCGCTGCCGGATGCGATGTCATCGCGCTCAGCGACCGCGTCGATACCGAGAGCGCCGATAGCGGGCGGCAGCGCAAGGCGGTCGTTGCACTGCGTCAGGCATATCCCGATCTGCTTATCTTCCTCGGACTGGCACTGGAACTTCCGTCCCACCCGGGTCGCGAACACCTGAACGTACTGCTTCAGCCGGACCAGGAAACGGCCTGGCTGCCGCGACTGAAAAACACCGCATCGGGCTCGCGAAGCGTTGATAGCCCGAGGCACCAGGAACAGACCTTTGCAAGCCTCCTCCAGCGCATCCGCGCCGCCGGGCATGCTGCCTTTCTTACCGATTATCACTCTCCCGAGAAGGTAGTGGAAGTCGATGAAAGCCCGGATGGGCAAAATACCCGACTCGTCCCCACGTCCGCAGACACTGTCTGGGACCTGTATCTGTCATCGGGGCAGACTTTGTGGGCTGCGCTGGCACGCCCGGCGTCTGGCAACGGCGACGTCGATGCGCAGCCCTGCTCTTCCTCGCGCATGCACATTGCAACGCCAGAGCGGAGCTACACGGGAGTGCTCAGGGCTCTGGAGGCCGGAACCTTCTGGTCTGATCATGGCCTGCTGCTCGACCACCTTGCACTCGAGGTAGAATTTGACGGAATTCCCCGCGCGCTCGCACCCGGTGAAAGTGCCGATGTGTTCAGCAGTGACAGCGTCGCACTCGCCCGCGTTAACCTGGAGCGTGGAGCCGGAGGTGCAGGAGCCGCCCTGGATATTGATTTCATTTCCAGCTGCCTTGACGGCCAGAGCCAGATAATTTCCAGGCAGCTTTCCGCTTACCAGTCCAGCGCCGAAACCCTCCTTCCCCTCCAGGCTACTGGCAAGGCGCACAACAGCTGCATCATCCGCGCCCGGGTGCGCAGACAGGCCAGAACGCCGGAGCCCGAACTTGTCGCCTACACCAATTACATCCGTGTTCACCTCCGGCTGGGGGTGCTCGATGGGAGTATTCTGGACTGGAGACTTTATTGAGCGACGCCAGGGATAGAGTGTCGGTCGGCTCGCGGATCCATCGCGGGTGACTGCGATCAGCGGTCATTTCGGGAAAGGACCTTGCGTGCTAAGTGACGCAACAACATCAGCGGGGGCATGCGAATCCAGTGGGAACGCAGGAATAGAAGCGTCCGACAGGCGCTCGCCAATCGCCCGGTGGGCCGGCTGAAGAAGCGCCTGAGAAATAACCTCTCGGCGAAGCGCACACCGACAGTACGCGGACACAATGCGGTGAACTCTCCCCTCGTGTGCTGCGGGATAACAAGCGCCAGACCGTGCTGTGCGCAATACATTGCATAGTGCAGCGGTCGCTGCAGACCCTGCTCCACAGCGCGCTGCAGCAGACGCTGCCAGAACGCTGTTTCCTCCGCCTCACCCTGCCGGCACAGCAAAACAATGTCGTGCAGATCCCGCAGACCGCCGCGCAGCTCGTCACTCATAAACAGGTGTGTGGCGCTGTGCAGTATCTGGTCACGCCGCGAGAGGCGAAAGAACGGCTGTGTGTCCAGCGCAACGCTCTCTTGCATCAGACGTGCAGAATCCGGTGTCAGCCGATGGGTGGGCTGCAGAATCCCGTGATGCACATCAAGCTCAAACTGCCGATCAAAATGGCGCATGGGCGGCAGCTCGTGGGCCATATCTCGATAATAGGCATGATCGTACTCAGTAAGATCCTCGGCAAAGCGCCAGCCAGACGCCGCCAGCCGCCGCTCGACGTCTGCGAGCGAGGCATGTGGCACCAGGATATCAATGTCGCCGAGGCCACGGCCTGCGCTCGCCTCAATCCCCTCGATGAGATAGGCCGCGCCTTTGAGCAGCACCACCGGGCAGTCCGCCGCCAGTGCCAGCGCTGACAACTGCGACACCTCAAAGCGGGCACGATGTTGCAGATACGCTACATAACGGCCCGTGCCGTCGAATACGTCAGCGATCACCGCAGGCAGGGCCACATCGGGCGCCTGACTGGCGAGCGTATACCGCAGCCGGTCAACCATCCGCGCCTGACGTGCGTCGGTGAGCAGCGCCTGCCACTCGCCGGGACTGAACCCTGCCACGAGAGATGGCCGTGAAAGTACAAGCGCAAGGTGTTTCAAGCGAGTTCAGCGTGCCCGGTAGCGGCCTGCGCCAAACCGCCGCTGGCTGCCAGAAGCGCGTCAAGCCGGTCTACCGCCTCATCCAGTCGGGAATAGGTGAGTTCGTAGCAATCAGCCCTGCGCACCAGCTGGCACAGCGCGTCAAATCCAGCCTCCGCCGTGAATAAATAGTTGAACGAGTTTTTGATCACGCGCGTGACGCCAACAACCGGTGACAGTGAGGCTACGCGCGTTGGCGCATCGGCAACGTAGCGAGGAAAAACCAGTGCGTTTGCCACACAGGTCTCGGTTTGTCGCGCAAGGCTTGCTAGCGGTGGAAACACATGGACCACCGTTCCCTTTCGGGTTCTCTCATAGCGCGGGCCAAGCGTGAGCGTTGGCGCGAACTCCCGGATCACCTCGATAGAAGCGTTCTTGAGTGGCGCTGCGCGCGGCAGAGGATGTAACCTGCCATCGGCAAGTCGCAGCATGCCGAACTCATCGGAAAACAAACGCCATCCCCGGCCCACCAGGGCGGCGCACAAGGTGCTTTTGCCAGAACCCGGCGGCGCCGGCAGAATCAGCGCACGCCCATGATGCTCCAGAACGGCGGCGTGGAGCATCAGATAATGATGAGCGGTATTGGCAATGCACCAGTTAAGCCCCCACTCAAACATCGGGAACGCGTGACTACGCGGGTAGGGATCAAAGGGTGCCAGCCCCTCAAACAAAAACTCTGCCTGTGGTCGAAGGTGTCCACGCAGTCCCGGACGCTGCCTTACGCTAACGCTGAAGTGAGCAATCTGGTCATCACACAGCACCGGGAGACCCGCGTAGCATTGGTGAAAGGTTTCGGCGAAGGTTTCCAGGTCGCTGCTGATGCGCGTACAGAAGGGGCCGAAGGATAGACACATGCCCGTCGACAGTCGCGACTGGAACTCGCGGATTGAGAGGTCACCGATTTGCATCTGGTGCTCCCGTGGCCCTGATCAAACCCTGTTCGAGGAGCAGAGACAGCGTGTTGTCCAGCAGGGTCGCCAACGCTGCCGCTTCGTCCTGAAAGGACGCGAGCAGGTTTGCCAGGAGCTCGTCTCGATCAATACCCCGCTGCTGAACGATATGGCTGAGAACGAAGGCCCCACCCGCGTCCATTACGTGCGTTACGCCACTATTGCGCTCGAAACAGGCGGCCTCATCGCCGAGAAGTTCAAGGCGCACGTCGTTGGGACAATAGAGCACGTTAGGAATCTCAGACAATGCAGGATCATGCACGCCGGGAATTAACTTTTTTCAGGTGTAACTGCCAAACAACGGGCCACCGCGACGGGCCGCGGTCCCACCCTGCGCAGACACCATGCAGGAACTGGCGGCGCTAAGCTCACTTGACTCAACGAACTCGTCTTTGAGGTCCATATCGAAGACCACCTCATTGTTACCGCGCTTGTCGTTGTTGCCACGACCGAGACCAAGACCTTTACCTTCACCTTGACCGCGGTTGTCGTTGTTGCCACGCCCGAGAGCAAGACCTTGACCGTTTGAACTATTAAAGGTCGTCACTTCGCCCGCCATGCCGCCAACTGTATCACCAGCCGCGCAGTCCGTTGCACTACTGGCAGCCAGCTGCATGCTCGGCAGCACGGACATAATCAAGGGTACCGACACCCCTCGTTTTATCAGGAGACGTCGATCCTGATTAGGCCTGCGTCTGGTGGAGACTGGATGCTGCGTGTTGTCGTCCTGCATAACCCGCCCTGCTTCGATAGAGGTTTTTTAAATAACTTCACGAAAGTGTACTCACCAAAACAACGACTAGCCAGCAATCAGCTCAGATCAGTGACGCAATTCACAGTGAGCGGCCTTTGTCGGAGGGCCGTCGGGCCTGCAAGCAGGCGACGCAGCCCAGTGCCAGTAACACCCTGCTCAGTCGCCCAACGTCGCCAGCAGGCGCTGAGCCTCGTCGTGCTGGGGAGAGGCAGAACCTGTCAGCAGCGTCTGCAGTACCTCCCGGGCGGCGACCCAGCGGCCAGCCTCGACCAGGACCCGTGCCCGATTCAACAGTAGTTCCGGAGCATCGGGTGCCGCTGCCAGCGCCCTTTCGCTTAGCTCGAGCGCCGCTTTCTGGTTTCCTCTTGCCAGCTCGACCATCGCGTAGGTATCAATGATCTGTATGCTATCGGGCGCCAGCGCTATAGCCCGCTCGATATAGCCCAATGCCAGTTCGGGATCCCGGTTGCGCTCCAGCCAGGCCAGATTATTAAGAACCATTGGGCTGTCTGGAGCCACCTCAATCAGGCGACGGTACTGTTCGAGAGCCTGATCATCGTTGCCCAGAGTGAGATAACGTGTGGCCAGCAGGTTGCGGATCTCAGCATCCTCCGGATTGTCAGCCAGCCACTCTTCAAGACGTGTAATCGCGGCGGCCTGCTCCCCCTGAGACCAATG
>CAZTJR010000064.1:0-6455 GCA_964613795.1 uncultured Alteromonadaceae bacterium | reverse complement strand
TTGCGGTACGCGAAGGTGGCCGCACGGTCGGCGCCGGCGTCGTGGCGAAGATCCTTGAGTAATACCCGCTAGCAGGCGAGGAAAAGCCCGGCCCAGGCCGGGCTTTTCTATTTCCGGGGTCCGACTTTGGCGGACCCGTATCATGCAGAGAGGCCAATCCATGTCAGTCGAGCATCACGATCTTGTTCACGAATTCCCAGACCTTAAAGACCGCATCCACGATCTCAAGGTAAGCGATGCGCATTTCCGTAAGCTATTTGATGCATACCATGATCTGACGCGGGAAATCGAAAATATGGAGAACGAGGTGTCTCCCGCATCGACGCGCGCCGAAGAAGAGGCCAAGATGCGCCGAGTGCACCTCAAAGACGAATTGTATCGAATGCTGACGGCCTCTCAGTGAGAGTTCGGACGTTTCGGGAGGAAGGATGAGACAGGACAATCTCGAACAGAGTCTGCGTGCTAAGCTTGAAGAGCTTCAGTCGCGTCTCGCGAGTATCAAGGCTGATGCAGGCCAGGAGCATTCGCCGGACTCCGAGGAGCAGGCACAGGAACGCGAAAACGACGAGGTCGTTGATGCGATCGGCGATGAGACGCGCCAGTCGATCCGCGAGATCACCCAGGCTCTGCGGCGCCTTGAAGAGGGCAGCTATGGTTTGTGTGAGCGCTGTGGCCAGGAGATTGCCGGCGCGAGACTGCAGGCGCTGCCCGAGGCAGCGCGCTGCATAGAGTGCGCGGAATGAAGGTTTTATTAGTGGGCGATGAATTCTTGCTTGACACCTGCATGGGTGATCATTAGACTTCGCGTTCCGTTTTCGGGGGTCCAGAAGCCGATCCCCGGTTCTTTTGTGTTTGGAGTTTGATTACGTGACCAACCAGCGTATCCGTATTCGCCTGAAGGCTTTCGATCATCGACTGATCGATAATTCCACCCAGGAAATCGTCGAGACCGCCCGTCGTACGGGTGCCCAGGTCCGCGGCCCGATACCGCTGCCGACCCGTAAAGAGAAGTACACCATTCTGGTGTCGCCGCACGTCAACAAGGATGCGCGAGATCAGTATGAAATCCGAACCCACAAGCGCGTGCTGGATATTATCGGGCCAACGGAGAAGACCGTGGATGCCCTGATGAAGCTGGATCTGGCCGCAGGAGTTGAAGTACAGATCAGTCTTGGTTAACGACAATTCGTAGCAAGACCTGCCCCGGCGCCTGATTGCGCCGGGGTGTGTAACGCCAGAGTCTTCAGGCGCTGGCGGCCATAGAGGGTGCCAGCCCCGTACACTGAGAGGTTAGAAGCATGACTATTGGTTTAGTCGGCCGGAAGTCCGGCATGACGCGCGTCTTTACCGAAGACGGCGCCTCAGTTCCAGTAACCGTAGTGGAGATCGCTCCAAACCGAGTTACTCAAATCAAAGAGTCCGACAGCGATGGCTATCGGGCGATTCAGGTCACGACGGGCATGCGTCGTGCCAACAAAGTGAGTAAGTCGCAGGCGGGGCACTTCGCGAAGGCGGGCGTGGAAGCGGGCTATGGCCTGTGGGAATTTCGTCTTCTGGATGCCGATGAGACATTTGAGGTCGGTGCTGAACTGACTGTTTCGCGCTTTGAACCCGGCCAGAAGGTTGACGTTGCGGGCAAATCCAAGGGCAAAGGCTTCCAGGGTGTGGTAAAGCGCTGGAACTTCCGTACCCAGGACGCCACGCACGGTAACTCGTTGTCGCATCGCGCCCCCGGTTCCATTGGTCAGTGTCAGACGCCAGGCCGCGTGTTCAAGGGCAAGAAAATGTCCGGCCACATGGGCGCCGAAAGTGTCACGATCCAGGGGCTCGAGATTGTGCGTGTCGATGCGGAGCGCAACCTTCTGCTGATCAAAGGCGCCGTTCCAGGTGCACCGGGCGGCGACGTTATTGTACGTCCCGCGGTCAAGGCTCAGGCGTAAGGGGTTACAACGGTGGAATTGAATGTAGCTAAGCCCGGTAACGCGACAGCCAGCACGCTGTCGGTATCGGATGCGGCGTTTGACCGCGAATACAACGAGGATCTCGTACACCAGGTGGTGACGTCCTACCTCGCAGGCGCACGGCAGGGCACGAAGGCTCAGAAGAACCGGGCCGATGTCAGCGGGGGTGGTAAAAAGCCCTGGCGGCAGAAGGGCACGGGTCGCGCCCGGGCAGGTACGATTCGCTCGCCTATATGGCGCAGCGGTGGCGTCACCTTTGCGGCGAAGCCACAAGATCATTCGGTGAAGGTTAACCGCAAGATGTACCGCGCAGCCATCTGCTCCATTGTGTCCGAGCTGGCTCGCCAGGGTCGTCTGGTGGTCGTTGAAAGTCTGGGCGTTGAGGCGCCGAAGACCAAACTGCTGGTCAAGCAGTTGGGCGATTACGGCGTGGACAATGCACTGATTGTTGCCAGCGACGTGGATGAGAATCTGTATCTGGCCGCACGTAATCTGCATAAGGTTGATGTGCGTGACGTCAGCGGCGTCGATCCGGTCAGTCTGCTCGCTTATGAGAAGGTGCTGGTGACCGTCGATGCCGTGAAAAAGATAGAGGAGATGCTGGCATGAACCGTGAGCGCGTATTTCAAGTGCTGGCTGGTCCGCATGTGTCTGAGAAGGCCGCCGTGGTTGCCGATCAGAGCAATCAGTATGTCTTCAAGGTGGCGGTTGATGCGACCAAGGCAGAGGTTCGTAAGGCGGTAGAACAGCTGTTCAAGGTAGACGTACTGAACGTCAGTACCTTGAAGGTCAAAGGCAAGGTGAAGCGCAACAAGTTTGGTCTTAGCGCCAAGCCGACCTGGAAAAAGGCATACGTTAGCGTGAAGCCTGGCCAGGACATTGATTTCACGACAGCTGACTAGGGAGCATCCAGGACATGGCAATTCAGAAAGGTAAGCCGACATCGCCGGGTCAGCGTCATATTGTGCGTGTGCGCACGCCGGACCTGCACAAGGGCGATCCTTACGCTCCGCTGCTCGAGAAGCAGTCGCGTAATGGCGGTCGTAACAATAACGGGCGTATTACTACCCGACATATTGGTGGCGGTCACAAGCAGCATTACCGCATTATTGATTTTAAGCGGGCGAAAGATGGCATTACGGCAAAGGTCGAGCGTATTGAGTACGATCCCAACCGCTCCGCGCATATCGCTCTGCTGCTGTTCGCTGATGGCGAGCGTCGCTATATTATTGCGCCCAAAGGTCTGAAGGCGGGCGACGCCGTTCAGTCGGGTGCTGGTGCGCCTATCAAAACGGGTAACTGTCTGCCGCTGCGTAACATACCGGTAGGCTCTGTGGTGCACGGAGTCGAGCTGAAGCCTGGCAAAGGCGCGCAGCTGGCCCGGTCCGCCGGCGCGTCCGTTCAGCTGGCGGCTCGCGAGGGGCGTTACGCGACGATTCGGCTGCGGTCCGGCGAGATGCGTCGGGTGCTGTCGGACTGTCGGGCGACGCTTGGAGAGGTGTCGAATTCCGAGCACAGTCTCCGTAAGCTTGGCAAGGCGGGTGCTGCGCGCTGGCGTGGTGTGCGTCCCACGGTTCGTGGTGTTGCCATGAACCCGGTCGATCACCCGCACGGTGGTGGTGAGGGCCGTACGTCCGGTGGCCGTCATCCGGTCAGTCCCTGGGGTACGCCTACCAAGGGTTATAAAACCCGCAGTAACAAGCGTACCGACGACCTGATTGTGCGTCGTCGTCGCAAGAAATAATTCGGCTGCCGATAGACATTATTGAGAGGAAAGCATTGTGCCGCGTTCATTGAAAAAAGGCCCGTTCATCGACCTGCATCTTTTGAAGAAGGTCGAGGCCGCTATCGAGAGCAACGATCGCCGTCCCATTAAGACCTGGTCGCGCCGCTCCATGGTGTCTCCGGATATGGTCGGATTGACGATTGCCGTGCATAACGGGCGCCAGCACGTGCCGATACTGGTCAACGAAGACATGGTTGGCCATAAGCTGGGTGAATTCGCCGCGACGCGCACCTTCAAGGGGCACATTGTCGATAAAAAGGCGAAGCGCTAAGGCGCTAGCGTAAGCGAGGAACAGGAAATGGAAGTGTCAGCAAGGTTGAAGGGCGCGCGGATATCGGCGCAGAAAGCCCGACTGATCGCCGATCAGGTAAGAGGCAAGCCGGTTGAGGAGGCCCTGAGCGCGCTGGAGTTCAGCACGAAAAAGGCCGCCCACATCGTCAGAAAAGTATTGAACTCCGCAATTGCGAATGCGGAGAACAACGAAGGTGCCGACGTTGACGAACTTAAGGTATCCAGTATCTATGTTGACGAGGGGATGACCATGAAACGTCTTCGCCCGCGTGCCAAGGGTCGCGCTGACCGTATTTTCAAGCGCACTTGTCACATCACAGTGAAAGTCGCCGACGGCGCCAGCGAGAGTTAGGAGAAGACCATATGGGTCAGAAAGTTCATCCCACCGGCATTCGTCTGGGTATTGTCAAGGAGCATACTTCTGTCTGGTATGCCGATCGCAAGAGCTATTCGAAGAATCTGGTAGCAGATCTCGAGGTGCGCAAGTTCATCGAGAAGAAGCTCGACAACGCCTCTGTCAGCCGTATCGTCATCGAGCGGCCAGCCCAGACTGCGCGGATCACAATCCATACCGCAAGGCCTGGAATTGTCATCGGTAAGAAGGGGGAGGATGTCGATGGTCTCCGCCGCCAGCTCGCCGCGAAGATGGGCGTCCCGGTACACATCAACATCGAAGAGATCCGTAAGCCTGATCTTGATGCACGACTGGTAGCGCAGAACGTTGCGCAGCAGCTTGAGCGCCGTGTGATGTTTCGTCGTGCCATGAAGCGTGTTGTTCAGAACGCCATGCGCCAGGGCGCGGAAGGAATCAAGGTGCAGGTTGGCGGTCGTCTTGGGGGTGCTGAGATTGCACGCAGCGAGTGGTACCGGGAAGGTCGTGTTCCGCTGCATACCCTGCGCGCGGATATTGACTATGCGACCTACGAGGCCGAGACCACCTATGGCGTGATCGGCGTAAAGGTCTGGATCTTCAAGGGCGAAGTGATCGGTGGCAGTGATCAGGCTGAAGCGCCACGCAAGACGGCAACCAATTAAGGCGTAGGGATTATGTTGCAACCAAAAAGGACAAAGTTCCGCAAGGCGATGAAAGGCCGTAATCGTGGCCTCGCGCAGCGCGGTAGCAAGGTGAGTTTTGGCGAGTACGGACTCAAGGCTGTGGGTCGCGGTCGGATTACCGCGCGGCAGATCGAGGCGGCTCGGCGTGCCATGACGCGTCATATCAAGCGTGGCGGGAAAATCTGGATTCGCATTTTTCCCGACAAGCCGATCACCGGCAAGCCGCTTGAAGTGCGCCAGGGCAAGGGCAAGGGCAACGTTGAGTACTGGGTGGCACAGATTCAGCCTGGTCGCGTGCTCTACGAGGTACAGGGTGTTCCGGAGGAGCTGGCCAGGGAAGCGTTTGAACTCGCGGCGGCCAAGATACCTGTGCAGACAACATTTGTGAAACGGTCGGTGATGTGATGAAAGCCAGTGACATGCGGGAAAAATCAGCGGAAGAGCTGGACAAGCAACTGCTGGACCTGCGCGAAGAGCAATTTAAGCTCCGCATGCAGAAAGCGACGGGTCAGCTCGGGCAGACGCATTTGCTTCAGCAGAACCAGCGCGCTATTGCACGCGTGAAGACTGTACTCCAGGAAAAGGCAGGTAACTAGACATGGCGGCAGCAGATAAGCGCAAGCGCACGGCCACGGGCCGCGTTGTCAGCAACAAGATGGACAAGACGGTCACGGTCCTTATCGAGAGGCGGGTAAAGCATCCTGTTTATGGCAAGTATCTTACCCGGTCATCCAAGCTGCATGCGCATGATGAAGACAATGTATGCCAGATCGGTGATCTGGTGACGGTGGCTGAGTCCCGTCCGATTTCTCGCAGCAAGACCTGGACCCTGGTCGAGGTGGTTGAGCAGGCGGCGGTAGTTTAGGCGCGTAGTAGTGATAGCGACGTTTGTCGCAGGCTGGAGTAGACAATGATTCAGACACAATCATATTTGGACGTCGCCGATAACAGCGGAGCCCGTCGCGTCATGTGCATCAAGGTGCTGGGTGGCTCAAAGCGGCGCTATGCGCGAGTCGGCGACCTGATCAAGGTGACGGTTAAAGAGGCCATTCCGCGGGGCAAGGTCAAAAAGGGCCAGGTAATGACTGCGGTGGTGGTTCGGACACGAAAGGGTGTGCGCCGCGCCGACGGCTCGCTGATCAAGTTTGACGATAACGCGGCAGTGATCCTGAACAATCAGGAAGCACCTATAGGCACGCGTATCTTCGGACCGGTGACGCGTGAACTTCGCGGTGACAAGTTCATGAAGATTATATCCCTGGCGCCGGAAGTTATCTGATTCCGGTGTCTGATAGAGAGGCAGTGTGATGTTGAAGATCAAGCGCGATGACGAAGTGATCGTCCTGGCGGGCAAGGACAAG
>CAZTJR010000063.1:3586-6984 GCA_964613795.1 uncultured Alteromonadaceae bacterium | reverse complement strand
CTAAAAAATTGGCATTGTAATGACTGCATAATTTGCTGATAAAGCACTTATTTTCGTAATTCGCCTCGTGGATAAGGTCGGACTTCATCGCTAAGCCTATGTCTGTGCTCTCCAAATCTATTATTTGCGAAAAGTAACTATGTACGTTACAGTTTCTTATAAAGAAGGAGATTGTGATTGATTCAGAGTTTTCGGGACCGCTGGCTAAGGGATTTTTATCTGGACGATAAAACCAGCAAGAAGATACCCGCTGAGGTCCAAGGCCGACTGTTCCGAAAGCTGCAGTTAATCGATGATGCGACCTGTGATCTCGACTTGCGGTCGCCTCCAAGCAATCATTTTGAAAAGTTGAGAGGGAACTTGGCCGGGAAGCATTCGATTCGCATTAACAAGCAATGGCGATTGGTGTTTACCTGGTCAGGCGAACGTGGTGAGGCTCAGGAAATCTATCTGGATAACCACGATTATCGGTGAGGCAGGCTATGAATATTACAAAACGGCAACCCGTCAGTGTCGGTGAGATGATTACCGAGGAATTCCTCGTGCCCATGGCGCTGACTCAGGGGCAACTGGCAGAAGCGATGGGAGTCAGCCGAAAAACCGTCAATGAATTATGTACCAACCGCCGTTCCATCACGGCTGACACGGCACTGATGCTGTCTACTGTATTTGGGAATTCAGCTGATTTTTGGTTGAATCTTCAGCAACGCAACGACGTGTGGAAAGCGCTCAATACACCAAAGCGACGGGCACGAATCGAGAAGGCTAAGCCGATTGCTGCCTGAGCGAGGCTTGTGAGAGAAATCGGGGTGAGTCCCAAGAAAGTAGGGGTGGTGCTTCAGGATAAAGTGATGAAAGCGGACAAAACATCGCTGCCTATCGCCGCATGCGCAATCAGCCGCTGTGGCGGGTAATTGCTTCTGGCAATGGGCTAGCGGTGATTGGTCTGCTGCAGTCACAGCTTTATGAAAAGGAGCGCAGCCTGTCGGCTTCGATTTCGTTCGAGCGGTTGACGCGGGATCTGGAAGAACTGCGGGCCCAGGGGGACGATTTTCCCCAAACGGTGCAGGCCTATGTGGCCAACTGGCTGAACGATGGCTACCCAGAGCGGCGATTCCCGTCGGGCGCGACCGTGGAGGAGTACGAGCTCTCTACCGCAACGGTCAAAGCGATCCGTTTTCTGTCCGCCATCGCGTAACCCCATTCGGCGGCGACCGAGAGCCGCCTGCTCACCGATCCGGCGCCTCCGGTAGATGAGGTTACCGTAAGCACTTTTCGTATTGAAGTCGCTTTATGTCAGGCCAAGAGGTCAGGAGTTCTGCGAACTTAGGCTATTTTTTCGGCTGCGTTCTGCAGTTCTCTTTTGGTTTTTGGCGCTCAATGCTACTATTTGTGCCGTTTTTCACAGCGACAAAATAGGTGAGGTAGAGGTAGTGACAAAGAAACCCCAAGCACGGACGCTTGCCACGTGGTGCGGATTCATAGCTGCTGTTGGAACAGCACAATGTTTTATGGCTGCCGCCAGTCATGGTCAGGAATTACCCGAAATTGGCAGCACGGGTGTTTACTATGATATCGCCTACAACGATCCGGGCTCCATCGGTTTTTATGAAGACGCCGCTGGGACTAGCTTCCTCGGTTTTATTGATCCCGATGACGTCACCAATTCCGTAAGGCCCTGCGATGGAGACGGCAGAGCCGAAGCCATCGCCAGTAGCACCACGCTGCCTTCCACTCTGGCTTCCGCAGATTTCGATGGTTTCGGGGCGAATATCCTTGCGCCCTCGGCGACCTCCGGCCACTGTTTTTATCGACTCGACAATGGTGAGTTCGTCGCGGTTACCAGCATGGATCCCGGCGGGGAGACATCACCGATTTCGCCAACACGTCTCTGGTGGTTGCCCGGTACCGCCGAGGTGACTGCGACAGGATTTAGCTTTTCTGCCAATGGCGGTGTTCCGGCCATCACTTCCACGGCCGTGCCTGCCATTCCGCTGATTGGGCTGGCGGCGCTGGGCGCGCTCCTTGGGCTCGGCGGTGTGAGGCGACTGAAAGGCTGATCAGAAATAGCCATTTTCCAAGTCAGTAGGTCTCTCGTGCAAGGTTACATAGGCAGCGCGCGGTAATCGTTGCCGATACACCCCCTCAGCCGGTGCCATGGCAGGGGGCAGTGGTTACTGGTTGTATCAGCAATAAACGAATCAATCATGAAAGAAGATGGTTGTGCCTGTCCCATTTGGGCAGTGTTTATACCGCCGTGAACGCGCCGTGCGATCCGCTAGACCATCCACTCCCGAAGAAGGTTGTTGTGAATCCGCGACAGACGATCATACAGCGCCGTTTTTCCGCGGCTGCCAAATTCCTCGTGCATTGCTACGCCCAGCTCAAACAGCAGCTCTCGATGCTGCGCTGACCGCACGGAACTGGTGACCCAGCCCACGATGGCGAGCCTTTCGCCTTCATTTACAGCATTGACGCGGTGCAGATAGTTTGACGGGTAGAGGAGCATTTCTCCGGCTTCCAGCTTCCAGATCCGGTCGCCGCTGGTCTCCTCAATTACGAGCTCGCCGCCGCTGTAGCTATCGGGCGCCGACAGGAACAGCGTAAATGATATGTCTGCGCGACGACCGGCCATCGCGGGCGCGTCGACGTGCGAGCCATAGTGCATTCCGGTGGTGTAGCGGCTGAGCAGGAGCCGCGCGAATCCTGCCGGTCGGGCCGCCTGGCGAAAGAGGTCGTTCGCCATCAGCCGTCTCTTGATCAGTGCGAGTGCGCCGTCGACAGTGGGACCCATGCCCTGCTCATTCTGCTTGACAGCAGCTGCAGCCCGCCCGGCGGTCGTCTTGCCATCGGCAAATTGCGCATCTTCTACAGCATCGAGCACTGCCATAAGGTCGGCTGAACTCAGCACCTGTGACAGGTGTAGAATCATGTTGAGAATCAATCTTATTTATGAAAGGATCGCAGATTAACACGAACCTATCTGGAGAAACAGATTATGCAAGAACATCGGAAACGCTGGCTGTCGCTGAGCGTCGCTCTCGCCAGCGGCATCAGTCTTAACGCCGCCGCCGCCCCGGATAGCACGCCCATGAATGAGGGCGACCATGCTGGCCTGACGCTCGCCATGGCCGGCCAAGACGAAGGCGAAGGTGAAGGTGAAGGCGCCATGGGCGAAGGCGAAGGCGCCATGGGCGAAGGCGAAGGCGCCATGGGTGAAGGCGAAGGCGCCATGGGTGAAGGCGAAGGCGCTATGGGTGAAGGCGAAGGCGCTATGGGTGAAGGCGAAGGCGCCATGGGCGAAGGCGAAGGTGCCATGGGCGAAGGCGAAGGTGCCATGGGCGAAGGCGAAGGTGCCATGGGCGAAGGCGAAGGCGAAGGCGGTGAGGGCGAGGAAG
>CAZTJR010000063.1:0-3486 GCA_964613795.1 uncultured Alteromonadaceae bacterium | reverse complement strand
GAAGGCGAAGGTGCCATGGGCGAAGGCGAAGGCGAAGGCGGTGAGGGCGAGGAAGGTTCGTCGAGCCCTGCGGACCTCAAAACCGACGACCAGGCCTACCTGACGCGCCTCGGACTTATCCGTGGCCACCTGCGGGTTGGCTACGAACTCTATCGTGATGGGCATCTCGACATGGCGATCACACATATGAAGCATCCCAGGGACGAGCTCTACGCTGGACTTGTTCCCGCAATGGAGGCGCGCAGCGCCGCTCTCTTTGACGCAGAGCTCACTACCCTGAACGAACTCGTCACATCAGACGCGGGTGCGGCCGAAGTGGAGGCCGCACATGCAGCGCTTGAGCAGGGTATCGCCGATGCGGAAAGCGTCGCCAGCGGCACGCTGAAAACGGCTTTACTCAGCATCATGGACCTGGTCCGCACGGCCGGCGAAGAGTATGCACTGGGTGTAGAAGACGGCAGGTTGGTCAATCGCCACGAGTACCAGGATGCGTATGGATTCACCCAAATTGCGAAGCAGCGCCTGCGCAACCTGCCGGCCGAGGTGCGTGCGCAGTCCCCGGAAACGGTGGAGAAGGTCCAGCAGTTGCTGGCAGACCTGGACGACCTCTGGCCGGAAATTGCGCCGGGCGACAGGGTGGATGGCAATCCTTCACGCCTCTATGGCGCGGCGGCGCGCATCGAGATCGCTGCTCTGGGACTCTGAACGTCGGCATCGACGGCGAGCCCGCGCTGCCCCGACCGTCCGGTGGCTGTGGCTCGCCTGAGATCTTCTGTTCAGGCCTTGGGCTTACGCAACGGCCACCTGCGGACGCGCCGCACTCTGGATGGCGTTATAATAAAAATGAGAATCAATTACACTTTTCGGGCCCCCTGTTTTGGGAGAAACCCTATGAATCAAGCAACACATCTTGGTCGTCTGGCATACAGGTCAGTGCGGCGGCGTCTGCTGTACCTGCTGCTGGTGCTGGCCATTCCCCTTGCCGCCCAGAGCCCGGGCGATGCAACAAAGGGGGAACAACGACAGTACACCTACAGCTGGTTGTTCGCCGAGGAAAACGCGATGGCGCCGCGCGGCGGCACCACGCATGGCCCCGAGGTCACCCTGGTGAGAGAACCCGCGGACGCCTGGAAGGCATTGCAGGAGCCGGGCATCATTGCGCGGGAGCGGGATCGTCGCGCTATTCTAGCGATGGCCGGTGACTATCGAACGACCTTTGATTTTATTGAAACGATTGGTCTGACCCCGGGTTATAAGCCCGCGCGTCCTTATCGGTCCTGGGGAACAGAGCGCGTCTATGTGGTGAAGGACACGCCGGACGCAGTGAGTCTGCAGCATATTCTGGTCACGCGTATCCGCCAGGATGATGGAGAACTGTCGGAGCCTTTTGTGGTGAAGCATTGGCGACAGGACTGGCACTACCAGGATCGCGACGTGCAGGCCTTTGTCGCCCCTGGCCTGTGGGCCCATGAACGCCTGGACGAGCAGAATGCACAGGGGCACTGGACCCAGTCGGTCTATCAGGTAGACGATTCGCCCCGCTACGAGGCCAGCGGCGTCTGGGTGCATTCAGGTGATCACTCCTATTGGCAGAGCGACCAGCGGCGAAGGCCACTGCCCAGGCGGGAGTTCAGCGTACGCGACGACTACCAGGCGCTGCTGGGCAGTCACAGGATCACCATAACGCCATTAGGCTGGGTGCAGGAAGAGGACGCATTGAAGCTGGTGCTGGGAGATGACACCAGGCCGCATCCAGAGACGCCGCACCTGGCCCGGGAGGCAGGGCTGAGTCGTTACGAGCGAATCCGCGATTACGACTTCAGCCCTGGCGATGACTACTGGCAACGAACCGGTCCGTTCTGGTCGGCGGTCAGGGACTACTGGGCAGGGGTCTATGCACAACATCGCGACTTCCGTCTGGAAGCGACAGTCGACGGCAACCCCCTGTTCGTATCGCTGTTCGAGTTGGCTGAAGCCTACGCGGACGCACCTAAGGATACGCTGTCTTCCCTGTCGGCACTGATGACGCGCGTGGTGATTATCGATCCCCAGTGAGCGTCCGCTCTACTCGCCAGCAGCAACACAAATAATAATCATTTGCATTTGGTGGTGCTTTGACTATGCTGTGGAAAACGGCAATGACAAAGGAGACACACCGTGGAAAACGCGCAACAACCTCATCATGCAACGGAAGCCTCGCCCCGCTGGCGGCAACTGGTGGAGTCGGCGAATGCCGAGTTCTGGGGTGGCCGATTGCAGCGCTCAGCTGAGCTTTATGCCCGCGCTGCCTGGGTACTGGACAAAGAGCTGGCCGGGCAGCGGCTGACGGCGGCTTTCCTGCTGGCTAAGGTGATTACTCTGCAGAACTGGGCTGCAGCGCTGGCGCGTCTCGGTGACCTGGATGCTGCGGATCTCACCTATCGACGCACACACAGTCTCGTGCGTGACATCATCCAGGACAACCAGCAGCCGTCGCAGTTGCGGGCAATTGCCCTGCGCCAATGCAAGATAACCCTCGCGGAGTGGTCTGCAATGCATGACCGATACGAACCACAGGAGGGTCATGTTCTGCACTGAAAAAGGTCAGCCCCCGCAGAACGGGACGTTTCCAGGCCAGGAACATGCCGCAAGCCTGGCAACGCGCTCCTCGCAGGAACGACGCGTATTTGTTATTGCGATACATTCTTAATTATAGTCAGGGTTCCACGACAATGACGGAGGACGATATGGACAACACCATGCAAGCACGCACCCCTGTTGGGTATATCCGCGGCATGGCTGCGGTTTCGGTACTTTCCGCGCTGGTGGCCTGCAGCGGTAACGAACCCGGATCTGAATCCAGGCAGAGTGAACAGTCAGCAGGTGAGCCACAGTCGAGCCGAACAGCAGCTCAGGCCGAATCCGGAGACGCATCCGACGGCGGAACCGGCAACGCTTCGTCGGACAACGAGACCGCACAGGCCAGCGAATCTTCCGACAGCAGTGACGAAGCCGATACCAATCTGGCAAGCGACTGTAGTTTTGATGTAGACGTAGGCGATAACCTGCAATACAGCGTCTCGCAAATCACTGTCCCCGCGGACTGCTCCGAGTTCACTCTTAACCTCGCGCATACTGGCAACCTGCCAGCAAATGCAATGGGGCACAACTGGGTGCTGGTACCCGAGGGAGACGGGCTGGATATCGCCAGAGCCGGTTCCTCGAAGGGTCTCGAGGGCGATTATCTTGCAGACGACGACCGCATTATCGCGGCAACGGAGATTATCGGCGGCGGCGAATCCACCAGCATTACCTTTTCGTTAGACGGACTTGAAGGTGATTACACCTACGTCTGCACCTATCCCGGCCATGCGGCTGCGATGCGCGGTACTTTCACGGTCCGATCCTGAGGTCTGGTGCCGGGGTTGTCGCGATGGCAGGCCCCGGCGTTGTGCGTCACCTTCCGGTGGCATGGCGGTGACGCACGCAGCGTGAAGAATGCCTGCA
>CAZTJR010000062.1:0-7017 GCA_964613795.1 uncultured Alteromonadaceae bacterium | reverse complement strand
ATGGTGGGCCCAGTAGGACTTGAACCTACGACCAATCGATTATGAGTCGACTGCTCTGACCAACTGAGCTATGGGCCCTTCAGATGCGCTGCCAGACATGCGCAAGCAGCGCGAAGTATAAACCGGCCCGGGTGGCGTTGCCAGACACCCCGGTGGTCAATTCCCAGTCATCGTGTCTCGATAATGGCCGGCTTGGTCGCGCTGGCTTTCTGTTGCATGCCTGGTGTTTACCCGACAAAGTGATACTGTGAAACACCGACGCGTTGATGACGCAGATCGTGGACTAACGATAAAAGGGGCCAGGTTATGATGTTTGTTGAGTTTCTATTTCGCTGGGGACACGTGCTGTTCGGTATTACCTGGATTGGCATGCTCTACTATTTCAATTTTGTTCAGGGTGAATACTTCAAGGAAGCGGAAGCCGACGCCAAGGCGGACGCCACCCGCAAGCTGGCGCCGCGCGCGCTTTGGTGGTTTCGCTGGGGCGCGATGTTCACGTTTTTGACGGGCCTGTATCTCCTCTATGCTCTGGGCGGCGGCATCAATCAGTACATTGCGCTGGGTGCGTTGATGGGAATACTGATGTTCCTCAATGTCTGGCTGGTTATCTGGCCGGCGCAGAAAATCGTAGTCGGAATTGCCGAGGGGGATAAGGCAAAGGCGGCGCCCAAGGCGCTGCTGGCGTCGCGCACAAACACGCTGTTTTCCGCTCCAATGCTCTGGGGCATGCTCGCGTCAAAGCACGGCGGCTACAGCGCTGCGGGTCTTGCCGGGATCAGTTTCGCCGATATGGGTTTCCTGGTCCCCCTCTTGCTGATCATCGCGCTGGAAGTGAACGCACTGATGGGCAAGCTGGGTCCCATGGCGTCAGTGAAAGGCGTTATTCACATGAGTCTTGCACTGACGGCTGGCGTCTACCTGTTGGTGCACTTCCTGTGAGTGATTGACAGGTAGAGCGAGGCCGCGGGATGGCGCTGCGTGACCGCGACCTCGATCAGGGGCGGTCATTCCTGCGGGCAGGCCACGTCAAGTG
Source organism: uncultured Alteromonadaceae bacterium (assembly GCA_964613795.1). GTDB lineage: Bacteria > Pseudomonadota > Gammaproteobacteria > Pseudomonadales > Halieaceae > Chromatocurvus. The sequence continues at coordinate 5,984 of CAZTJR010000062.1, read as the reverse complement.
AGCAACTGTCACCACGACTGACGCGTATTCCGGGTGCGCAAACTGGGCCTTTTATTGCCGCGTTGTCGGCGGCGCCACACGTCCCCTCGTATTGAATGTTGTCAACGTTCAACGCCGAGTCGGAGGTGTTCTGAAAATTGTTGAGGCCCGGTATGAGGGTTTCTGTTCCGGGCTGATCAACGTTTATCTGCCGCGCCTGATCGGCCTTCACCTGCTGTATCAGGTGAAAGCTGCTCCCTGTACCGGCCAGTGCCGCAACGCAAAGCAGACCCACAATCGACGGCGCAATGCCACCGGTCCTGCGATAGCTTTTGATGGCGATAACGGCCAGCAGGCATGAGAGCAGGATGAGCGCGATGCTGCCCATCGTGGGTATGGCCGCGGCCGATGCGGCTGAAAATGTAATGGTTCCACTGCGCAAGCCAGCGAAACTCGGTGCCGCAGCCGCGAGTGAGCAAATCAACGTTGCGGCGAGCTGTACGGTGCGCGCCTTTCGAGACCCCGGTTGCGCCTGATGCTTTTGCATTTTACTTACCCCCTAATGGATTTTTAGTGTGGTTTGCTCAGCCATTCGAATGACTGTCTGGCCGATAGCCAATAAACAGCAGGTTAAAATACTGGGCGAGCGTGTCAACCGTTGTGCGAATGGCCAGGTGATGCCTTATTAATGCTGATGCCCACCCGGCCCATGTACGTGGCGGTGGGCGATTTCCTCGCGGGAGGCGGCGCGCACGTCCACGATCTCGATATCGAACACGAGGTCCTGACCGGCCAGGGGATGGTTAGTGTCGAGGTCAGCGCTGAATTTTCCGGCCTTTATGACCGTGGCTGGCCGACGGCCCTGATCCGTGTTGAGCTGCACCAGCATGCCGGGCCTTAGTCGACCGTTGAACACCAGGTGCTTCACCGGTACCCGCTGCTGGCGCTGAGGGTCTCGCTCGCCGTAGGCGTCCGGCGCGGCGAGGCTGACGCTGAAGACATCGCCCGCGGCTTTGCCGGCCATCTCTCTTTCCAGCCCGGTGAGTATGTTGCCAGCGCCGTGCAGATAGGCGCTGGGTTCTCCCGTCCGGGATGTTTCCAGCTCGTCACCGGCAGTATTGCGAAGAGTGTAGTGGAAGATGGCTACGGTATGGCGGTCAATATTCATAGGGCATCGCGTCATGGACAATTGGGAGGGCGATTACAGGGGAAAATGGCATCGCAGGCAAGTGAACTTTGCCGTGAAGGATGACGTCGCGGCTGGATGTCGTGGAACGTGACACACCTTACCCGTTGTCGGATAGCGCCTCCCCCAGCGCATTCACCAGGCTGTCAATTTCCTCCCGCGCTATCACGAAGGGCAGTCCCATCTGCAAGGTATCGCCGCTGTAGCGCAGGTAAAACCCCTTTTTCCACAGGCGCATGGCCACCTCAAAAGGGCGGCGCGTGGGGTCGCCGTCTTTTACGGCAAGGGTGAGCGCTGCGGCAAAGCCGTAGTTGCGGATATCCGCAACATGCGGGCAGCCTTTCAGCTGGTGCACGGCATTTTCGAAATACGGTGCCAGGCTGGCGACCCGCGCCGGCAGCGCTTCCTTTACCAGCAGGTCCAGTGCGGCAAGTCCCGCGGCGCAGGCCACCGGGTGCGCGGAATAGGTGTAGCCGTGGGCAAATTCCAGCAGGTGCTCCGGCGTCTCCTGCGCCATGAAGGTCTGGTAGATCTCGTGGGGTGCGATCACGGCCCCCATGGGCACGGCGCCGTTGGTCATTTGCTTGGCAACGTTCATGATGTCGGGCACGACACCGAAGGCATCGGCGCCGGTCATGGCGCCGCAGCGACCAAAGGCGGTAATGACCTCGTCAAAAATCAGCAGAATGTCGTGCGCACTGCAGATCGCGCGCAGACGCTGCAGGTAGCCCACCGGGGGCGGCAGTACGCCGGTGGAGCCGGCCATGGGCTCGACGATCACTGCGGCGATATTGCTGGCGTCGTGCAGGGCGATAAGCTCGAGCAGTTCGTCGGCGAGATGGGCGCCACGCGCGGGCATGCCGCGGCTGAAGGTGTTCTCCGGCAACAGAGTGTGGCGCAGGTGATCGGCTTCCACGGCCTGGCCAAACATCTTGCGGTTGGCGCCGATGCCACCGACGGAGATACCGCCGAAGTTCACGCCGTGATAGCCGCGTGCGCGGCCGATGAGACGGGTCTTCTCCGGCCTGCCGCGCAGACGCCAGTAGGCGCGGGCCATCTTCAGTGAGGTGTCGGTGGATTCAGAGCCGGAATTGGTGAAAAACACATGATCAAGGCCCGCCGGGGTCAGGTCCCGCAGCCGGTTGGCCAGCTGGAAGGACAGGGGCTGGCCGAACTGGAAAGCAGGGGAGTAGTCCAGAGTGTTCAGCTGCCGGTACACGGCCTCGGCAATTTCGCTGCGATTGTGCCCCAGGCCACAGGTCCAGAGGCCGGACAGCCCGTCCAGAATGCGCCTTCCGCGATCATCAATGTAGTAGATGCCCTCGGCGCCCACCAGCAGGCGCGGGTCGGCCTTGAACTGGCGGTTGCCCGTGTAGGGCATCCAGTGAGCGTCCAGCTGGTCACGGCTGAGCGGGCTGTGCCCCTCGGGTAGTACAGAGGTCATTGCGCTTGCCTCGCTGGCTGTCATCGCATGATGCAAACCAGTGTACGCCCGGTTTCGCCCCCGGAGAAGTGCCCGCGCCGCGGGCCTGCAACGACAGGTCCCCCGCGCTAGCGGTCCCGGCGGGTGCCTGGACTCCCGCCGGGTGGTGGTGCCTCAGCCGCGCAGTATGTCCGCCACCGGAGTGTAGGCGTGCCCCAGGGCGTCAGCGACCGCTTTGTAGGTAACCTGACCGTGGCAGACGTTGAGGCCGTTGGCGAGGTGCGTGTCTTCGGCCAGGGCGTCGCGCCATCCAAGGTCTGCAATGCGCAGGGCGCGCGGCAGCGTCACGTTGTTCAACGCGTAGGTGGAGGTGCGGGCGACGGCGCCGGGCATATTGGCCACGCAGTAGTGCACCACGCCTTCTTCGATGAAGGTCGGATCATCGTGGGTGGTGGCGTGAGAGGTTTCGAAACAACCACCCTGGTCGATGGCGACATCGACGACGACAGCGCCACGATGCATGGTCTTGAGCATGTCCCGGGTTACCAGTTTGGGTGCGGCGGCGCCGGGTACCAGGACGGCACCGATGACCAGGTCGGCCTCGGCCACGCACTGGGCGAGGTTGGCGGTGTTGGAGAAGCGTGTCTTGGCGCGCGACTCGAAGTAAATGCCCAGCCGCTCCAGTACTGTGGGTGAGCGGTCGAGAATGGTGACATCGGCGCCCAGGCCAACCGCCATTTGCGCCGCGTTAAAGCCAACCACGCCGCCGCCGATAATCGCCACCTTGCCTGGAGCAACGCCGGGAACCCCACCCAGCAGTACACCGCGCCCGCCGCGGGCCTTTTCCAGCGCGCCGGCGCCGGCCTGGGCCGACATGCGTCCGGCCACCTGGCTCATGGGTTTGAGCAGCGGCAGGCCGCCGTCGTCGTCGGTCACGGTTTCGTAGGCAATGCAGACGGCGCCGGAGGCGATCAGGTCGCGAGTCTGCTCTGGGTCGGGCGCCAGGTGCAGGTAGGTATAGAGAATCTGGCCTTCGCGGAGCATCTTTCGCTCATCTGCCTGCGGCTCTTTCACCTTCACAACCATGTCGCAGCGTTCAAAAATGTCTGCTGCGGTGTCCACCACGTCTGCTCCGGCGGCGCGATAGGCGTCATCGGTGGCATCGATACCCAGGCCCGCGCCCGTCTGCACGAGAACCTGATGGCCGCGGGCCGTGAGCTCCTGTGTGCTTTCAGGTGTCAGGCCCACGCGGTATTCGTGATTTTTTATTTCTTTAGGGGTACCTACGATCATGGGAGTCTCCGGTGGTGTCTGGTCTGGTAAGCGTTTGTGAATGACGTGGGAACGCCGCAGCCGTTGGCTGCCTGCGCGATACAGTTTGCGCCCTGTGAGTGTGACATTACCCGGCGTGAAAAATTTCCGGTTTTTTGGCTGAAAAGGGCCTGGTTATGCGTTTTAATTGCGTATTTAGAGTAAATATCGGGAAAAAAACGCATGGATCGTTTTGATCGCAGGATAATTGCCGCGTTGCAGCACGACTCTGCCCAACCCATTGCCAGCCTCGCCGATGCCATCGGCCTGTCCACCTCGGCCTGTCATCGGCGAATACGAGCGCTGGAGGAAGCCGGGGTAATTGTCGGCTACGCCGCGCGCATCAACCGGGCGGCTCTTGGGCTGTCACTGCTCGTGTTCGTCGAGATCAGCCTGAATTCCCAGGCGCTGGAGGTGCTGGAAGCCTTCGAAAATGCCGTGCAGGGATTTGATGACATTCTTGAATGCCATCTTACCAGCGGGGATGCCGACTACATTCTGCGGGTGGTTGCCAGGGATATGGAGGACTACGCCTATATCCACCGCAACTGCCTGGCGCGGCTGCCCCACGTGTCGAGTATGCAGACCATTTTCACCCTGCGCCCGGTCAAGACCTGGCGCGGCTATCCGATACCGATGGCTCACTAGCCGCGCCGCTTCCCGGTCGACCAGCGTCGCTGACTGCGCTGTAGCGAACGGTGTTCACACCAGGGACGGAAGGACTCGAGAAAAATCTCGGCCACCAGCAGCGGGCGATCATTGAGCAGAAAGACGGAGCGTCTACCCCAGGCGGGCTGCTCCTGCTGCAGGTCTTCGGGTATCAGTGGTGTCGACCCCTGCAGCCGGGCAACGTCAAAGGGCCTACGCCGCAGCCCCGGGCTGCTGAACAGAATGCTGCCCAACGAGCGGTTCTGTAGCTGTCGCAGCCAGCGCAGTTCGCCGGTGAGGGTGGTGCTGGGAAAAACGCTGCGGGCAAACACCACTGGCAGCCCATCGCGCAGTAATACTACTTCACGGATCAGCGCCATCTGATTTGACGGCAGCTCAAGTGCTGTGCGTTCGCTGAGAGTCGGCTTGTGCCAGCCCTGGCGTCGCCGCTGCACGCTGAATGGCGCGCCACCAAGCTGCAGCCGCTGCGTCAGTGAATCGGTATCCAGCAGCCAGTGGCTTACCGGCTGCAGCTGATGCTTCGACCAGGCGGCCAGGGGCCTCCAGGGAGATTTAAACGGTGCGTTGATCAGAGTGACGTGAGTCCCGGGCCTGGGAGGGTCAGGGTGCCGCCGCAGACAGCCTGTCACGCTGCGGCTTATTCATCGAGGAAGCTGCGCAGATAGTCGGAGCGCGTGGGGTGGCGCAGTTTGCGCAGTGCCTTCGCTTCGATCTGGCGGATACGTTCGCGGGTGACGTCGAACTGCTTGCCGACCTCTTCCAGCGTGTGATCCGTGTTCATGTCGATGCCGAAGCGCATGCGCAGCACTTTTGCCTCACGCGCGGTCAGACCGCCGAGCACATCTTTGGTCGCTTCCTGCAGGCCCTGGCCGGTGGCCGAATCCACCGGCGAGTGGATGGTGTGATCTTCGATGAAATCGCCCAGATGCGAATCTTCGTCGTCGCCGATGGGCGTCTCCATGGAGATAGGCTCCTTGGCGATCTTCAGCACCTTGCGCACCTTGTCCTCCGGCATGTCCATGCGCTCACCCAGCTCTTCCGGGGTGGGCTCGCGGCCCATTTCCTGCAGCATCTGGCGGGAGATGCGATTGAGTTTATTGATCGTCTCAATCATATGCACAGGGATACGGATGGTGCGCGCCTGGTCGGCAATGGAGCGGGTGATCGCCTGGCGAATCCACCAGGTGGCGTAGGTGGAGAACTTGTAGCCGCGGCGGTACTCGAACTTGTCTACCGCCTTCATCAGGCCAATGTTGCCTTCCTGGATCAGATCGAGGAACTGCAGGCCGCGGTTGGTGTATTTCTTGGCGATGGAGATTACCAGGCGCAGGTTGGCCTCGACCATTTCCTTCTTGGCGCGTCGGGCACGGGCCTCGCCCATCGACATGCGACGGTTGATTTCCTTGATTTCCAGAA
>CAZTJR010000061.1:0-7291 GCA_964613795.1 uncultured Alteromonadaceae bacterium | reverse complement strand
TGTCCCGTAGATCTTACCATCACGGAATACGTGAATTTTCCTTGCTCTGGCGAACCCCAGATCGAAGGTGAACGTGTTTCCAGCGCTGTCTTCAACGACAACGGTTCACCCGTCGGCACCGTGATTCCCGCGGGAGAAGAACGCCCCATTGCATTCTGTGAGCTAAGTGACGAGCGAGTTTTCGATTAGTTACCCGCTATTGGCTAATCGCACTGCAAGGGATCGCCAATCAGGTGCTGGCCGCCGGTATTTATCGTCCAAAACGCCTCTGTGGCGTTTACGGGCGTGTATGAACTGACGGGGGCTGGGGCCTTGGCAAGATCATACGCAAGGCTTTTTTGACCAGAGCTTTGTCATTCTGGCCCACTTTTCTCACCGTATTAACCGCCAGGGTCTGCTGCAAGGTTTGCAAAATGTCCGCGCAGTAAGCGAACACATTGTCATCGTGAATTACCAGATTTCGCTGCCTGTTCCAGCGAGGGGAGCGCTGAAAGCCAGCTCCAGGGTCACGCAGGCTTTGTCAGATCAAGCGGGATCTTACCAACACAAAGCCGCACCGCCCTCGCCGCTCACCGAGCGCAGGCCGGTCTGATCGATGGTCAGGGTGCCACAGCGCTCGTCCCGCGCCGCCTGCGTGCCCTGGGGTTCGGCCTGCAGTTCAAACACCGTGGCGGTTGGATCAGCCGTGAAGGTGAACGCATAGCGTGCCGCCATACCATCGTCAGTGGTACAGGTATTCGGCGGCAGTTCGCCAGGCGCCGCAGCAGGGCCCACGTAGCTCATGGCCCCGGTAAATCGGCGCTCCATGCTCTGCGACAGTTCAGTCAGGCAGGCTGCGGCTTTGTTGCGCCAGGTCTTGGTAACGGAGTCCTGGTAGGCAGGCAGTGCGACGGCGGCGAGAATAGCGACAATCGCCACCACGATCATCAGCTCCATTAGAGTGAATCCGCGCTGTGCTCTCATCGTAACTGCTGCCATGACTGCCTCCCCAGTGGATCGCCGCTGGCGCGCCCTTCGGCACCGCCGGTGTTGCCGATGCGCTGGCCGGCGCCGTCGTAGAAAAAATCCCCGGAACCGGACTGGTTCCGGATCACCGTGAGTTCCTCGCCACGGCCGCCGCTGATGGCGTTGATCATTTTGCCATCAATCAGGTCCTGCACGTTGAACAACTGGTCGTCATTGATATCGAATACCGACTCATCCGTCGCGGCGCCGGCAAACAGCTCCAGGTCAAAGATAAAGCCCACACGCCCGGCAGAACAGGGATCGTTACTGGGCGTCATGGTGGTGAAGCGCACGCGGTCGCGCGGCGAACCCGACGGGAAGGTGGACCGGCTTATCACTCGCTCACCCTCGTTCACGCCATTGAACGCCAGATCCAGAAACCAGCCCGCCTGCTCTTTCTTGTCATAGGTGTTTCGTGAAATCTCCCGCACAGTGCGCAGATTCCCCAGCGCCGACGCCTGGAACTGACTGAGAATGGTCTGCTCCAGTAAATCGCTCCTGTTGCCCAGGCTCTTCGTGTTCTTATCGTCATCACGAATGCCGTACAGCGTCTGAACCTGCGGATCCGACAGCGCATTGTCCTGGTCGCGGAAGAAGCTGCCAGTACCGAAGGTAATGATCAGCTCACCCGAACGCTTCGGGTTCAGCGCCACGCGCGGCTGCACGGTAATGGGCTGTGGATTGCCATCGGGGTCAACGGCCTTGAACAGGTCGAGGGCGCCGTCCGGCCAGTCGGTGGCCGTGTTGCCGGTAACATCAAAACGCCACAGATTACCGAGCAGGTCGCCAGCATAAACGAACTGTGTCACCAGCGTGTTCTGCGGCCAGTCACTGGGTGCCACGGGACCCAGGCCGTTGGGCGTCCCCGCGCTGCCCACACCGGTATCCACCTTCGCAATGAGTGAGCCATCGGCGATATCAACAATAAACAGCACCGCCTTGTGATTATCGCTGTTATAGCCATTGCCAAACACTGCCGCGAAACTGCCGTTGCCCATCGGCACGATCTCCGGTTCAGTAACGCCATAGCCGAGGTCGGGGTCGGTGAATTCCCACAGCACGTTGTCGGCGCTGATGTTGTCTGTGTCGGTGATATCCATGGCGAACACGGTGCGGCCACCAACGCCCATGGCGCCCACCATGACGGTCCGCCATTCGCCGTTAATGACCACATCGTCAGCGGAGGGCGTGCCGTCGACGAAATAGCGGTGCGCGTAATTCGGTGCCGTGAGCTGGGAGACGGAACTGAAGACCTCGCCAGGCACCGGCTCAAGCACTTCGCCAGGAAGATAGGCAAACACCTCTTCACCCGTCAGGGCGTTAAGGCCGTGCAGCATGCCATCGTTGGCGCCCACCAGCAGCATGGGATCGCGTTCCTGAATGCTGGTGCGGAAAGCGCCATACAAACCAGGCGCAAACTCTTCCGGTAGAAGCGAGTAGCCGCGATTTTCCTGACCAACGTACTGCGGTGTCGAATTGACGATATCGCCCAGAAGCCGTCGACCGTCAACACCCGCCCGGCTGCGCAGGCCATTGACACTGTTGCCATACAGCCATTGCACCCTCCCTTCCGCAAGGCCATCGTTCACTCCCTCGGCGTCGTGATTCAGGGCTGCCTGCTGAGTTGGCGACAGATTGGCCGGGGAAAAACTGACGCCAGCGCTGCCGTCGAAGGTCAGCAGGTTGCGGCCGTCTGCATTGCGGTTCGCCAGGCGACCCTCGGCGCTGAACGCCTGGGTCCGGACACTGCCGTCGGCGGTATCGATCTCCTGGGCAAGCACATCACCAGACCAGTCGTCACTGCGGAAGGCCACGCTATAAAGAAGCGTATCGGCCTGCAGAATTGCCGCGCTGGTGGATGAGGACGTACCTGACGTGGCCGTGCGATCGACGATATCGAGCAAGGCATTGCCGAGGATCCGGCGCAGCTCATCAGCGGTGCGCGCATTCAGCATCGCACCCCGGGAATTCACCGCCGCATGATACAGATCGTCTACCTGCACCGGGTTGCGCGTTGCTGTGGGGTTGAGCCAGGCAGGCGGATTGTTATGCGCATCGCGCACTGTTTCGTGGGTCGCGCCGAAGATGTTCCCCTCGGCGCCCAGGGTGATGCCGTAGGTCACCATGTGCGGGTCGGCGTTGCAGTTCACATAGCCAGGTGGATCGTTGGCAGCACACAATGTGGGGGTCGGCACGCGACCGCTCTCTAGAGCTGCGCTTCCCAGCTTGGTATTGTAAAAATGCGCAGCGATGTCGGCCATGGTATTGCTGTGGCTGTCCTGGAACGGCGATCCCATATCACCATCGGCATTGCCCACCCCAGCGCCGGTCCACGGGTTGCTGAAGCCGTCGGTAAACAGCAGCGCAAAGTTCTGCTGGCAGCTCTCGGTGATGATCGAAGTGTTGCCGTTGAACTGATCGCCCATGAACTTGAGGGCCTCGCGGTTGGGCGTGCCGCCGCTGTTGCCGCCACGGCCATAAATGAAGTTGAAGAAGGCCGCTCGCTGCTCCGGATTGGACATCAAGTACATGCCGCGCAGGCTGCGGCTGTTGATGGTCAGCGCGCCCGCACGCACGCCCGACAGAGTGCTGAAGCTTTCACCGATACCGGCGCGGGTCGCCAGATGGCGCTTGCGCGAGTAGGTGAACCAGTTGGCGAAATTCTGTATCTCTTCCTGGTAGCTGCGCCCCGAGGGGAACGATCTGCCGGGCCGTATTTCATGTCGACGCAGGCAGGCACCATCGTAGGAGAGCGCGTCAACGCCCTCGCCCGCCAGCGTGGAGGGATTGCGTTCAAACAGCCGGTAGTGCTCCGGTATTGGTGAGGCGCAGCTGCCTTCAAAGATGACCCCAAGGTTATCCTCGATCCGATAGGTAATATTATCGTCTACCCGTTCGTAATAGGTCGCCGGGAAATATTCCACGGGCACACTGCGCGTGCCCGTGGTTTCCACAATATCGCTCTCCGCCGTGCGCCAGGTACTGTCGTAATAAACCGTGCCCTCAGGAATCACCATGCCGCTGTGCAGGCGAAAGCGCCAGTTGTTGCCCGTGTCGCGACGGTCCACCGTAAGGTTGAACGTGGACCCGCCCACCACGGGGTCCGACGGCGCCGCCGCCGGATCGGCATCGGAAAACGTGCGGTCGCCGGCGTCTACCCAGGGCGTATACGTCAGCCGATAGTCGTAGTACAGCCCGTTGTAGGCATTGCTGCGCACAAAGGCAAACGGCGCAAGGGGAGGTATCGCGTAGTGGTCATGTCTCGCATCGTTGTAGACACGGTCTCCAGTGCCGGTGCCATTCGGAAAAAGATAAACGTATTTCTTCCAGGCGTTGCCCGCGCCGCCAGCGCGGTTGTAGTTGAGCACACCGCTGAAATCGGGACTGTCATTGCCATCCAGACCCACGAAGGAGACGTGATCACCGGTGCGCCACCACAGCGCACCGTCGTTGGTGGGCATCAGCACCTCGCCGTCCATGCTGCCGGAGTCGTCAATCGCCGTAATCAGGTTGGGCTCGACCCCGGCGGTAACGAAGAGCGGCTTGTCGGCGATGTCAACCTGCGACAGCGCCACCGGCACCGCGAGAAGCCCGAACAAAAGGACGCAGGCACGGTTAAAGAATCGTCCTGGGAAAATAACCGGGGACTGCGCGGCGGGAACACCTACATTGATTGTCATAGCAACCTCTGGGGCGGAGCCCCTTTGCCTACAGGGGCTCAAATGTCGAACGCAGAATGACGACAGTGGTGTCTGTGGCTCCTACACCCAGGGCAATCACCGGAAAGATCTCGCGGAATTGCGCTGGGGTTTCACCGGGATTTGAGCGCAGCAGCCTCGGCGGCCCGACGTAGAAAACCGGATCGGCTGCCAGCGATATCCCGTCAGCCGCCGTGTACAGACCGGCGCGTGTACCAGACGGTGCCGGCAACTCGCCATTCAATGGATTCCACGCCCTGGCTTCCTCGCCTGCCAGCTCGACATTGCCTTCTGCGGTATCGCGATTTCCCTGAAGCCACATCTCGCCGCTGCGCAATGCTGATTCCGCCGCCTGAAATGCCAGCTCCCGGTCGCGCATATTGCCCGCCATGCGCTCCTGCATTGCCGTGTCGTCCATCCCCGAGACAGCGAGCACGCCAAGAATCACCATCAGAATCATCACGATCGGAAGAACGACACCACGTTGACGGCGCTGGGACCGGATACTGACAGCGGCGCGACGCGTCATGGCACGCGGTTCCTTATTCCAACGGTGGCGGTAAACACACGGTACAGTCGTCTGTCGTCAGCTTCAGCAGTGAATGTGCCACCATTAAAAGTAAGACTGGCCGGCTGCTCCGTCAGGTTGTCTTCGTCACCGCTGCTGAACAAAAGATTAAGACGAACGGCGAGTACGTTATCCCAGGGGGATCCGCTCGCCAGCATATCCGTCGCCGTAACGTATTCATTGATCTGCGCGTCAAAGGTGGTATCCAGCCCATAGCTCACCTGAAACTGCTCGACATTCTCGACAATTTCCTCGTCATTCCGGTACAGGCCCGGACGACCTGTCTCGAGGCTGTTGGCGATGTAATAGGCGGCACGCTCAATGCGAAACACCTCGGCGCCGACAAAGCTGCGGCCCAGCGATTTAGTGTAGTTGCCGGGCGTGCCTGTGCCCGAGTTATGTACCAGGTTGTCGTTGTCTGCATTGGTGTTGGTAATCTGGAAAATGCCGCCGGACGCGCAGTCTGTAGCAAATACAATGTCTCCCGGCTGCAGGTCACTGCCAACGGCAAGCTTGAGATCGGCTGATCCCGGCGGAGTGCCGCCGGGATGTGCGCTGACCACCAGGCCCGAGCCGCGCGCCGCGATCATCACCACGATGTCACTGTCGTCGCGGGGGTTGGTCAGCAGGGCAATAGACTGCGGCGCCGGCGCCAGGGCATCGCCCGCCGTCCAGGCGGTTCCCGTGCCATCACCGGTACCGTCATACCCCATCAGCGGCACCCCGAAATCGAACTCAAAGGCGAGTGGGTCAGTGGCGCCGGAGGGAGCAGGGTTAAGCGTGTTACGGATCAGGCCAGGGTCCAGGGCACCCTCAGTGCGCGGATTTTCCTGCCGCAGCGTATTGCGACATCCGACAAAACCCGCCTCGCGCAGGTCGCGACGCATGAGTTCCAGGGCAAATCGACCGCTTTCCTGGATCCGCGACAGGGAGTCGTTCATGCGAAAGGTTTCCAGCCCACCCAGGAAAACGCTGAGCACGCCGCCAATAACAAAAGCGCCAAGGACCAGGCTGATCAGCAGCTCGGTGAGGGTGAAGCCCCCCTGTAGGCTCAGGTCCCGCCTCATTGCCTGCATTGCTAGATCTCCGCCGATGCGCTGAACATCTGCGCTGCCTGCTCGCCGCGGCTGTCGTCCCAGCGCACCGATACCGTGACCTGCATGCCATTATTGGCAATCGCGCCCGCTCCCGAAGGCAGGGTTTCCCGTATCTGTGCCAGCCAATCCGCGGTTTCGTTCGCCGGCAACGTGCCACCGTCGGGTACGGCATCATCAAAGCTTCGGTTATACGCACCCGCCGAGGCATTCATGCGATCGACACGCAGCCGGTCTGTCATGTCGTACACCAGGAGTGTGGCCTGTGTGCGCAACAGGGCGCTCTGGTTGGCGCGGACCATATTCGTCTGCATGCGGATAATGGCCAGCACGCCCAGTGCGACCACCACGATTGCAATCAGCACTTCGATCATGCCAACGCCATGCTGGCGACCGGGACTGAGAGAGCGCATGACGCCACTCATGTACAGTCGACCCGATCCACGCTGACGCGACCCGCCGGCGCAATATCCAGACGTCTCGCCCGCACTCCCCGACAGCCGTCCACCTGCACGGTGATTTCCGTCGTCGCGGACACCAGCTGCCCGAGGGGCCCGAATACGATGGGCTGGCTGGCAGTTGACGCCGGCACCTGATTGAACGTTGCACCGGGAAAGGGCGCACGCCAGACACGCAGCGGCTCGGCGGCCCCGTAAGCGATGGCAATCCAGCCATCGGACCAGGTGCCGGAACAGGAGTTTGCGTCATCGCTGGGGCACACGCTGACCGGCGCGGCCCGCTTGACGGCTTCCGAGCGCGCCAGATTAATGGCACTGGTGAGGTCATTGGCCAGGCCCGACGTGCGACTGTTCAGCATAATGGTATTAAAAGAGGGGATACCCACGCCCAACAGAATGCCGAGCACGACTAATGTGACCATCAGCTCGATCATGGTAAAACCGTGATTGCGACGATAGGTGTTAACC
>CAZTJR010000060.1:0-7513 GCA_964613795.1 uncultured Alteromonadaceae bacterium | reverse complement strand
TGGCAACCGTGTGTCTTGACGTAGAGTTTCCTGGCCACTGTCTGTTCCCGGGCGTTCTGCCCATTACTGACTGATGATTAGGGGTGCAGAGTATACATGGGGCGGTAAGCGACGCCCAGTTTGTGGACGCGGTATGCGGGCCCTGCAGCAAGGCATCCATAGCCGCGCGAGCCGAAGTGTCTGATCAGGCTGTTGACAGTCATGCGCTTATGCGATGTTATTATATAACGCAAAGAGGGCGATTTCTTGACCAGGCTGATAGGCAATCGGTTTTACCTGTTACGTAGCGGCAGGCTGCGCAAGCGTCGCTTGCCGGTTACGGTATTGCTCTTGCTGCTGGTGGCCTTCCAGTCGCTTTCCGGTGCGCACACTCATGACGGAGAGCCGACGCAGCAGAAAGACTGTTTTCTGTATCAGCAGCACGATTCCGATGCGCCACTTGCCCTGGCAGCCTGCCGTCTGCCAGACGATGCGCTCTCCGACGCTCTTCTTCCCTGCGCCGAAAGTGACAGATGCGACCGACTGCCACTGTTCACGCGCGCTCGATCCCCACCCCCCTCCAGCTGACCGGATTCACTGTCGGTCAAGGCAGCGTCGGGTTACCTCGCGCTGTCCTGCCAGGTATCGGACGGCAAAAGCCCGTTGCCAGACAGGACAGCGCGCGATCACCCATGGCTGAGTCGTCTTTCGCGCGCAATCCCTGCGCCTCAATTGTCAAATCTCTGGATACTGAATATGAACATATTAACGACATGGCGGTGCGGCAAACCCGCGCTTTCAGTGGCTTGCGCCCTGGCAGCCTTTAGCGCCGCTCCAGCCCTCGTTGCGCAGGACCTCGGCAATAACCCGGGGGCTATCGAGGAAACCCTGGTGGTCGGCAGTAACCGTGCCTACCGCGGCGATTTCACGCTCATGGAAACGCCCGCCGCCGACCTGGTCATCAGCGAACAGACGCTCCGCGATGCCGGTGCCGTCAACCTGGATCAGGCGCTGGATCTATCCAGCTCCGTAGCGCGGCAGAACAACTTCGGTGGCCTCTGGCACAGTTTTGCCCTGCGTGGCTTCGTCGGTGATGAAAACCTGCCCAGCAATTATCTGGTCAACGGCTTCAATGCCGGCCGCGGTTTTGCCGGTCCGCGAGATATGGCGGCGGTAGCCGCTGTGGAGGTCCTCAAGGGGCCGAGGGCCGCGCTGTATGGGCGGGGCGAACCCGGGGGCACCATCAATCTCGTGACCAAACGCCCGGTTGATGAGACAGCAGGCGAGCTGGTGCTATCTGCCGCCCGCTTCGATACCTGGCGCGCGTCTGTCGACTGGAATCGGGCACTCAGTGAGGACCTGGCGTATCGCCTGGTCGGCGTCTACGAGGATGCAGGCAGTTTTCGGGACACGCTGGAGCGCGAAAATCAGGGCTTCTTTCCGTCGGTAAGACTGCAGCTCAGGCCGGACACGCGACTGATCTACGAGCTTGAGTACAGCCGGCAGAAAATGCCCTTCGATCGCGGCGTGCTGGCCATAGACGGTGAGCTCGACGTCATACCGCGCTCACGGTTTCTGGGCGAGCCGGGCGATGGCCCGATGGAGGCGCAGGCCCTGGGTCACCAGCTGGAGCTGCAGCATGAGCTGTCTACCGACTGGACACTGCTGGTTGGCGCGAATTTCCGCGATACCTCACTGACCGGCTTTTCCACCGAAGCAGAGCTGAGCGGCAGCCGGCAGGCACTGCTGGTGGATGGCAGAACCCTGACACGGCAGCGGCGTTTCAGGGACTATGACGCGAATTACCGCATGCTGCGAGCTGAACTCAGCGGTGATGTCAGCTGGGCAGGCCTGCGCCATCGCCTGATCATCGGTGCCGACGCAGATCGCTTCGAGAATGATCAGCTGTTCCTGAGAGCCCGGGCGCCGGGACTATCCAGCAATCCAACGCCGGAGCAGCTGCAGGCCATCGATATTTTCGCGCCGGTCTATGGCCAGTACCCCTTGCCGGTGCCGGCGCCCCTTACCGACCGCATGGAAGTTCAGCGGGCAGAGGGTCTGTATATTCAGGATCAGATCAGTCTGTCGGAGAACTGGGAGCTGCGCATTGGTGGGCGTTTCGACCGCTTCCGCCAGAGCCTGGATAATCGGGCGACGGACAGCCGCACGTCACAATCGGAGGGGCGGTTCAGCCCGCAGGCCGGCCTGGTCTATTCGCCGAGCGATGGGTTTTCAGTGTATGCAGTCTATGGTGAGGGTTTTCGTGCTCTGTCCGGCTCGGACTTTTCCGGCAGCACCTTCGATCCCAATATTGCCACGGCGCTAGAGGCCGGTGTGAAGCTCCTGATGAATGATGGCCGCCTGATGGGCAACTTCAGTATCTTTACTATCGATCAGGACAATATTCTGTCTGCCGACCCGCTCAATCCGGGTTTTCAGGTGGCCGCCGGAGAGGCGCAAAGCCGGGGTATTGAGCTGGATATCGCTGGTGAATTGCTTCCCGGCCTGCAGGCCTGGTTTTCCTACAGTTACACCGACGCAGAAGTAGTGAACGATCTGCTCGATCCCAATTTTGGTCTTCTGGTGCGCGGTGGTGATCGCCTCTTGAACATTCCCCGGCATGCCCTGAGTGCGCAACTGGTCAGGGAAACCTTTGTCAGGCAGCGGCCCTTGCGCGTCGGCGGCGGCATCACGTACGTCGGCAAACGCCTCGGCGAGGTGGGTACCCGCTTTGAGCTGCCTGACTACACGCTGGCCAGGATTTTCGCCGATTACAGAGTCAACGCCGCACTCAGCCTGCGTGTCGACATTGAAAACCTGTTCGACGAGACCTTTTACAGCAATTCGTTTTCCAGCCTGTGGGTCCAGCCGGGAATGCCCCGGAACTACCGTGTCAGCGCTGATATCCGTTTCTGAGGAGTACGCCATGAACGCCATTGACATCGATCAGCTCGTTGTTCGCCGCGGCGGGCACCAGGTGCTCTCGGGTATCAGCCTGACTGTGGCGCAAGGTGAAGTCTTCGCTCTGCTCGGCGGCAACGGGGCGGGCAAGTCTACAACCCTGCTAAGCCTTCTTGGCTTCCTGCAGCCGGAAAGCGGCGAGCTGCGCATTCTGGGGGAGCCGGTGAGCGCAGACGCGCTGCGTGCGAGACGCCAGATCGCCTATCTTCCCGAGGCTGCAAGCCTCTACGGGCATCTCGATGCGTATGAGAACCTGGATTATTTTCTCTCGCTCGCCGGGAAAGCCGTCGGTCGCGCGCAGATGGATGAGGCCCTGGATCGTGTTGCCCTTCAGGGCGCGGCCCGCAGCAGGCTACTGCGCGACTATTCCAAGGGCATGCGGCAGAAAACAGCGATTGCCCTGGCGCTGTTGCGCCGGGCACCTGTGCTGCTGCTGGATGAGCCTACGTCAGGTCTCGATCCGATCGCCATCGAGGAGTTCAACTCGCTTGTCAGGCAGCTGTCAGCGGAAGGTTGTGCGGTCATGCTGGTAACGCATGATCTTTATGGCGCATGCCAGATAGCGGACCGCATTGCGCTACTGCGCAATGGCCAGCTCTGGGGTGAGTTTCAGGCACCGGAGAACGGCAGGATTGCCCTCGATGAGGTGCATCAGGCGTTTGCCGGCAGGGAGGTTGCATGAACCCGGTGATTCTCTCTGTTTATCGAGAAGAGTGGCGTTTCTGGCGACGCTCGAGACTCGCCGGCAGTGCCTTGTTGCTGATGGCAGTGATGCTGCTGGTATCCACCGCCTATACGGTCACGCGCGGCCATACGGAAGCAGACCGACGCCTGCAGCTTCAGGCGCAGGCCCGAGCCGCTTTCCTGGAACAGCCAGCCCGGCACCCGCATCGCATGATCCACTTCGGGCACTACGCGTTCCGCGCACCCGTGCCGCTTTCGGCACTGGATCCCGGTATCGATCCCTATACGGGTATGGTGATCTTCCTGGAAGGGCACAGGCAGAACTCGGCCATGTTTGCGGAGGCAGCAGAGCTGGCCTCCCTGTCCCGGTTCGGCAGCCTGAGTCCCGCTTTTGTCCTGCAGGTCCTGGCGCCGCTGCTGCTGGTTATCATGGGTTTTGGCAGCATCAGCCGTGAACGGGAGCAGGGCACCCTGATTCAGCTGCAGGCCAGTGGCGTCGCCGCCGCCAGCCTGATGGCCGGCAAGGCACTGGCACTGCTCGCCGTGGCCGGTCTGCTGCTGCTTCCCCTGGGCCTGGCGGGCCTTATGCTCGCAGCCTTTGGCAAGGCAAGCCTGCTCGCCGTGCTTGCGATGCTATTGGCTTATGGCCTGTACCTCACTATCTGGACCCTCGCAGTCGTCACCGTTTCTGCCATGCTCCGCAGTTCGGCGGCAGCACTTGCAGTTCTCCTGCTGGTCTGGGTACTGGGCGTGATCGCCCTGCCAAAGCTCGCCAGTACGCTGGTGCACAGCCTGCAGCCAATTCCCGGCAAGCTCGAGACAGATCTGGCGCTGCTGACCGATGACACCCCGATATCCGATGGCCACGATACCGCTGGTGCAGGAGTATCTGCCCTTGTTGCGCAGATACTCGAGCGTTACGGGGCAGAGAACGTAAGCGATCTGCCCGTGAATATCAGGGGCCTTGTCTCCTCAGAGGCTGAAGCGACAGCCACTGCCAGAATGAACCAGTTCGCCGAGCAGCGCATGAACGCTGAGTGGCAACAGGCCCGGCGGCTGGACCAGCTGTCCTTCCTGTCTCCACTGCTGGCCATGCGTCGTGTCTCCATGTCTCTGGCCGGAACCGACCTACCGCACCAGCAGCGCTTCCTCGAGGAAGCCGAAGCGCTGCGTTTCGACTTTGTGCAGAGCCTGAATACACTGCATGCCCGCGAATTGCGCTATGCCGATGACATTCGACGCAGTGCCGATCCCGATGCCGAGCAGCGCACACGCGTAGATGCCGACTTCTGGCGCCTGCTGCCCGAGTTTGAATTGACGCCAGCGGCGATCAACGAGCGGCTGGCTGCGGCGGGACCGATGGCCGCTGCGCTGCTGGCCTGGGGGCTGCTGGCATTGCTGCTGTGTATTTCAGGAACCCGGAGGCTGCGTCCATGATCCCAGGTAGTCGCTGGTTGTCCGAATCCCGTTTCCAGCTGTCCCGACCCGCAGTGAGAGTTATCTTGCTGCTGTCCATTGTGCTGTCCGCTTCTGCTGTCATGCTGGGCTACAGTGAAGTGGGCGCACAGCATGCCACCATCGAGCGACTGAATGCGCTGGATGCCGAAGCGCGTGCCGATGCCTGGGAGGGCCGTGAAGACTGGGGCGACATCGCCTACAACGGCTTCCACTACACCTTTGACAGACCTTCCTCGCTCGCTTTCGCCGCGATGGGGCAGCGGGACATTCTTCCCTGGCAGCACCGTGTACGCATGCTCGCCCTGGAAGGTCAGATCCATGAGCGCGATCCTGCCAATCCCGAGCTCGCACACCTGGGACAGTTCGATTTCGCTCTCGTCGTCTGTGTGCTGCTGCCCTTGCTTGTGATCGTGCTCATGTCCGATATCAAGGCTGCTGAGCGCAGCGCCGGTCGCGATGCGCTGCTGATTGCCACGGCCGGGAGTAGCCATCTGTGGCGGGATCGTGCTCTGGTGCTGGCGCTGCTGCTGGGGCTCAGCCTGCTGCTGCCTTTCTGGGTCGGTGCTGTGCTCAGCGACACATCGTTTACGCTGACGGCACTGACGACCCTGCTTGTTGTGCTTTACCTGAGCTTCTGGACCTGGCTGGTGCTGCGCTTTGCGCTGTCACGGGCGACGGCCCAGGTAACGGTGCTGCGTCTGGTTGGGCTCTGGTTCGTGTTCGCGATCGCGGTTCCTCTGCTTGGGCGCATGGCCATTCTGGGGGGCATGCCCTTGCCGGAGCCGGGTGAGATTCTCATGCTGCAGCGTGAGGAGGTGAACGCCGCCTGGGACAAGCCGAAGCCCGTTACCATGGACGCGTTCGTCGACACGCATCCGCAGTGGCGTGAGCAATCCGGGGTGACGCGGCCCTTTGAGTGGAAGTGGTACTACGCCTTTCAGCAGGTGGGAGACCAGCAGGCTGCCACGCTGGCCGGGCAGTACCGTGCGGGTATCGTGGCACGTGAGCGCATGACGTGGTGGCTGAGTCTGATATCTCCCCCGCTACTGCTGCACAAGGCGCTTACCTGTCTGGCGCGCACCGATCTGTTGGCATCCATGGCCTATGAAGATTCGGTACGCGACTTTCATCGGGCGATGCGACACTTTTACTACCCGCTGTTGTTCAACGATACCCCGTTTGATAAAGGACGTTTGCAGCGACACCCCACGTTTGAGGAGGCGGAAAGTTCATGCGTTATCTGATCGGTCTGATCCTGCTGCTGTCACTGCCTGTGATGGCGCAGGAAGCATTCGTGCTCGCCGGCAAGTCTGTGTCCCCGGGCAGCAGGCAGTCCTTCACCGTCGAAGTGGCGGGGACCGCCGTACCCATCACGGTGCTTCACGGCAGTCAGCCAGGTGCGGTCCTGACGCTGACGGCGGGTGTTCACGGCGATGAATTTCCTTCCATTTTTGCCCTGCAGCGTTTGCGCGCACAGCTGGATCCGGAGCAGCTCTCAGGCACACTGGTGCTGGTCCACCTCGCCAATCTGTCGGGGTTTCACGGTCGGCGGATTGCGCTGAACCCGGTCGACGAGAAAAACCTGAACCGGGAATTTCCGGGAGATCCGGCAGGTACCGCGACCGAACAGCTGGCGCATTTCTTCACGACCGAGATCATCAGCGTGACGGATTACCTTATCGATCTGCACTCAGGCAGTGCTTACCAGACCCTGCTGCCGCACGTTTATTCGCCAGTGCTTTACGATGCCGGACTGGACGCAAGGACCCTTGCGTTTGCGCGCTCCACGGGGGTTCCGCATATTGTGCTTTATGACGAGCGGCCGAACGATCCGGACAACGCGATTTCCTACCCCAATGCGGCCCAGACGCGCGGCAAGCCCGCGCTGACGCTGGAGGTCGGGCATCTCGGCGAGCGCGATGAGTCCTACATAGAGCAGATCGTGGCGGCCTGCCTGAACACCATGCGCCATCTCGGGCTGCTGTCTGAGCCTGAGCTGACTCCCGCGGGCGAGGAGCGCCTGTATCAACGGCTGGAGAGTGTCGCCAGCCCCGAGACCGGCATCTTTCACCCGCGCGCGAGCGTGGGCGATAGTGTGCAAGTCGGCACCCTGCTGGGTGTGGTGACAGACTACTTTGGAGAGCCGCTGCTTGAGCTTCGTTCGCCGGCCCGGGGTACGCTGTTGATGCTGCATGACACGCCGCCGGTCAGCGCTGGAGAAACCTCTGCCACCATTGCAGTCATGGAGTAGTTCGACAGCGGGTGGTTTGCGGGCTGCCCGACCGGCGCGACAGCCCGCCACGCGGCCACTGAGGCCCTGCTGGCTTTTGCAGCCTTCGATGGTAACATAACGCCCGGCTGGTGATGGTTGCCAGGCCGGTCTTCATCGCTTTTGTTTTCCCGCTCATTCTCCGGATAATTATGGCTAACA
>CAZTJR010000059.1:0-7645 GCA_964613795.1 uncultured Alteromonadaceae bacterium | reverse complement strand
GTGGAGGAAAGGCCTTGAAAGACTTACTGAATTTGCTCAAGTACCAGGGACAGACTGACGAGTTCGATGCCATCCGCATCGGCCTCGCATCCCCGGAAATGATCCGCTCCTGGTCTTTCGGCGAAGTGAAAAAGCCGGAGACCATCAATTACCGCACCTTCAAGCCGGAGCGTGACGGTCTTTTCTGCGCCAAGATTTTTGGCCCGGTAAAGGACTACGAGTGCCTTTGCGGTAAATACAAGCGCCTCAAGCACCGCGGCGTTATCTGTGAGAAGTGCGGCGTGGAGGTTGCACTGGCGAAAGTGCGCCGTGAGCGCATGGGCCATATTGAACTGGCCAGTCCCGTTGCGCACATCTGGTTTCTGAAGTCACTGCCCTCGCGCATTGGCCTGCTGCTCGATATGACCCTGCGCGACATCGAGCGGGTGCTGTATTTCGAGTCGTACATTGTCACCGATCCCGGCATGACCACGCTGGAGCATGGCCAGCTGCTGACCGACGAGCAGTATTACGAGGCCATGGAGGAGTTCGGTGACGAGTTCGCCGCGAAGATGGGTGCCGAAGCTGTTCAGGACCTGATGGTCCAGCTCGACCTCAACGCCGAGATTGCGCGGTTGCGCGAGGAGATTCCGCAGACCAATTCCGAGACCAAGATCAAGAAGCTGTCAAAGCGTCTGAAGCTGATGGAGGCGTTCGCCGGATCCGGCAACAAGCCGCAGTGGATGGTGCTCAATGCACTGCCGGTGCTGCCACCCGATCTGCGCCCCCTGGTGCCGCTGGACGGCGGACGCTTTGCAACGTCTGACCTGAACGATCTTTATCGTCGGGTGATTAACCGCAACAACCGCCTCAAGCGCCTGCTCGACCTGAATGCGCCAGATATCATTGTGCGCAACGAGAAGCGCATGCTGCAGGAATCTGTCGATGCTCTGCTGGACAACGGTCGTCGCGGACGCGCCATTACCGGTTCCAACAAGCGGCCGCTGAAGTCGCTGGCCGACATGATCAAGGGCAAGCAGGGTCGTTTCCGACAGAACCTGCTCGGCAAGCGCGTGGATTACTCTGGCCGCTCGGTCATCGTGGTGGGGCCAACCCTGCGACTGCACCAGTGTGGTCTGCCGAAAAAAATGGCGCTGGAGCTGTTCAAGCCATTCATTTTTGGCAAGCTTGAGGCACGGGGTCTGGCGACCACCATCAAGGCGGCCAAGAAAATGGTAGAGCGCGAGCCGCCTGAGGTGTGGGATATCCTCGCTGAGGTCATCCGCGAGCATCCGGTCCTGTTGAACCGCGCGCCGACCCTGCACCGACTTGGCATCCAGGCGTTCGAGCCTGTGCTGATCGAGGGCAAGGCTATTCAGCTGCATCCGCTGGTATGTGCCGCCTATAACGCCGACTTTGACGGCGACCAGATGGCGGTTCACGTCCCTCTGACCATTGAGGCGCAGCTGGAAGCCCGCGCGCTGATGATGTCGACCAACAATATCCTGTCGCCCGCGAACGGTGAGCCGATCATCGTGCCCTCTCAGGACGTGGTGCTGGGTCTGTATTACATGACCCGCGAGCGCATCAACGCCCAGGGCGAAGGTCGGGTATTTTCCGGCGTGTCCGAGGTGCACCGTGCCTATGGCTCGGGGCAGGCCGATCTCCAGGCGCGGGTCAAGGTTCGGGTCACCGAGACGGTGGTTGCCGAGGACGGCGACAGCGAGACGCGGACGATGATTGTGGATACGACGGTGGGGCGTGCCCTGCTGTGGGAGATTGTTCCGAAGGGTATCGGTTTTGACATGGTCAACCGACCCATGGCGAAAAAAGCGATCTCGCAGATTATCAACCAGTGTTACCGCGTGGTGGGTCTGAAGGCCACCGTTATCTTTGCCGACCAGCTGATGTACACCGGCTACGAGTATTCAACCCGGTCCGGTGCCTCGATCGGCGTCAACGATTTCGAGATTCCGGAGGAGAAGGCGCGGCTCATCGACAGCGCCGAGGCCGAGGTGAAGGAAATTGAAGACCAGTTTGCTGCCGGCCTGGTAACCCAGGGCGAGAAGTACAACAAGGTCATCGACATCTGGTCGCGAGCCAATGATCTGGTGTCCAAGTCGATGATGGAGCAGTTATCGAAAGAGACCGTCATCAATCGCGACGGCGAGGAAGAGGAGCAGGATTCGTTCAACTCCGTCTACATTTACGCAGACTCCGGTGCGCGTGGCTCGCCTGCGCAGATCCGTCAGCTTGCCGGTATGCGCGGTCTGATGGCGAAGCCGGATGGCTCGATCATCGAGACCCCGATCACGGCAAACTTCCGCGAGGGCCTGAACGTACTTCAGTACTTCATCTCAACCCACGGTGCACGGAAGGGTCTGGCCGATACGGCCCTCAAGACAGCGAACTCCGGTTACCTGACTCGCCGTCTCGTGGACGTGGCCCAGGATCTCGTAGTGACCGAGGCCGATTGTGGCACCGATAGTGGTCTACTCATGACGCCGGTCATTGACGGTGGCGACATTATCGAGACCCTGGGTGACCGCGTTCTCGGCCGCATGGTGGCCAAGGACGTGATCAAGCCCGGTAGTCAGGACGAAATTGCCGTGACCGCCGGTACTATGCTCGACGAGCTGTGGATCAAACGTATTGAAGAAATGGGGATCGATGAGGTTGAGGTGCGCTCACCGATTACCTGTGAAACCCGTCACGGCATCTGCTCGGCCTGTTACGGTCGCGATCTGGCCCGCGGTCACCGCGTCAATATGGGAGAAGCCATCGGTGTGGTTGCCGCGCAGTCTATCGGCGAGCCGGGCACACAGCTGACCATGCGGACGTTCCACATTGGTGGTGCGGCGTCGCGGGCTACCGCGCAGGACAACATCCAGGTGCTGGCCGATGGTACCGTGCGGCTGCATAACGTGAAGACCGTGACCCGGCCCGACGGTGACCTGATTGCGGTGTCCCGCTCTGGCGAATTGTCCATTCTCGACAGAATGGGCCGCGAGCGTGAGCGTTACAAGCTGCCCTACGGCGCTATCATCAAGGTCGGTGATGACGCGCCGGTTGCTGCAGGCGAGATCGTTGCAACCTGGGATCCGCACACGCACCCCATCATTACCGAGGTGGCGGGTACCGTGAAGTTCTCCGGCATGGATGAAGGTATCACGATCAAGCGGCAGACGGACGAACTGACCGGCTTGTCCAACGTGACTGTCATGGATGCCTCCGAGCGGCCGACGGCCGGTAAGGATATTCGTCCGGCCATTACCCTGATTGACGATAATGGCGACGAACTCTGCCTGGCCGAAACCAATGTTCCCGCGCACTACTTCCTACCCCCTGGGGCTCTGGTCGGTGCCGAGAACGGTGTCCGTGTAGAAGTTGGCGAGGTGATTGCCCGCATTCCCCAGGAAGGTTCCAAGACCCGGGATATCACCGGTGGTCTGCCGCGCGTCGCCGACCTGTTCGAGGCGCGCAAGCCGAAGGAGCCCGCAATACTGGCGGAGATCACAGGCACGGTCAGCTATGGCAAGGAAACCAAGGGCAAGCGTCGCCTGGTTATCACCCCGCACGATGGCAAGCCTCTGGCAGATGGATCGGACCACTACGAGTCGCTGATTCCGAAGTGGCGCAACCTGTCCGTATTCGAGGGTGAGTCGGTTGAAAAGGGTGAGATGATTTCGGAGGGTCCGCTGAGTCCCCACGACATTCTGCGGCTCAAAGGTATCGAAGACCTGGCGAAGTACATTGTCAACGAGATTCAGGAGGTTTACCGGCTGCAGGGTGTGAAGATCAACGACAAGCACATCGAGGTGATCGTTCGCCAGATGCTGCGCAAGGTGATTGTCACGTCTTCCGGTGATTCCAGCCTGATCAAGGGTGAGCAGGTGGAATTTGTCACCCTGTTGGAGGAAAACGAGCGGCTGCTGGCTGACGGTAAAGTGCCGGCGGCAGGTGAGCGTGAACTGCTGGGTATTACCAAGGCATCGCTGGCGACGGAAAGCTTTATTTCCGCGGCATCGTTCCAGGAGACCACCCGCGTGCTAACCGAGGCAGCCGTGACCGGCAAGCGCGATTATCTGCGTGGTCTGAAGGAGAACGTTGTTGTCGGGCGCCTGATACCTGCCGGTACCGGTCTGACCTACCACGAAGAGCGACGTAAGAAACGTGAGGATACCTCTGAATTCTCGGTGTCTGCACAGGATATCGAAGCGGCGCTCAGCGAGGCGCTTCAGGGAGGCGAGTAGGCGCTTCGCGGTCCGGCCCCGGCAGCGTTGTCGGGGAGCCGGACGGCTCGCGTCTGTTGACTCGGGTATTAGGCCTCTATAGAATGCCGCCTCTTATTTTAAGGGGCTGCCGTAAAGGTGTGCAGGATATCCACGCCGGCAGTGTCCGGGACGATGCGTGCCGAGTGTGGCAGTCATCGATAATCACAAATTGGAGTTTTGACTGAATGGCAACGATCAACCAGCTGGTGCGTAAGCCGCGTAAGCGCAAGGTCGAAAAAAGTGACGTACCTGCGCTTCAGAGCTGCCCTCAGCGCCGCGGTGTGTGTACGCGCGTTTATACGACGACGCCAAAGAAGCCGAATTCGGCTCTGCGCAAAGTATGTCGCGTCAGGCTGACTAATGGCTATGAAGTGTCGTCTTACATCGGGGGGGAAGGGCATAACCTTCAGGAGCACAGCGTGGTATTGATTCGCGGTGGTCGTGTCAAGGATCTGCCTGGTGTCCGCTACCACACGGTGCGTGGCAGCCTGGACACCTCGGGTGTCTCCGATCGTCGTAACGGTCGGTCAAAGTATGGTGCCAAGCGGCCCAAGTAAGCTATCGAATGGCAGCGTTCTTGCTGCCTGTATTTAACCCAGTAAGGCCGGACCCCTGCCTCACCCGCGAAAGTGGCAGGTTGGTGTTCGGGTAACCTGAAGAGAAAAGGGCAAACCCATGCCAAGAAGAAGAGTTGTCGCTAAGCGCGAAGTACTTCCGGATCCCAAGTTCGGTAACGTTACGCTGGCAAAGTTCATGAATCACGTGATGGTGAGCGGCAAAAAGTCTGTCGCCGAGGGTATCGTCTACGGTGCCCTTGATCTCGTTCAGGAGCGTCTGAGCAAGGATCCGATCGAGGCCTTTGATGAGGCGCTCGAGAACATCGCGCCGATGGTCGAAGTCAAGTCGCGACGCGTTGGTGGTGCCACTTACCAGGTGCCTGTCGAGGTCCGACCCGCACGGCGCACAGCCTTGTCGATGCGCTGGTTGGTCGAGCACGCCCGCAATCGCGGCGAGAAGTCAATGCGACAGCGCCTTGCCGGCGAGATTGTGGATGCAGCGCAGGGTAAGGGCAATGCGGTTCGCAAGCGTGAAGACGTGCATCGTATGGCCGAGGCGAACAAGGCATTCTCTCACTACCGTTTCTAAGCAAGCGGCCTTCAACCAGTTAATGGGGATTTTATTGTGGCTCGTAAAACGCCGATAGCCAGATACCGCAATATCGGTATCTGTGCCCACGTGGACGCAGGCAAGACAACGACGACGGAGCGCGTCCTTTTTTACACCGGTCTGTCGCATAAGATCGGTGAAGTTCATGACGGTGCCGCTACCACGGACTGGATGGCGCAGGAGCAGGAGCGTGGCATTACGATTACGTCGGCCGCTGTAACCTGCTTCTGGCAGGGCATGAATCAGCAGTTCGACCAGCACCGCATCAACATCATTGACACGCCCGGGCACGTCGACTTCACCATCGAAGTGGAGCGTTCGCTGCGAGTGCTCGACGGAGCCGTGGTTGTTCTGTGCGGGTCATCGGGCGTGCAGCCCCAGACAGAGACTGTCTGGCGTCAGGCCAACAAATACGAAGTGCCTCGCATGGTGTTTGTGAACAAAATGGACCGTGCCGGTGCAGATTTCCGTTGGGTTGTGGACCAGTTGAGGACCCGGCTGGGTGCGATCGCAGTTCCACTGCAGATGACGATCGGTGCAGAAGACGAGTTCAAGGGTGTGATAGACCTGGTCACGAACCAGGCGATCTACTGGAACGAAGATGACTTCGGTATGACCTATGAGGCCGGCGACATTCCGGCTGATATGGCGGATGAAGTTGCCGAAATGCGTGAGTTCATGATCGAGTCTGCGGCGGAAGCCGACGACGAGTTGATGAACAAGTATCTCGAGGGCGGTGAACTCACCGTCGAGGAGATCAAGCGGGGCATACGCATGCGCACGCTGGCGAACGAGATCGTCCCGGTTCTGGGCGGTTCCGCGTTCAAGAACAAGGGCGTTCAGGCGATGCTCGACGCGGTGATTGAATACTTGCCCTCGCCGACGGAAGTTAAGGCGATAGAAGGTACGCTGCTGGACAAGGAAGATACTGTTGAGCGGCGATTGGCAGACGATTCGGAGCCCTTCTCTGCGCTGGCGTTCAAGATTGCGACCGATCCCTTTGTCGGTACGCTGACGTTTTTCCGGGTGTATTCCGGTCGACTGGAGAGCGGCACCGCGGTTTACAACTCGGTCAAGCAGAAGAAAGAGCGCGTCGGTCGAATGGTGCAGATGCACGCCAACAGTCGCGAAGAAATCAAGGAAGTGCTCGCGGGCGATATCGCTGCTGCGGTGGGCCTCAAGGATGTAACGACCGGCGATACATTGTGTGACCAGGCAAAGCCGATCGTGCTTGAGCGTATGGAGTTCCCCGAGCCGGTGATATCGGTCGCCGTGGAGCCCAAGTCCAAGGCGGATCAGGAAAAGATGGGTATCGCGCTGGGCAAGCTCGCTCAGGAAGATCCATCATTCCGTGTAAAGACCGATGAAGAGACCGGGCAGACCATCATCTCAGGAATGGGTGAACTGCATCTCGACATCATCGTCGATCGGATGCGCCGGGAGTTTAGTGTTGAGGCCAATATCGGTCAGCCGCAGGTCGCCTATCGTGAGGCAATCCGCAACACCTCCGAAATCGAGGGCAAGTTCGTTCGCCAGTCCGGTGGTCGCGGTCAGTACGGCCACGTCTGGGTCCGGTTCGAGCCTGGCGAAGACTCGAATGCCGAAGGCCTCGAGTTTGTCAACGAGATTGTTGGGGGTGTTGTGCCGCGGGAATACATACCGGCGGTACAGAAAGGCATCGAGGAGCAGATGCAGAACGGCGTTCTGGCGGGTTATCCATTGCTGGGTCTGAAGGCCTCGCTCTACGATGGTTCATTCCACGACGTGGACTCCAACGAGATGGCGTTCAAGATCGCTGCCTCCATGGCGACCAAGAAGTTGTCCAGCGAAGGCGGAGCAGTGCTGCTCGAGCCCGTCATGAAAGTTGAAGTGGTTACGCCGGAAGAAAACATGGGCGATGTCGTCGGCGACTTGAATCGTCGTCGTGGCCTGATTGCCGGCATGGATGAAACGCCTGCAGGCAAGGTGATCAATGCGGAGGTGCCGCTGGCCGAGATGTTTGGCTATGCGACAGATCTGCGTAGCGCGACCCAGGGTCGTGCCACCTACACCATGGAGTTTGCCAAGTATTCCGAGGCGCCGAACAACATCGCCCAGGACATTATTTCCAAGTCCCAGACCCGTTAAGGCTGGCCCCATTCAACACGTTATTTGACGAGGTAATCAGAAGTGGCAAAAGCAGCATTCGAGCGCAAGAAGCCCCACGTAAACGTGGGAACGATCGG
>CAZTJR010000058.1:0-8102 GCA_964613795.1 uncultured Alteromonadaceae bacterium | reverse complement strand
TTGCGGTACGCGAAGGTGGCCGCACGGTCGGCGCCGGCGTCGTGGCGAAGATCCTCGAGTAAATCAGTAAGGCAGCGACTCCGGTCGCTGCAAAGTAACGAGCCGAACGGCCCGTGAAGGGCGTTCGGCTTCGTTGTCTGTAACAGTGTTACAGGCCAGTAGCTCAACTGGCAGAGCAGCGGTCTCCAAAACCGCAGGTTGGGGGTTCGAGTCCCTCCTGGCCTGCCAATCATGGCAGGAAGGGCCACTACCGGAAGGGGTGGTCGTGTGAAAGGAAGTGTCGATGAGTGTGGAAGCGCCAGCCAGTCGTCTGGATAGCCTGAAGTGGCTTGTTGTCGCGGCGTTGTTAGGTGCCGCGATACTCGGGAACAGTTATTTCTCTAACGAGTCGCTGCTGTATCGCGTGCTTGCTATCGTTGCGCTCGCGGCAGTGGCGGGTTTTGTTGCGCTTCAAACCGCGAAGGGCCACGCATTCTGGTCGCTCGTCAAAGGGTCGCGTACCGAGATTCGCAAGGTCGTCTGGCCAACCCGGCAGGAAACCGTTCAGACCACGCTTATCGTTGTCGCATTTGTTTTGGTGGTGGCCCTGATCCTGTGGGGACTTGATTCCTTCCTGGGTTGGTTGGTGTCGCTGGTAATTGGGTAGCATGGGGCATAAGGGTTAACCGATGGCAATGCGCTGGTACGTCGTACAGGCTTTTTCCGGGTACGAGAAAAAGGTCGCTGCAGCCCTCAAGGAGCGCATCGAACTGCACGGTATGGGGGACCGCTTTGGCGATGTCCTGGTGCCGACAGAAGAGGTCATCGAGATGCGTGCTGGGCAGAAACGTCGCAGTGAACGCAAGTTTTTTCCCGGCTATGTGCTCGTTCAGATGGAGCTTGATGACGATACCTGGCATCTGGTGAAGCAAACGCCGCGTGTGCTGGGCTTCATTGGTGGCAACAAGGCCGATGCACCGGCGCCTATTACCGACAAAGAAGCGGCCAGCATTCTGCAGCGAGTCGAAGAGGGTGTCGAAGCACCGCGACCAAAGACCCTGTTCGAACCCGGTGAAATGGTTCGAGTCGTGGATGGTCCCTTCAACGACTTTAACGGGGTTGTCGAGGAAGTGAATTACGAGAAAAGCCGACTTAATGTGGCCGTTCTTATTTTTGGCCGCTCAACCCCGGTTGAGCTGGAATTCGGTCAGGTGGAAAAGGCCTGATCAGGGGCGTACCTCTATTAGCGGGTACGCAGTGTGAAATGGGTGGTCTGTCACCCCGGTGGGGAGCCGCGGCGAGCCTTTGAAGGTGTAGCGCCGTCGGCGTTTGAACCCAGGAGAATGTAGCATGGCAAAGAAAGTCGAAGCATATATCAAGCTTCAGGTCGCCGCAGGCAAAGCCAATCCGAGTCCTCCAGTGGGGCCGGCGCTGGGTCAGCACGGCGTGAATATCATGGAGTTCTGCAAGGCCTTTAACGCCGAGACGCAGGATGTGGAGCAGGGTTTGCCGATACCGGTAGTCATTACCGTTTACAGCGATCGCTCATTCACCTTCATCCGCAAGACGCCGCCTGCCGCTGTCCTTCTGCGTAAGCAGGTGGGCATCAGTAAGGGGTCCGGCGAGCCAAACACCAGCAAGGTCGGCAAAGTGACACGCGCACAGCTAGAAGATGTGGCGACGCAAAAGTGGCCGGATCTGACGGCAGCGGATATGGACGCGGCGGTGCGCACCATCGCTGGCAGCGCCCGGTCTGCGGGCATTGACGTAGAGGGGGTGAACTGATGGCCAGGTTGTCGAAGCGCGTTCGCGCGTTCAAGGAGAAAGTCGATCCGACCAGAGCCTATCCACTGGCTGATGCTGTCGCGTTGTTGAAAGAGCTGTCCACGGCAAAGTTCAATGAAACGGTGGAAGTGGCGGTGAAGCTGGGCATCGATGCGCGCAAATCTGACCAGGCGGTTCGTGGCGCGACAACGTTGCCGCATGGTACGGGCAGTGACGTTCGCGTTGCCGTATTCACCCAGGGCGATGCTGCCGAGAAGGCGCTGGCCGCCGGGGCGGACCTGGTTGGCATGGACGATCTCGCTGAGCAGATCAAGGGCGGCATGATGGATTTCGACGTCGTGATTGCGTCGCCGGATGCTATGCGCGTTGTGGGGCAGCTCGGCCAGATTCTCGGTCCGCGCGGTCTTATGCCAAACCCGAAGACGGGTACTGTTACACCGGATGTGGAAACCGCCGTCAAGAACGCCAAGTCGGGCCAGATGCGTTATCGAACCGACAAGAACGGGATTATCCACGGCGGTATCGGCAAGATCAGCTTCGACTCGGATGCCATACGTGGCAACCTCGAGGCGGTTCTGGCTGACCTCAGGAAGGCCAAGCCGTCGGCGGCAAAGGGCGTTTACCTGCGCAAGGTCACGCTGTCGACGACCATGGGTCCCGGGGTGACGATCGATCAGGCGTCGATAGCAGAAGCGTAATGATCTCTGTGCGCCTTTTCGGGGGCGTACAGACCTAATGTGAGTTCCCCATGGAGGGGGGATTCATTAGCGGATGGAATGGGTTTTGCCCGATTCATCCGTAGACTTTGAGGTCTTTGGACATTAGCGGTAACCATGAGTTTGCCCAGCTACGAACGAAGACCATCAAAGACCGTAGGTGTCGTGCCGGACAGCGTGCCGAGCCCGACCTAAAGGGAGAAAGCAGGCCCGCCTACGCAGATGGTGGATAAGTTCACCAGACACGCGGTCTGCACATAGGTTTGTGCATGCCTGACATAGTAATCCAGGAGTTATACCAGTGGCAATCGGACTCGAAGACAAGAAGGCGATCGTAGCTGAAGTTAACGAGACTGCCACCAATGCCCTTTCCCTTGTTGTTGCAGATGCGCGTGGCGTGTCTGTTGACGGGATGACGGCGTTGCGCCAGGAAGCACGCAAGAGCTCAGTGACCCTCCGCGTTGTGCGGAACACGCTGGCCAGGCGCGCTTTTGAGGGAACGGAATACGAGTGCGTCAAGGAAGCGCTCGTCGGTCCGTCCCTGTTCGGATTTTCCATGGAGGATCCGGGTGCTGCAGCGCGTCTGTTCAAGGAATTTGCCAAGGAGAATAAAAACTTCGAGGTGAAGGTATTGGCGGTGAGCGGCCAGATGCTGGGTGCTGAACAATTGGATGTGCTGGCCAAGCTGCCGACGCGCGATCAGGCGCTCTCGATGTTGATGAGCGTTATGAAGGCGCCGGCGACCAAGCTGGTTCAAACCATGAACGAAGTGCCTGGAAAGCTGGTTCGCACACTGGCAGCAGTACGCGATCAGAAAGAGGCCGCCTAAACGCGGTCTGAAGATTTCATAGTCAATCAGGAGTAGCAAGTCATGGGCATGTCGAAAGACGATATCTTGAACGCAATCGCTGAAATGAGCGTCATGGAAGTGGTTGAACTCATCGAAGCAATGGAAGAGAAGTTTGGTGTTACTGCGGCTGCTGCCGTAGCGGCTGCACCCGCAGCTGGCGGTGGCGATACCGCGGATGCCGTTGAAGAGCAGACTGAATTTGACGTGATTCTCACCAGCGCTGGCGAGAAGAAAGTCAACGTGATCAAGGTGGTTCGTGCTATCACCGGTCTCGGTCTCAAGGAAGCCAAGGGCCTGGTGGACGGCGCGCCGTCACCGGTCAAGGAAGGCGCGTCCAAGGACGAAGCCGAGGACATCAAGAAGCAGCTGGAAGAAGCCGGCGGTTCTGCGGAGCTCAAGTAAGCTTGATGTCTATCCGGTAAGTCCGGATACGCTGAGGCTGGTGGGCTTTTGCCCACCGGCCTTTTCCTGCTTCGGCAGGACTGATTCGGGTGGTGACGGCCACCCTGTGGCGGCCCGCAAAAGGGCTGGTGGATTGTCGGGCGACGATTCAAGGCTAAACACGCTGGGGAGTACAGATGTCATACTCGTACACTGAGAAAAAACGCATCCGCAAGACATTCGGCTCGTTGCCGAAAGTCATGGATGTTCCTTACCTGCTTGCGACACAGCTGGATTCCTATCGCAAATTTACCCAGCACGAAGTCCCACTGGAGGACCGGGCGGAACTCGGTCTGCACGCGGCCTTCAAATCCGTCTTCCCGATTGCCAGCTACAGTGGCAACGCGGCACTGGAATACGTGGACTATCGGCTCGGAACGCCGGTATTCGATGTCAACGAATGCCAGCTGCGGGGCGTGACCTACTCCTGTTCCCTGCGGGTCAAGGTGCGCCTGATTATTTACGACAAGGAAAGCGCCAACAAGACCATCAAAGACATCAAGGAGCAGGAAGTGTACATGGGGGAAATTCCCCTCATGACAGAAAACGGCACCTTCGTGATCAACGGTACGGAGCGGGTGATTGTCTCCCAGCTGCATCGCTCGCCCGGTGTTTTCTTTGATCATGACAAGGGCAAGACGCACTCATCTGGCAAACTGTTGTACTCGGCGCGGGTCATCCCCTACCGTGGCTCATGGCTGGATTTTGAGTTCGATCCGAAAGACATGGTGTTTGCGCGGATCGACCGTCGCCGCAAGTTGCCCGCCACGATACTTTTGCGGGCGCTGGGCTATGACTCCGAGGAAATCCTCGGCATGTTCTACGATTTCAACACCTTCACCGTCGACAAGGACGGTGGCTACAGCATGACACTCATCCCCGAGCGTCTTCGTGGGGATATCGCCGCCTTTGACATCAAGGTGGGCCGCAAGGTGATTGTCGAGCAGGGTCGCCGCATTACCGCTCGTCACATTCGCGAGCTGGAAAAGGCGGAGATGAAAAGTCTCGAGATTCCGGCTGAATACCTGCACGGCCGCGCGCTGGCCAAGAATGTTGTGGACGAGTCTACCGGCGAGGTGCTGGTGGAATGCAACGCCGAAATCACTGCTGAAGTGATGGAGAAACTGACGGCGGCCAACGTCACCACGATCGAAACACTCTATACGAATGAGCTGGATTGCGGTCCGTATATTTCCGATACCCTGCGCGCCGATCCGACCCGCAGCGAGCTCGAGGCGCTGGTCGAGATCTACCGCATGATGCGCCCTGGCGAGCCGCCGACCAAGGAGTCCGCAGAGAACCTGTTCCAGAATCTGTTCTTTTCGACCGATCGCTATGATCTGTCCAATGTTGGCCGCATGAAGTTCAACCGGCGTCTGGGGCGTGAGGAGATCGAAGGTAGCAGTATCCTGTCACGTGAGGATATTGTGGATGTGCTGCGCACGCTTGTCGGCATTCGCAACGGCAAGGGCATGGTTGACGATATCGACCATCTGGGTAACCGCCGTATCCGCAGCGTTGGCGAAATGGCGGAGAACCAGTTTCGCGTCGGTCTGGTGCGCGTGGAGCGGGCGGTCAAGGAACGCCTGTCAATGGCCGAGAGCGAAGGCCTGATGCCGCAGGACCTGATCAATGCCAAGCCGGTGTCTGCGGCGGTGAAAGAGTTCTTTGGCTCCAGCCAGCTGTCCCAGTTCATGGACCAGAACAATCCGCTGTCGGAAGTGACGCATAAGCGCCGTGTATCGGCGCTTGGGCCGGGTGGTCTGACGCGTGAACGCGCCGGTTTTGAGGTGCGCGATGTGCACCCGACGCACTACGGCCGGGTTTGCCCGATCGAGACGCCGGAAGGCCCGAACATCGGCCTGATCAACTCACTGGCGGTCTATGCGCGCACCAACGATTATGGCTTTCTGGAAAGCCCCTATCGTCGCGTGGTCGACGGGCAGGTGACCGACGATATCGAATATCTGTCGGCGATCAACGAGGCGGAGCACGTGATCGCGCAGGCCTCTGCGAGTCTCGACCAGGGCAACCGTTTTGTCGACGACCTTATTACCGTGCGGCACCTGAACGAATTCACGGTGATGCCGCCGGAGCGCGTCGATTACATGGACGTGTCGCCGCAGCAGGTAGTATCGGTCGCGGCGGCCCTGATTCCGTTCCTGGAGCACGATGACGCCAACCGCGCACTCATGGGGTCCAACATGCAGCGCCAGGCCGTGCCCACGCTGCGCGCCGACAAGCCGCTTGTAGGCACCGGTATGGAGCGTTTTGTTGCGGGCGACTCCGGCGTCTGTGTTCTGGCCAGCCGCAATGGCGTCGTGGATTCCGTTGATGCCAGCCGCATCGTTGTGCGTGTTGACGACCAGGATGTGGGTCCAGATGAAGCGCCTGTAGACATCTACAATCTGACCAAGTACACACGGTCAAACCAGAACACCTGCATCAATCAGCGACCGATCGTGACTCGTGGTGACCGTGTCAATCGCGGTGACATCCTTGCCGACGGCCCATCGATCGACATGGGTGAACTGGCGCTCGGGCAGAACATGCGTATCGCGTTCATGCCCTGGAATGGCTACAACTTCGAAGACTCGATCCTCGTGTCCGAGCGCGTGGTAAAGGAAGACCGTTTTACGACGATCCATATTCAGGAACTCACCTGTATCGCCCGCGATACCAAGCTGGGGCCGGAGGAGGTTTCCTCGGATATTCCGAATGTCGGCGAGAGTGCACTGTCGAAGCTGGACGAGTCGGGCATTGTCTATATAGGTGCGGAAGTGGACGCCGGCGATATTCTCGTGGGTAAGGTCACGCCGAAGGGCGAGACCCAGCTGACTCCCGAGGAAAAGCTGCTGCGCGCCATCTTTGGTGAGAAGGCGTCGGACGTCAAGGATACCTCTCTGCGGGTGCCATCCAGCACCAAGGGGACGGTGATTGATGTGCAGGTCTTTACCCGGGACGGGCTGGAGAAGGATGCCCGTGCCCAGCAGATCGAAAAGCAGCAGCTGGACGAATTTCGTAAGGATCTAAAGGAAGAGTACCGCATTTTCGAGGAGGCGACGTTTGCGCGCCTGTTCAATATGCTGAAGGGGCAGAAGACCGTCAGCGGTGGTGGTCTCGCCAAAGGGACCACGCTCAATGACAAGGTTCTGGCGGAGCTCGATCGCGATCAGATTCTCAAGATAAAGCTGTCCGATGCCGATTTGAACGAGTCGCTGGCCTCGGCACAGCGGCAGCTCGACGAGCAGAACAAGCTGCTGGAAGAGCGTTTTGAGAACAAGAAGGGCAAGCTGCAAAGTGGGGATGATCTCGCTCCCGGTGTGCTCAAAATCGTCAAGGTATACCTTGCGGTCAAGCGGCGTATCCAGCCGGGTGACAAGATGGCGGGTCGCCACGGCAACAAGGGGGTCATCTCCGTGATCATGCCGGTGGAGGATATGCCATTCGACGCCGACGGTGAGCCTGTCGATATCGTGCTTAACCCCCTGGGCGTGCCCTCACGCATGAACGTTGGTCAGGTGCTCGAAACCCACCTCGGCATGGCGGCCAAGGGACTCGGAGACAGAATCAACGAAATGCTCCGTGAGCAGCGCAAGGCGGCTGAGGTGCGCAAATTCCTCGACGGCATCTACAACAACGGTGCCGGGCGTGCAGAGGATCTGGCCAGTCTGAATGATGATGATGTCATGCAGCTGGCACGCAACCTGAGCGGGGGCGTGCCAATGGCGACGCCGGTGTTCGATGGTGCGCAGGAAGGTGCGATCAAGTCGCTGCTGAAAATGGCGGGAATGCCGGAAAGCGGACAGTTCACGCTGTATGACGGCCGCAGCGGCGAAGCCTTTGATCGCCCCGTAACTGTCGGCTACATGTACATGCTGAAGCTCAACCACCTGGTGGACGACAAGATGCACGCACGATCCACCGGCTCGTACAGTCTGGTGACGCAGCAGCCGCTGGGCGGCAAGGCGCAGTTTGGTGGCCAGCGCTTCGGTGAGATGGAAGTGTGGGCACTCGAGGCGTACGGTGCGGCGTATACGCTGCAGGAAATGCTGACGGTGAAGTCGGACGATGTGGCAGGACGTACCAAGATGTACAAGAACATCGTCGATGGTGACCACCGCATGGAGCCGGGCATGCCGGAGTCCTTCAATGTGCTGGTGAAAGAAATCCGCTCCCTGGGCATCGATATCGAGCTCGAGAGCGAATAGCGGACAGCACCAGCACACAGGGGCGGCCGCCGACGACACGGCGCGCCGCCCGCAACACGAATATCGTGGAGGAAAGGCCTTGAAAGACTTACTGAATTTGCTCAAGTACCAGGGACAGAC
>CAZTJR010000057.1:0-9120 GCA_964613795.1 uncultured Alteromonadaceae bacterium | reverse complement strand
GGCGCTCGCAAAGTACTTTTCGCTGCATTCCTACGAGGTGGGCAGTGAAGGGCCTCACATGCGGGATCTGTATGCGTTGCGCTACCAGATCTACTGCCTGGAATGCCATTTCCTATCCTCCTTCGCCTACCCCGACGGTCTTGAGCGCGACGAATACGATGCGCGCTCTGCGCACTTCTCGGCTACCAACGCCGAGGGCAAGGTGGCGGGCACCGTGCGTTTGGTTTTAAGTCCCGACAATCAATCCTTTCCCTACCTTGAGCACTGCCCGCCGTTTGACTATTTTGAGCCGCCGCCGGCTCATATGACAGGTGAGATCTCCAGACTCGCGGTGAATCGCGAGTACCGCCGTCGTTCAGGCGACAGCTTGTGGGGGGTGAACAAAGCGGATTTCAAGGGCCCTGGCGCCCCTGGCGAGGCGGGCCCTCGCGGTGAGAAGCGCGTCAATGCCCCTCTCTTGGTGCTCGGCCTTTACCGGCAGGCTTATCGCTACAGTCGTGAACACAACATTCGCTATTGGTACGCCGCCATGGAGAAGGGGCTGGCGCGCGTACTGGCAATTTATGGCTTTCATTTTACACCCATCGGTCCCGAGCGGGACTACTACGGTCCGGTCACCCCCTACCTTGGCGATCTGGACAAGCTGGAAGGGGATCTGGCTGCGACAAACCCGGATCTGCTCTGGTGGTTCCGCAGCGGCCCCTGATGCATTCTGTGCCGCAGCATCACCTGCATGGGCTGTTGTAGTGGGGGCGTCTATCTCTTCGCGTAGGGCCCGTTGGCAGCGTCGTTTGCTGCTGCGCTTGCTGGCCCGGCAAAATCCCGAGACACTGCGTGCCTCAGGGCTACGACGTCTGCCCGACCGGGTCGCGCATGCGGCCAGCGTGTCACCGGCATACCGCACCCTGCTGACAGAAGCAGGTCTTGATGTGTTACCGGGCGCACGCGGCGAGGCGCTCCTGTCCCGCTTGCCTGTCCTCGACAAATCCGATCTCTTTGAGCGCTTCCCCATCAGTGAGCTGCTGGACCGTCGCCTCACCTCCGATGACCTCGCCGGCGTGTTGACCAGTTCCGGTCATGGCGGCAGTCAGTTTGCCTTTGGCCTGTCAACCCGCCGCCAGCTGCAAGGCACGGCCGGCGCCATCGACCTGGGGCTGCAGCAGGCCTTCGGCATCGATCAGGCCAGCACCCTGCTGATCAATTGCCTGCCCATGGGCGTGGTCTTCACCTCCAACAAAGTGTGCGTGGCAAACGTGAGCGTGCGCGAGGACATGGCGCTGGCGATCCTGCGCCAGGCGGGCCCGCTGTTCGATCAGGCGATCCTGTGTGTCGACCCGCTGTTCTGCAAACGCCTGCTGGATTACGCTGACAAGGAAAGCTACGACTGGGGCGGCCTGCCCGTGCACGCCATCATTGGCGAGGAGACTTTCGCCGAGGAGTTTCGCGATTATCTGGCGGCTCGCCTGGGCGTTGACCTGGACGACCCGGCGGCGCCAATGCTGGGCAGTTCCATGGGAGTGGGTGAACTTGGTCTGAATCTGTTCTTCGAGACCCGCGAGACGATTGCCCTGCGCCGCGCCCTGCATCGGCAATCGCTGGAGCAGCATCAGCCGGCCTATTTCTGCTTCAATCCCCTGCGCACACTGGTGGAGGTATATCAGCCGGACGCCCAGGGTGTCGGGGACCTGGTGGTGACCCTGCTGGAAAAAGATCCGGTGGTGCCCATGATCCGTTATCGCACCGGTGACCGGGTGCGCTGGGTGCGCGATGAAGAGCGCGCAGCGCTGTCGCCGGCGGCAGTGCAGGCCCTTGCCCGCCAGCCTTTCCCCACGCTTGCCGTGCTCGGAAGAGCGCGGGACCAGGTGACGGCCGACTGGCACGTGGATCAGTTCAAGGCGCTGCTGTATCGCGACCCAGCGCTCGCGGCCTGCTTCTCCGGGGCATTTCGGCTGCTACCGCAGGCTGATGGGCTGCTTGTGGACGTGCAGCTATCGGCGAACTGCAAGCGCGATCCGGCGACGGTGCAGGATGCGCTCGGCGGTCTTGTATCGGCATCGGCCAACGCCCGCGGCGTGTCTGTACCCCGGATCTGCTGTTATGCCTGGCGGGACTTCCCCCACGGCATGAGTCTCGATTACGAACGCAAGTTTCGCTACGCGCCCCGCGTATGAGCATAGTCGCCAGCAATCGATCGCCGCCACTGCGTCAGCGCTGGCAGGCAGCCTGCAATGCAGCCTTGGTGGCCCTGCGCAACCTGCGCCGGCAGTTTCGGCGCAGTCTGGCCTCTTTGCTTTCCATTGCCTTCGGCGTTGCCGCATTGTTGGTGGCCAGTGCTTATACCGAGGCCTTGTTTGTGGAGTTTCGTGAAGCGACCATTCAGTCTCAGTTCGGGCATTTGCAGGTTACCCGCCCCGGCTTTCATCAGCGTGGGCGCAGTGACCCCTGGGCTTATCTTCTTCCTGCCGACCAGTCCTCGCTAAGCGCACTACTGCCCGCAGGCG
Organism: uncultured Alteromonadaceae bacterium; assembly: GCA_964613795.1. Taxonomy (GTDB): domain Bacteria; phylum Pseudomonadota; class Gammaproteobacteria; order Pseudomonadales; family Halieaceae; genus Chromatocurvus. Next base: position 6,619 of record CAZTJR010000057.1, on the reverse strand, counting down.
CCAGGCTCGCGCCGCGCCTGCTGATTAACGGCCTCGCCAGCCATGGCGATCATACCCTGCCTTTCATGGCCGAGGCGATTGATCCGGCTGTGGACATGCGTGATGATAGTGCACTGAATATTCTGCAGGGTGAGCGCATGCAGCCGCATGTTGCCGAGCAGGTGCTGCTTGGGCAGGGGCTGGCCCGGCAGTTGAATGTTGGGGTCGGCGATGCGGTTGTGCTGCTCACCACTACCCCGGATGGCCAGCTGGCGGCCGCGGAGGCGCCGGTGGTCGGTGTGTTCGCCTCCATCAGTGACGCGTTCGACGATGCGGCCCTATATATGCCCCTGGCGCTGGGCCACCAGCTGACGCATCAGGAAGGCGCGCATGCCTGGCTGGTGTTCCTGGACGAGACCGCTTCGACAGACAGCGTGCTGCAGTCGCTCAGGAGTGAGCTGCCGGATGCGCTCGATGTCCAGCCCTGGCACCGCCTTGCCGAGTTCTACCGCCGCGCCGCAGCCCTGTTTGACCAGCAGCTGGCCCTGGTCAAGGGGATTGTCGTTGTTATCATCCTGCTGGGCATTGGCAATACCATGATGATGAGCGTGCTGGAGCGGACGGGTGAGATCGGCACCATGATGGCGCTTGGGGCGCGTCGTGGCGCCGTGCTTCGTGGCTTTTTGCTGGAGGGGGCGTTGCTCGGGCTGATGGGTGCGGTTATCGGTGTGCTGGCTGCCCTCGCGCTGGCTGCGATGCTGCAGGTCCTTGCCATCGACATGCCGCCACCGCCGGGCTTCACCCGGGGTTATCTTGCGGCCCTGCGTTTCACCCCCGGGCTGGTCGTTGAAACAGTCCTGCTCGCGGTGCTGACCACTACGCTGGCGGCGTTTTATCCGGCCCTGCGTGCGTCGCGCATGGTCATCGTCGACGCCCTGAGAGCCTTGCGGTGAAAACGCGTCCTATGGCCGAGTTGCTGACCCTTGCTGCGCGCAACGTGCTGCGTCAGCGTGGGCGCACCGCGATGACGGTGCTGGCGATCACCCTCGGCGTCGTGGCGTTGGTGCTCAGCGGGGGCTTCATCAAGGACACCGTCGATGAGCTGGCAGACTCCATGATCTATTCCCAGTCGGGTCATCTGCAGGTGAGTCGTGCGGGTTATCGGGAGCAGGGTGGGCGCGATCTGTTTGCCTGGCAGCTACCTTCGCCAGAGGCGCTGCGGGAGCAGCTGATGGCCGTGCCCGAGGTCGAGGATGTGCTGTTGCGGGTAGTATTTTCCGGCATGCTCAACAACGGACGCACCGACTGGGCGGTGATTGCCGAGGGCGTGGAGCCGGCCCGAGAGACGGCGCTGGGGAGCTATATCACCATCCATCGGGGCCGGCAGCTGGCGGCGGATGATCACTACGCGGTGCTGTTGGGTGCCGGCGTGGCCGAGGCGCTGGCGGTGGCGCCAGGGGACTGGGTAGATCTGATGACCAACACCTCCGACGGTGCGGTGAATATGCTGGAGTTTGAGGTGGTGGGCACCTTTCAGACATTCGCCAAGGAGTACGACGCCCGCGCCCTGCGCTTGCCGCTGCCGGCGGCCACGGAGTTGCTTGGCAGCGACGGTGCGCACCTCGCGGTACTGCGACTTGCACGCACGGAAGATACCGCCGCCGTTGCGGCACAGCTGCGTGACCGTTTGCCTGAGGACGCTTACGAGCTGCGCGATTGGCGCCAGTTGAACCCCTTTTACGAACAGACGGTCACCCTCTACCAGCAGCAGTTCGGCTTCCTGGTGCTGGTGATTCTGCTGGTGATTGCCCTCAGCGTGGGAAATGCGATCAATATGAGCGTTCATGAGCGCGCGGGCGAGTTCGGCACGCTGCTCGCGTGCGGTGCCCGTCGGCGGCACGTGTTTCGCCTGATTGTGCTGGAAAGCCTGCTGCTGGGGCTTCTGGGTGGTGTGCTCGGGGTGTTCCTGGGTAATTTGCTGGCGATTGTCATCTCGGCGGTTGGCATTCCCATGCCGCCGCCGCCGAATTCGGACCTCGGCTATACGGCCTTAATCCGGCAGGCCTGGTGGATTACCGGCCTGGCCCTGCTGGTTGGCGTTTTGGCCCCCGTATTTTCCGCACTGCGGCCGGCGCGGCGCGCTGCGCAAGCAGACATTGCCGAGGCGCTGCGGCAGGGGGTATGAGCGAGCCAGTTGCTTACAGGCGGCGCAGGTACTGGCGGGTGAACATGTGCTCGGGCAAGTCTGCCAGGGTCATGGTGTTGTACTCCAGTACGGAATACTCTCCGGCCTTGACCGCGTCCTCAATAATCAGGCGGGTGGGGCGTTCCCGTCCGGCCATTTCTTCAAAGTTTTCGTAGCGAGCCGTTTTCAGGAGCCTGCCCGATACGGCGTAGAATTGGGCCTTTACGGGCCGGGCCGTTTCTTTCTCTATCCAGTATTTAACCTTAGCGTAGGTCACCCCTCGGCCCACGGCGCTCAAATCGAGCACCCAGCAATCCTTGCCGTTCAGAGTTTCGCTGCCTGAAAGTTCAGCCGCGTAGTCGCCTGCAAAATTAGCCCTTGCCAGATCGCCATTGGCGACCTGTCCTGTCAGCCGTTGTGACAGGGACAGCCGTACCGGCTGTGACACACTGGGCATGAAAATCCACAGATCCCGGCCACGCATGAGCAGGGCCTGGCCACGCTCCGAGGCCGGCTCCTCGGTGAGCACAATGGTGTTTTCATTGCCACGAGACATCACCTTATACTCGCGCACCTCCCGAGCCTCACCATCCTCGTGGTTGGTGACCGTCAGGTGTGTCTCGAAGTGCTCTCTTGGGAAGCGTATGGCGTCTGCCTGTTGTAACAGTTCGGTAGCGTCAACCGTGTCCTGGGCCCTTGCGCTGAACACAAGCGTGAGCAGTGCAAGGGTGGTCAGACGGTATCGAAGGGGTTTTGGGGGATGAAAGAACATACCGCTTTCCTAAGGATGTCGGAACCATTAGTCTGACGCGCTCCCTAGCGAATTGTAAAGCGAACATCCCCGCTATCCTGGAATAGCGGGGATGCGTACTGTGCTGACCTGGCTGCTGGGTGGCGCAGCCGGCACCCCGCTCAGGCCAGCGGCCGACGCCTCCGTTTGGCCGCCGTAACAGCGAGCATACCGAGGACCATGAGGGTTAAGGGGGCCGGCTCGGGAACCTCATTGACTGCGAAATCACCGTTTACCACCAGGTTATCGAAGCCCGCGTTGTTACCGGGTCCCTCGCCGAACGCAGTCAGGCGCAGAGTATAAGTGTTTCCTGCTGTGAGGGTGTTGCCGCCAAAGTTAAAGTTAACGGATGCCGGCTGGCTGATTGCGGGACCGTTGTTGGGAAAAATATTCGCGGCGATGGCTGGCGGCTGCAGCGCTGTCAGGGTGTCATCAAGCAGGGTGGCACTCATACTGAGATTGCGGTTTACCGTCTGCAGCTCACCTTGGTTATTGAAAATGTACGCGTCCAGCGACACGCTGCTCAGCGCGATGTCGGCGCCCAGGAGAGCGAGCAGAATGTCGACATACCAGCTGCCTTCATTATGCAGGTTTCGTTTCGGTGCGAACTTTTCCTGCGCTGGAGTGGTGGTGAAGAGTCCGTTCGGGTTATCCATGGCTGTCAGGGCGCCCGGATTGGCGACGCCGTTGGTGACCCACGTGATGCCGGACAGTGTGGAGCCGGATACGCTGCCACCGTTGAAGTCGGTGGAAAGAATAACGTCGGCGCGGGTGGGCAGTGAGCCGAGCAGGGCGATGGCCAGGGCCGCCAGGGTGTATCGCATGGAAGTGTTCTCCTGAATGTGTTTTTATGTATCAATGCATAAAACATGCCATATGCGTAAATCCATCGCTTGATCAGGATTTTGCAAAACCCCGAGTGTCGTCGATCATTCGCCGAGGTTCTGACTGTAAGATTTTTGGACAATTTCTCGCTTCTCCTGCCGTTACCCTGAATGGGTGAGATGTCGTTCTGTTTCAGGGATTTCGGCGCGCGGGGTGCTATGCTGTGGGTACCGGATTAGCGACACTGGGGGCACTTTATGGCCATCGTTCAGGTGCAGAACGTCTTTAAAGCGTACACCCTGGGTGAGCAGGAGGTGCTGGCATTACAAAACGTGAGTCTGAGCATCGAAGCGGGCGACTTCCTGGCCATTTGCGGCCCCTCCGGCAGTGGCAAGTCTACCCTGCTGAATATCATTGGCTGTATCGACACGCCAAGCAGTGGCCAGGTTTTCATTGATGGCGAGGAGGTGTCGGGCCGTACGTCCGACCAGCTGGCGGATCTGCGCGCACGCAGTATTGGATTTATCTTTCAGACCTTCAATTTATTGCCTGTGCTGTCCGCGGCGGAGAATGTTGACTATCCGCTCATGCACCTGCCGGAGTTGGGGCGTGCCGAGCGCGCAGACCGCGTGGCGCATTACCTGAGCGTGGTTGGTCTGGCGCAATATGCCAATCATCGCCCCAGCCAGCTGTCCGGTGGCCAGCGCCAGCGCGTCGCGATTGCCCGGGCGCTTGCCACACATGCGCGGGTGATACTCGCTGATGAGCCCACGGCCAACCTCGATCGGGAAAACGGACAGGCGATACTCGAGTTGATGCGCGACATAAATCGGCAGGAGGGTACGACCTTCGTGTTTTCCACACACGATGCCCATGTGATGGCCCTGGCTCAGCGTCTGGTGACCATCGAGGATGGTTGCCTTGTGAGTGAGGAAGCCCGGTCCGATATGGCCGTACAACTCGCTGGCGAGAGCAGCCGGGCGTGAAATGGCTCGCCAGGCGGGGCGCCCTTGGTCTGGTTTTCTTGGCTGGCCTCCTCGATGTTGCGCTGGCAGATAGCGGCAGTGAGGATCGCGGCGCGCCCCCAGCCTCAGAAACAGCCGTTGTTGATCTGCGGATGGGGCGCATTGCAGAGCGTGTCCGCCTGGTCCTCGACCTCTCGGCTGCGCCGGATTTCCGCTGGCAGGCTAGCGCGGATGCGCGCGACGTGGACCTCTGGATTTCGGGGGCACGCTGGCAGGTCAGTCCTGACAATGGTCTGCTCGCGGGCACACCGGTGCAGAAGCTGCTGCATACTCAGCAGGGCGAGTCCCGCGAACTGCGCGTCAGGCTGGCGCTACGCGAGTCTCAGCGTGTGGAGGTCTTCTCACTGAAACCAGATGCGGGCAGGGGGCATCGTCTGGTGGTCGATCTTTACCCGCAGCAACCCGACCCTGCGGGGGCCATGTCTGCGTCTGGGATCGCCACGGCGAGCGTGCCGCCGCTGGCTGACAATGCGCAGGCAAATGAAGGCCGTTCGAATTCTGTCGAACCGCCAGCAGCGTCCAGTGACACGACGCCGGTATCGGATTCCGCGCGGGACAATGCCCCGCAAGGCTCGCGGCCGCCAGGCGGTACGCGCAGACTTCCCCAGGGCGAACCCGCGGATTGGTTGCGCAATGTGCGCACTTCGGGCTATGCAGAGCTCACCTCCGCCTACACGGTGTCCGATCCCTCCCGCTGGTCCATATTGCGGGCCCGCGTCGAGCCCGCCGTCACGGGCAGTCTTGGCGCGTCGCTGCGCTTCAAGCTGGCGGGGCGGGCGCAGGGCGATGCGGCGTTTGATCTGGAGGATGATTACTATCCATCGGCCGTGCGCGATGACCAGCGCAGCCGTTTTACGATTCGCGAAGCCTATATTGATGCGGATGCTGGTGACTGGCAGCTCCGCCTGGGGCGCCAGCATGTGGTCTGGGGAGAAATGGTCGGCCTGTTTCTGGCGGATGTTGTCTCCGCGCGGGATATGCGCGAGTTCTACCTGCAGGAATTCGATGCCATGCGCATTCCACAATGGGGCGTTCGCGCTGAGCGATTCGCCGGCGACTCACACGTGGAACTGCTCTGGATTCCCTACCCAAGCTATGACGAGATCGGTGAGCCGGGGTCAGATTTCTATCCCTTTCCCGTGCCGGCCGGCGTGCCTGTGCGTGAGGATCAACCCTCGCGCAATCTGGGGAACAGCCACTGGGGCATAAAAGGATCTCATCTGGTTAATGGCTGGGATATTTCGGGCTTTTACTACCAGAGCCAGGATGTGTCCCCCAACCTGTATTCTACGCCTACAGGTCTGGCCTTGCGCAATGACAGCCTCAAGCAGGTTGGGGCGAGCTTTTCCAAGGACTTTTATAGCTGGGTGCTGCGCGGCGAAGCCGTGCATACGCAGGGTCGTCGTTTTTTCGCGGGGGAGCCCGCGCTCGCAGGCGACTTTTCGCCCCTCGACTCCGACGCCCTGGACTATGTTGTGGGCGTGACCATACCCCGGGGTGACTGGCGCGTGGATCTTCAGTTCTACGGCCGGCGCCTGTTTCAGCATCAGCCGCAAATGCTCGGAGATGCCAACGAGATTGGCTATACGGCAATGGTAAATTACGGCTTCGGGCAGCGCCTTGAGTGGGAAGTGCTTTACCTGTCCGGGCTTAACCGCACCGACTGGTCCCTGCAGCCGCGTGTCGTTTACAACCTGGCGCCGGAGTGGCGGCTGCAGTTCGGGGCTGACCTCTTTGGCGGCGACCCGACTGGGCTCTTCGGCCAGTTCGACCAGAGTGACCGTGTTTACCTGGAGCTGCGGCGCTGGTTCTGAT
>CAZTJR010000056.1:0-9751 GCA_964613795.1 uncultured Alteromonadaceae bacterium | reverse complement strand
GACTTTGAGAGCGGCCCGGACGTCACGCGAGCCTGCCTGACATGCCACACCGAGGCCGGGCACCAGGTACGCCAGTCAATCCACTGGACCTGGGACTACAGGCATCCGGATACCGGCCAGCAGCTTGGCAAGCGGCATGTTCTGAACAGCTTCTGTACCAACCTGCGCACCAATCAGCCGCGCTGCACATCCTGCCACACCGGCTACGGCTGGAATGACGCCTCCTTCGATTTCTCCGATGACAGCAGGGTGGATTGTCTGGTCTGTCACGATACGACCGGCACCTACGACAAGGCGCCAAGGCAGGCTGGCAGGGTACTTAAAAACGAGACAACGATTCACGGCGATAGCCTGACTCCGCCCGATCTGGGTGCGGTTGCCCGCAATATCGGCCAGCCGGACATCGCAACCTGCGGCAGCTGCCACTTCAACGGAGGCGGCGGTGACGGATCCAAACATGGCGATCTGGATTCCTCGCTGATCGACGCGCCATACTCGCTGGACGTGCATATGAGTCCCCAGGGTGGCGATATGACATGCCAGGACTGTCATGTATCGACCGGCCACCAGCTGGCCGGTGGGCGCTACGACATGACAGCGCGCGATCGCGAAGGCACCGGAAAGCCCGGTAAACGCCGGCGGGCCGCAACCTGTGAGTCCTGTCATGGCGTTGACGTACATGACGATGGCAGCTACGTCGCGCGTACGTTGAATCAGCATAACGATCGCGTCGCCTGCCAGACCTGCCATATCCCCGAAATCGCCCGGGGCGGCGTGCAGACCAAGATCTGGTGGGACTGGTCCAAGGCCGGCCGACTGGCCGAGGACGGCAGCAGTATCCACGAAAAGAATGCCAGTGGACGCACCTCCTACTGGACCCGATGGGGAGAAATTGAGTGGCGAGAGGACTACGTTCCCAGCTATGCCTGGTTCGACGGCAATGTGCGCTACACCAGGCCGACCGATGAGATTGACCCCGAAAGCGTCGTGCCGATCAACCGGCTGACAGGCAGCGCAGATAATCCCGATGCGCGTGTCTGGCCTTTCAAGGTAATGCGCGGCAAACAGCCCTATGATTCAGCCCGTAAACGCCTGGTATTGATGCACCTGTTCGGCAAGGATGATACCGCGTACTGGAAGAACCTCGACTGGGCGCCCGCGATACAGGCGGCGATGGACGAAAAGGGATTGCCTTTCTCAGGTGAAATCGGCTTCGTCGAAACCAGAATGTACTGGCCTATCACCCACATGGTGGCACCCGCGGAACAGGCCGTTTCCTGCGAAGCGTGCCACAGCCGGGATAGCCGGCTGGTCGGGCTGACCGACTTTTACATGCCCGGTCGCGATGCGCCCGCCTGGCTTGACCGGATCGGCGCGCTCGCGCTTCTGGCCACGCTCCTCGGCGTGCTTGGCCATGCCGCTCTTCGTATCTTCTTCCACTATCGCAGGGCCCGCCAATGACGCAGACAATCCGCTTGTTCAGCCCATTCGAGATCGCCTGGCACTGGTCGCAGGCGCTGTTGATTCTGAGCCTGCTGTTAACCGCTTTCGAATTGCACGGCACTTACGCCCTGCTCGGCTATGACCTGGCTGCAACCGTGCATGTCACCGGCGCAATAGCGCTGATGGTCGTGTGGGTGTTTGCCATTTTCTGGCATGTCGCCACCGGCGAGTGGCGCCAGTACGTGCCAACCACCAACAGGCTATACGCCGTTATCCGCTTCTATACCCGCGGTATTTTCCGGGGGGAACCACATCCTTTTCGACCCAGCAGAGGCCGCAAGCATAATCCTCTGCAGCTTTTCGCCTACCTGATTTTCAACGCCCTGATCTCCCCCGCTATATGGATAACGGGACTGATCTACCTGAGCTTGAACCTGTTCGGCGATGTATTGCCGATCCCGCTGGGCCCGGTCGCGACGGTGCACATTGCCGCCGCCTACGCAACCGCCGTGTTCCTGATCGGCCACGTGTACATGATCACGACGGGCGAGACGGTTTTCCAGCACCTAAAGGCGATGCTCACGGGGTACGCGGCGGTCGAAACGGAGCCACACTGACAATCCTCGATACGCCGGGCGCGGTGTCCACGACTGCAGTCCCGATGCGCGGCGCCGTCTACTGGCATAACATCAATGCTGTCCTATACTGAGGTTGAAACCCGAGAGCCGGGGTTGCCGTCTTAAAACGCTCAACGAGCACGCCGGCACTCACGTGATAAACACCGGCTAGAGCCGTATCAGGGAACTTTCCGGCCAGAAGGATGCATTCCACGCCTGCACGTTCCCGGATAGAGGGTTCAGTGTTTTGTCAGGCAGTCATTGAGGAGGGCCATTGATGAAAAACCTCAAACATAAAGTCGTGTTGGTCACCGGTGGCGCAAGTGGCATCGGCGCGGCGACGTGTCGCCGCCTGCTGGACGAGGGATGCCGCGTTGCAGTGACGGACCTTGCCAGGGAAGAGGCGCAACGCGTTGTCGAGGACGCCCGGGAAAGCGCCGGGGAAGCTGCGGCCTGGGCACTGGATGTCAGTGACGAAGCCGCGGTAGCACGCGTGGTCGCAGAAATTGTCGACTACTTTGGCAGTCTCGACGCCGTTGTATCCAATGCCGGGATATCGGGAGTCGATAAGCCACCCCACGAGATTGACGCGGAAGAGTGGAGCCAGGTCATGCGCGTGAACGTGGATGGTGTTTTCTTTGTGACCAAACACACTGTGCCGCGCCTGCGCGAGGCCGGCGGCGGTTCAATCGTCAACCTGTCATCAATCTATGGCATTATCGGCGCCGATGACATTCCGCCCTATCACGCATCCAAAGGCGCGGTGCGCGAAATGACCAAGGTCGATGCCCTCTTCTACGCAACAGACAATATACGGGTCAATTCGGTACATCCTGGGTTCGTCTGGACCCCCCTGGTGGAGGAACTGGCCGAGAGATCGGGCGATGTGGACAGTTTCCGCAAGGAGCTGGACGGACGTCACCCCATTGGCCGGGTGGGGAGACCCGAAGAGATTGCATCAGCGATTGCCTTTCTCATATCGGACGACGCGTCCTTTATGACCGGGTCGGAGCTGGTCGTCGATGGCGGTTACACCTGTCGATAAGTCTCGTCGAACTAGCTGGGGCGTAATTCGGTAAGCGTTGTGTCGGCCGCCTCGCTGGCTCTGACATCGCCGAGATCGATAGCAATGCTGCTCTTGGCAAGCAGCGTGAATACCAGCGCGCCAAACGCCCAGATACCTGCCGACACGGTCACTTCAACCGCTGTGGGCGAGTACTCAAATACCTCGCCAAGTGGCGTCGGAATAAACCCGGGCACCACGAAGCCCATACCCTTTTCGATCCAGATGCCGATAAAGGCCAGCACGCAGGCAATATTCAGAAACCGCAGCTGGCGGCGCAGCGGATTGATAGTGAGAATGGTCACTGCGACAAGATTCATCAGCAGCGCTGTCCACATCCAGGGTGCCAGGCTCGCCAGGCCATCCAGACCAAAATAGAGATAACGGATCGAGGCAGCGTGAGCGGTCTCGTTATAGAAATCCGTAAACAGCTCTACACCGACAAAAAACAGACTGACCTGAAGAGAGACGGTCATAATGAGCGCCAGAGTCTGAATAACACTGCGAGGAACCGGATAGCGGGTTACCCTGTCCAGCACCTGTAGCACCAGAATGATCAGCGCCGGCCCTGAGACAAAGGCGGTCGCGATGAAGCGCGGACCCAGCAAGGCCACATGCCAGAACGGCCGCGCTGTATTGGCAGAGAACAGAAAAGCGGTCACCGTGTGAATGGATATAGCCCAGAATATGGCCAGGATCACGAACGGAAAATAGGCTTTAACGTTCGGCTCACGCTGCTGGTAATGGCAATAGTGGACATAAAAGGGGATGCCCAGATTTAACAGCAGGTAGCCTGATAGCACCACCACGTCCCAGGCAAGCATGGACTGTGGCCAGTTCATGCGACCGATAAACGGCAGCAGGTGCAGCATACGGTCTGGGCGACCGAGATCGACTATCACGAACAGCATGGCTGATAGCACGGCGGCAAGCGCGAGCCCCTCGCCGATCAACACAACTGACTTGATATCCTTGCGGTGAAACACATACGCCGGGATCACGAGCAGCACCGCGGCCGCCGCTATACCCACGAGAAAGGCAAAGTTGGAGATGTAAAAGCCCCATGTCACCTGATCACTCATGCCCGTAGAGATCAGGCCCTGATTCAGCTGTATGCCGTAGGCCACGACTCCGGCAAGAACCAGCAGCGACAGAAATCCCAGCCAAAGCCAGTAACTGCGCCCACCGCGGAACATGGCGGCGACACCGTCGCGGACGAAATTCAGCAGCATCGTCCCACCTTCAGTCCGTGTAGTACCAGAATTTCGGCTCCGTGCCGAGCTCTTCCTTGAGCCGGAACACGGCCTTGTGCTCCAGCACGTAGCGAATTTCGCTTTCCGGATCCAGCAGATTGCCAAAGATGCGCGCACCGGTCGGACAGGCCTCCTGGCAGGCCGGCTGCCGACCCTCGCGGGTACGCTGAGTGCAGAAATGGCATTTTTCCACAACGCCCTTCGACCGCGGACGATTGCCGAGATAGTTGGTATCCGGGTTGATTTCCTCCGCAGGAATCTGCGGCTCACGCCAATTGAAGTGGCGCGCCTGGTAAGGGCACGCCGTCATGCAATAGCGGCAGCCGATACACCAATCGTAATCGACCACGACAATGCCGTCAGATTCCATCCAGGTGGCCTCGACCGGACAGGCTGATACGCAGGGTGGATCATCACACTGCATACACTGCACCGGCAGATAATACTTGCCCTCGACCGGCACCGTGTCGGGATCGTAGTAGTGTTCCGAATGCTCCAGATTGCGGGTGCCTTCCTCCATCTGCAGTACGCGTATGTACTCCATCTGCGAATCACGATCGAGATTATTCTCACGCACACAGGCTGAAACGCAGTCCCGGTAGCCCTTGCATTTACTGATATTCAGCGCATAGCCAAAGACAACATCGTCTTGCGGTGGCGTATCCTTGCAGATGATATCAACGCCGTAGCGCCGCTTGGCGCGCCTCTCAATACGTCCGATGGCATCGGCAATCTCCTCATCACTCATGCGCTTGTAGTGATCCTGGAAAAAGCTGCCCATCGTATCCATCAGCGTGCTGCCGCCCCAGGCCGGGCCTGCAGCCGTTCCCGCTACCGCAGCACCGGCGCCGGCGGCAGCGCCGAGAAAACGACGACGGCCTTGATCAATCGCTTCATTCCGAATTTTGGTCATCGTCGTCCTCCTCATGTGCGGGTTGCCAGGGATAAATGCGCGGATGCTCGACATGCTTGTCGGGCATGGGCTCAAGGCCCGCGCGCACGCCGGGCGGCTGTTCAGGCTCACGCGGTCGCACCGCAGGGTCGTGCGGGTTGTGACAATGCGCGCAACTATAGGACGTCCGCTCGCCCTGCCAGCGCGCCTTGCGTTTGCCGTGCACCCCGAAGGTCCAGTCGCGGTGTACCGCGTAGTGGCACTGACTGCATACCTGGTCGCCGTAGTCAAAGCCAACCCTCTCGCCCGACGCGGTAGCCAGTTTGTTGCGCTCTTCCTCATTGTGACAATCGAAACACCACATGCGGCCGTCGCCGTGATCTAGTGCTGCAGGGTGCGGTGCGTTCAGTTTGCGCCGCTCGGTGTTGGCTGGCATGTTTGCATGACAATTGGCACAGGGGTAATGGCTCAAATCGTCCTGACGGGAAACAATGGAAAACGCCGGTGCATCCGGGTATCCGGTGAAAGCGGTTGTCGGTTCAGGGTCTGGTGAGGTCTCTACCGGGTTGTCCCGCAGTGCGCGATGCCCGTCTTCCGGCGGCGGTGGCAGGTCTGCCGATGGCGTCATCGCGAGGAACGTGGCACCGAGTCCCGTGATCAGTGCGATAGCCGACGACCCGCACCATTTGGACCATGACTTGCTGATAAATCGCTTCTTCACAACGATCGAAAGAATTCAACTTGCATGTTGAAAGCGTAGACCACGAAAAGCGCCTGCGCCATGATCTGGCTCAATCCAACAGCCAACAGACGGACTGCCCGGGCCGGGCGGCAGCGTTTTTCATTCGGGACCGCCGCGCCGGTACTGCGAACTGTCGGCAGATGCTACACCGGCAATCACTTGTCGATACAGCGACCGAACTCCCGGGTCACATCCGTGATATCCCGGTAAGTAATATCAGACAGGCGGCTCACAAGCGCCATTTCGTCCTGACTCGCGGTCTTTCGCGCGTGTTCCACAAGATCCTGGGCTGTCGCCGGAAATTTTATGCCCGAAAACAGACTGGCAATTCTTGCGGCAGACAGAGCGTTCATGGCGTTTTCGCCCCCTTTTTTACCCGGCTGGCGAGCGGGCGCCGGTCTATGGCCGATCGCCTCACCGAGACCCTCGGCGACTTCGGCAGCATCGCGGTAGTCCCGCTCTGGCAGGCTGCGAATGATGGAAAGGATATTGTCCTCACCATTGTTTCGTGCAACGTCTTCGAGAGTGGCGCGAGACGCGGGAAAATCAATGCCACGCAGGGCCTGCTCCACATCTGCCGCGTCGGGCGCCCGCGGTGGGTGCGACGTTTGTAAATGGCGCTCGTATCTCGAGCGCTGCTCGAATCCCTTGCCACAATACTCGCAGGTAAATTGCGCCATCAGCGAATCCTCCCCAGGGCCATTTCAACCTCTGACATGCTATCGAATCTTTGTTCTTCAAGCTGTTGCAGGGCCGCCAGAATTGCCTCGTTGGCGTTGTTTTCCCTCGCGCGTTCCACCAGTCCATCGCGCTCTGCCGGAAAATCGATGCCCTTGAGAGCGTGCGCAACGCCCGCCGCAGAGGGTGAGTCAACAGCGCGCTTTCCGCCTCGTCTACCGCCCTTTGAGGGATCTCCACGCGGGGTAAAACTCTCGGGGCGGTATTCCGGCGCAGCCATGACGCCGTCGGTGAGAGCGCCGGTGGGCCAGTCAGAGCTGCTCAATCCCAGCGTATCAAACAGATCAGTGCGATGCTGCAGGAGCCGGCCCCCCACATCCAAGGCCTCCTCGGTCGCGCCTATGAGCACCAACTGCGCATTTTCGTAGTCGAGCAGCGAGGGATCATCGACCGCGATCCAGCGTTCGTCGGCAAATTTTGCCAAAAGTCCTTTCGGGTAATCGGGACGGTCGCTCGGAAAACCCGGGACATCGAGTTCCGGATTGCGAATCGCAATGACATATCCGGCACTGGACCTGATGCCGAATGTTTCCTGGACACTGCCCGGATCGCGCGGACGGTGCAGACGGTAGGTCAGGAAGGACGAGCCGTCTTTCATAACAATTGCATAGCGGGCCTCGGCCACTGGCAGCGCCTCTCCCATGCGGCGCTCTCCATGGGTTTTGGTCTCATAGTGAAACGGATGCAGCATTTCGCCCAGTTCCGTCGCCTCCGCTACTGCGCCAATAATCATCCACTCACGCTCGGAAGCATCGGATTCCTCGGCAACGATCTCCGGCATGCGCTTTTTTCCGACGGTCATCATGCGCCCTCGGGAAGCGTCGTCTGCAATCATTACCAGCTGGAAGGTCTGAATGTCTTCCAGAGAAGATGGTTCGGCCACTTCTACCCTGGAACGGTAGAAAAAATAGATATCACCACTTTCAATGACGTCGGTCATGGCTACGATCTCCTTCAGCTGCGATAGTGAGCGCCTGGTGAGACTAACATTGACTATAGCAAACCAGCCGCGTCTGACTTTCCGCAGTGTCAGCAATCGAAGAATCGTATGATTCCGGAACTGCCCCTTGAAAGAGATTATTGAACAAGAACCGCGCTGGCAGTCACGCGATCGCCCATTTCGCTCGGTGTGTGGAGCGTTTGCTAACTCCGCCTCGCATGCCTACGCTTTATGGTGTGTTCAAACCAATATCGACACAGGCGACAAATGCCCATGGCGGATCAGCTCTTCCCGAGCGGTATCAAAATTCGCCGTGAGCACGCTCGAAAACACAGTGAGGAAAGGACAGTCATCACTCGCGGCCCAGACAGTGATACTGTTCAAAATGCCCTGAGGGCTACCGGCTCCCCCACCGCGCGCTAGCCGACACTGCAGTGTGATGGCCCCGGGTTCGAGTAATTCAATACGGCAATACAGGCAAAGGAGAAAACCATCATGCGACTCGAGAAAATCAAGACACCGGGACTGGCCCATCTGTCCTACTTTCTCAGTAGCGATGGAGAGGCGGCGGTTATCGACCCACGGCGTGATATTGATGTCTACCTCCAGCTCGCACGAGCCGAGGGTGTGGTGATAAAACATGTTTTCGAAACCCACCGGAACGAGGACCTGATTTCAGGTGCACCCCTGCTCAAGCAGGCCACCGGCGCCCAGGTCTGGCATGGTCCGAATCCTGAACAGGCCATCCGCTATGCTGAGGAGACGCGAGAGGGCCAGGTATTCGAGATTGGCGGTGCATCGCTGCAGGTGCTTGAGACGCCTGGTCATACCGACGACAGTCTCTCGTACGCGTTGTACGACAAAAGCTTTAAAGAAGGCCCGGTGGGCGTGTTCACCGGCGATGCTCTGTTCATTGGCGACGTCGGGCGTACCGACTTCTATCCCGACAGAAAAAGAGATGTCGCCGGTCTTCTGTTCGACAGTCTTCAGAAACTTATTGCGCTGGGAGATCAGTGCCTCGTCTATCCCGCCCATGGTGCCGGTTCGGTCTGTGGATCCGGCATGGCGGATCGCGAGTTCTCCTCCATCGGCCATGAAAAAAAGAACAACCCCCGGCTGCAGCTTGCCGACAGAGAGGCCTTCATTAGTGCCAAAGTCGCGGAGCATCATTATATCCCGCCCTATTTCGAGCACATGGAGCAGTGCAACATGTTGGGTACCGAAGCCGCGCCGCCGGCCCCCCTGCCCTGCTCCCCCGCCATGCTGCTGGATCCAGGTGAACATGTCTGCCTTGATGTAAGAGGTATATTTGATTTTGCGAGCGGTCATCGCCAGGCCGCTCTGTGTATACCCGATGACATGATTGCTGCGTTTGCTGGCTGGTTCCTCACTTCGGATCAATCGATCATGCTCATCGCCAGGGATCAGACTCAGGCTTTGCAAGCTGCGACTACACTGCAGCGCATCGGGCTTGATCGCATTGCGGGATATATCGTCGGTGTTATGGCACTCGGCGTCAGAAACGGACCGCTTGAGGCACTCGAGTTCGTGAACACCGAAACGGTGGCCTCAAGAGTCGAGGCATCATCAGACAACTGGACGCTGCTGGACGTGCGGGCAAAGGATGAATACGAAAGTGGACACATCAGCGGAAGCCGTCATGCCTATGTCGGCGAACTGCCGGAGGCGGCGGATAATATCGATCCAGACCGTCCCGTGACCGTTATGTGCGGAAGCGGTGCTCGCGCCACGATTGCCGCATCCGTGCTGCGCAGACAGGGCTTTGCGAAGGTCGATGTGTACATCGGATCGATGGCGGCCTGGAAATCTGCGGGAAAGCCAGTAACTGAATAGAGCCATCGGGGGAAATTAGGGATCCGATGAGCATCTCACGGCTGCCGCAAACTCTGAAGTGGTTCAATAGATGTGACCAACCCAGTTAAGGAATAATACCCTGAACTGGAGGTGGTACGACATGGACACGAGAAAGAGGTACTCAAAGGAATTCAAGCTGGATGCGATCAGCCTGGTATTGGAGCAGGGCTACAGCCGCGCAGAAGCAG
>CAZTJR010000055.1:0-10326 GCA_964613795.1 uncultured Alteromonadaceae bacterium | reverse complement strand
GGGCAGCGTTGAATTCCGCTATACCGAGTATGACTGGCGCCTGAATGACAGCAGGCCCCCGGACGACTAGTTGTGCGCGCCGGTTCAATACAGCGACCGCTCATTCAGAGCCTGTTGCTGCTGGTACTGGCCGGCTGCATCAGCAGCCCGGACAGGCCGGACCTTGCACGACTTTATGAATCGGCGAAAGGCCAGGCCGAGCAGCCGCCGCTTGTGCTGATTCCCGGGGTCCTCGGTTCGCGACTGAAGCGTAAGGATGGCACCGAGGCATGGCCGGGGAGCATCGGAAATCTGCTGCTATCCAGATACCAGGATCTGGCGATGCGCATCGACGGGGACACGCTTCAGGCACGCCCGGGCGGCCTGGAACCCGGCGCGCTCTTTGACAATGCTGCTGGACGGCAATATTACAGCCGCATCATCGAACTGCTGGAGGGGCCCGGCGGCTACCGGCGCGGTACCCCGGGAGTCGCACCCGATGACAGCGCACCACGCTACTATGTCATGACCTACGACTGGCGTCAGGATGCCGTGGAAAGTGCGAGAGAGCTGGACAGGCTGATCCACATCATTCGTCAGGATCACAATCAACACGACCTCCGGGTGGATATCATCGGGCACTCCATGGGCGGTTTGATCGCGCGCTACTACAGTCGCTACGGAACCGTCGATGTGCTGAATGACAACCAGTTCGAAACCGAAGACCCCGGCGCCAGCCGTCTGCGCCGGTTGATACTCGTTGGGACCCCCAACCTGGGTTCACTCGGTGCCATACGATCGCTGATCAACGGCGAAGATCTCGGTCTGCGCCGAACGCCACCTGAAGTGCTGATGACGATGCCTGCGATATACCAACTCTTCCCGCACGCACTGGATAACTGGCTGTATACCGTCTCCGGCAAGCAACTGGTACGGGATCAGTTCGACGCCGATATCTGGCGGCGGTTTAAGATGGGGCCCTGGGACCCTTCCGTCGAGGACAGACTGACAGACGAGCATGGGACGGATGCCGGAGAGACGCGCATCGCCACCCTGCGCCGCTTCTTCCACAAGCAGCTTGAGCGGGCGCGGCGCTTCACCTGGTCACTCAGCCTGGAGACCCCAGAAGAGTCAGCGCAGTCACTCGTTTTCGGCGGCGATTGTAGTCTGACGCCGGCACACATCGTCGTCGAGGAAGTAAAGGGCGAATCCGTGTTGCGGCTGTGGCCGGAGGATATCCGGAACCCGTCCTCGGGCATCGACTATTCCCGACTGATGCTGGAACCGGGAGACGGTACCGTCACCAAGGCTTCGTTGCTGGGGCGGGAAGAACTCGACCCGACCGCCCCCCGGCACAAATATCTGCATTTTGCGCCACGCAACGTATTTTTCTTCTGCGAGCGGCATGAGTTGCTTACCGGTAACCCCACCTTTCAGGACAACCTGCTGCATGCATTGCTGCGAGTGGACTGATGAGGCACAGCTCATGAGACTGTAATAATGCGCGTTGTTCTGCATCCAAGACCCGGGCACTCTGGTGGAGGATTGTGCAATGACAGCGAAGCGGCCATTCGTGGCATTCTTACTGGTGCTGATCACCCTGCAGTCAGCGCACGCGATAACAAAAAACGGCTTTGACCTCGAGGGCGCGACAATCCCCCCGGAGGAGATCAAGTCGGGCGGACCGCCACGGGATGGCATTCCAGCCATCAACGAACCCATTTTCATTGCTGCCGAAGAGGCACGGTTTGTCGATGGCAACGACCGTGTCATGGGCATTGTTATCAACGGTCGCGCCCGGGCCTATCCCATTGCGATCCTCAACTGGCACGAACTGGTCAACGACAGGATTGGAAACCAGCATTTCACCGTCAGCTACTGTCCCCTGTGCGGCACGGGGATGGTGTTTGCAAGCAACGTGGAGGATGTGGCGCTAGTGTTCGGCGTGTCCGGACTTCTGTATAACAGCGACATGCTGCTCTATGATCGCAATACCCTGTCGCTCTGGTCACAGATTCTCGGTGTGGCCATCAGTGGCCCGCTCGTTGGCACTCGCCTGCCGCAGCTGCCTGCCAGACACACGAGCTGGAAGCAATGGCAGAGCGAGCACCCCGAAACAGAGGTACTGAGTCGTGATACCGGCTTTCGTCGGGATTACGGCCGCAGCCCCTACCGGGGTTATGAGAAATCGCCCCGCCTTTTCTTCGAGGTTGCCAACAACGCCCCCTCAACCTACCACCGCAAGGCGCTGGTCATGGGCGTCTCGGTAGATGGCACCCACAAGACCTATCCTTTTGAGGAGCTCACACGGAACGGCGATGCACGCTTCACCGACACTGTCAACGGACAACGCCTGGAGATTCACTGGGATGAGGATTCCCGGAGCGCCTGGGCTGTTGCAAATGACGGCAGCGAATACCCCACCACCACGGGGTTCTGGTTTGCCTGGTACGCGTTCTTTCCAGAGACCGAGGTGTTTACCGCCAACCGGGAGAATTGATGCAGCGGGCGCAATCCAGTGCTTGACCGTCACGCACGCGTGTTGATCGATCCGCCGCTGAACCGGATGGGGCGCACCCTGGCTGCGCACGGCTTCACGGCGAATAGCGTGACCCTGATCGGGCTGGTCCTGGGGCTGGTGGCGGCCCTTCTGATCGCGGTGGGCTTATCCGCGTGGGCGCTTGTTCCAATGCTGGCCAGTCGTCTTGCCGATGGACTCGATGGCGCTGTAGCCCGGGCGACGCAAAAAACCGATTTCGGCGGCTATCTGGATATCGCCGCGGATTTTCTGTTCTACGGCGCGATCCCCGCGGCCTTTGTGATCAATGATCCAGCCAGCAATGGTGCGGCGGGGGCCTTTCTGCTGGCATCGTTCTATTTCAATGGGACGAGTTTTCTGGGTTACGCCATTCTGGCGGCCAGGCATGGGCAAACCACCAGCAATCAAGGCCAGAAATCCCTGTATTATTCCGACGGTCTTCTCGAAGGGACCGAAACCATCCTGTTTCTTGTGGCCCTGTGCTTACTGCCCGCCTGGTTCTCGCCACTGGCATGGATCTTTGGTGTCCTTTGCTTTGCGACCGCCACACTGCGAATTTATGCCGCTAAACGTATTTTCACGATGTAAAGGCAGACCCCTATGAAACGTCTTACTCTACTGGCTGCACTTCTGGCCACGCTGCCAGCGCTTGCCGATCCCTACCCTGGCAATTGGGGTGCGGTCACCGCAGAAGCCGAGGGTCAGACCGTTTACTGGAATGCTTGGGGTGGCTCAACCAACACGAATGACTTTATCGCATGGGTCAGTCGTCGTGTGATGGAAGACCACGGCGTCACACTGGCGCACGTGAAACTGACCGACACTGCCGACGCCGTCACCCGTGTGCTTTCGGAGAAGCAGGCGGGTGAGGATGATAACGGTGCGATCGACCTGATCTGGATCAACGGCGAGAACTTTGCCGCCATGAAAGAAGCGAATCTGCTGTTTGGTCCCTATGCCGAGCAACTGCCGAACTGGGCTTTTGTCGATGTCGATGGTAAGACCGTACAGACGGACTTCACCCTACCCACCGAAGGCTATGAAAGCCCCTGGGCCATGGCACAGGTTGTGTTCATTCATGACACCGCCGATCTGGCCGAACCGCTCGGGTCCATGGATGCGATCCTCAACTGGTCTGCTGCGAACCCTGGCCGTTTCACCTACCCGCAGCCGCCGGATTTTCTGGGTACCACATTCCTCAAGCAGGCCCTGGTCGATCTGCTGGATGATCCATCCGTGCTGACCGAACCCGCGACCGATGGCACCTTTGATACCGTGACCGCCCCACTCTGGTCCTTTCTGGATCACCTGACGCCGACACTATGGCGCCAGGGCCGGGCTTACCCTGCCACAGGCCCGGCGCAGCTGCAGCTCATGGCTGACGACGAAGTGGATCTTGCGATTTCCTTCAGCCCGGCCGAGGCCACCGCAGCGATTGCCAATTATCAGTTGCCGCCAAGCGCCCGCACATTCGTGCTGGACAAGGGCACCATCGGGAATGCGTCATTCGTCGCTATACCCTACAACTCGGGATCAAAGGCCGGCGCCATGGTTGTCGCGAACTTCCTGATCTCGCCACAGGCGCAGCTGCGCGCCCAGAACCCGGAGATTCTCGGCTACGGCACCGTGCTGGATATGGATGCGCTGCCGGCAGAGGAGCGTGCGGCGTTTAACGCACTGGACCTGGGCGTGGCGACGCTGTCGCCCGCGGAGCTGGGCCCGGTGCAGGCAGAGCCGCACCCGAGCTGGATGACGCGTATCGCGGACCACTGGATAAGCCGATACGGCGTAGCTGAGTAAGCATGCCGGGGTGTTCTTGAAACGCCGCTTTCTGCCGCTCCTGCCTGTCCTGACCCTGCTGGCAATGCTCGGGCCCGTTGTCGCCGGTTTGTGGGGTACCCTGCTCCCCGCTTTCGGCCATTTTCCGGTGGCGGGTCTGACGGGCCCCACACTGGCGGTGTTTAACGACCTGTTCGATTGGGCCGGCTTACCGCGCGCAATAATGCTGTCCATATCGACAGGTTTGCTTGCCACGTCAATCTCGCTCCTGATAGTCATGCTGGTGACCGCCGGCTGGTCCGGAACCCGCGCGTTTCGCACGCTAGAACGCTTGCTGTCACCGCTCCTGGCGGTGCCCCATGCAGCAGCCGCGTTTGGCCTTGCGTTCCTGATCGCGCCCTCGGGATGGCTGTCCCGGCTCGCGTCTCCGGCCGTGACAGGATGGGACCGTCCGCCCGATCTATTGATCGTTCAGGACACATGGGGGCTGACCATGACCGCCGGTCTCATCATGAAGGAAATTCCCTTTCTGTTGCTGCTTACCCTGGCCGCGCTGGGGCAGGCAGAGTCACAGCGCAGTGTCACTGTCGCTCAGGCGCTGGGCTATGGCCGCGTCACGGGCTGGCTCAAGACCGTGTTTCCGCGCATTTATGCCCAGATCAGGCCGCCGGTTTACGTGGTGCTGGCCTATTCGATGTCGGTCGTTGATGTAGCCATCATCCTCGGTCCAAACACTCCGCCGTCCCTCTCGGTACAGATCGTCAAGTGGATGTCAGATCCGGATCTCGCGATGCGCCTGGTAGCGGCGGCGGGCGCGCTCCTGCAGCTGGGTCTTGTGCTTGGCGCGCTTCTCTTCTGGCGTATGGGTGAGGTGCTTGTCGCTACGCTTGGCCGGCGCTGGATCGCCCATGGGAATCGCGGCAGATGGGACCCATGCATGGCGCAGTTGAGCCTGGTGGCTGGGGGCGGCTCGGCGCTGATCGTGCTGTTGGGATTGGTCGTTCTCGCTATCTGGTCTTTTGCGGGTTTCTGGGGGTTCCCGGACGCCTTGCCCGATGGATTGACCCCGCGCAACTGGGTCCGCTTTGGCCCCGGCACCCTTGATGCACTGGTCGAGACTGCCCTGATCGCTGGCATCGCTGCTTTAGCCGCATTGATTCTGACCATAGGCTGCCTGGAGGCGGAGTACCGCCATGGCCTGCCGTTAACCCGGCGCGCGGTATGGCTGCTGTACCTGCCGCTGCTGATCCCGCAGACGGCGTTCCTGCCCGGATTGCAGACCCTGATGCTGACACTGGGTGCTGATGTGGGGCGACTGCCGGTCATTCTGGCGCATCTGGTCTTTGTATTGCCCTATGTCTTCCTTTCACTGGCCGACCCATTTCGGGCCTGGGACAAACGGATGGGCACGATTGCGGCGGCTCTCC
This sequence comes from uncultured Alteromonadaceae bacterium, assembly GCA_964613795.1. Taxonomy (GTDB): domain Bacteria; phylum Pseudomonadota; class Gammaproteobacteria; order Pseudomonadales; family Halieaceae; genus Chromatocurvus. The sequence continues at coordinate 4,602 of CAZTJR010000055.1, read as the reverse complement.
AAGCCGGCCCGGACGGTGTGTTATGGCGCGTCCGTTTACCGATGCTGTTGCGCCCGGCCCTGACCGCCCTTGCGGTCGGCATCGCGGTGTCCGTTGGGCAATATCTGCCGACACTATTGATCGGGGGTGGCCGCGTGGTGACACTGACAACCGAGGCGGTGTCCCTGGCATCTGGTGGCGACCGAAGGGCCATTGCGGTCTATGGCCTGATGCAGGCAGGTGCGGCACTGGTGCCATTTGCGCTGGCACTGTTGCTGCCGGCGCTGGTCTGGCGCAACAGACGGAAATTACGGCATGGATAGGGGGCTGTCACTCAGGCAGGTGGTAATCGCCAAGGGTGATACGACACTCCTGGCGTTGTCGCATGACATAGGTCCGGGTGAAGTACTGACAGTCATGGGGCCTTCAGGGATAGGGAAATCGACATTGCTGGCTTTCATCACGGGAACACTGGCGCCTGAATTCAGTGCGACTGGGGAGGTCTGGCTCGATGGCCACAATATTACCCATGCCTCCCCGCACCGGCGTCGGGTGGGTATCCTGTTCCAGGACGACCTGCTGTTTCCACACCTGTCCGTCGGCGCCAACCTGGCCTTTGGTATGCAGCCCGGCGGATCCGCCAGGGAGCGAAAGGCGAGAGTCGCAAACGCCCTGGCAGAGGTGGGTCTGAGCGGCTTTGCAGACCGCGACCCAGCCACGCTCTCTGGCGGCCAGAAGACGAGGGTATCCCTCATGCGGATGCTCTTGTCAGAGCCCTTTGCGTTGCTGCTGGATGAACCTTTCTCGCGGCTGGATGCGTCGCTCCGGTCGCACGTACGCGATATGGTGTTCGATGGCGCCAAAGCCCGGCATTTGCCCGTTTTGATTGTAACGCATGATGCAGAAGATGCGCAGGCTGCCGGTGGGGACATTCTGACTCTGGCTGAGTGAGCGGCGCCCAGACGAGACACCGGGTCCGGGTAACAAAGCCGCGGTAGTCGCTTTTCGGGCTAGAAATTAAGCCCGACCTGGCTACCACGGTTCCCTTTGCGCGTGAAGGAACGCACCCGGCCTCGACTATTGGCCCGCACCGCCGGCGTCGGGCGAGAAACCCAGAGAGCGTGCAAAAGCCTGGTAAGGCGCCCGGCTGTCACGCATCTCCTCGTGGCGGACGCGCGTGGCTTCAAGGGCCGCCGCGCTGCCTGTCACGCCAACACCTTCCACGATCCGATTCATGAAATTGAACAGTGCGCATATGGTAATCGCGTCAAACAGGCCCTGCTCGCTGACGCCCGTGGCGAAGACCGCCGCGGCGTCGGCGTCGGTGATCCAGGCAGGCTCCCGCGTGAGCTTGCCGATGTAGGTAAGCACCGCCGCGAGGCCAGGGGCTACCGCAGCGGATTCCGGATCCTTGATCACGTCGTCGAACAGCGCGGGATCAATGCCCTGTATCTCGGCGATCTGCCGGTGGGCGCCATGGCAGAAGCCGCAGGCGTTAACCGCGGAAACATAGGCCGCCATCAACTCGCGGTCTGCAACGCTCCATTCAGAGGGACCACGCAACACTTCGTCGTGGAAAACCGTCAGCGGCCAGATGCCGCGGCCAAACTGCTTGAAAGCATCGCCAAGTTGCGGCGGAGAGGGCAATGAGGGGAATCGCGACATAGCTTCTGTTCCGGTATAGCGAGAGGGTCAGGCAAGGGCGCTCAATCCACTGTCCATCGCGTGTCCATGTCACGCAGGCTGTACAAGGCATAGCAGGCGGCTAGCATCGGCCAGGCGGCAAAAAACAGCAGATTGTTGAAACCATCAAGATACTGCTGCCAAGACGACAGTGTGGATACGCCATGCAGCAGGAATATGGCGCCGTAGGAAAAGCGTTTCTTGAAACCGGCGACAAACGCCAGCACCAGCACCAGCTGCAGGGCACCGATCACCATGAACAGGCCCGGCCCAATATTGCCAAGGCCATAGAAATTGTCGAATACCGCGGCGCTGTGCTGCGGATTGACGAACTTGTCCAGCGTCCACATGAGCATGACGATGAACACGCCAAGCCTGAGCGTGAACAGGGCGTTGGCGATGCGCTTGTCTGACATGGGGCATTACCCTCCTTTGCCTGTGATACCGCGGCCTCATGCGCACTGCCGCGTCTGTTGATGATGTGGTGAGCCGTGACTTCTCAGCCTCAGCCCGCGGATTCCTCCAGCGGAATATCCAGGGTATTAAGAAACCGGTTGAGCGATGTGAACAACTCCATGACCGCCAGTGCCTCGATGATCTCAAGGTCATCCGCACCCGTCCTGCGCGCGGTATTCAGGGTCTCCACCGACGCCCCGTGCGGGTCGCCGTTGGCCTGCCGCGCGAGCGCCAGCAGCGAGCGCTCCTTCGGCGTGAACCTGCCCGCCAGCGGATCGGCGAGCAGCCGCCTGATTTCCTCGACATCAAAGCCCATGGACTCCAGGTGGCGCGAGTGCTGTTCAACACAATAGGTGCACGCGTTGTCGTGGGAGATGACCACGGCAATGGCCTCTTTCAGGGTCGGTGCCAGCGTGCCCTGCAGCATGACGCTTTTGACCCGGTTCCAGGTGGCGGCAAGAACGGCAGGGTGTCTTGCGTAGGCCCGGAACATGTTCGATACAGAACCCATGGCGGACCGGATCTCGTCGAATATGGCCTCAACCTCATCGCTGCCGCCCTCCACTTCGCGGCCACCGGAGCCCTGTATGATACGAAGGCGAGGCACGGACTTTTTTTCATCACTGCCACCAAGGCGTTCGAGCACCGCTGTCTCGATCCGCCGCAGCATTTCGTCGTCCGCTGACGCGGCCGGCGCTGCGGTACAATGCACCAGTTCGCGGGTACGCTGCAGATTGGACAGCAAGGCCCTGCAGGATGCGCAGCCCGCGAGATGCCGCGCCAGAGCGGCGTCCTCCGCGTCGAGCATGGTGTCAAGACGTGTCGCCACGTCGCGGCAGTTCAGCATTCCCCTGTCTCCATGAAATGGTCAATCATCGCGAACACCCTGTGGCGCGCGCGGTGCAGCAGTACTCTGAAGTTAGAGTGACTGAGCTGGAGAATGTTACAGATCTCTTCGACGGGTATCTGCTGGAGGTCGCGCAGGGCGAGCACGCTTCGCTGATCGTCGCTGAGGGCCGCGATGTGCTTGTCCAGGCAGCGCTGAAGACTGTCGCGCTCAAGAAGGCCCTCGATAGTCTGATCTGACCAGGGCGCCGGTGGTAATCGCCAGTCGCCATCGGCGGTGAAACGGTCCTCCAGCGGCGAGGCCTCACCACTGCTGAAATCCGTGGCGATTTCCCGCCGGGATCTGCGCAGGTGCTGCCTGGCCTCGTTGACGGCAATACTGCAAAGCCAGGTCTTGAGCGCAGAGCGCCCCTCAAACCCGTCGATAGCGGTGATAACCCGCAGCCAACTTTCCTGAATGACATCCTCGGCAGTCGACGGATCACACAGTCCTCGCACTGCCGCAACCATTGCAGGCGTATATCGGCGAACAGCCAGTGAAAATGCTGCCTTATCGCCTGCGCGCATGGCTTCGACCAGCGCGACCTGAGGCATATCATCCTTCAAGGCACTGTCCTTTCATCATCATCCGATAAAATGCACAAGCTATCATCACCCTCACCGCGCCACAATCGGCAGGTGGTAAATCCGGGATTCCGGTTCTTGACAAGCGCTTCAACATGTTTTGGCTTGACGGATTTCGCTTGCAGTCTGGGGTACCCCAGGGCGTGAAGCTCATCTGCGACAAGCGACAACATCTGCTCGCGACTCTGCTGCTTGGCGTAGCCACCATCGCGATTGTGGCGACAGAGCTGTTTGTGTTGATAGTTCATTTTTCATCGTGTGTAACTACTCTGGTAAGTGTTTCTGACCACCTGGCAGACCGTAGCCGACCCAGTCCGGAATCCGGCTGGGGCCTCGGGACACAACTCCCGTTGCACCTAAAAATGCCTGGTGACAGGCAACACCGGGTATCCCCGTCGGGGCTCGATCCGATGCAGAACAACAGGCCCGTTATGGACCGTCTTGACAGTGCATAACCTCCTTATCGATGTGCTGGGTTGAAGAAAGAACCGTGCATTTATGCTTGACCTCCGCTGAATCGAGCGAGAGAAACTCCCGCCATAATGAATGAAACTCCACTGACTTCGCGGGGAAATTCGATGGACGCTGGGTTGGACTACCGGGCGGACGCCCGTTCTGAAGGCGACCGGAAGGTCGATTTTGAAGATGGACCAAGGGTCTGGCGATCCCTTCCGCTATTTGTTGTCCTTCAGCGCGTGCTCGTTTCAACCAGGTGCGGCCGGCTTGGAAATGCTATCCGCAACAGGAAATTCCCTCCTGTATGGGGGGCACTTTACAGAGCCATAGGAGCAATAGACACAGCAGTCACCCTGCCGGGGTTTGAGTATTTCGAGGCGGCTCTCGCACTCATAGAACCATTGGCAGGCGTCAGTCGGCATAACTTCCAACTTTTGTGGCCGCAAGTGGGGCATGTGATCTCTGATTGAAGGATAATTTTGTTCATGTTGCTGCCCCTGAGAATTTGCATGCTTGCCTTGCTGGCCAGATCAAATCCGCGACCGACACGACGAGCAT
>CAZTJR010000054.1:0-10419 GCA_964613795.1 uncultured Alteromonadaceae bacterium | reverse complement strand
TCTTGAAGGAAGACGGCAAGGCGGCCCAGTCGCAGAAATGGATGTGGGTCACTCGCGGAGGCCCGCCGGACCGACCCTCGGTCCTGTTTGCCTATGACCCCAGTCGTTCCGGGGCGGTGGCCGAACGGCTACTTGATGGATTCACTGGCATCTTGCAGGTCGATGGCTACACGGGCTACGCAGCGGTGTGTGAGCAGCAGGGTATCCGGCGGATTGGTTGCTGGGACCATGCGCGACGCAAGTTTGTAGAGGCATCGCGCGCCGGTCCGGCCGGGAAGGCCAAAGGCAAGGCACCGGGGAAGGTTGCCAAGGCCGACGTGGCGCTGGGCCATATCCGGCAGCTGTACCGCATCGAGCAGGAGATCGCCGACCGCAGCCCGGAGGAGAAGCACCGCGCTCGGCAGACGCTGAGTGTGCCCAAACTTAACGAGCTGAAAGCCTGGCTGATGAAGCAGCAGCCTCGAGTCCTGAAAGGCTCACTGACGCGCAAGGCGATCGACTACACGCTCAACCAGTGGGAGTCCCTGATCGGCTACTGCGACGATGGGCACCTGCACATCAGCAATGCCCTGGCGGAGAACGCCATCCGGCCCTTTGCCGTTGGCAGGAAAGCGTGGCTCTTTGCAGACACCACCCGCGGCGCTCATGCCAGCGCAACCATGTACTCGCTGATCGAAACGGCAAAGGCCAACAACCTCGAACCGCGCGCTTACCTGCTGCATGTCCTGGAGCGCGTCGGCGCTGCCGATACGGTCGAGACCCTCGAGGCGCTGCTGCCCTGGAACGTCGACTTACCGCGTTTTGAAAAAACGGTGCCAGCCTACCCGCAAAGCAAGTAGGCGGATTTAACGGCGCTTACGCGCGACCCGTAGCTGTACCTGCTGGCCTCGGCAACTTCCTTCACAGCATTCAGCATGTCCAGGTGCTCTGGATCCGGCTCCCGACTTTGTTGATACAAGCAATACCGGTAATAAGCATTGCGGCTGACACCCAGTAGTCGACACATCAGGTCGACTGGCCAGGTCTTCTTGTGCTGGGTGATGAACGCGTACTTCAACGCGTTTCCTTCGTTCCGATCCAGCCGGTGAAGCGGACTGGCACGCAGCTGCTCGATCAAGCTGAAGAGCGTCGGTAACGTTCTCTCGGCGCGTTCTCTCGGCGCGTTTTATGGGTAGAGTTTTCAGCAGCAGTAGCCCGGTGAGACGCTGCTTGGCGTCGTACATGGTAGAGTCATGGCGATCCGTTGGTTTCAACATTGTTTGAACTCTCCCGCTTGAAAAGTCGACTTGTATATTCATACAGCACTGTATGTTTTATTTCGATCGCGTAGATTCTTTCTCGAAGCTGTTCGGAAGGGTGCGTGCCGTGATCGAGGTCTCATGCTGAATCTTCTACCGAGTACGCGTGCCCTTTAGAGTGCTTTTTGAGGTAAAAAGAGATTACAACATGTTACAGAATCACCTTGTGTAACTTGCGGGCATGAGATCGCGAAGCAAGAATATTTTGGGTCTCGGTCATGATGGTTTGTGAATAAAACGAAGGTTCTGACAAGGACCAGTAAGATGTTACGACCAAAATTTTTAAAACACACAGCGCTTGCAGTTATTCCATTCGAGCAATGCCCCGCAAAGACATTCGCAAGCGCAGAAGTCGTAGTGCCCGGGCGTTCCGTTTTCGAGCATTGCCAGATTGTTGGTGAGGTAGCCAGGGCCTTAATCGCTCGTCAGCCAGCTTTCTTACGTCAACATCTTTACCCCGCGAATGCACATCTCGTTGCCGCCGCGCATGATATCGGCAAGGTAAGCCCGACTTTTTACGAAAAGCTGCGCCGCGCCTGTAACCCGCCACCAGCAGACCTGCCTCCGCTCAAGCAGGTCAATCCGCAACTTGAGACAGCCTGGGGTGGGCATGCTGGGGTCAGTCAGCTCACAGCGAGAGCGCTTGATGTACCTCCCTTCGTACCCGAAATCCTTGGTCAGCACCATGGTTTCACGCCGCCTGTGGCTGGTATGCGCGCTGGTGATGAAAATTTTGGCGGTGAGCCCTGGCAACGGGAGCGCGAGCGTCTGGTTCAGTCACTCAAGCAGGCATTGGAGGCTGACTGGTCTGAGATCGCCTCGTTGCCTCAGGCTCGTTTGCTGGCGGGATTCACTTCAGTATCGGACTGGATCGGGTCAGGTGAGGTTTTTGAGTATCCCTCGCTGCCCTGGCAAGACAATATTGAAAAAGCCCTCGACGGCGCCGGCTTCATCCCTCCTACAGTTAGATCAGATCTATCGTTTGAGGATGTATTTGGCTTTCCACCACGCCCAGCCCAGCAGCAGTTAATTGAACTGGTCGTCGGCCCCGGCGCCTATGTGCTGGAGGCGTCAATGGGACTGGGTAAGACTGAGGCGGCGCTGTATGCCGCCTATCGATTGCTGGATGCCGGGCAAGCCAGTGGCATCTACTTCGCTCTGCCAACGCAGCTGACGTCAAATAAGATTTATACCCGTTTTAATGAGTTCCTTCAGCAGGTACTGGCACCGGATTGTCGCCATCGGTCGCTACTTCTGCATGCGAACGCATGGCTTGTGGATACAGATATGGGTGAGGACGGACGTCCTGGTGGCGCTTGGTTTAATCAGTCAAAGCGTGGCCTTCTAGCACCCTTCGCGGTAGGCACAATCGATCAGGCTCTAATGTCGGCAATGAATGTCAAACATGGCTTCGTACGGGCGTTCGGACTGGCCGGCAAGGTGGTGATTCTTGACGAGGTGCATAGTTACGACGCCTACACTGGCACCCTGCTGGATGCTCTCGTTGCCCTATTGCGCGAACTGCAGTGCACCGTGATCATTCTCAGCGCAACACTCAACCAGCCGCGTCGGGAACAGGTGCTTGACTGCGCTCTTTTTGAAACCGCTTACCCGCTCATCACTGCCTGTCCAAACGGGCAAGGTCTTAAGGAAGTGGCAGTAGAGAGCGAACCGGGCAACCATGTTGCTATAGTGCTGCAGCATGATGAAAAACTCGCAGTGAATGAAGCCTTAGAGCGTGCCGAGCAAGGTCAGCAGGTGCTGTGGATTGAAAACACTGTGAAGGAGGCACAAGCGCGATACCTTGATCTAGCTGCACGTGCCAGCGAGTTAGGTATCCACTGTGGACTGCTTCATTCGCGTTATACCCCGCAGCATCGAAATGGCAAGGAAGCTTATTGGGTCGACTGTTACGGAAAACATGGTCATGGTGATCGCGGCGAAGCCGGGCGTATTTTGGTTGGCACGCAGGTGTTGGAGCAGTCGCTCGATATCGATGCTGATTTTCTGGTGTCACGCTTTGCACCCACCGATATGCTGCTGCAGCGCCTCGGACGCCTTTGGCGGCATGCCGACACACCTCGACCTCGTGGGTGTCACTGCAACGCCTGGCTGCTGGCGCCCACTCTGGATAATGCCATCGCACAACCTCAGCGGGCCTTCGGCCCCACTGCCGTTGTCTACAGTCCCTATGTGTTGTGTCGCAGTCTTGAGGTCTGGAAAGCACGCGTGCACGTCCGCCTGCCGGAGGATATCCGCGAACTGATCGAAAAGACCTATTTCGTACGCCCGGAAACGAATGTCATGGCCCGTTGGCTCAAAGAGTTAAATGATGGCACGCCGCTTAGAAAAGGACGCAAGGCTCTGAGCCAGCTGGCACGTATCACGCTGGCCGAAAATGGGGTGACCCTTCCAGAGAACAAGGCCCAGACTCGCTATAGTGAAACCGAAAGTCTGAACGTATTGCTCCTGCGGGAACTGACCTGGTGTGGCAAGGTAAGGATGAATAAGGCGACCTTGCTGGATGGGCAGCTGCTCTACCTACCCAGGCTGCGCACGCAACTAACGAGACGCCAATGGCGCGAACGGAGCGCGGACTTGATGCGTCAGGTCGTGACTGTGCCGATTCAGGATGCACCGTTACCTCTGCCTCTGGCAACGCTAGAAAGGTTCGGTCTTCAGCATTGTTTTTATATCGGAAATCCGGCGGCCGATGAAGCCTTTCTCAGAGTTGCACTGGTGGACGACGTCGGCGTCATGAAGGGCTTACAGGGCGCCGCACTGCATGAGAATCACAGACTGGAATACCGAGATGACCTCGGTTACCGAGTCATAAAAGCCGTTGGAAGAAGATGATGGACAACCGATTTAATCTGATCGATGAGGACTGGATTCCTGTTGCCGACCACGGTCGTGTCAGCTTGAGAAAGCTGTTTAGTAGTCCACAGTACCGGAGCTTGGGTGGGAACCCAGTACAGAAGATTGCTGTACTCAAGCTATTGCTGGGTATCTGTCAGGCAGCTGCAACACCAAAAGACGATGCGGAGTGGCAGGCCCTCGGCGCTGCTGGACTGGCCAAGCGATGCATCGCGTACCTCGAACGCTGGCGAGAGAGCTTTTATCTGTACGGTGAGCGCCCGTTCCTGCAGGTGCCAGCTATTGCGGCAGCAAGGCTGCAGCCGTTTGGTGCGGTTGTGCCGGAGATATCAACGGGAAATACGACAGTGCTAAGCCAGTTGCAGAATCAGCGGGACTTAGATGATGCCGAGCAGGCCGTTTTGTTGCTCACCCTGATGGGATTTGCTCTGTCAGGTAAGAAGGCCGACAACAGCGTAGTGCTCAGTCCTGATTATGGCGGCAAGCGCAACGACAAGGGTAAGCCATCAACAAGTAAGCCCGGGCCGGGCGTCGGCCATCTGGGGTTTCTGCATACCTTTTTTGCCGGTAGCAATCTGCAGCAAAGCCTGTGGTTGAATCTGCTAACGCAGCAGCAGGAGGAGCAGATGCAACTTTACCCTGCTGGCATCGGGACTGCACCGTGGGAGTCGATGCCTGAGGGAGAGGATTGCCCAGTAGCTCAATCTCTTCGTCAGTCGCTGATGGGCCGCCTGGTGCCACTGTGCCGCTTCTGTTTGTTGGCCAGTGATGGGCTGAATTACTCCGAAGGCATTGCACACGCGGGCTACAAGGACGGCATGGTGGACCCCAGCATGGCAGTCAATTATTCCGGAAAGGATCCCAAGGCTCTGTGGGTGGACCCGGGTAAGCGGCCTTGGCGCGAACTGACGTCTTTGCTGAGCTTTATTCAACAGTCTGACTCTCAAGGGTTCCAGAGCTGGCAGGTGCGCTGTGGGCTCGACCGAGCCCGGGATCAAGTTGACATATTTTCACTCTGGTCTGGCGGCTTGCGCGTCAGCAGCAACGCCGGCGAGCAATATGCTTCAGGAACAGATGACTTCGTTGAATCCGAAATATGGTTACACAGCGACATGTTGGGGCAGTCATGGTTTGCCCAACTCAAGCAGGAAATGGATGCGCTCGATGCTCTTGCAAAAAACCTGTACGGACGGGTAGCTGGTTACTACCGCGAACTCGCCACGGATGGCAGCAAGTTAGCTGCGCAAGCTACACAGCTTTTCTGGCAATTGTGCGAGCGCGAATTTCAGCAGCTGGTTGAACAGTGTGACCAAGGTGAGGAGGCAAAGGCGGCCCGGCAACGATTGCGCAGGGACTTTGCAGACTACATACAGCAAGCTTACGACCAGTTCTGCCCGCGTGGCACAGCCCGTCAACTCACCGCATGGGCGAAGCAGCAACCGAATAACAGCATCTATGTGAAGCAGGAGGCTTGAACGTATGAAGGAAAGCGATATAACGGCCGCGAAAGGTCGCGAGTCACGATTCGTAGATACCGTGATCGCCCGCTGCCTTGTCGAAAAGGGGCTAGCTGCGCGACTGCGACGCGCGGATAACCCGGCAACCGAATACCAGAGCTGGGATCTGCTCGGTCGCATGGGCATTGACCTTGAGCAGGACAGCCAGCGCCTGCCCTTCGTTACCGTGGCAGCTGCTATCGCTAGGGCCAAGTCGGATAAGAATGGCACGTTAAAACTCGGCAGGGCGATTGCTGCTTGTTATGAAGATGGCAACAAGAGCGATCAAGCCACAGCGCGCCTCCGCCGTCTGCTTGCCTGTGACGAGTTAGGTGAATTGTGCCGCATTCTGCGCCCGCTGTTGTCCTTAATTGACAGCAAGGTGGGCCAGCCGCTGGACTTCACGCGTCTGCTCACCCAGTTGCGGCGTTTTGCTTACAGCAGCCAGCGCATCAAGACGCAATGGGCGCAGGAGTTCTATGCTCAGGCGGGTGCCCCAAAGGAGGTGTCACCATGACGATGTTTGCAGGCGTACTGCAGCTTGACCGAAAAGCGGTTAAGGCACTGCGCATCCACGACGCCTACTCGCTGCATAGGGTGGTGTATAGCCTGTATGACGACGTTCGGGATTCGGCGGCCAAGGAGACCAGCAATCCTAGCGGCATTCTCTATGCGGACAAGGGTGGTGACCACCGGGCTCGCAGGATTCTCATGCTGGCCGACCGCGCGCCTGATTCCGCCGTAGACGGTGAGTACGGTGAAGTTCAGAGCAAGCCCATCCCAGAAGGTTTCCTGCAGCACGATCAGTACCGATTCAAGGTCATCGTTAATCCGACCCGGCGTGACAGCGCCAGCCGCAAACTGATCCCAATGCACGGTCGTGCGGCAATCGCTGATTGGTTTTTGCAGCGCGCTGAAAATAGCTGGGGCTTTCTCCCTATCGCTGAGCAACTTCAGATTGACCAGATAGATGTTCTGCAGTTCACCGACAAGCAGCAGCGCCGCGTCACCATCGCACAGGCGCATGTCCAGGGTATGCTGCGTGTGCATGATCGGGCCCAGTTCCAGAATAGCTTTGTCCGCGGTATTGGCCGTGCACGTGCCTATGGCTGTGGTTTGCTGGAGATCGTCCCTGTTATTGATAATACCTTCGTATAAATAGGAATTTGCCCATGACCAGCAGTAACCGCTTCACGAACACCCGCATCGAGTTCCATATCCTTCAGTCCTTCCCGGTTACTTGCCTGAACCGAGATGATGTCGGCGCGCCCAAGACGGCAGTTGTCGGCGGGATCAGCCGTGCGCGTGTTAGTTCGCAGTGCTGGAAGCGCCAGGTGCGGCTAGCGCTGCAGGACCTCGGCATCAAGCTCGGCGTGCGAACCAAGAAAGCCTCGGAGCTTTTTATCCAGGCCTGTCAGGAGAGAGGCGCCGATGAGGCTCAGGCAGCAGCATGCGGTCAAGCCATCGCAGATCAGCTCAGTGACGACACATTATTGTTCATCAGCGGCACAGAGGCCAATGCATTTGCTGAGTATGCCGCCGAGCGTGGCTTCGGTGCGGATAAGCTCAAGAGCAAGGAACTGGCCAAGGTCGCGAAGAAAGCCTTGACACCGGCTGTAGATACATTGGACATAGCCCTTTTCGGGCGCATGGTTGCAAAGGCTACAGATATGAACGTTGAGGCGGCAGCCTCCTTTTCGCACGCGATCTCGACTCACAAAGTCAGCAATGAAGTGGAGTTTTTTACAGCGCTGGATGATCTGCAGACCGAGCCGGGTTCCGCGCACATGGGCAGTCTCGAATTCAATTCAGCCACGTATTACCGCTATATCAGTTTGGATTTGGGGCAGCTGGCGCAAACCTTGGGTGAGGAAGGTCTGGAACGGGCCGTTGAGGCCTTTACCAGGGCACTCTTTATTGCCGTACCCAGCGCTCGACAAACTACTCAATCCGGTGCCAGCCCCTGGGAATTTGCTCGAGTGCTGGTACGCAAGGGCCAACGTATGCAGGTGCCATTTGAGACAGCAGTCCGCCCAAAAGAAGGTGGCTACCTACAGGCCAGCATCATTGATCTGAAGACATATCTCGATAAGAAAGAGAAACTGTCGGGCTCCTTGTATGGCAAGGTTGCCGGCTACGACTGGGGTGAAGATGAGAGTTTTAGCATTGATGACCTGACGGTTGCCCTGAAACAGCACGCACAATGAGCCAAGAAATGACTGAAGGTTATCTTTTGCTGTGGCTGGAGGCGCCGCTTCAGTCCTGGGGGCATGACTCCCGGTTCGGAAGGCGCGATAGTCTGGACTTTCCGACCAAGTCGGGCGTGTTTGGTCTGCTTTGCTGCGCGCGCGGCGCAGCAGGCGAGCAGGCAGAGTGGCTGCAACACTGGTCAGAGCGTGACCTGCAGGTGCGAGCGTATGTGCGTCGGGACCGGGAGGATCAACCAGTGCAGCGCCCGCCCCTTCTGCGAGACTTTCAAATGGTTGGCAGCGGCTATGACGACCAGGATCCCTGGGCCAGCCTGCTGATTCCCAAAACCAGTGACGGCAAAAAAGCGGTCGGTGGGGGCACGAAGATGACCTATCGGTATTACTTGCTGGACATGGCCTATGCGGTGGCACTGGCGGGGCCACGTGATGAACTGCAGAAGCTCGCTAACGCTCTTGCTAATCCGGTCTGGGACCTTTATCTCGGTCGCAAGAACTGCGTACCCACCGAGTTCATTGTCCAGGGCGTGCATGCCGATGCGCAGGACGCCTTTGCAGCTGCCGATGCGCTGGCAGCCGATAAAGGACGAGCGGCGACTTTTCATATACTAGAGGGAGAACATGAGGGAGAAGTGCTGACCCTGAACGATGTTCCACTGCAGTTCGGTCAGCAAAAAAAGTATCGAGATCGGCGGGTGACCGTTCAGAGGGCGGAGTAGCTGTATGGCCGCAGGTCAGCGACTATTTGTTAAGGTGACCCGTGACTCGCTTCCACAGGTCAAGGATAAATATCCATTCCTATACCTAGAGCGAGGCCGCCTGGAAATTGACGACAGCAGTATCAAGTGGATTGATGCCGACGCCAATGTCGTGCCGCTGCCGGTAGCGACTCTCAATGCGCTGCTGCTGGGCCCGGGCACTACGGTCACCCATGATGCGATAAAGACGGCCACTGCCGCCAACTGTGCCGTCTGCTGGGTGGGAGAAGATAGCTTGCTTTTTTACGCGGCAGGTTTTTTGCCCACGGCAGACACTCGCAATCTCAAGACGCAGATCACGTTGTCCTCTGATCCGGCCGCGTCAGTCGGCGTTGCCAGGCGTATGTTTGCCCGGCGCTTTCCCGATGCTGAGCTGACAGGTAAATCTATCAAAGAGATGATGGGCATGGAAGGCCGCCGGGTGAGAACGATATACCAGAGCAAGGCCGAGGAGTACCAGGTTGGCTGGAAAGGGCGCTATTTCAAGCCCGGCAAGTTCGAGTTCAGCGACATTACGAATCAAGTCATGACGGCAAGCAACGCGGCACTTTACGGAATCCTGTGTTCGGCGGTGCACGGCATGGGCTATTCGCCTCATATCGGATTTATTCACTCTGGCAGCCCATTGCCTTTTGTGTATGATCTGGCCGACCTCTACAAAGAGCATCTTACTATTGATCTCGCTTTTGCCCTGACTCGCGACATGGCTGGCCGTTACGACAAATATAAGGTGTCCTCAGAATTTCGGCAGCGGGTAATCGAAATGGACCTGCTGGCCAGGCTGTCTGAAGACATACCAGAGATGTTGGGAGGCAAGGTTGCTCGTCGTCGTCGCAAATGATCTCCCACCTGCTGTTCGGGGACGTATGAAGCTCTGGTTTGTGGAGCCAAGAGCGAATGTTTTTGTATCAGGTGTCAAAGACTCGGTGGCCGCCACGGTGATTGATTACCTATATAACCATTGCCGTAGTGACTCCGGGATCGTTATATTCCGTTCACTCTCAGGCCCGCCTGGCTATGAGATTCGTACCATTGGCCCGCCGAGAAAGCCGCTGACGACCATCAGCGGTTTGCAACTTATCGTTGAAAGCCTGAAAATTGACTAAATACCGGATGTTGTGCCTCGCCCGGTGATCTTTCACAATTTGTTGGTGTCTTCCCCACGTGCGTGGGGGTGTTTCCAAAGCGCCCGACGCCTACGGCATCCTGTTACGGTCTTCCCCACGTGCGTGGGGGTGTTTCCAGACCGATATGGACGCGATCAATAGCGCGTTCGTCTTCCCCACGTGCGTGGGGGTGTTTCCACCCCATCCTCGGTCCTGAGCATGTAGCCGCTGTCTTCCCCACGTGCGTGGGGGTGTTTCCAACTCAGTGACACCCGGTGGTGGTGGCGGCGGGTCTTCCCCACGTGCGTGGGGGTGTTTCCGCCTAGACAGTCGGCAATATCAATCTGCCGCAGTCTTCCCCACGTGCGTGGGGGTGTTTCTCCGACACAGGTGGTATGGCAGTACAGCGCCAACGTCTTCCCCACGTGCGTGGGGGTGTTTCTAACGCCATTATGACCTTGACCGTCAGCGGCGCGTCTTCCCCACGTGCGTGGGGGTGTTTCTCATCCGCGTGACCCAATCGGCGGAAGGCTGGGGTCTTCCCCACGTGCGTGGGGGTGTTTCTATCTTGTGCCCCGAGTGCATCTTGAGCGGCAGGTCTTCCCCACGTGCGTGGGGGTGTTTCTCATGAATGCGATTACCCTGCGGGCGAGCCTTGGTCTTCCCCACGTGCGTGG
>CAZTJR010000053.1:0-10960 GCA_964613795.1 uncultured Alteromonadaceae bacterium | reverse complement strand
GCGCCCGCACAGCGGCTCTGAGCGTTACCGAACTTACCGCGTGGCCCACTAGGGCTACCCGAAGAGGACGACACGGCCGCGCGGCCCTGCGCGGGTCATGAATTCTTATTGGCCTCAGCCTGGCGGCACGCCGAGTTTTGCCACGGAGTCATCGCCTTGGGAGGCGGTGCACTGCTTGCAGCCGTAGCGCTGTGTGCGATGTTAATGGGGTAGAGTTTCGTACAGGAAAAACGGTACAGGAGCACGCGCGTATGAATGTGGAGACATAACCGCATGCACACCCACCACATGAACAAAAGTGCCATGGTCCCAGTGGGGCGCCTCAAGGGTGGCAGCGGATGACGTCCCGCGGTAGCGATCCAGAGCGAGCCGGTTCGCTGCACACGCCCGCGCCGGATGGTCCGGCTCCTTTCGTCTTCAGGGACTTCAGAGCGGATCCGTGGCACAACGAGCTGACGTCCCTGACCACTGGCGAGTCCTGCGGTCTTGAACCCCGCACGATGGACGTCCTGGTGCTACTCGCCCGCAACACCGGGCAGGTCGTCAGTCGACAGGCCTTTACGGCGCAGGTCTGGCCGGGCCGACGGGTTGGCGAAGACAGTCTCAGCCAGTGCATTTCCGAGTTGCGCAAGGTCCTTAACGACAGTGCCCGGGCGCCGGAATATATTCGTACCGTGCCCAAGCGCGGCTATTGCTTCCTTCCCGAGGTAAGGTGGGAAGGCCTTGAGACCGACGCGCCGCGAGTGGAGGTGGCATCAGTAGGCAGTGAGCGCAGGGTGCTGCGGGCCACGGTCGTGGTGACGCTGACACTGTGCGTGGTGGCACTTGTCCTGGCTGCAGGTTTGACCCGTGTGAATGAAAGCGAGAGTGAGTCGGCACTCGCCGTGGGAGACCTGATGTCGCTGTTGTCGCCAGCCGCCAAGGCGGCCAGCAGTGTTCGCTGGGCGAGCGCAGAGCCGGCCGCGGACGACTATCTCATTGAGCGAACCTGGCTGGAGGGTAAGCGGGCGCGTCTGGCATTGCGTGACGACAGCGGGACGACGCTGTGGAGCGTGGTGCGCCCCATGGCCACGGAACAGGAGCGCCGCAGTGCCGCCGCTGAACTCGTCGAGGCCACAGCCCTGATCAACAGACAGGAGGCAGGGCCCATTCTGCGGCAACTGCCACCCGAGCAGCGACGCCTGTTCACGCGTGCCCGCTACCATCTGGACCGGCGTACGGAAGATGACTTGTCCATTGCGCGCGAGCTCCTGGAGCAGATCCTTTCCCATGATCCAGAATTTGTGGAGGCCATCCTCAGTATGGCGGAACTACAGCGCCAGCTCGCGCGCTACGATCACAGCGAGAATGCTGCAGTCCGCTATCGCGATGCGCATGAGGTACTGGTTCTGCGGGCAAAACAGGTGGCGCCTGAGCATCCCGCCGTGCGGGCGCTGGCCTACGAGCCCGGAACCGGCGTCGTGGACTGGCGACGGTACGAGAGCGATTTGCGCGCGCTGGTTGCAGATGCACCCGATTGCGCCGATTGCGTCAACCGGCTCAGCCAGTTCTATCTGGAGGTGGGCTGGTTTGAGGAAGCCCTGAAAGTCTGGGAGCAGCATCGTCTCTACTGGCCATTGTCGGTCAGAATTCACGCAACGATTGCCCGCCTGCACGCGCGCCTCGGTCATGCAGCGGAAGCGCTGCGCAAAGTCGAGCTGATTCGTGCACTCTCGGATGATGACGCCTGGGATGTCCGCGCCGCCGAGGCAAATGCGTACTTGCTCCTGGGTGACGCCGATCGCTGGCTGCAGCGGACACGCACGTTGCTGGATCCCCTTGGCGAGTCGGGACAGGATAGACTGGCGATTTTCCAGGCGCTGGTCGCCGGCGATGAGGCGCAGCTGGCCTCATTGGCCACGTCACCGGCCGTGCGCGATTTCAACGTCGCGTTGACGCTGGGGGTCATTGAGCCGCTGGTGGAACGTGTGCAGCAGAACGTCGCCACAGGGAGCTATCGCGATTTTGGCCTGGTGCACGGCATGACGCATCATCGCAACCGGCTCACGCGGCGCTACCTCGACGGCCTGGCACGCCTACAGCGCGATCCCCGCATCGCGGCGGCCTTTGATGACACTGGCTTGCGCGCATTCTGGCGAAGCCGCGAGAAGTTCCCGGACTACTGCGACCTTACGACGGCACCTCCGCCCTACTGCCGGTAGGGTCGTCGATCGCGTTCTATTCCCCGCTCTGCCGGAGGCGTTCAGTTCTTCCGAATATCCCCTTAAGATTTCCTTAAGGTTTTTAAGTAATTGATTTTACTATATAAAAAATCCGCCGAGAATTTTGACCTCCCTTCCATTAACGCTAACGTGGAGATGGGGGGCCGCTTGCCTGCAGCGATCGTCTGCATTTAACAGGCAGTCGAAGTAGCCCTCATTAGTCTGAAACGCAGAAACTGCTCATGAGAGGCAACATCGAATGGCCACATTTGGAAATATAATAAGGGCGTCGTCAGCCCAGAAAGAAATCGGTGGTGCCACCCATAAAGCCTCGTTCTTGTGTGCAGCAGTCTTTTTATTGACTATTTCAGACCCCTCGATCGCCGGTATCCGCACAGAAGCCAACACAACGTCAGTGGATTTTGGCGCCAACACCTACAACATTTCCGACAAAAGCCTATGGGGTCCGAATGGCCCGGGTAGGCTGAATATCGACTGGTCCCTGTCGCAATCCCAGTGGGACTCGGTCTTTGGCGAGCCGCCTGCGGCCCGTCTTGGTGTTGGCAACATAGAGAAAGTCTGCGTCTTCAAATGCGCCCGCTTCGGTGCCTCTGCCGGTCTGGAGTTCTCCGCCTATGCGCTGCCCTATCTCAACGCAGAGGTCCAGCCCGGTACATTTGACGCTACCGTCAGTTTTGCCCCTTCGGTAAACAACTACCAGTTTGAAGGACTGGGCGTTGACTTCTTCAAACTGGATACCAACTCCGGTATCGGTAATGACAGTGTATTCAGCGTCAATGCGCCGTCGATCAAGCTCGATACGGGCATCGACGTTAACACCAGCCTGGATTTATTTGCCAAAGCCTGTTTTGTTGGCTGCTTTATTGACAAGACCTTTAACCTGATAGAGGAAGACTTTCAGTTACCGCTCCTACAGGTGGATACGCTGGAATCAAGCGCCCGAGTTTTTGTGCCGCCCACGAACTTGGTTGATGCAGCCCCAGCGATACGCGGTTTTATTGGCAATCCGCCCTCGAATATCAATGACGCGCTGACCAACGACAACCTTTACAAAGATGTGGGGGCTCTTTTGGGCGCGCAGGTAGGCGAAGGGCTTGACGACTACGAAGAAAGGCTGAGAAACAGCGGCAATACGGTCCGGGCGGATAGTGTAAGCAAAGCAAGAAGCGCTATTGAAGACAGCCCGGTGACCGTGAGTCTTTCCAACCCCTTCTCCAGTAACGCAGAAGGCCTATGGAGTGACGATCAAGCCACTGCCACTGCGAGTATTGGCGGCAACTTACTGGATTTGCGGCTCGACGTCGACCAGGTGATAGGCGCCGCGTTCAACCTGCCTAATGGTGGGTCACTTTCGCTGGACGACGTCAAGCTGGGTAACCCGTTCATTGATCTCAGCGTAACGCTGGTTGACCTTCAGGTCGGCCCGAGCATTGACTTGAAGACCGACCTTCAGCTCAAGCCGGAACTGATGGTGGATCTGCAGTTCACCAGAGGCCAGGGCGCAGATCGCGCACCAGCGTCGGTTATCATACAGGGCGAAATCGGCAAGCAGACCAGCTTTCGCGGCAGCTGGGAGGATATCCCGGAAATTGCGCTGATCGCGTCGCCCACCACTAGCGCCAGCGGTGCGTTCAGCCTGTCTGACGATCCCGTATTTGCTACCCCGACATTCTTTGTCGAGTCGACCCTGAGTAACAGAACCTACCTGGACATTAGCGCAGGGCTTGAGCTTTACGGCCCCAGCGGCTCGATCGACATAAAAGATGTTGGAGGCTACAGGCTTGATTCAGGCTTTTCCCTGGAAAAGAGCCAAGGCATAGCCCAGGTAGATATCTTCAATCGGACCTTCACCAACCCGGGGGCGGACTGGACGAGCGATGGCACTACAACCGGACAGGACTTGTCCTTTGTCGCCGCGGGTGAAATTCTTTTTCAGGCCAGGTCTGTGGTAAATCCGGATGTTGACGTCGCCTTCAGCAACGATGTCAAAGACAATCGTATCGACCAGCAATTGACGGTCGATACGCTCATCGCCAACGAAATTGACCGGCGTGGCTACGATTACACACCCCTGACGGACAACCTGAACACCTTCGACATTCTGTTGGCCGTGGATATTTTGGCGAGCCAATTCGGGGATATCTCAAGGCCCGGCCCTTTGTTCCTTTTTGAAGACGGTGATGTTAAGGCGGCCGTGCGAGACAGCTTCACGATCGACGCGAGTCAGACCGCGCAGGTGATGACCGACGGCTCCCTGACCGTTGCCAACCCTGCCGATCGTCTGGTGGTTGAGGCCGACGGCGCGCTTGAACTCGCGGCCAAACACCCGTACGGCACTGTAGGCGGAGATGGTAGCGGCTCTGCTACGACTCAATATGGGCTGACCAATCTTGGCACGGTGGACATTCATGGTGACGTCTACATGGGAACAGGCGGCGTCGCCGTCGAGGACTACGTCTACCGAAATGGAGTCGGGTCGGGAGACAGCTCCACCACCATCGGCCCCACGGGACGCGTCAAGCTGGATGGACGCCTGGAAAACAGCGAGGGCAGCGTTATCGACAACTACGGGCGCCTCGAGCTGACCGGTATCAGTAGCGAGTCCAAAGGCCAGATCGTCAATCGTTATCTCGCCGAAGCCGATATCTACGGTGGGCTGGAGCTGGAGGCGAATGCCCTGCTGGTGCGCCTCGGACCGGACCGAACGCTGCTGGATAATACCGGCACGTTTACCCTGCATGGCGGTGCGCAGGTCAACGCAAGGTCGACGAAGACGGCTCTTCAGACAGCTGGAAAAATCAACAACAACGGACAGCTGATAGTCAAGGAAGATAGCGCGCTGACGCTGGCATCTGAGGCAAACGGCGCGAGTCTGACGCTGAACAATCACTTTCTGCTCGACAATGCCGGTACGTTGCGAAACCTCGGTGGCACCAACGCCGCCGACAGCCGGATTGTCAACGGTAAGCCGGGCCACGACTGGTCCATGTTTCGAAATGTCACCGATATCGTCGCAACCCTGCTCGATGACCGTGCCGCACGTGTAGGTGATGGAGCCGGGTTTGTCCGTCGGGAGCCTATCCTCCCCGTTTTGCCCGGTGGTTCCTCCGCGTCAAGCCCTCAAAGCCAGATTGCCGGCGGCGGCCCCAGCAGCCCGGTAGCGGCAGTCCCGGTCATCCCCGTCCCGACTGACTTGACCGCAAATTATGCCGGCGCAAACGTTGCAGCGCGTCTGGCAGCGAATATCGCCGCAAGCGCAAAACAGGTTTTTCTGTCTGAGATGAACAGGTACATCAACGACTCTTCGGCGATACTTGACGCGCTGATCAACGAATTCCCCAACCCAATAACACGAACACCTATTGGCCTGTCACCCACTGGAAAGCCTCTGTTCAGAACTGATGTTGATGAATCTTTCACCCGAGCGATACTGGGCCGCCTGGAAACGGAGTACTTAGTACTAAGGACGGATACGTTTGCGACCAGCCCCGCGTTTGACCTAAGAGCTGCTGAAGAAAATTACGGTGCTGCATTGCGTAGCCTGGGTACAAAGCGTGACCAGGCTGCAGCGATCTATGCGCAAATCGACACCCGGCTGCAGCAGCAGGCGGATACCGGTGTCGGTGTTATCGTCAACCGCGGTACCGGGGTGCTGGAAAACGGCGGCCTGGTGACCAACCACTCGGTCCTGCTCAATGAGACTGGCGGGCAGGTATACAACACCCAGAGCGGCGAACTGAACAACAGCGGCGGCTACGTGCGCAACAACGGCCTTCTGGTGAATGCGGGAACCCTGGTCAACACGGTCGCCGCAGCGATCGACAATGGCCTGAAATCGGTTCGCGATGCCATGGGTGTGCTTGGCTTGGCCGAACTGGTGAACCTTGGCGACTTCGACAATGAGGGTGAGGTGATCAACAACGACACCTTCGTTAACTACGGCACGCTTAACAATCGTGGAGCCTCGCAAGATACTCGCATAGTGAACAATGGTGTTATGACCAATGTGGGCACGCTCACCAATGCTGCCGCGCTGACTAACGCCCAGGGGGCGGAACTCACCAATCACAACACCTTGGTGAATGATGGGGAGATGGTCAACAACGGCGTGTTCAATAACGGTCAGGAGGGCATGGGCCCACCGATCACGTTATCGAGGTTTGTTGAGGGCGCCAACAATTTTTACGACGGACGCCGGCGACTGATCGGATTCAACAACGACATTCGCCGCTACGACGAGCAGATCAGGGACAGTGAGGCCAGGGAGGCTCTCGTTGAGCTGAATACAATTCCGTTGCTCGAGGACGGAAGTGCTGCCAGCAGCGTGATAAATAGTGCATTGGTGGTTTTAAACAACCTGATACTTGCCGAATACGATCGAAAAACAGCGGCGGTAAGGGCAGAGACGGACGCCCTTAAGAACCAACGAGTATTTGCGACTGCCAACCGGGATGCTGCCGAACAATCCATCCGAAACATCGACGCCGTGGCGCGCGAAATGCGGCAGAACGAAAACGGCGAGATGGTCGCAGGTGATCTGTTCCTTAACCTGGCCCGCCTTGGCACTACCAACACAGCAGAGCTCGTGAACAACGGTACCTTCACCAATCGCGGAATTTTCAACAATGTGGCCACGGTCACCAACAGCGCCGGGGGCCTACTCGAAAATAATGGCCTCTTCATGGTGAGCGAGGAAGGCGTCATTGATAACGCCGGTACCCTGCTGATCGCCGAGTCGTCGGCTAACGGCTTCAGTCAGTCTGGCATGCTGACTTCTGATGGCGCTATCAACAATAGCGGAACGATCAAGATTTCCTCGGGTGTCCTGCTGAACGGTACGGTCAATGATGCCGCTACACTTAATAACACAGGAACCATAGGCCTGACAGCCAATGCCGGGGACGGGACATCGGCCATCCTCATCAACGAAGGTGTTCTGATCAATGGGCCTTTCGGGTCATCCATCAGTATCGGAACTGCACCCGTGCTGGCCGCTCAGGAAGGCCGGGGCAGTGCCAATACCTTTTTTAATGCAGGCACGGTGAAAAACAGCTTCCTAGCCGGCATTATCAATTATGGCGAGCTGATCAACACTGGCGTGATCGACAATTTCGAGGGGTCGACCTTTAAATCCGATGGCACCCTGCACAACATGAAAAGTGGCGAGATCCACTTTGCCGACGCGGCCCAGCTGAATGGCTTCACGGTGAATGACGGGCTCATCACTATGGCAGACAATGAGCTGCTGACTTTGACGGGCGACATCTCGGGCAGTGGCACCTTTGCCGGCAATGTATTGATCGAGGGCGATGAGCAGCGGGACGAAAACGGAAAGCTCACGGGGTTCACCACCTCGGTGAACCCGGGGAACAGTCCGGGTCTGTTAACCTTCAATGGTGATGTGGGGTCACAGAACGTCGACTGGATCATGGAAATCTGGGGCACGGAGCGCGGGTTCAGCTATGACGGCATCAATATCAACGGCAACTTTACCCTCGGCAAGGGCTTCGGTCTGACGCTCCTGTCCTGGCTCGATGTCGACAGCATGCTGGGCCAGACTTTCACCTTTTTCTCGGTCACCGGTGACCTGCTTGACGCGGCAGGAGACATGATAGCGCGCAGCTCGTTCGATTTTGTGGACTTCTCGTCTGACCTGATGCGTGATAGCTGGGCCGGCACCTGGGTCTACAACGCCGCCGCTGGCTGGGACCTGAATCTGTCCTTTATCGATGCAGGCATCGACCTGTATGCCGGGCTGGCTGCCATCGACATACAAACCCGATTGGGCAACAGCCCGTCCGCCGTTCCCGTGCCGGCCACGTTGTGGTTATTCCTGGTAGGCGTTGGCAGCTTGATGTCGAGACGACGCACAGGTGACAAGGGGGCAGGATTATCCGTGGTCGACCGGGTGAAGAGCCGGTAAAGTGCGGGTGAGCATTTACACGCGCAGGCAACGAGTATGCATCGCGCTGCTCTTGCTTCTGTGCGTCAGCGCCTGTGCTCCGCCAAAGACGGCGCAGGACTATTTCTCACTCGGGCTGGGTGCCGTTGCCAGCGAGCAGTATGAAGAGGCGCTCCTACAGTTGAAGAATGCACTGCAGGAAAACCCGGATTTTACACAGGCGCGCATTGAACTGGGCAAGCTATACCTGACGCAGGGTGATCTGGCATCTGCGGCAATAACGTTTGAAAGAGCGGAGGCAGCCCTTGGCGGCGTTCAGGAACGAAACGCGCTCGTGCCCTTACTGGCCGTCACTTACTACTACCAACGCGATGACCTCTCCCTGCAGCACCTGATGGGCGATGCACCGTCTTCCGATGTGCAGGGATTGTCCCCGGCGCTCTACGACATACTGATGCGTTTGCGAAACGGCCAAGCCGCGCAGGCCGAGACGGCTTTCCGCTCGCTGAGTATCCGCTTCCCCGACGAACTACAGGCCTGCGCGCTATGCCTGTATACCCGGGCGAAGCTGCAGAGCGCAGGCGATCCAGCAGAGGCGCTGGGCACACTGGACAGCCTGCTGTCGTCGCCACTGAAGACTGCCGATGAGAAAAAAACCGCCGATGAGACAAACGCCGCCAGCGCGATAATACGCGCGTATGGCTACCTGCTGCGCGGCCAGCTGTACTTCGCGCTGAGAGATCCTGGCGCGGCAATGCAGGACTTCGAGTCCTTTGAATCGCTGCAACCCAGGGCGCCGCTGGGCAAATTGTTGCTGGCGGCCACGGCGCTGCAGCTGCGGGAGATCGGCCGCGCCGAGGCCTATGTCGACACCCTGTTGCTGAACAGCCCTGACCAGCCATTTGCGAACACACTAAAGGCCATCATCGCTTTTGAACAGAAAAACTATATGGCGGCAAAACGCCACGCCGAGACATCCATCGACAGGGGACTGAGCATCCCCGTCAACAACATCGTGGCCGGACTATCTGCCTACCATGAAAATCAGCCGGAGATGGCCTACCGGCATGTGAAACGGGCATTAATTCACGACCCCGGCAATGACGTCCTGCAGCGTTTGAAAATGGTGCTTGACTATAAATTCGGTTATCTCGAAGACGCCAGTGACGCCTATCTCACCCAGAACATCGACAGCGTGCGTGAGGGGCTTTTCGGCAACGCGATAGCGTATCAGCTGCTGGCCGCTGGCGAGTCGACCAAAGCGCTGGGATTACTCGACCACGTGCAGCGCGCGCCGGCGAGTTCGCCGGTCACTGCCGTGCAGTCACAGGCGCTCCGCCAGCATGTGACATCGGGTGCCGTGCTGCCTGCCATTGACGACGCTTCTATTCTCTCAGACAACGAGACCCTGTTGCAGATTGTGATGCTGATCCAGAGCGACGATGTCGATGGCGCCTTCAGAAAAGCCGAGCACTGGCTTGCATCAGCACCCGGGAATGTCGATGCACTCACTATGCTTGCCGTCCTTCACCAGCGAATGGGTAATACGCAGAGCGCAGCATCCCTGTTCGCCCGTGCCGGCGAGCTGGACCCTGACAATGTACCGAGTCTGTTATTCGCGGCGCAGCAGGCCCTGGCCGCAGGTCAGCATAGTGATGCCAGGGCGGCTTTTGACGCCGTCCTGACGGTCAACCCTAATCATCTGGTCGCACTGCGTGGGATCCTGCAGCTCACATTCGAACAGCAACAGCCCCCGGACTGGGCGACATTGCTGGCTCCTTTGGATCTACATACTGCGTCTGATGATCATCTGGTGGCCATTGCCGATGCAGCGTTCAAATGGCAGCAGCCAGAGGTTCTTGACGCTCTGTTTTTCAGTAAAAAAGCCCAGTCCCAATGGTCACCGATGCTGTGGATGCTCTGGTTAAAGACCCGTTACAGCGTTGATGGCGCTGACGCCTTCCCGGTTCATGCGGATTATTACCTTGATCATCACGCTTCCCTCTCACACGTGCTGTATGCACTTTCCATTCTGGAAGCCCACGGGGACTACCCCCAGCTGTTAACGCTCATCGGCCGTCTGCCTGACGATAGTAAAGCCACTGAAGCGATCCAGATTCAGCTCGCTGCCGCCCTGCTGGAGACCGGCGCATACGACGAAGCGCGCGCCGTCCTTGCCCGTGTTGAGGAGACGGCGTTAGTGCCGGCCGCCAGGGGCCGGGAAGAGAAGGGCGACAAGCGCGGGCGTATCGGTAGTGCCAACCTCTGGTATGTTAAAGGTCGCCTGAAAGAAAAAGAAGGCGATCTCGTGCAGGCGGCGAGCTATTTGCGCGCCTATTATCAGGCCTCGCCGAGCTTTCACAGCGCCACCCATCTGGCCTCGGTATTGATCCAGGCAGAGCGTCTGGACGAGGCAGCAAAGCTCGCTCATGCCCATGCCGACGCGCACCCCTCAGACAGCTCCGCCATTCTGGCCCTGGGCCTGAAACTGGCGCCGCTTCGTCCTGATGACGCACTGCGGCTTTTGCAGTCGGAATCCCTGCGCCGGCTCATCTGGAATAACGCCAAGCTGTCCAACAATCTTGCGCTACTGTATTTCTCGGCAGAAGACCACATTACCGCCGCCAGCTATTCGGCCAACGCGCTGGCGCTCGACGGCGATAACAACCGTATACGGCTTACGCACGCCACCATTCTGGTGGCGCTTGGACGGAGAAACGCGGCAGAACAGGTATTGGCGAGGGCGCCCTCGCCGGATGATGGCATATCCTCCATGCTGGACAAGCTGTCCAACGGCACCGCCTTGCGATCCCAGGAGCCCGCCATCTTGTAATTG
>CAZTJR010000052.1:3214-12765 GCA_964613795.1 uncultured Alteromonadaceae bacterium | reverse complement strand
ATAGATAAGAACGAGAGCCGGAACCATGAATAATGCGATGCGTACCTGCCTGTTTTGCTGCCTGATACCACTGGCGGCCTGTGATCCGCCAGGAAACGAGACGCCCATCTCCCCGGTCACGGCGACGCCTGAGGTCACGGCTGATATGGCGTGGCGGGTACACGGCCTTGACAGCGCAGAAACCCGCTTCAGCGCACTGAGCGACATCGACACGGCGAACATCGATGAACTCGGGCTCGACTGGTATTTTGATTATCCCACGCAGCGGGGCCTGGAAGCCACGCCGCTGGTCATTGACGGCGTGATCTACACCACCGCGTCCTGGAGCATGGTGTTTGCCCACGACGCACGCAGCGGCGAACTTCTCTGGTTCCACGATCCGCAGGTGCCGCGTGACTGGGCGGTGCACCTGTGCTGCGACGTGGTGAATCGAGGCGTCGCCTATCAGGATGGCACTGTGATCTCGGGAACGCTGGACGGACGACTGATCGCGCTCGATGCAGACTCCGGCGAGCCTCTCTGGCAGGTGCAGACCACCGATCCCGACAAGCCCTACTCCATCACTGGCGCTCCCCGGATTGTCAAGGACCGCATTATCATCGGCAACGGTGGCAGCGAGATGGGCGTGCGTGGCTATGTATCCGCCTATGCAGTCACCGACGGCGAGCTGCTGTGGCGTTTCCATACCGTACCGGGCAACCCCGCCGACGGCTTCGAGTCCGAGGCAATGCGCGCGGCCGCAAAAACCTGGGGCGGCGGTGCCTGGTGGGAGATCGGCGGTGGCGGCACGGTCTGGGACTCTATGGCCTACGACCCGGAGCTCGACATTCTCTACATCGGGGTCGGCAACGGCGCTCCCTGGAACCGGCAGATACGCTCACCGGATGGCGGTGACAACTTGTTCCTCTCCTCCATTGTGGCACTCAATCCCGACGACGGCAGCTATCTCTGGCATTACCAGACCACGCCGGGAGATACCTGGGACTACACCGCTACACAGCACATGATCCTCGCCGATCTTCAGATCGACGGCGCACAGCGCAAGGTCATCATGCAGGCGCCCAAAAACGGCTTTTTCTACGTGCTCGACCGGACTTCCGGCGAGCTCATTTCGGCCCAGCCCTACGCTACCGTCACCTGGGCGTCCCACGTCGACAAGGAAAGCGGCCGGCCGGTGGAGACGGCGCAGGCGCGCTATACCGAGGGTGATTCCGGACTGCAGCTACCCGGCCCTATTGGCGGCCACAACTGGCACCCCATGAGCTACAGCCCACAGACAGAGCTGGTCTATATACCGATGCAGGATACGCCCTGGGTGTATGCGGCAGATGATAATTTCGAATTCCGCCAGGGCTACTGGAACACCGGCACCGACAACCTGGTGGCGAGCCTGCCGGACGACCCCGCCATCCGCGACGCCGTCCTGGCCAGCGTCAAGGGAGCCATCGTCGCCTGGGACCCGGTCAAGGCCGAGCCCCGCTGGCGCGTCGACCACGCGGGCCCATGGAACGGCGGCATGCTGTCAACTGCCGGTAACCTGCTGTTCCAGGGCAATGCAGAGGGTAATGTGGTCGCCTATGCCGCGGACAGCGGCGAGGCGCTATGGTCGTTTCATGCCCAGACCGGCGTTGTCGCGCCGCCCATCACCTACCGGATCGACGGCAAACAGTATCTGGCCGTGGTCGCCGGCTGGGGCGGCGCCCTGGCATTGGTGGGCGGCGATGCCCTCACGGCGGGACCGATCCCCAACCGCAGTCGCCTGCTGGTGTTCAGCCTTGACGGAGACGCGACACTGCCGCCGGCGCAGGAGAGCCCCGTCGTGTTCAATCCGCCACCGCAGGAGGGAGAAGCCGAACAGGTGGCTCGAGGCAAGGCGCTGTATCTGCAGTACTGTGTTTACTGCCACGGCGATGGCGTGGTTTCGGGCGGCGCGGTCCCCGATCTGCGGGGCCTGACTGCAGACGACCATGAGAACTGGGAGAGCATCGTTATCGGTGGCCTGCACTGGCAACAGGGCATGGTCGGATTCTCGGATGCGCTCGACGAGCAGGATTCTATCGATATACAGCGCTATGTGATCGAGCGTGCGCACCATGCCCTGCGCGCCGATCGATGAAAACTGCGTCGACGCCACTGCACACACGAATTCTTCTTGCGCTGTTCCTGGGCGCGCTTGCAGGCCTGAGCGCACACAGCCTGACGGGGGATGCCGGGTGGACCACATGGCTGGCGGATAACATCGCGGCACCGGTAGGGCAGATCTTCCTACGACTGCTGCTGATGACCGTGGTTCCCCTGGTCTTTGCCTCCATCGTCCTCGGCGTGACGGGCCTCGGCGACGTGCGCAGCCTGGGCCGAGTCGGCGGCAAGACACTGGTCTATTTCGTTGCAAGCTCGGCGGTCGCCGCCGCGCTGGGCATCGTCCTTGTGAATATCATGGATCCCGGCAGCAGCATCGATCCCATGATGCGGGCCGCGTTGCTGGATGATTTCAAGGACCAGGCCTCAAGCATGCAGGCGGAGTCACCCGGCTTCGGTGTCGACATGCTGGTGAATATCGTGCCGCGTAACCCGGTGGAAGCGGCCGCAAACATGGACATGCTCGCGGTCATCTTCTTCGCGCTGGTTTTCGGTGTGGCGCTGGCCCTGACTCCGCGGGAGCGCGCTGCACCGCTGATCGCCGTCATCGAGTCGCTCAGCGATGTCGTCATCAAGATCATCGAGATGGTCATGCGCCTTGCGCCTTACGGCGTCTTTGCACTGATTTTTGTCGTCACCTCGCGCTTTGGCTGGGGCCTGCTCGCGCAGCTGGGCGTTTACGTCGTGTTGGTTATTCTGGGCCTGACGCTGCACACTGTGGTCACCCTGTCCCTGCTGGTAAAGTTTTTCGGCGGCATGAAACCCATGGACTTCTGGCGGCGCAGCCGGGCCGTCATCGTCACGGCCTTTGCCACCAGCTCCAGCAGCGCGACACTACCCACCAGCATTGCCGTGGCCGAGCGCGAGCTAAAAGTGCCGCCCACTATTGCCGGCTTCGTGCTGCCGCTCGGCGCCACCATGAACATGAACGGCACCGCCGTATACGTGGGTATCACCGTGCTGTTTCTGGCACAGGTATTCGGCGTTGATCTCACGCTCGGACAACAGGTGGTGGTGGCCATGCTCGGCGTCATCACCGCTATCGGGGCAGCGGGCGTGCCGGGCGGATCCCTACCATTGATCATGGTTATTCTCGCTTCGGTGGGCGTGCCGCCCGAGGGCATTGCCATCATTCTCGGCGTCGATCGTATTCTCGATATGGCGCGCACCGTCACGAACGTGACCGGGGATCTGACGGCAGCGGTGTTTCTCGCACACAGTGAGAAATCGCGCATCGCTCGTGCTTCCCAACACATGGCTCCGGCGGATCCGGCTGCCGACAATCCAGTTTCCCGTCGCGAATGAGAGGCTCCAAAACGACGACAAAGCCATTACACTAGAGCTCGAAACTCCCGCTCAGACCTGGAAGCAGCCATGCGACAGGGCGCCATTCGCAGTACCGGTCGGATACGGGCAGCGCCATAGACGAAGAGGCAAAATGACATGAATACACCGATAGCATTGCTCCTTGTAGTTTTGTTTTTACTGGGCGTCGGCTTATTTGCCAACGCCTATATACAGGGCATGCGCTTCGGCGAGCGGATGGAAGAGAAAAACCGCCAGAAAAAGGGACAGAAACAGGTGTCACAGCCGGACTCGACCGACGAGCCCTAGTGGGCCGCGTCTCGACGCTGGCACTCTGATCCTCGAACGCCTTACAGCGACAATGTTCTGAGCGGCGCCACCTATCCCCTTACCTCAAATCCCGGAACGGGCTCAAAGGGTGCCGCCACCGATTTCACTGTTGCGACACTCGCATATTGCGGGCCCTGCCACAGCCAGTCTTCCAGTTGCTGCAGCGCGTGCGTGCTACCCGTGGCCTTCAGTTCAACGCTGCCGTCCGGGCAGTTGCGCACCCACCCGCTCAGCCCGAGGGCCAATGCCCTGCAACGGCTGCTAGCACGGAAGGAAACACCCTGCACCCTGCCGGTCACTCGATATCGCCTGGTTTCAGACAAATCCTACACTCCCGGGCCGCATTCCAGGCACTGATCCTCGGGGGCCGGCAGCCTCGCCAGATTCGAATGAAGATCCTTCAATGCCGTACGCACGCCTTCCTCGACTACCGGATGATAGAACGGCATCGCCAGCATCGCGCTCACCGGCATGCGGCTCTGCGCCGCCCAGGCCAGCAGGTGGCCAATGTGTTCCGCCGCAGGGCCCACCATCTCCGCACCCACAAACACGCCATTGTCACGTCGCGCATAGACTTTCAACAGTCCGCGGTTCTCGCCCATGACCTTGCTGCGGCCCTGGTCCTCAAAGGACACCGTCGCAACCGCGTAGGCCTTGCGCTCCTCATCGGACATGCGCCCCACCGGCAGGCCCACCGACGCAATCTGCGGGTGGCTGAACACGATGGACAGCGGCACCTGCCGCACGGCAGGCTGAACACCGGGATAGCGGCCAGCATTGTCGCCGGCAATTCTGCCTTCCTGCGCAGCCTCGTGCAGGACGGCCAACTGACCATTGGCATCGCCCACAAGAAAGACCGGACTGTCGCCGCACTGCAGTGTGGCACTGTCCGTTACTGGAATACCGTCGTCATCCAGGGTCAGCCCGCTGTGGTGCAGATCGAGGGCCTCCAGATTCGGCGGTCGACCCGTCGCGACCAGGATGCGTTCAAACGTCTCGCTAATCTCGCCCTTGTCCCGATGGGTAAAGGTAATGGCAACAGCATTATCCGCCGGGGAAAGATCTGACACCTCGGAGCGGATATCCAGGTAGAACGCCTCGCTGAAACAGCGTTCCGCGTAGTCGCGTATCTCCGCATCGAAAATACCGCCAAGGATGCCGTCGAGGCCGAACAGACGCACATGCACACCGAGGCGACTCAATGCCTGACCGAGCTCCAGTCCGACGGCACCGGCGCCGAATACGGCGATGGACGCGGGCAAGGTTTCCAGCTCAAACAGATTGTCGGTAGTCAGCAGGCGATCGCCCAGGCCCTGAAACATCGCCGGAACGTGCGGGCTGGCACCGGTGGCGATCACGATGCGCTGTGCTGTCACCTCCCAGGCATCACCGACCGCAAGCTTGCCTGGTGCGAGAAAGCGCGCGCGTCCCATCAGTCTGTGTGACTCGGGGATGGTCCCCATGGACGCCAGCACCGAGCCGACAAACGTATCCCGTTCCCGACGCACACGCTCAAGCACCCTCTGCCCATTGATGCTGATGCCGGCTACCGCAACGCCGAACATGCCCGCTCGCGCGGCGCCATGGGCGCTGTCTGCCGCCGCAATCAGCAGCTTGCTGGGCATGCAGCCCACACGGGCGCAGGTGGTGCCGTAAGCCTCGCCCTCAATGAGAACCACATTTTCAGTGTGCTTACGGGCGGCAGTGTAGGCCGTGAGGCCCGCTGTACCAGCACCGATGATGGCGACATCCACCTTGCGCTTATCCATGTTGCTGCTCCGCGGGCGCCACAGAGGCGCCTTGGTCAAAGTTGGTATACCAGGGCAGTCCGGCGCGCTCGCTGCGCTCGAGTTCGGCGATAACCTGTGCACCCAGCAACAGGATAATAGAGCCGACTTCCAGGCTGATCAAAAGAACAATAATCGTTGCCAGTGACCCGTAAATGGCGTTCACAAACGAGACGTGCACGAAGTAATACATCATGATCAGCCGCGTCCCCTCCCACAGAACGGCAGCCACGAAACCACCAATCACCGCCCTTCGTGGTGAAATTCGCGTAATGGGCAGCACCTTGTAAATGGCGCTGAACATGAGGAATACGCTGAAAAAACTGAGCAGATAGAGAATGACGCCGGGCTCCGGGTACAGGGCATCAACCAGAGCAAACAGCAGAGTGAGCGTCAGCAGGCCAACGCCAAGCACCGTCATGAAGGCATAGGGCATGACGACGGAAAACCAGATGCTGCGCGGAGGATTTTCCGGGCGCATGAAGATAATGGCAATCGCGTCTTCGAGCATGCGAAAGGCAAACGAACTGAAAAACAGCAGTATCGGAATACCTGCGATGCCAATGATATCCCGTGATGCGAGGAAGGCCCGCACCGCGTCCAGCCAAAGATCCGCATGGCCTGGCGCAAAATGCTGCGCCTGGATCGCCATGACGGCCAGCAGTTCCTCCTCGTCCACCACCCGGGTGAGCAGGACACCCAGGAGTGCCAGCAGGGGCACTGCCGACATCAGCACATTGTAACCTACCCCACCGGCGAGAAGGACGCCGTGATTGCGCATGAAGTTGCGCACGACCCGGCGTGAAAACGGCCAGGTTCGCCGCAATGACCTACCCAGTGAATTTTCACTTTTTGTCCTTTCAGTCAAACGCTGCACCGTCTTGCGCCGTTGAAGGATACCATCAAGACCCTAGCACAATCTGCCCGTGCAACGTTGTGGCCGGACGTGCCGACCTTCGCGTGAGTTTTCCGCAGTCTGCAAAGATTTTCGCGTTTACGAGGCGCGGCAGCCCCGGCTGGGTACTGCCGCCCTGCCCCCGATCAAGAGTGTTGCAAACATAGGGGGCAGTTTCACGTCGCTAGTTTTTCGTCATTGCCGACAGCATCATGAAAGCCAGCGCGGGAGCACAAAGTATCCAGACCCAGATAAAAAGACCGATCATGTTGAACACCTCCATTAGCGGGGATTCACTATTACTGGTTAGACCAAAAACCCCACTTCGTCAATGGAGAAATCCATCACCATCAATTCATCAGCAAGGAAAAGCGGTCCCTGTAGCGCGCGCCGGAACCGCCTCCTCGCGACAGCCAGGGCAGGAGTAAACCCGAATACTTGACGATAACGCTACCGATGCCGCAACTCGCAGCAAGTTAGTGATGCTGCAGAAACTGACCGACCTCATGGACACGGCGTTTGTCATACCCGGGACGACTCTTCGCTACGGCCTTGACCCCGTTCTCGGACTCATTCCAGGCGTCGGCGATACGTTGACCATGGCAGTCTCGCTGTATATCCATAGTTGCGCCCGGCGGGCGGGTGTTCCCCGGCGCAGGCGGATGCAAATGCTGTGGAATATCTTTATCGACTGGCTGGTCGGTCTTGTTCCCGTGCTTGGGGATCTGTTTGATCTCGGTTTCAAGGCGAACAGCAGAAACATACGAATTATCATGGCATACGCGAATCGGGGACCCGACGTGGGGTAGACACCGACAGATGGTTGTGCGGCTGCGTCATTCCCGCGTCTTGAGATCCAGCAGGGAGTCAATCTCTCCGGCCCCCAGTGTCTCTTCCTCCAGCAGGGTGTTGCCCAGCCGTTCCAGTTGATCCCGATGCGCTTCAAGCCGCCTGTTCACGTCCGCTTCGATCTCGGTAATCAGATTCCTGACCTCGTCATCGATTTTCTCGGCGGTTGCTTCACTGAACTCGCGCTCCCGGGAAATCTCGTGGCCAAGGAATACCTGCTCCTGGCTTGAACTGACCGACATCGGTCCGATCACCTGGCTCATGCCCCAGCGGGACACCATGCGTCGCGCTAGTCTGGTAGCCTGCTCGATATCGTTCTCGGCACCACTGCTCACCTCGTTGAAAATCAGTTGCTCGGACACGCGGCCGCCCAGCATGACCGCAATCCGGTCACGGGCATAGCTGGCGCTCATGTTCAGGCGGTCCTCATCCGGTGCCTGTTCGGTCAGCCCGAGCGCGCGTCCCCGGGGAATGATCGTGACTTTCTCAAGCGGATCAGCCTTGGGGAACAGCAGCGCCGTCAGTGCGTGGCCGGACTCGTGGAAGGCGATCACGCGCTTCTCCTCGTCGCTGAGACTCTGTTCGCGCTCGGCGCCCATCAGCACCTTGTCCCGCGCACCATCCAAGTGCTTCATGCGGACCACGTCGCTGTCATCCCGTCCCGCAAACAGGGCCGCCTCGTTCGCCAGGTTCTCCAGGTCGGCGCCGGCAAAGCCCACGGTCCGGCGCGCCACCGCCACCAGGTCCACGTCATCCGCAAGGGGCATGTCCCGGGTGTGGATCTGCAGAATTTTTTCACGCGCCTGCCGGTGGGGACGATCCAGTGTGACCTTGCGGTCGAAGCGACCGGGGCGCAGCAGCGCCGGATCCAGGACATCGGGCCGGTTGGTGGCAGAGATCACGACCACCGTCTCATGGGGTGAAAAGCCGTCCATCTCGGACAGGATCTGGTTCAGGGTCTGCTCCCTCTCGTCATGGCCCCCTCCAACTCCCGTTCCGCGGGAACGTCCTATGGCATCAAGTTCGTCAATGAAGATGATGGCGGGCGATTCCTTGCGCGCGTCCTCGAACATGTTGCGTACGCGGGACGCCCCCACACCCACGAACATCTCGATGAACTCAGAACCGGATATAGAGAAGAACGGAACTTCGGCTTCGCCCGCCACCGCTCTAGCCATCAGGGTCTTGCCCGTACCCGGCGGGCCCACCATGAGTACACCCCGGGGCAGTTTGGCTCCCAGGCGCTGGTAGAAGTCCGGATGCTTCAGGTAATCGACAATCTCACTCAGATCCTTCTTGGCGTTGTCCGCGCCGGCAATATCGGCAAAGGTCTTGCTGGGCTCATCTTTCTGCACTCGCCTGGCCGTGGACCGGCCCATATTGAACAGACTGCCGGTCTGCTGACCGCCCATCTGGCGCTGCATTCGCTGCCACGCGAAGATCATCAGGCCAAGAATGATCAGCCAGGGGAGGAAGCTGATCAGCAACCGCGAAAAGAGATCCGGGCCGGACTCCAATGCGGTAATGGTGACGTCGTTTTCCTCCAACAGCGGCACAATCCCTGTGTCACCCACCTCCGGTATATGCGTACGAAACAGGTCCGGAGCCGGGGCGTCGTCCGACTCATCTTCGGGCTTCATCACACCCCTTACCTGATGCCCCTCAATCGTCACCTCGTCGACCTCCCCGGACGTGACTCTTTCCTTGAAGGCGTTGTAGCTGATCTCGCGGGCGCCCGATTGTGATATCCACTGAACCGCGTAGAAAATCACAAACGCGAGCAGCAGCAGGTTCAATATCCTGGCCCAACGCGGTGCCTCGTTGTGCTGCGACGAGCCCGACGCCGGATCCGGGGGCTGGCCCTGGCGCTGACCGGCCTGCTGTGGGCCCTGCTGGTGGCCGGATCGCTGCTGACTATTTTCAGACATGAGAGACTCCTCGGCTATTCCATCGACACCAGCACGGACGGTGCTTGACATGCTCGTAACTGATATCACGGTTTTACAAGCTCAGGCAGTTGCCGTCCACTTTATGTCGGCGGATGTGCCACCGCACGCAGCCCTCGCCAGACTTCCCCATCCAGCGCCGGGTGCTGTACGCCGGCGGACGCCGGCGCATGCTGTGCAGATTGAAGCCGTCCTCCACATCCGCGATCATGAGATGACGAAACTCCGCGCTGCTGATGTTAGCCAACGGCCGCAACGTCATGGCGGAGCCGGTGGCGTTGACCACACCGGCCAGCCGAG
>CAZTJR010000052.1:0-3114 GCA_964613795.1 uncultured Alteromonadaceae bacterium | reverse complement strand
TGTCAGGCGATGCCTAGACGTAGAAGTCCAGCTCTTCCTGCGCCTTGAGCAGATCACGCATCCTGATGGGATCGTCACCATAGAAGAACACAAGGCCCCAGTGCGTGCCGAAGGCGGAACGATCGGGCACGGTTTCCTCCGTGGGCGCCACCAGCTCGTGGGATTCGAAATAAGGGTGCTCGATGGTCTCCTTCGGCATTTCCAGCTTGCTGACAACACGACGACGCGGGTAAACGCCAAAGCAGCCGGCATAGCCTTTGGCATCGACCACCTCCCGCGGGAAGAATGCGTCAACCTCCTCCTTCGTACTCTTGGGGTCAAACACCAGCATAGATGCCTGGTAGGCACTGAATCCGTAGGCACGTTCAATCAATTCAAACGCCTTGAAACCCGGCGGACGATAGGCGACCTCACCAAAGTACATCTCGCCATCTGCCGTTACAAAGTATTCCGGGTGGATCAGGCCGAACTGGATATCGAAGGTCTTGATCAGCTTTTCGATCTGTTTGGTGATCGCGTCGCGCCAGCTTTCAAGTTCATTGGTGGCGGGGACGAAGACCGAATAACCAAGCGTCACATACTCTGAGATATTGAGAAACTTGATCTTGCCATCGTGGATCCAGGCCTCGACGGCAAACTCCCAACCGTCCAGATGGCTCTCCATCAACAGCGGATACTCTTCATCCGGTATGTAGTCGATTTCCTCCATCGTACGGATCATGCGGTGCCCCAGACAGCCGGCCTTGTCGAAGGCCTTAACGTGGATCGGATCATCCGGGTCGCCATCGAGCTTGAGCAGAGTCTGGTTGACGCGCTTCATGAAGCGGACCACGTCTTCCTTCTCGTGAGCCTCCTCGAAAATACCCACGCGGATACCGCCGAGCTGTGCACGGCGCTTCATGAGTGCTTTGTCGCGGAACAGGATGGACTGCCCGTACATGCGCGGATTGTCCATGAGTACGGAGTTGATCGCGCCGGACCACTCCACTGTTTCCTCAAACAGCGGGATGGCAACATCCACGCCCTCTGCCTTGAGCGTCTCAGCAATCTCAATAGAGCGATCGTTCAGGCGCACGAAATCCCATGGGATATAGGGGATCTTGTTGGCTTCGCAGAAGTCGGCGGCCCAGTCCGGAGCGACCACAACATAGCGGCGATCAAATTTCTGCGCAGCCTTTATCGCGTTGACGCTCCAGCCCAGCAGCGCGATATAGCCTTTATTGGGGTCTTTCGCTGTCTCCGTGCCGTTTACCGAATCCATGGTCGGATCGATCCAGCCTGAAACATCATTGGACACCGGGGTTTCTGATGATTTCGACATGTGAGGCTCTCCTTTTGCCTTGATGAAATATCGTGACGCGTGGTTGCCTGCTGTACTGTCAGTCTCAAGTCCCAGAATTCACAGGACTATCGTCCCCGTGCCCAGCTCGCCTGCGCGAGGCGCATGGCAAGGGACACTTCAGTGGCGGGGATGTCGGTCGGCTCACCCTTCTCGAGCGGGTCGTAATGAAAGGCGTATAACCGGGATGTGAACTGGGTAACGGATAGTGAGGCTTCTCCGTAGAGTTCGCCGTTGCCCTGGGTTGATGTGACGATATCTTGCCCCCAGTTCTGACCACTGTCATTGTTGGGATTGAAAAAGTATACACGCATCGTGCCACCCGGGTCGAACGCGAGCCGCTGGATGGTAATGGCGTGCCAGCCGATAAAGCGCGAGGCGCTGTCGGTGACGGCGATGCCCGCGGGCTGCGGGTGGATCACCGGTATGTTGCCATTGTAGAAAGGATGATATGAGGCATAGAAATCGCGGATGAATCCCTCGAAGTCTTTCAGGCCGCCCGTGAATACATCGACTGCGATACGAAAGCCGTGTCCGACATGATCGCCATGGAACTCGGCGTTGACCCACTTGTGCGGATCCTCGCCGCGTCCGGCACTGCGACGGCCCATTTCAACGTAAATGCGGTCGAGATGCGGCACTGTGATCAGGGAAACGGCATCCACATCCACCGGGGGCTCCGCCGCGAGACCAGTGCCGAGGTCGCGAGACGAAATACTGTTGCCCTCAAAACGCATTACAATCTCGTCGTCCCGCGCCGCCCAGGCAACCACTCTCAGCAGCTCCGCCGGTGCACCGAAGGCCCACATGGACAGCGCGCGCGTGGACTGGCATGTAGGGTAATTACCCTGCCCCACGCCCAGCGGACGGCCGAGCACATTGAGAACGTCGGCAAGCAGAAAGCACTCCGGCGATCGCCGGTCGCCGAAAACCGCAAGAATCTTCTGCGCTGCGGCGTCGCACAGAGTGAGTCGCAGCTGGCGCCACAGCGAGGGGGCCAGCGCGGGCGAGTACAGGATGCCGCGCTCAAGCATCATGGCCAGCCCGTAAGCGACCTGGCTGGTCTCGACAAACAGGGCGTCATCGATCAGCTGATGAATCAGGTCGGTGTAGCAGTGAAACGCGTCTGCGCCTGTGTGGCTGAGACCCAACGCCGTAGGTATCAGTTCGTTCCATCGCTGGCGCAGGTAACGGATGAATCCGGGCATGTAAGGCGAGACCAGGCCGGTGCTGTGCATCGCCCCGGCAAAGCCAATGGCCTCCTGCAGCAGCGCTGCATCGTCCATGCTCGCCAGCCGCTCGGCATACACCTGCAGGCCCGGATCCTCGCGACAGCCGTCGGTCGGGCTGAACACGGCATTGACCAGCTTCGTGGCGTCAGCACCCGTTTCACCGGCGACAAAGGCCGGGTCGTGCAGACAGCTGGCAATGCGGGTGACCATGTGCTTGACACCGTCCACCTGCACCGGACGCTGCGCCAGGATGCGCCAGACTTCGGCGACAAGGTGCTGCAGCAGATTCCGGTAGCCCAGGTGCTGCAGCAGGTAGCGATACAGCGTCTGAACCGCGTACCCGAGCCGGTCAGAGCGCAGCCGGTCGCCCTCCTGCAGGTCACCGACCACGAGATCAAGGTTCATGGCCATCACCTGGGTCAGGAAGTGCTGCGCGTGCTCCGCCGAAACGGAGGGATGGGCGTAATCGTCGCGGGCAACCGCGAGCAGGCGAATCTGGCTCAGACTCTCGACCATCGTCGCGACCCGGTCACCGTGGCGCAC
>CAZTJR010000051.1:7245-16739 GCA_964613795.1 uncultured Alteromonadaceae bacterium | reverse complement strand
ATGCCTGAGCCCCAGGCCGATGCGCAGGCGGAGCTCATGGCGGAATCATTTGGAATTATTGCAGATAAAGTTCTGACTAAAGAGCATTTTGAGGCGGTTCTAAGGGCCAGGCTGGATGCTGGCTTTGCAGCACAAAATGCGCAGCTTGAGAAGCGCTTCGCCAGCATTGATCAGCGATTTACCGAGCAAGACGCGAAATTCGAACAGCGCTTTACCGAGCAGGATGCGAAATTCGAACAGCGCTTTACCGAGCAGGACGCGAAATCCGAAAATCGTTTCGCAGAGCAGAATGCGCGCTTCGAGAATCGCTTCGTCAAACTCGAGAGGACTCTGTTTCTTCATACCTGGATGCTGGGATTGATTGTGCTGGTTCTGGTCGTGCCGCAGCTGCAGGCGTGGCTGGCATGAATGGGCAAAGTCATGTGGCGAGCCGGATCCTTACTTCCCTGCGTGACTGACGCCGTCGGCGGTTATAACCGTAAAACGTCTCCGCGGAGGTTTTGCAGGTAACCGGCGTGCACGTCTCGCTGTTCCAGCACGGGTTCGCCAGCGTCGTCGGCACCCGTCTACGGTGTGCCGCGGTTGATAGTGAATGAACCGCGCCGGGGCCAATACAGACGAGAAGCGCGCATAAAGCGTGCCTGCGTGTGACAATGTGCTTTTTTGGTCAGGTTGTACGAACCATGAGCTACGCATTACGCAAGCGCGTCCTGGTGACAGGCGGCGCCGGTTTCCTCGGCAGCCATCTCTGTGAACGGCTGCTGCAGCAGGGCCATGACGTGCTCTGCGTCGATAATTTCTTTACCGGCACCCGCGACAACGTGCTGCATCTGCTGGACCACCCGCACTTTGAGCTGATGCGCCACGACGTGACCTTTCCGCTCTACGTGGAAATGGATGAGATCTACAATCTGGCCTGTCCGGCTTCGCCCATTCACTACCAGCAGGATCCGGTGCAGACCACTAAAACCAGTGTACATGGCGCCATCAACATGCTGGGTCTTGCCAAGCGGGTGAAGGCGCGCATCCTGCAGGCATCTACCAGCGAGGTATACGGCGACCCGGAGGTGCATCCGCAAACCGAGTCTTACTGGGGGCGTGTCAACCCGGTAGGGCCGCGCGCCTGCTACGATGAGGGCAAGCGCTGCGCTGAAACGCTGTTTTTCGATTACTACCGGCAACATCGGCTGCAGATCAAGGTGGCGCGCATATTCAATACCTACGGGCCGCGCATGCATCCGAACGACGGTCGCGTCGTGTCGAATTTCATATCACAGGCCCTGCGCAACGAGCCGATTACTCTGTTTGGCGATGGCCAGCAGACGCGCTCGTTCTGTTATGTAGACGACATGGTGGACGGGCTGATCCGACTCATGGCCACCCCCGATGACGTGGTTGGGCCGGTTAATCTCGGCAATCCGGGGGAATTCACCATGCGCGAGCTGGCGGAGCAGATCATTGCGCTGACCGGCTCTACCTCGTCACTGGTCAATCTGCCGCTGCCCGAGGACGATCCACGGCAGCGACGGCCGGATATCTCGCTGGCGCGGGAGCTGTTGGGCTGGGAGCCTGGGGTGGATCTGGACGCGGGCCTAGCGCAGACCATTACCTATTTCCGTCCTTTCGCCACAGTTCCAGAATAGGCCTGAGACTTTGGCAATTTTGCGTTGTCCCGGTAAACGGTGAGCAGCGAGGAGTGAAGACCTTGCCTCAACAGCAGAAACTGAAATCGTTGAGGCTGCGGGCGATCCGGAGCGCTAGATTTTTCAGCCGGGGGGTGAGACGACACAGGATGCGTCTTCTGCAGTATATTTATCCGCGGGGTGCGCTGCCGGATTTTCTGATTATCGGCGCCATGAAGTGTGGCACAAGCACGCTGTTTCAAATGCTCACTCAGCACCCCGGCTTCGTGCCGCCGATTGCAAAGGAAATTACTTACTTCAATAATCCCGGCGTTTATCGCCACGGCGAGCGCTGGTACCGAGCTCATTTTCCGTCGGAGCGAGTCCTTCAGCGACACGCACGTTTCCTCGGTTATCGCCCTGTGACAGGCGAGGCGACACCCGCCATGTCTGTGCCCATGTATGCCGAAAATGCCGCGCGCATGTTGCCCCATGCGCGCCTGGTCGTAACCCTGCGTAACCCGGTTGATCGTGCTTATTCCCATTATCAGCACATGCTGCATCACATGATCCCGGAGCGCCTCGAATTTCGCGCTGCGCTGGAGCGAGAGAGCGCCCTGCTGGACGCCGGCCTTAGTATTACCCGCGGAAATTTTAGTGAGCAGGCGCCGCTCCTGCTCAGGTTTGGCTATCTCAACCGCGGTCGCTACGCCCTGGAGCTGGAGTACTGGCTACGTTATTTTCCCCGCGATCAGTTCCTCTTCCTTAACTTCGACGCCTGGGAGCGCCAGCCGGAAGATGCCGCCGCACGCGTTGCCCGGCATGTTGGCCTGCCGGAGCACAGGTTTAAGGCGCTTCAGGTCAATAAGGGAGTATATCGGCAACCGCTTCCTGAAGACTGTTCTGAATGGCTAACCGATTATTACAGGCCGTGGAACAAGCGGCTGTTCACATTGCTGGGCGAGGATTGGGGCTGGCCGTGCTAAGCATGGTGCACGCGACGACGAGTCATTTCCTATAGAGCGGTCCTGGGTTACTGTGGGGACAGGTTAAGCATAGACGGCCGGATACATGCCCAGGAGAAAATCAGTGACGACGGAAGACTCCCCAGTCACCATTTGCATTGTGCCTCGGGAGCGATACAGCCTGGCTTTGGCCTCTTTCGACAGTGTTCTGGCCAGAACGCCGGAAGCCTTTCCCATCGTTTATGTGGACGGCCAGTCGCCCCCCGCTATTGCGGCGGGGCTCGCTGCACGCTGCCGGGCCCGTGGTGCACGCTATCTGCAGACGGATGAGGATTTGCCACCCAACAAAGCGCGTGCATTGGCGCTTCGGCAGGTGGAAACGCCCTACGTCATTTTTGTGGACAATGATGTTTTTCCTGGTACCCGCTGGGCGAGTCAGCTGGTGAAGTGTGCGCAGGAGACGGGTGCCTGGGCCGTATCGCCGCTGGTCATGGAAGGAAGTGCCATGCTGCCGCTTATTCACATGGCCGGTGGTGACCTGCAAGAGAACGATGTGGATGGCGTGCTTACTCTCAAGCAGTCACATCGGTTCATGCTTCGTTTGCGTCGTCGTGTGCGGGCACAGCTGCAGCGCCAGGCCTGCGGCTTTTTTGAATTTCACTGCGTACTGCTGAGGAAAGACTGTTTTCATCGCGGCTGTTCACTGGATCCCGCACTCACAGCCCTGCACGAGCATCTGGATCTCGCGATGCAGATTCATCGCGCCGGTGGCGAGGTCTACTTTGAGCCCGACGCGTACGTCCGCTACGACAATGCCACGCCATTTGCCGCCGCAGACCGGGATTTCTTTGAGCGGCGCTGGAGCGAAGACTGGATAAACGGCTCGCTTGAGCATTTCCGGGACAAGTGGCGGATGGCCGATGATGACGCAGATCTCCTGTCGACCCGTCGCTGGGCGACGAGGCACCGTGAGCTCTTCGGGCAGACGCAGAAGCCCTGGCTGCGGCGGGCGCTGCCGCGTATGGCTCGCCGGGAAGTCAGGCACCTGCTACAGACATTGCAGGCCGGGCGCAGGGCGTGACGGCTATGTGGGACATAGCCCAGAGCAACATCCAGCTTTACGGGC
This sequence comes from uncultured Alteromonadaceae bacterium, assembly GCA_964613795.1. GTDB lineage: Bacteria > Pseudomonadota > Gammaproteobacteria > Pseudomonadales > Halieaceae > Chromatocurvus. The sequence continues at coordinate 13,026 of CAZTJR010000051.1, read as the reverse complement.
AGCTGCAGCGCGCAGGTTATCGCAATGAGGAGATCAGTGAAGTTGCGCGCGCCTACGGACTGGCGCAGGAGCTGTTCTCAGCGCAGTTCCGCGGCTCTGGTCGGCCGTTTCTGTGTCACCTTGTCGGTACAGCGAGTATTCTTGCGCGTGACGTTGCGCCCGTGCAACTGGTGATCGCGGGATTACTTCACGCCGCTTACAGTGCGGGCATCTTTTCTTTCGATATGCACTGCCGGGTCTCCCCACGCAAGCGCGCCATGCTAGGCAAGGCCGTCGGTGACGAGGTCGAGGAAATACTTGTTGCCTATGATGCGCTGCCCTGGAGCGAGTCAGCGCTCGCAAAGTTCGCTGAGCACACACCGCGCGCCCAGCAACAAGTCCTCAACATCCGCCTGGCAAACGAGCTGGACGACCTGCTGGACGGTGGTCTCTATTATTCGGGTAAGGCCAAGCGGTCACTGGTAGACAGTCGCGAGAGCCGCAGGCTGCTCGCAGTGCTGGTCTCAAGGACTGAAATGCCTGCGCTGGAAACGCAGCTGAAGGCCGCCCTGTCAGAATTTGCGGATCAAGCCGATGTCCCACCGGGTGCGCCTGAAACAGTCGGCCGCAATTATTCCTATACCGTGCTTCCTCCCTCTGCCCGGGCGCGGATCACTTACCGTATCGCGGTTTTACACAGAAAGATCAACAGACGGCTGCAGCGCAGAGCCGTCCGATAAGCTGCTAAATAGCACGGGATACGCGTGAAAGACGTTCTTCGCCAGATACTGGGAAATCGTCTGTTGCGTGCCAGCGGCCTCGCGGCAACCATTCGTGTGGCGGGTTTGTTGGTGGTATTTCTGCTGCAGATTCTGCTGGCCCGCCTTGTGGCAGATCAGACTCAGTATGGCGTCTATGTCTGGGGGCAAAACCTGCTTTTTCTGCTCGGTAGCCTGTTCGCACTGGGCATTCCTGTAGCCAGTGGCCGGCTTGTGGCTGTGCACGTTCACCGGGGCGACAAGGCCGCTGCCCTTGCTGTTCGGCGTGCGGCAGAAGCTTATCTGCTCCTGAGCTCCGCCCTTGGTGCCGGTCTGGGCATGCTCATCGTCAATCAGCTTCCGGCTACCGTTTTCAATCAACTGCCCAGCCATGTTGCAATTCTTGCGGTTCTCGGTGCGCCATTGGTCGCCTTCATGATCATGCAGCAGTTGCAGTCCCAGGCCTGTTCCCGCCTGGCCGCTGCTTTTTTGCCGACGCAGGTCGTCAGGCCCCTTATCCTCGGGCTTCTGGCGGTGACATGGGTGTTTGGAGTGGGGCGCCACCTCACGCCGCTGGCACTCATGTACATGCTGTTTGCGAGTATTCTGGTGGTGCTGGGCGTGCAACGCGTGAGTCTCTGGCGGCATTACAGGCGGGGCTGGCCGGTTTTTTCGCGCGCAAATGCGACAAAACTTAAGGGCTACGATGCCCCTCAGATTCTGCGCACCGCGCTGCCTGTCTACATCGCTCGCCTGGCGGACCTGATGATGGAGTACGGCAGTGTACTGCTTCTGGGTGTGCTGGCGGGCGCGGAAATGGCAGCCAGCTTTTTCGTGGCCGACCGTTTGGCCCAACTCGCAATCATGCCGCGATCGGTGGTATCAGCGGTGGTGCAGCCGCGCTTCGCCAGCGCCCATGCCGAGGGTGATCGCGCTGCCCTGCAGCGCGTCCTGACCCAGGCCAGTCATCTGGCACTCTGGCCGACCCTGGCAATTGTGGGCGCGCTGTGGCTGTTTGGTCCCGATTTGCTGGCGCTGTTTGGCGCGGAGTACCGCGATGCCGGCTATGTACTCGCCGTCCTTTTGTTGGCGTATGTGGCCGGTGTTGCCATCGGGCCCTGTCAGCAGGTGCTGGTAATGGCCGGCAGACAGAAATCCGTGATGTGGCTGATGGCAGTGGCCGCCATTGTCCATCTGTTGGCTCTGGTAATGCTGCTGCCGCCGTTTGGTGCCCTGGGTGCGGCGGGTGCTATGCTGGTGAGCAGTCTCGTGGTGCACGCAGGGCTTCTGCGTCTGGTGCGTCGGCAACTAAAACTGCAGCCCTCGATCATATTGGCTTTTATCCACAAGGGAGGGCACTGAGTGGGGTCTTCATGCTCCGACAGAGCACGGCTATGCGGGAAGACGCCGCGCCTTTCAGTGGTGGTGAATAACTACAACTACGCCGCTTATCTTCCCGAGGCTCTGGACTCTGCGCTCTCGCAGTTGGGCCCGGACGATGAGGTGGTGCTTGTCGATGATGGCTCAACGGATGAATCAGCTTCGGTTCTGACCCGTTACCGTGGACGCGCAGGCTTGCGCATTATCGAACAGGCCAACCAGGGCCAGCTCTCCGCGGTTCTGAATGGACTGGAGGCGGCACGCGGGGATCTGTGCCTGCTGCTGGATAGTGACGACTGGTTTTTACCGGGCTATCTTGCACGACTGCGATGCCTTGGTGAGGTCAACCCAGGGGTCGAACTGTTTTTCTCTGCGCCCAAGGCGGGGGGCTCGATAAAGCCAGCCGCAAAAATACAGTCACTGATGTCTGCTATGGCCCTCCCCGAGGGAGAGACTGGCCTCTCGTGCTGGGGCACCTGGGCCAGTGGTGAGTTTGTTGGCACGCCGACTTCCGGGCTTGCACTGCGGCGCTCGCTGGTTGAGCGGTTTTTGAAAGTGCGTGATCGCCTGCCCGATTGGGTGCCGGAGGAGCAGCGTCTATCAACATGGCTCATCCCTGTAGATTCCCATACAGCTTCCCGGCTGTCGGCGGACGGCATTATCGTTTGTGGTAGCTCCGTAGCCGGCGTGCGCAAATACTATTGCCCTGATCCGGCCTTCTTTTACCGCGTCCACGACAGCAACGCCTATGCACGACTTGGCAGGATCGCCAGGCTGTATCTCCGCCTGCATCGTGCGCGGCAGGTCGCGCACATTGTGTCTGCCGCTTTCGATCTGCGAGCGCCCCCGTGTCTTGCGGAGGTGCTTGCGGAGGTCCGCCAGCGCAGTCGGCCGCTGCGCTGGCGCCGGCGCCTGCGCCTCGCGCTCAACTATCAGGTGGCCGTCCTGCTTTCCGAGGGTGGCAAGTTCGATCGTGCGCTAGCGCAGGGCACCGTGTTACGGCACTTCCTGCTGCCGAGCAATAGCTCGGCGCAGGCGACAGGTGGGACGCAGCAGTAACCAGGGTGTCACAAGATAGCGGCGCCAGAGTCTGCGGGGGTCATGCAGTAGTCTATAAAGCCAGGCGAGGCCAAGCTGACTGATTCTCCGCGGTGGGCGGTTCTGTATTCCGGTGTAATAATCCAGCGTGCCACCTGCTTGGAGTACTGCGCCGACGTCGAGTGAGGCGATGTGAGCGTTGATCCAGGTTTCCTGCTTTGGCATGCCCATGCCGACCAACAATATGTCCGGCCTACGCAAGTTGATAGTGTCCACCACCTCTCGCTGCAGTTCACGCGTGGTCAGATAGCCATGCTGCAGTGACAGCGTGAGCCGGGGCCAGCGTGCGGCCACCCACTCCCTGGCTACTTCTATCGCCGCAGGAGAGGCGCCGAGATAGAACAGCGACACCTCCTGGTCCTCGGCCCAGTCAAAAAGAGCTGGCAGGCAATCCATCAGGCTGAAGCGACTGGCTTCTCCAATATCAAAGCCAGCGGCCCGCAGTAGCCACAGCGCGCCCATGCCATCGATATAACAGGTCTGGCACTGTCGGTAGAAGTGCTGGACTTCCTCGTCACGCTGACGAAGATGCAGACTATGAAGATTGTGGTGGCCCACCAGCAGCCGTCGCTCGCCTCGCGCCAGACGGTCGCTAATATAATCCAGCAGGCTGGTAAGACTGACGGGCGTTAGTTTGCTTCCCGCAAAGGCCTGTATTGCTGAGCCATGCAGCCGTGGGTCAGTCACGTGAGCGCTCTGCGTCCGTAAGCCAGTGCTGGAGATTGCGGCCCGTGATCACCTCCAGCTCTCGAATCTCGTCAATTTTTTCAATAGTGAGCTGTTCGCGCAGTGCAGGCGGCAAAGGCGGGAAACGCTGCATGTTGATGCCCTCAAGTCGGCTTTTGATGCCCGCGAGCAGCGGCATTGGCAGAACTGCTCTCAGGCTGCTCTTCAACGATTCCGAGCGCATGAGCTTGTGCAGCAGCCTGCTGCGGGGCATGCCCGCGCGGTTCTGTTGATGCGCTGTCGGTGCAGCGTCGATGGGCAAACCAAGAAAATTGCAGCATCGGCGCCACAGGGCCTCGGGGTGATCGCGGAGATCCTCATAGAACAGCAGCAGAAGCCGCTGTCTGCCAAAGACTTCAATGTAGCGACGAAGGTATCGCGCATAGCAGCCCATCTCGCGGTAGCGCAGTAAGTGTGATGGAGTGTCCCGATATTTCTCCTGGGCGAGGGCTTCAGCAAATGTCTCGCTGGGCTCTTCATCGTTGCGGCGTGCGTCGCACCACGCTGAGTAGGCTCGGTCAGCCGGCTGTCGCAGAATCACTATGATGCGTGCCTCGGGGTTGAATGCCCGTAGTCGCTCGGCGCACCCAGGCTCGGACAGGTACCAGGTGCTGGCGTCGCCCAGAAAACGGGTGGCGGGTGATGCCCGGCGGAACAGCTTCAGATAGGTCTGTTCCGAGCGCACAACCCAGCGTTTTGCGCGCGCTTGACGGCCATAGCCATCAAGTGCGGTGTAACCGGATTCGCCAAAAGCCAGGAAGCCCGGTTCCTTGGGGCTGCACATGAATATATCGGGGTGCGAGGCGAGCATCGTTGCCAGTGTGGTGGTGCCACTTTTCTGGGCGCCAACAAGGAATAGGTTCGGGCGTCGGCGTTCAATAGGCATTGCGGTCGCCCCAGACAAGCAACACAGTGCGCGCGAGAATGCGCAGGTCCAGCCCAAGGGACCAGTGCTCGATGTAATAGAGGTCATGCTCCAGCCGCCCGGCCATTTTCTCAAGCGTATCGGTTTGACCGCGATAGCCGTTAACCTGCGCCCAGCCGGTGATGCCGGGCAAAACTCTGTGACGCTGCATGTAGTCCTGCAGCCTGTCTGCATACTGCTCGTTCAAGGCTATGGGATGAGGCCTTGGGCCAACGAGTGACATGTCGCCGCGGAGGACGTTGATCAGCTGCGGGAGTTCGTCAAGGCTAGTGCGTCTTAGAAGTGCGCCCACACGGGTAGTGCGCGGATCATCCGGTCTCGCCTGGCGATGATCATCCGGTTGATTGTGATGGATCATGCTGCGGAATTTGAGCACGTTGAAAATTCGCCCGCCGCTGCCGTGGCGCCGTTGGCGAAACAGCAGTGGCCCGGGGGAGTCCAGGCGTATCAGCAGCGCGATGAGCAGCATTACTGGTGAGAGGGCAACGATCAGGACGGCAGACACAACACGATCCATGACCCTTTTCAGCAGGGCGTCAGGCCCATCCAGTGGGGTGGCGTTCAGTTCGACTGTGTTGATGCCAGCGATCTCGCTGGCGCGTTGTCCCAGGAGGCGCAGGACGCTCAGGTTGGGCACGTAGTGCACCGGCAGGCTGGTCAGGCGCAGCTGCGTGAGTAAGTATTCGTCTTCCGGACCAGGAGCCCGGTCAGGCACTAGCCATAGCTCATCAATGGGCGGCGACCCGTTGGCAAGTAGCCTGTCGAGGTCGTCAAGTGATCCCAGCAGGGCAGGGGACGGCTGCGCTGCCCGTGGGCGAGATTCACTGGATGCCGCCAGCTCGCCCGGGAGCGCAATGCAGCCCGCGATGCTTATCCCATGGGTCGTACTCTCAAGGCGCGTACTCTCAAGGCGCG
>CAZTJR010000051.1:0-7145 GCA_964613795.1 uncultured Alteromonadaceae bacterium | reverse complement strand
CGTACTCTCAAGGCGCGTACTCTCAAGGCGCGCTGTCACCTCCTCTGAGAGTATCCCACTGCCCAACAACAGCACATGCCGGGCCGGGTGTCCGTGGAGAAGAGGCAGGCAGGCAGTGCGCCATAACACCATCAGTAGCGGAGTCAGCAGCAGCCACGCGGCCATCCACCCCCGGGAGAAGTCAGCGGTCGTTTTGGTCAGTGCAGCGAGCAGCATCAATAAGCTGAACACGGCGGCAAGACCCGGCATGGTAGCGGCTATACCGTGCAGCGGATGCCACCAGCGCGCCGTGCGGTAGGCTCTGCAGCCGGGCAGAAGCACGAGCGCCAACAGCAGGCCCAGAACCATGGCCACAAGGTAGCTTGGCGCAACATCCACTCTGGCGAAGCGCCAGAACCAGGCAGCGTAAGCGGCCACAAACAGCGTCCCTGCATCCAGTAGCGGCGCGAACCAGAGCACTGTTGGACTGCCCGTGATCGGAGCACTGTCTGCCAATGTTCTGCTCATGCCTGGCGCCTTAGTAGAGGCACCAATTGTGCAAATGCAAGGAACACCGCAAGCGGTGCCAGGTAGAGTAGGGCGCGATGGAAAGTGACACCCTGCGTAAGGTTCTCGGCGTACTGGGTGAAACCAAAAACGAAGAGCAATAGTGAAAACGCGAGCACAAACAGCAGCAGGGCGATGTCGAACATGCGCCGAACACCGCTCAGCAACAGGCCGGCAAGGAGTGAAGCCGGCAGAAGAACACCGAGCAGGTGCCAGTTGGGCCTGGCGTAAATGGCCTCGCCGAGGTGGACAAGCAGTGGCCTCAGGCGCAGCCGGAGCTCCGGCAAAGCGCCGGGGAGCGGTATGGCTGGCAAGGCGTCGAAGCGCGCGACCCAAGCCGGGTTCATGCCGGCAAGTAATCCAATAAACAAGATAGCAAGGCCGACGACCGTCAATCCGGCTACCCAGCGCAGAGGCGGGCGCCAGGCCATCAGGAGAGTGCCAGTAAGCAGCAGTGTCGCCAGCCCCAGTCCAGGGTTTTTCAGCAGTGCGCAGAGAAGCGCCATGGCGATGGCTAACCTCGCATAGCGGGACTCGCCACTATGCTGCCAATGCGCCAGCGACATTGCCCCCAGCGCGAACGCGATGCCAAGCCACAGATCGGCATAGCCCGGTAATACCGTGTGCGTGGCCGGCAGCGGCATGCTTAGCAGCACATAGACCGCCACGGCGCAGATAAGACGCCCCAGCCCTTGAGTGCGCAGATGCCCCCAGAGCACCATCGCGGCGGTGATAGGGAGCAGTAGCCACGGGATATACAGAAGCGTGTGATCGGCCGTGCCGGCGCCAAGCATATGCCAGAGCAGGAGCAGCGGAATGCCGGGTGGGTAGTCGCTGGCGGCCCTGTTGCCGAGGGTGTACAGCTCTGTGTCTGAAGAGTGGTTCAGCCATACATCCGGCGTTGCGAAGGGCGTCAGGCTGGCGTGCTGAAACCACACGATGGACCGCGGCACCCAGTTCATCCAGGCATCCCATGCATATAGTGGCCGCAGCAATAGCTCCTCAGCCATTACGCCGCCCCGAAGCCAGCAGAATGTCAGCAGCGGTAACAGCCAGATCAAATCTCCCCGGTTGAGCCAGGCGCGTTTGCCGGTTGCTGCGTAGGACGAATGATCTGGCTCAGTCCCACTGCTATGCCTCCGCCGCCAGACGATCAGACCAATTGCCATGGCGCCGATCAGGGCGAGCGCGCTGACGAGTCCCGCCCATGTCAGCGGCAGGCCTATCCGGTCCCACACAAGAATAAGCATCATTACCAGCAGCTGGCCGATGGGGTAGCCGTAACCCAGAAGCAGCGTCATTGGTGCCGTGCGCAGCAGTAGCTGCGTAGCGGCAGTGCCGACGATCCAGGGCAACATGACGGCAAGGGTCAGGCCGATGACATTCACGCCCTCAAGCAGGGGCATCAATTTTGCCTCCCGCCGGTAGCTGCCGCTTCAATCCGCAGCAGCAGGCCGTAGGAGTGTTCGTCAAGCAGCGTGGCCCGGTAGCTATAGTTTTTATCCTGCAGCCGTTCCTGTTCCGCGCGGTAGTAGATCGCGGTAGCGGGTGCCAGCAGCAGAACATGGTCTCCCGGATGCATCTCCTTTGGAGGTAGCAGCTGCTTGCCGAAGTTGTAGGTATTCAGCGGCAGAAGGTGGAACTGCATCCGCAGACGCTGGTAGGCGTGGCCTTCATGGGCGTCGTTAAAGAGAAACAGGCGCTTGCCGCGCAGGGGCGCCAGAATATCGCGCAGGCGCGCGGCATAGATCTGCAGGCTGGCATCGTCTTCCCGCCGGTGCTTTTCGCTCTGTGTCAGACCAGCATAACGTTGTTGCGTTGCTTGCAGCTGACGCTCCAGTTGCCCTTGCCAGGCGGCATCCAGCGCCAGCCAGGGAATGATCACCGCCGATAGTCCGGCTATCGCCGCATACCGGGGAGTGGCACGCCGCCGTAGCCGCAGCGTTGCGTAGCACAAAGCAGTAAGAAGAAGTGCCGAGCTTGCCCACAATCCGGCGGCTGTGGCCGGCTTTACAAGGATGTCAGATCTATCGCTTCCCTGGGTGTTGAGCGAGGCATATGACCAGGGCTGGAAGCGGCTCCAGTCCCAGTGCAGCCGTTTTAGTATGGCTGACCGGTTCGTGGGGTGAAAGGTAAACTCATGCAGTTGCAGCGGCAGCGGCCCGGGCGCTCCGAAAACGCCTATGGCCAGTTCCAGAATGTCGCCCTCCCAACCGTCCCGGGCAAAGAGTGTGTGCCAGCTGGTGCCTTCTCTATCGTGAAACAGTTCCCTGAATCGCTGCTGATCCGGCGCCGTGGACGAACGCCAGAAAAGGAACAGTTTCTGCCCGGGTCGCCAGCCCTCCAGGTGCAGCTGCGCTTGACTGAAATTTTCCGCCCGTAAATTGGGCTCAGCCCGGAAGACCGCCTCACCGATCTGCACGCCATTTCGCAGCGCAGGCTGCATCTCGAGAACGACGGCGCTATCGCCCGATTGCCTGGATCTCGCCGCAACGACGGTCGTAAATTCGCTGCCTGCGAGCCGGGACGCTTCTGATCCCGGCAGTCCGCTGATGTCTTCTGGCATCAAGTGCGGCAGCATTGTCCACATCAGCAGGGCGGTGAATATCTGGATAACGATTATGAGAAACAGCCACGTCCATCGGGTATTGGCCGTGCCGCGGGCCTGGTGCATTGGATTGGGGTGCATAGACTTCAGCGAGCCAGCTCGCTGATTTCCCTGACCAGCGCGGGCTGGTTGCGAATCAGCATGTCGAGCTTGTGGCGCTCGCGATCAAGAAAGCCTGCGATGTTGTCCGGGGTAAGGTCAGCACCAAAGTCATGGCCACTTCCGTTCTGCTCCAGCAATCGGTCAATTATCATCCGTCCCATTCTGGGGGTGTAGTGGCTGGATTCCCAGTACCACTGCATTTGCTGCTGAGTGTCGCCTGGCGCGGGAAAGGGTTCACTCGTATACGCTGAAATTCCCGAAAAATCTGTCAGCGTCACACGGCAGCCCTGTGTCCGATGTGTATCAACCATATGAGCAAGCGCGATCTTCCAGTCAGAGAAGAGGCCTCGATTGGCGGTTTCCCGCAGCAGAAGAAGTTGTCGGATATGTATTGGGGATATGAACAGCTTCACGTTGATTGGCGAAAGGCAGACACTCATCAACAGAGTGTCCAATGTCCCCATCTGCATGTTATACACAGTGGGGCTGTACGTGGGTGGTCTTTTTAGCATTTGTCTCTCGACTTTACGTGTCAGCTGGTGGTGTCCCACGCCGTCGAGTCGTCTTTGCATAATGCCGGTATTCGCACTGCCGTCCAGCTTCATTCTGTGCATTATGAAAAGCGTCGCGACAGACGCTCTGAAGGCGCCTCGAGACCACAGCGCGGGCAGAAGCGTTCGGGCCGAGAGCCCCTGGGCGTCATCAGTCCGGGGCTTGTGTCCTCCTGCAGGCTCCCGCTCGCTACGCAGGAACTGACCGAGATCAAGCCCAATCAGCAGATTGCCTGGCGTGCTGCCGGAGAGAAGCCTGCGAACGTAGTAGTCCAGTTCCTGGAAACGTGCGCCACTTACGCCGAGCCTGAGCGTTTCTCCTGCTTGCGCCGGCAGCTCCTGATCAGCAACGGCGAAGCCCTGTCTGACGCGTGATGTACCCACGATTAGCGTGTCAGGTCGATAGTTATCGATCGATAAATTAAAGGCCAGCCGCTCGTCTGCCCACATCCTGTCGCCAACGAAGGTCCCGTCATGCCAGCCCCTGGTACGAAAATACCCCAGTGGGTCAAGTGTAAAGTTGAACGCTGCGGTGACAACGAAGATAGCGACGACAGATCCGGCAAAAACGCGCAGAAAGGAGTTCATGATCAGAACTGGTAGTAGATAAAGCGACTGCTGCCGCTCATGAAAATCAGGGCGCCGCACAGCATCGCCGCGACGACCATCGCCCACGCGCGATTAAGGCTAAATTGCCCAATTAAAAGAAGGGGCAGTAGGTCGGGAGTAGTTTTTTCTGGCCTGGCGGTGCGCTGGTCAAGCGCTGTCCAGTAATTGGCGAACAGACGATGGGTGCTGGGCATTGCCCAGACAACCAGCATCATCAGTGCCAGATTGAGCAGAGCCATGTGGTCAAGCTGTCGATTAACATCGTGATACAGCGCAGAGAAATTACCGCTCAGGACGGTCTGGATTGCAGTGATCATCTGTTCATATACGCCAAAGGCAACCTGCAGGTCGCTGGACCGGAATAGTACCCCCAGCAGAACGGTGATCAGGAACGTTGTCAGCATGGAGAGCCAGGGGAAGCGCCTGTGTTGAGCATTTAGTCCCAGTTTCCGCGCAATCGTGCCGCGATAGTGAACCCCCAGCATCAGCAGGCTCTGCAGGGCGCCCCAGACAATAAAGGTAGCACCCAGGCCGTGCCAGAAACCCGACAGAAGCGTGGTCAGGGCAAGCGCGCCGACCTGCCCAACGCGAAAGCGTTTTGCCCGGGCCAGGGGAAAGAAAACATACTGGCGCATAAAGGCACCAAAGGAAATATGCCAGCGGCGCCAGTAATCAAAGCGATCCACGGCGCGGTAGGGGGCGTCGAAATTCAGTGGCAGATTGATATTGAGCATCCGCGCGAGTCCGATCGCCATGTCCGCGTAGGCCGAAAAGTCGAAGTAAATCTGCAGCGTGAAACCCAGCGCAGCGGTCCAGGCGTCCACCGATGCAATGGCCTGCCCCTCGGCGACGCTGGCGTAAACGCCGTCAACGAATGGCGCAATGCTGTCAGCCAGAACCACCTTCTTGAACAGGCCGACAATAAAAATGCTCAGTCCAACGGAAAAGTTATCAGCGCTCCAGCGCAGCAGCCGATCGCTTCGCAGCTGGGGCAAAAGCTCTCTGAAGTGAACAATGGGACCCATGATCAGCTGTGGAAAGAATACAATGAAAAGACCGTATTCCAGTGGGCCGTAAGCCTTGAAGCGACCCTTGTAGGTGTCCACCAGAAAGGCGATCTGCTGGAAGGTGATAAACGAGATACCCAGGGGGATCAGGAGATGGTGGGTTGTGCTGAACGCCGCACCGTTGTCCGCGAAGACGGCGATAACGAGCTTGAAGTAAAACAGCAGCGTGACGTTCGCCAGAACGGCGATCCAGACAACCTGCTTTTTATAGCTTGGCATCTGGCGAATGCATGCTGCCGCCGTGTAATTGAACGCCATTGAAGCCAGCAGTAGCCAGAGGTAAGACAGTTCCCAGCTTGCATAAAACACCAGCGAAGCTGCGATCAGCCAGACCAGGCCACCCGTTTGTCCGAATGCGCGTCCCAGCCCATAGAAACCCGCGATGACCAGCGGCAGGAACACCAGCAGAAAAAAATAGGAGTTGAATAGCATCGCCTGGACGCTAGTCGGGACGGCGAAAAAACAGCAGGCAGGTGTGATACGTGGCCTGAATATCGCTGCTGCCCGGCCGGGTGTGGTGTGCCTCGTAGTAGCGGGACATGTCCCTGAGCACGGCCCGTGGAATACTTCTCCTACCCGTTTGCGAGTTTACTGCGCCCGCATCCCTGATGGACTGCAGAAACGTTCGTACATCCGGGAAGTAGCTGAGCGTGTCCCGCTCTACCACCTCCGCCTGCGGCAGAATCCGCCGCAGATCATCAGCGGACTTCATTGGGACCACATGGTTGTGAGCGGTGAGTTCGTTTCTGTGATAGGCGCGCCTGAATGCGTCGTCGAGTTCATGGAAGGTGCGCTCGCCGAAGGTGCCGAGCGCGAGAAAGCCGCCTGGAGCAAGTGCGGCGGCCATGCCCCTAATACCTTTGTCCAGATCAACAAACCATTGCACCGTGGCATTGGAGACGACCAGGTCGAACTGTCGACCATGCACCTGCAGATAGCCTTCGGCGTCTTCCACACGGTATTCGGGCCCCGGGACCTGCTGCCGGGCGTGTTGGATCATCGCCGGTGAGATATCGATGGCGCATATTGCCGCGTCGGGAAAGCGCGCTTTCAGTTCTCTGGTCAGTCGCCCGGTGCCGCAGCCGATCTCGAGGATCGTCCGGACATTTTCAGCCACCGTCTCGCGGTGGATTCTGTCGAGCAGTGACTGCCCCATGCGGCTCTGGACCGGGGTTGCTGCCTCGTAGCTGTTCGTGCGCGAGCCGAAGCGACTCGCGAGTGCTTCTTTATTAAGGTCCAGGCGTTTGCTGTGGGTTTTTGACAAGGGCGGCAGCGTATCCTTTTTATACGTTGATCGCAGGGAGTACCGCAACGCGGGGGGCCCCAATCGCTACCTTCAGTGAGCTCTGGTTGCGATCAGGATGCTTGCCCGTGGTCTTTGTTAACGCTCGATCTTAGCGTAAAAGCAACGCCCAATGTAGCCACGAGCGGAATCCAGGGCTGTGACGTGCGGTGTCTGCTTTGTGAGAGGGCGTACCGGCGCAGATTGACCACAAAAGACCTTCCCGCCCGGGCATTTGCCAGATTCCTTGGGAGGGCTATCATGGCGTTATTAACGTTTGATTCGCTCAGGTATGCCCGTCGGCTGCGGCAGTCCGGCATGCCTGAGCCCCAGGCCGATGCGCAGGCGGAGCTCATGGCGGAATCATTTGGAATTATTGC
>CAZTJR010000050.1:0-16839 GCA_964613795.1 uncultured Alteromonadaceae bacterium | reverse complement strand
TGCTTTGCTTTGCTTTGCTTTGCTTTGCTTAAGGAGCTTCCATCAAACTATAGTCCGGACACAGCTTTTTTCAAGCCGTTGCGAGGTACGACGCGCCACGCGCAGTCTGATTACACCAGCAGCGCCAAAAACGAAGGTGGCAGCGTCAACGGGTGGGTGACATCCACGCGGCCGGCAAAACCCAGTTCCGGAACCAGGCGGCGACATCCTTAGCCGGCATGGGCTTCGCGATGTAGAAGCCTTGCACGTAATCGCAACCCAACGTCAGCAGCAGCTCTCCCTGAGCTTCAGTCTCAACGCCCTCAGCGAGAAGCTCAAAACCATACGCGCTGCAAATCCCGGACACCGCCTGCACGATGGCGAGATCATCAGGATTTTTTCCGATGTCGTCCACAAACCACTTATCGAGCTTCAAGCAATCGACCGGCAATGTCTTCGCTCGAAAATCGGCAGCCCGCAAATCCATGGCTGTAAGATTAATGCTGACATGAGCACTGTCACCGCATGCCAGGCCTGATTCCAGAAAGCGCAGTGCGCTATCCGCTACCCAGTCGCCAACGGCAATCATGATGCCATCGCTTTCAATCATGGGAAGAAACGCACGTGGCGCCAACAAGCCTTTATCGGGGTGATGCCAGCGGATGAGTCCCTCATAGCCAAGAACCCCGCCCTGCCCCAACTGCACTTTTGGCTGAAAGAACAGCTCAAATTCGCCGCACTCAAGGTCTTGTCGAACCTGTTCAATCTGGGCATTGCGCTGCCGTACCCGATCCTCCTGAGTCCGGCTGAACAGCATGTATTGTCCAGGCCCCTTGAGTTTTGCCTGATACAGAGCATAGGCGGCTTGACGAATCATGGCCTCTGCGCTTGCACATTCAAGTCGTTCGCACGCCGTCACGCCCATACTTGCCGTCATTTTCAACGAACTGCCGTCGACATCAAGGGGTTCCTTAACGCCAGCGAGCAAGGCCTTGATTGTCTCTTCCACAGGCGGCGACGACTGCGGGTGGCGCATTACCGCCATAAACTCATCTCCGCCGAGCCTGCACAGTTCCGTGCCGTCGGGGACCTTTGCGCTCAATCGGTGCGCAAACGCCTGCAGCACATGATCTGCGGTATCCACACCAACTTTTTCATTGACCTGGGTGAATCGATCAATGTCGATATGAATTAATAGCACCGGCACAGAGGTACTGGTCTGCTCGTTGAGCAGAGACTCAAGCACGCGTTTGATGCCATTGCGATTCCGAAGACCGGTCAAAGGATCAAAATAGGCAATATGTTCGAGCTCAGCCTGATGCTGCTTTACGCGGGTGACATCCCTGAAAATGCCAACAAGACAGCTTTGGTCCCCACGCTGGAACGGCCCCCTGACGCTGATTTCCACATGCCTTGGTTGACCGCTCTTCTGGAGTATTGTCGCCGCGATGGTGTCGTAGCTCACTCCGAGGACGAGCTTTTCGAGGTGCCCGCGGTGAATACTTTGCTCCTGCTCGGGGTGCAGCTGGAGCACGTTCATTCCAATCAGCTCATGATGTGGTCTTTGGGTGAGGTGCTCTGCTGTCGCATTACAGTCGACGATGAGCCATGAGCCGGCATCCACAACGAAGACTGAATCGGGAATTGTGTTAAACAGCATTTGAAATCGCTGCTCACTTGCACGGTATTCTGCTTCCAGAAGCGCGCTCTGTGCAGACTTCAGCGCTTCTTCAGTGCGATTGCGAGCCACGCGCTCTTTGATCAGTTCAATGGTATTGGCGCTCAGCTCGCTATACATATCCAGGACGGCCTGAATGACTACGGACATCGAACCTGCCATGGTCCTGTCTGCACGCTCGAGAGCCTCAGGCAACGACGCGCCTGAATCAGCGGCGATAGTAGCAATCGCCATACGCCTGTCGTTATCCAGGATATGGGAGGCCAGCCAGCGCGTCAGGAAACCAAACAATCCATCGATAAACTCCTCGACGTTGCCACGCCCCTCGCGGATCTTGTTTATCGTCTCAAAGAATTCCCGGTGCGCGTTTTCGTGCACTCGCAGCATCTCGTGCTGACTGAAGTGCCGGTGCCAGATGTCTTCTTCTGTATCAAAATGATATTTCGCGTAATCGGCCAGCTCATCGAGTATCTCCACCATGTCTGTCTGGCTGACCTCACCGGACACAAAATGTCTTGCGAGTCGATTCAGAATATCCACCAGTTTGCGGTGCTGCTGGTCAATCACACTGATGCCGGTATTGAAATTATCGTTCCAGGGAAAGATCTCGAATGGTGGACTCGCGTCGTTCATTGGGACTCTCGCTAACCGATAGTTGCCTGATTCTAGCCTACTTTTCGGGGTAGCTCATTGAGGTGTAGTGTGGGTAACGGGGGGTGGTTCTTTGACCGCGTAAACTATTACCTTGCACGTTGTGTACGGTATCCTCGAACCGGTACGTTACCTTTGTGCAAGTAAAGCCACGCTACAGAGAAATATGCAATGGAAGACATCAATATTATCGAATCACACGAGACTGATGACGCCAAA
This sequence comes from uncultured Alteromonadaceae bacterium, assembly GCA_964613795.1. Taxonomy (GTDB): domain Bacteria; phylum Pseudomonadota; class Gammaproteobacteria; order Pseudomonadales; family Halieaceae; genus Chromatocurvus. The sequence goes on along the minus strand of CAZTJR010000050.1, from coordinate 14,312 downwards.
GTTGAGATCGTGGAATATAACAAACTCATTGGCTCATCTGACGCACGCGCTGCCGAGCGCCTATTTTTTGTGCAACAGGCAGGAATGACCCTAAAGACAGTGCGCATCACACTTAAAAACTCCAAGGTGCGCATCGAACCTGGCGCGCTCTATTACATGGAAGGTAATCTTGAAATGAAAGCCTCGACCGGCGGCGGTCTTCTCAAGGGTCTTACGCGGAAAGCGCTATCGGGCGAAACTTTCTTTGTTAGTGAAATTCACGGCAGCGGGGTGATATATCTCGAACCAACCTTCGGTCACTTCATGCTTATCCCGGTCGATAACGATGAATACATCGTCGATAAGTCACTTTTTTATGCAGGCACTAGTGGGCTCGATATTTCTGCTGCGGCGCAGAAGAACGTTTCCTCAGCAGTCTTTGGTGGCGAGGGACTTTTCCAGACAAAAATCAAAGGTACGGGAACAGCGGTTCTGTACTCCCCAGTCCCGCGAACGGAAATCCAGGAGTTTGCGTTAGAGGACTCACGTCTTGCTGTCGATGGTAACTTCGCACTCATGCGCACCAGCGGTGTGACATTCAGAGCTGAAAAATCTTCTAAATCCTGGGTGGCTACTTCAGTCTCCGGCGAGGGACTTCTGCAGACTTTCACGGGCTCCGGCAAAGTGTGGATTGCTCCCACACAGGGCGTCTATGAAAAGCTCTCTACCGAGCGCGGCCTCATTGAGCTGGCAGGCCCGCCTGGAGCTATTTCGACGATGGTGGACGAAAAAAACCCAAAGAAAAAGTAGGAGTTCTTAGCGGATGGCAATTGATCGCGATGACAAAATTGCGCTTGGTTTTATAGGCGGTATCACCGTGGTAATCACCATCGGTGTTCTCGTCGCGCTTAGATGGCTGCTCGCAAGCGTCCTTGGGATTATTGATCTCGATACAGGAGGTGTTGGCTGGCGAGAAGCGTTCCAGGCAGCGGTCGTCATCTCTTTTTTATTTGTTCTTGTCTTCGCGCTAGTTGCTGGCGATGGGGTTGTCGGTGAATTCAGCTTTATGATTGTGGCGTTCTTCCTCATGGTGGCGTTTTTCACCGGCTCTATTGCAATCATCCTCTGAACGGCCTGTGAAACCGGAATGCCCGCTCCAGTAAAGGTACGCAGTTAGATGAAATAGCTCAACTAAACCGTGCGGCTTTCCCCCACAGAAACTGGTTATTCCGAGGGGGAAGGGTCACGGCATCGCCCGAAAGCGGGAGAAATAGCGTCCCAACAGCGGCTTACAGTCGTGCCAGCCGGTCCGCAATTCACTGGATGGACACCCGGTGCCGATCCTGTTTTTGAAGCAGAAGGTTGCCGCATCTATTGTCAGCCAGCTGGCGTGATAAGCCGCATCGAGCAGAGCGCCGTGCGCGGATCGAGCCTTACCAACACCTATAGGAGAAACAGCATGAGCAAACGACTCACCATAGAATTAAGCGAAGATGCCACAGCAAGATACCTCGAGCTTTCTGGCGCGCGTACCGCAGCGGAGTTATCCGAGGACTGCGAACCCTCAGGGCCGTCGCTGAGAATTGATATTCATCCCGTGTATGGCTGCGAGGTTGGATTCCAGCGCGGGGGTACCTACATCGATATCGGTGAAGCCCGGTGTAATCTGCTGGATGTGGATGGCTAGAGTCAAAGCGCGGCTTCGTATCCGGCACCGGTCAGGCATTCACCCAGGGTACGGCAACGAATTTGCCGTTATCCAGGGCCTGTTCGCCATCCCAGCGGTAGGCCACCAGCTGGCCGCCGGCGCCTGCAGCAATGCTGTAGTCAAGACAGGCCACGTTGGGCGCAAGCCTCGTCGGCACTCCGCGTAGCCAGTAATGCCCAACGAAGAGCGGCGGGTCTTCCGGGTCGTAGGCCAGGCCATGATCGAGACCCACCGGATCATCGGGGATATGGGTCAAGGCCGCAGGCGGACCAAGGAAAAGCGCTTTGTAGCTCTGCGCCGAACGGTCCCACCACTTGATACGCATGTGGTGTCTTTGGGCGCCATAGTTGTCCGGGAAAGATATGCCCTCGGGCAGCGGAATTTCCTTGCCTTTCAGCAGCGTTTCCACGGCGTTGAACTCCATGCTGTCCTTTGTGCTTGATCGCCGCAGCAGCTCGTCTGTCATCTGAGGGCCGGCGTGCTTGTCGCGCAGCATTGCCATTGCCACGGGGTCCCAGCAGGCGTGCACGACGCGCAATCCGTCCTCTTCAATCCAGAGTGGCAGCGAGGCAAACCAGCCCAGAACATCGCGGTAGGCATCTGAACCAAAGGGAAACGCCTGCAGAAATGCCGCACTTTGACGCGCGTTCTTGTCCGTGTGCGGTCGCAGCCAGCCACCCTGACCATCGTCGGTGCCGTAGGCCAGCGCATTGAATTCATGATTGCCCATCACCGCCAATGCACTGTTGTTCTCGACCATGGCGCGCGCAATGCTGATCACTCTGCGCTGATGAGCGCCGCCGTCGATGAAGTCACCCACGAACAGCACGCGGCGCGCCGGATGGCGATAAACACCGTCAATTTCCCGGTAGCCCAGCTCATCGAGCAGGCGCTCCAGGCTCGGGGCCTGGCCGTGAATGTCGCCGATCAGGTCAAAGGCGATGGCTGTCATATACTCTTTCCTCGTACTGAAGCAGTGCGCTATGTGTAGCTTCGATTTTTCGGCATACACAAGCTCGGATTCCCGGTGTAGTTTGCTCTGGGTATTCTGGGTATTGCCAAGGATCACACATTAGACTAGCTTAGTGGCCGTGGAACCCCACGCACAACAAGAACAAGCAATCAAGGCCGGAGTTTTTCAAGCACCTCCCAACCCCTCGGAAATGGCGCCGCCTTGTCTGTATTTTTCACATTAAGAGTGCAACTGCATGGCAACGTCAGTTACTGGTTCGGTCCTGCAAGCAAAATTTAACTCCCTGAAAAAATATTTAACCGTGCTGGTGGCTGTTACCTCCTTGTCGGGCTGCTACGATATCGTCTCTGTGGACCAACCCCCCAGCACACAGATAGAGCAAGTTTTTACTGCAACAGTTACTGGGGGAGCTAGCAGCACCTGCACCAATTGCAAGCCTTCACTTGGCATTGCAGTACCCGCATCCTGGACTATAGCCGACTGTCAATACCGGATAAATCTAGGCGCGCCTCTCAGCTGTACAGCTGATACTGATGACCCCCCGATACCCGATCTAGAAGAAACCCCTGATATTGAATGGCGGAAGTTTCTGGGATCGCCCGTTGAAATAGCTCAGCAGGACTCGATAGTTGTTGAGTGGCAAGTGGTTCCGAATACCGCAGGAACATATTCACTGGCTTACATTTTAGGCGCGCAAGATTTGGCTTCAGCGCCCCAAGCCCAGTATAGCGATATCGCTCGGCGCGAACTAATAGTAGGAGAAATCCCTCCCGTTCCAGCAATGGGGGCAATCCACTGGACGCTTCTAGCATTGGGCTTAATGGCCATTGTCTTTGTCTACATGGCCAAAACACATCGAAGATTCGGTCCTATCAAGGGCGTCTTCATCGCACTGTTGTTCGTTTGGGTGACGGGTAACGGTGAAGAATCTGCCGCGGACTCAGAAATCAAACCAATGGCTCTAAGCCACGAAAATATTCTTAGTTTGATCATGGCGCTGCGCAGCAGTGAGACTCAAGTGATTCTCGAAGACCCCAAGACATTTGCAGCGGAGAGATTTCTATTATCGGAGCCACAGAAGCTATGGTTGAGTTCGGCAGACGAAGATGTACTGCGGCAATCTATCGAATTGATGCTGTCAACTGAGAGCCTCTCTACGGTCTCGTGTTATGTCATTGCCGATAAATTCAAGTGCTCGGAGAAACTTGATAATCCCCCAGAGAATAATCGAGGTGATTAAGTCACGTTCTTTGAACTTCCTCTGGTTCACGGAGATTTCTGGCCTGCTCTATGTGAGCGGTAAACCAACCGCGCCCTGTATCACCGCTGGCCGATATGCTCCGGCTTGATGTTCAAGGGCAGCAGCGCCTCAATCTGTTCGACGCTATCGACCAACGGCAACTTCGTGTAGATATGCCGCAGGTAGGCGTAGGTCCAGCCCGTTGGCCCTCACGGTTTCGATCAGGGTGCAGAGTTTGATCCTGGCCTTCACTCCGGCCACCGAGTCACTGAACTGCCAATTCTTTCGGCCTGGGACAAAAAGCGGTCTTTTTTAAGATTTCTTTCTCCATCTTCAGACGCCGGACATCTTCCCGGAGCTTTCGAATCTCGGCCTGTTTTGCGCTGAGCTTCCCGTTACCGCGAAAGCCATGCCGTCGTCCGCCTCGTGCTGCCTGATCCAGCGGCACAGCATATTGGCGTTGATGCCCAGGCTGCTTGCTGCTTCTACCCGGCTGCAGCCCTGCTCCAATACCTGACTGATTGCATCCAGCTTAAATTTTTTCGAATTCTTCTTTCTCGTGTTCCTGCGGGAACCCACGGGACTGGACAGGACTGTCGCTGTTCGTTAACGTCTATCCATATGGATAATGAAACAGGAAGGCCGCGACATGGAGGTGCCCGGGGGAAGCGGCTCGACAGCGTTGGAATCATTATCCGTATGGAAGAAATCGGGTTATGCGCTGGGTGATACCGGCCTCAATGTATATTGGCAGGGCATCAGCCTGTTCCTGTTTTTCTTTTACACCGAAGTGATGGGTCTTTCCCCCGGCACGGCTGGCTTTACGGTGTTTGTCGCGTCCCTTTGGGATGGGCTGACGGATCCGTGGATGGGTGGAATTGCCGACCGCACGCGATCGCGCTTCGGACGGTTTCGCCCCTACCTACTGTGGGCGCCACCACTGCTGGCGCTCGCTTTTGTGCTGACTTTCTGGGTGCCAGAAGGCTTGTCACCAACGCTGTTGCCGGCTTACGCGCTGCTCACGCACCTGCTGCTGCGCACGCTCTACACCGTTGTCGCGGTACCCTATAGTGCGTTGTCTGCCCGCATTACCCAGGTCAGTCAGGTTCGCGCCAGTCTCGCGGGTTGGCGTATGCAAGGTGCGGCACTGGGCGGCCTCACCACGGCTGTGGCAACCCCCTGGGCGGTTGCGAAGTTGGTTGCGATGACCGGGGATACACGGCTGGGCTGGCTTTATGCCGCGATCTTAATGGCTGTGATTGCCTCATGCCTGTTCGTGCTGTGTTTTCTCAGTGTGCGCGAGCCTGTCGACGCTGAGCCGCGTGTTCCGGCCGGTGATAATCCCTTGTTCAGCGGCCTGCGGGATATTGCGACCGGAGCGGCCATGCTGCGGCGCAACGGACCGCTGGTGCGTGTTCTGCTGGCGATCGTAATGGCATCACTCTGCCTGACCATGTTGTCCAAGACCCTGCTTTACTGGTTTAAGTACGGTGTGGGTAACGAGGCGGCAGCCGGTATTGCGCTGGCCATCGGACCGATGTTGTTACTGGTGATTGCACCGCTGTGGGCGCGAGTGGCTATGCGGTTCTCGAAACGCACAGCCTGGCTGCTCGGCTGTGCCATCGCGTTTCCAGGGTACCTGGCTTTTTATTGGTTGCCCATGCGCGATGAGTTGAGTATTTATGTCTGCGTTGGCGCTATTGCGGTGGGCACCAGTGCGTTTGCGGTCATGTTCTGGGCGATGTTGCCCGACACTGTCGAATACGATGACTGGCTTTGCGGCGAACGCAATGAGGCCAAGGTGTTCGGATTTGCCACCTTCGCGCAGAAAGCAGCGCTCGGACTTAATGCTCTGTTCCTTGGGGTGCTGCTCGACCTGGTTGGCTTTCAGCCTGGTGCCGTGCAGACAGATGCCACGCTCGATGGGATGAAGGCCATCATGACCCTGGTGCCGGTGCTGGGCCTAGTGGTAACTGCCCTGGCGCTCTATCGCTACCCTATCGACGCTGTCCGGCATGTGGAGTTGCGGCGGCAGATTGCGGCTCGGCGGGGTAGGTCATGATTTGCCTTACTTACCTGGCAGCTGCGCGTCGGGACGGCGCTGACAAACGCATACCCTTTGCTACACTGAAGGGCTTTGACGAGTGGGTTTTTCATGTCATCTGTAGTTGACTGCGCGAATGAGACCGGCCAGCGGCGTGCCACGCAAAAAGCGGAGACGCGTGCACGTATTCTGCAGTGCGCTCTTGAGACCTTTGCGGCGCAGGGCTTTGCGGCGGCCAGCGTCCGCGAGATCGCGGCGGCGGCTGGCGTCAATCACGGCCTGATCCGTTACCACTTTGGCGATAAGGATGGTCTTTGGAAAGCGGCCGTCGGGTTTTTATTTGAACGTTTACATGCAGAGACTGCAGTTCCGGTAGAAGACGCCGGACTGTCGCTTTATGAGCAGACCCGCGTTCGCCTGCGGCGCTACGTCAGCTACTGCGCGCGCCATCCAGAGCACGCAAGAATCATGGTGCAGGAATCGGTGGTCGACAGTGAGCGACTACGCTGGGCAGTCGAGCACTTCATTCGCCCCGATCACGAGCTGCTTGCCGAGAGCCTGAATGCGCTGATGGCGGAGGGCATTTACCCGCGAGTCCCACTGCACTCACTGGTCTATATTCTCTCTGCCGCCGCGCAAATGATGTTCGCCCTCGCTGCCGAAGTTCGACTGGTATACGGCGTTGACGCGAATGACCAGACGGTGATCAACGCTCATGCTGATACTTTGCTTACCCTCTTTTTTGAGCATCGGGCCGTGGGTGCAGAAACGTGATCTGGTGTCATCCTCCCGGACTGTTCGGGTTCAACCTGTTTTTTCTACAAGGGGCTCTGCTATGACCGCTGGTCCTGCATCGCGTCTCATCGGCGCTGGCCTGATTATCTGGCTCTACTGCGCTGCACTGCTGGCGGAATCGGCGCCGCCGCGCCCGAACATCGTTTTCATTCTTGCGGATGACCTAGGCTATGGGGACATCGGCGCTAACGGCAGCACCTTGATCAATACGCCCAATATTGATGCGCTGGCCAGTGAAGGAATGCGGCTCAGTAGTTTTTATGCGCCCGCCAATGTCTGCACGCCGTCGCGAGCGGGATTCCTGACCGGCCGCCAGCCGGTGCGCATGGGCCTGGCCAAAGACGTAATCAGGCCAGGCAGTACGCACGGTCTGCCCGCTACGGAAACTACGCTCGCCACGTTGCTTCGCGGCGCCGGCTACCGAACGGCCATGATCGGCAAATGGCACTTGGGCAATCAGGCACCACACTGGCCCACCTCGCATGGCTTTGACGAGTTCCTTGGCGTGCCGTACTCAAACGATATGTCCCCGTTCCCGCTGTACCGTGATGAAGAGGTGATTGACGCGTCGGTGGATCAGACGACGCTGACCGCGCGTTATACCGAGGAGGCTGTGGCTCTAATTGAGGAGTCGGGCGATCGACCGTTTTTTCTTTATCTCGCACATACCTTCCCGCACATCCCCTTGTTCTCCGGGCCACCCTTTCGGGGGCAGTCAGGCGCAGGGCTTTACGGGGACACTGTGGAGACTATCGACTGGAGTGTTGGACAATTGATCGACGCACTCACGCGCAGCGGTCAGCGCGACAACACGCTGATTGTCTTCACGTCGGACAACGGGCCCTGGTTTGAGGGCTCGGCGGGGGTATCGCGAGATCGCAAGGGAGGTACTTGGGATGGCGCCTACAGGGTGCCTTTTGTCGCTTACTGGCCTTCGGGTCTCCCGCGCGGACAGCTGAGCGACGAGCCAGTGTCCGGGCTGGATTTGCTGCCCACCTTGGCGCGGCTTGCCGGAGCTGAGACCGATCACCTCACACTTGATGGTCGCGATATCTGGCCCGTGTTGAGCCAGGGCGCACCGACACCGCACGATGAACTGTTGTTCTTCAATGAGGATCAGATTGCGGCCGTTCGCAGCGGCGATTGGCGACTTGTACTTCGGGGTTACTACAAAATCTATGAAGTTCCCCTGGGTGATCTTGGCTACCCGCTGCTGTTCAATCTCGCCAGCGATCCCGGGGAGAACTACAGCCTGGCACCCGACCAGCCGGACGAGGTGGCAAGACTGCTTGCTATCGTAGCGCAAGCCCGCAAGCAGCTGGCGGTACCCCCACCCCCACCGTTTCCGCCGGCACCGCCGCGCACTGACTGATCACGTCCGCACTGCTCCTGCAACCTCCCCGTGTAGATCATTCGCGTCCGGCAGTTTGCTATCCGACTGGATAGCAAACTTGACGCGCCTGCGCGCGGAATCTTACTATCCGAACGGATAACAAATAATGAGCGGCTCGAGGCCGTGTTAATCACGCGAGGAAAGAACTATGCACGGGATTCCCTTTCGCGCCCTGCCGCTGGCGGGTGCCGTTTTCTTCTCTAGTTTGCCGGTGGTGCAGGCACAGCAATCGGCGCTTCTGGAAGAAGTCGTGGTGATGGCGCAGCGCTATGCTGAGAACCTGCAGGATGTGCCGATTTCCGTAACCGCCATTAGTGGCGACGCACTGGATCTCCGACAGATTGATGGTTTTGACCAGCTGCAGTATGCCGTGCCCGGAATCACCTTTGCGGCCGGCATCAATGCGCGGCAGTCTGCATCGACGATTCGTGGTATTGGAACCGGCCTGTTCAATGTGGGGATCGAGGGCAGCGTGGCCATGGCGATTGACGGCGTGATCCTTGGTAGGGAGGGCGCCGGGCTGTTTGATCTGTCCGATGTTGAGCGTGTGGAAGTCTTGCGCGGTCCGCAAGGCACCCTGTTCGGCAAGAATGCATCTGCCGGAGTGATCTCTATCATAACCCGCAAGCCAACAGACACCTTCGAAGCAGACGTAAAGATTGGCTATGGCACTCGCAATGAGCTGAATCTTTCCGGGTCTGTATCTGGGCCGCTGACTGACCGAATTGAAGGTCGCGTAAGCGGCTACTCCAATCAGCGCGATGGCTATGTGTTCAACGTCAATCCCGACGCACCCCAGGGTGAGTTGAATGAGCGCGATGAATACGGTGTGCGTGGCAAGCTGGCGATAAATTTCACGGAAAACCTCGATCTGCTATTGTCGGCTGACTATGCTAGGCGAGACCAGGCGGCCGGTGCGCTGACGCTGCGTAATGCATCTGCCGGCGGCCCCGGCTCTGGACTGCTCGGCTCTGGTGTGCCGGCGATCGGCACCGCCACTGCTGCCAGCGGCATAACTCCCGGGCCGGGCAACCGCCTGCTGGCGGCCGACGGCGTTTTCCGCAACCAGATGGAGAGCGGCGGTTTCTCAGCAGAGCTCAACTGGCGGCTGGGGGACTTCGACCTGGTGTCCCTGACGGCCTGGCGTCAGTGGGAGAGTTTTGATAACAACGACGCCGACCTCATCCCGCTCCCCTTCCTTGCGGTTAATCTGGGTGACCTGGAGCAGACGCAGTTCAGTCAGGAGCTGCGTCTGCTATCGCCACGTGATCAGCGTCTTACCTACACCCTCGGTGCGTTCTGGTTCGAGCAGGACCTTGATCAGATCAACACACAAGCCGGCACTGCCGGTCTTGATCTGCTGGGCGTGCTGCCGCCGGGCTTGCTACTGGGATCGGACATGGTCAGCGCAATAGAAGAAACCAACAAGGCGCTGTTCGGGCAGGGCGAGTACGCCATGACTGATCAATTCAGTCTGATTGTCGGCGCGCGATTGCTGCGCTCAGAGATTTCGGGAAATCAGCTACGCACGGTTACGCCGGGTTCAGTGGGCCCCTTTGCCGGACAGACCGTGACTCCGCAGCCATTGCGTGGAGAAGTGAACGACACAGCCCTCGCCTGGCGCCTTGGCTTGCAGTACTACCTGTCGGATCAGACCAACGTTTTTGCGACCGTCAGCAAAGGTTACAAGTCGGGCGGCGTGGTCAGCGGGCTCACTATAAACGGTACTGGCCCACAGAATACGCTGCTGCCCACAGTCGATGCTGAAATCCCGCTGCAGTATGAGCTTGGCATTCGCAGCACGGGTTGGGGTGGCCGCCTCACGGCCAATCTCACGGCATTTTACTCCACAATAGAAGATTTCCAGGCGCAGGCGCTGGTGCCAGCACCTGATGGCACCACCATCTTTTCTGTGACCAATGCTGGCGAGGCCCGGACCTACGGCTTTGAGGCAGACTTCACCGCGCTGCCTACCGATGCCATCACCCTGTCGCTGGCCATGGCCTACACTAACGCCACTTTCGAGGACTTCCCCGGAGCGCCGTGCTATGTTTTACAGCCAGTGGGCCAGGATGGCTGTGTTGACAGCAGCGGCAATGGGCGAGGGGACTTTCAGGATCTTTCCGGCGGCGATCTTGCCAATGCGCCGCGCTGGGTGATGAACGGCCTGGCCCGTTACGATTTCCAGCTTCTGGGGAAGCCAGCATTCTCGCAGGTCGGCGTGAGTTATCGCGACAGTGCCATCTCAAGCAACACCAACGATCCGAATACCCGCATTGGCAGCTATGCATTGGTGGATGCGCAAGTGGGCCTGAACTTCAGTGATGGGCGGGGCACCCTGGCTCTGTTCGGACGCAACCTGCTGGACGAGAGCTTCGCCGAGGCCATTGCCGGGCAGCCTTTTGATAATGGTGGCTATGCGCAATTCCTGACGTTTGAATCTATGCGTTCCGTTGGTGTGCGCGTGTCCATGAGTTATTGAGCCGGGGTGTCTATGCCAGATCCGCTCACATCAGAGCTGTCGCCTGAAAAAGGCCTTAGCAACGCCGATATTGATGCGCGCGTCGCTTTAATCCTGCAAGCGGCAACCCTGGCCGAGAAGGTTGCCATGATGTCGGGACGCGGTTTTTTTGAGCAGTATCGTCGCAGCGGAAGCACCTGGGGTGCTGAGCCGTATCGGGCCGGTGCGGGGTGCGAGCGTCTGGGGGTGCCAGCGCTCTGGTTTACCGACGGACCGCGCGGGGTTGCACGTGGCCAATCAACGTGTTTTCCCGTGTCCATGGCGCGGGGTGCCAGTTGGGATCCCTCCCTCGAGCGCCGTATTGGTGAAGTCATGGGAATTGAGATTCGCGCGCAGGGGTGCAACCTCTCCGGTGCCGTATGCGTGAATCTGCTGCGTCACCCTGGTTGGGGGCGCGCCCAGGAAACCTATGGTGAGGACCCGTTTCACGTCGGCGAGATGGGCGCGGCGTTAACAGAAGGTATTCAGGCTCACAACGTAATCGCCACGGTGAAACATTTTGCTGGCAACTCTATAGAGAACGCGCGCTTCAGGGTGGATGTACTTATGTGCGCGCGAACGCTGCGCGAAGTCTATCTGCCGCATTTCCGCCGGGTGATTGAGGCAGGGTGTGCGTCGGTAATGAGTGCCTACAACCGCCTGAACGGTGAGTATTGCGGGCAGAATGGTGCGCTGCTCACGGACATTCTCCGCCACGAGTGGGGTTTCGAGGGCTTTGTACACTCCGATTGGGTGCTGGGAGTCTATGCGCCTTACGCTGCCAGCGCGGGTCTTGACATCGAGAACCCCGAGCCTGCGCACTTTGGTGAAAAGCTGGTGGCGGCTGTCGAGTCGGGGCAGATTGCGCCTGCGGTGATCGACACTGCCTGTCGTCGCATACTGCGCACGCTATATAGCTTTGCCTGCGCGGAAGACCCGTTACCCGAGTATACAACAGCGCAGGTCGCCTGCCCCGAACATGTTGCGCTGGCGCGCGAGGCGGCAGAGAAATCTGCTGTGTTGCTGCGCAACCGCGATAAGACCTTGCCGCTCCCGCTCACCGCTAATGTAGCCGTGATGGGCCGCCTGGCTACGCTGGAAAACACGGGGGATGGCGGTTCCAGTCGCGTGAACGCGCCGTGGGTGGTCACTCCGCTGGCAGGTATTGGCAAGCTGCTGGGACAGCCAGATAAAGAACTCGCCGGAGACGAGCTCGATCCTTCTGCCGCCGCTGATGCGGCGAGAAAAGCCGATGCCGTGGTGCTGGTGGTGGGTTATACCGCAGAAGAAGAGGGAGAATACATTCCCGGAGATATTCCCCTCGGGGCGGCCGGCGCCGGCGCCGACGCTGTTGCGACGGCGACGGCGCGACGACCGACCGGAGGTGATCGCGTCGACCTGGGTCTGCCGCCCGCGCAGGTTACCCTGATTCAGGCCGTTACCGCAGCTAACCCACGCACAGTGGTCGTGATCGTCGCCGGTTCGGCGGTGCTTGTTGAAGGCTGGATAGACGCCACAGGCGCAGTGCTACAGACTTTTTATGCCGGCATGGAGGGCGGTCGAGCCCTTGCCGCGCTTCTATTCGGAGAGGTGGCGCCATCCGGCAAGCTACCCTTCAGCGTCGCGCGTGCAACCGCCGACTATCCGTTTTTTGATCCGCAAGCGGAATCCATCGAGTATGGTCCTTTGCATGGCTATCGCTGGCTGGATGTGCAGCACAGAGAACCACGTTTCCCGTTTGGTCATGGTCTGAGCTATGTAAATTTCACCTACCGCGCACTGCGGGTGCGTCGCAGTGTCGACGGCGTAAGTGCGCAGGTTGCTGTGTGCAACGAGGGCGAGATATGCGCCGACGAGGTTGTCCAGCTGTATGTGTGTTATCCCGGCTGTTTGGTTGAACGACCGGGCAAAGCGCTGCAGGCATTTTTACGAGTGACTCTTGCGCCGGGCGAGGTGCGTATCGTTCACCTGCAGATACCAGAGCGGGCTTTATACTATTGGCATGAGCCCTCGGACCACTGGCAGATGGAACCCGGAGAATACACGTTCCTGGTTGGTGGCAGCAGTGACAGTGCGTTGCAATTGGCTGAAAACCTTACGCTGTGATGCCACGCGAATTAATTGTGCTGGACAGCTGCAGGACAGACTGCCAACTGGCGTAGAAAGCTGCCAGCAACTGGAAGATTGCCATGAGTGGGTGCACGGCCCTACTCAAACGGATTTGATACGATGTGCCTGAGGCGTAGAGGGCGTATAAATCACATGTTAAGAGTAGATTTTCTCGCTGAGCATGTCGACTGAGACTGAAAATCTCGCAAAATTCCCGCCTATTGATCGGTCATTATGTTTCCAGCGGTGAAAATGCCATTCATATTTTTTCGTTCCTGAGCGGTAACAAGCGACAGCTCATGCCATGAGTTTTTCACTGGCTCCCTTGCTGGCTGATTGCGGTTGAGCTGGAACCTGCTACCGCGTGTCCTTCCCAGCGAAAAGCAGACGGATGTCCTCCGGAGTGTCCCTCTGCGTCAAGATAGCTGCCCCCTCAATAGGTACACTGCTGAAGGCACGGAGTATGACGCATGGCAAGATATTCGACGGCCTTCAAGGCCAAAGCGTTGGCGCGGTTGCTGCCGCCTGAGAGCGCAACGCTGGAAGACGTCTCTCGCGAGCTGGGGGTTCGAGCTGACACCCTGTCGCGGTGGCGGGCCGTGGCACTGAGTGACTCACATGACCGGCTGTGGACCGGTCCTGCTCGTCTCGAAGCCGTTATCCACACGGCCAGTCTGGATGAGGAAGGCCGAAGCGCCTGGTGCCGCGAGAACGGTGTGTATCCGGAAGAGCTGGCGCAGTAGCGGGCCCAGGCGAGCGAGTCCTTGTCGGACCCGTCGTCAGCCGAAGCTTCAGGCAAAACAGACCGCGCCTCCCGGAAGGAGATCCGCAAGCTACAGCGTGACCTCGCCCGCAAAGAAAAGGCGCTGGTTGCGGCCTGAGGCGCTGCGTCTCGGCGATCGACGCCCGTCGGCGCAACGACCGGCGCCTGCTTCGCGCCTGACGGAAGCCGAGCGGCAGGAAATTCTCGCGGTCGCCAACTGGCCCGAGTACGCTGCGCTGCCGCCGACGCGGATTGTGCCCATGTTGGCCGACAACGGCGTGTATATCGCCAGCGAATCGAGCTTTTACCGTGTTCTGCGAGACGCGGGCCAGCTCAAGCACCGGGGCCGCTGCAGGGCGCCGGTGAAGCAGCGACCGCCGACCACGCATGTCGCCCGCAGCCCGAACGAGGTTTGGGCGTGGGACGTCACCTTCCTGCCGACGTAGGTCATGGGGCAGTGGTTTTACCTGCACCTGATCCTGGACGTCTTCAGCCGTAAAGTCGTCGCCTGGGAGGTGCACGCCACCGATGACGCCGATCACGCTGTGCGCGTGGTGAAGCGTGCCGCGCTGGCTGAGCGCATTGCCGGCAACGCCAACAAACCGGTGCTGCACGGAGATAATGGCGCCACGCTCAAAGCCACGACCGTACTGGCCATGCTGAACTGGCTGGGCATCAAGCCCTCGTACTCGCGACCCCGGGTCAGCGACGACAACGCCGATGCCGAAGCGCTCTTCAAAACGGCCAAGTATCGCCCGGAATATCCGAAGCGCGGCAGTGGGCCGCCGCTTTTGTGGACTGGTACAAC
>CAZTJR010000049.1:0-17022 GCA_964613795.1 uncultured Alteromonadaceae bacterium | reverse complement strand
CCACAGCGCTTGTGCTGCGGCTGAGTATTACCGAACTTACCGCGTGGCCCACTAGACACCGTATTTTGTGCGGTAGTTCCGCATTGCTGCAAGAACGCCATCGTGGGCGAGATCAGCGTCCTGCTCCACGTATTCAATGATATCCGACATGCCAATGAGGCTGATGACGGGCGAGCCGTGTGTCAGCTCAATCTCCTGCACTGCCGAAAGCACGCCCTGGCCGCGCTCCTGCCGGTCGAGGCCAATCACCACACCCGCAAACCGCGCTCCCGCCTGTTCAATCATGCCGATGACTTCCGTCACCGCAGTGCCGGCAGTCATTACATCGTCAATCACCAGCACGCGCCCGTGCAGCGGCGCACCCACCAGAACGCCACCTTCACCGTGCGCCTTGGCTTCCTTGCGATTGTAGGCAAACGGTACATCGCGACCATGTTGATCGGCCAGCGCAACCGCCGTCGTCGTCGCCAGCGGAATGCCTTTGTAGGCCGGACCGAGCATTACATCGAATTCGATGCCCGCCTCAACAATGCACTGCGCGTAATATCGGCCCAGCGCAGCAAGAGCGGCGCCGGTAGCAAAAGCGCCCGCATTGAAGAAGTAGGGGCTTGTGCGCCCTGACTTCAGGGTGAATTCACCGAATTTGAGCACATTGTGCTCGCGCGCCAGTGCAATGAAATCTTCCTGATAGCGTTTCATTCGGAACGTCCCCGGGATGTCTGGCAAGCGCCAGGTCTGCCACAGCCGACTGTCGCCACTGCAGGCAAATGAATAAAGCGAGTATTCTGGCACGCTGGGATTCGGTATCATAGACACCGCGAGGTGGGGGATTACCAATGAGAATCATCAGTTTCAGTGCCGATGGCTTGAAGCAGGCGGCGAAACGAGGTCTTTACGATTGGATAGCGGATCAGGATGCGGACTTCATCTGCATTCAGGATATCCGCTGCTCGGAATATGACCTCCGCAGCCAGAAATACTTCCCGCCAGAGTACAACGCTTATTTCTTTGACGACATCGACGGCAAGAAGAATGGCGTGGCGCTCTACTGTCGCAAGCTGCCGAAAGCCATCATGACCGGGCTCGGTTTCGCCGATTTCGATATGGAGGGGCGTTATATCCAGGCGGACTACGAGCGGCTCAGCGTCGGCTGCCTGCTTGCGCCCAGCGCAAGCGCTGATGACCCCGATTCACTGGCGCGAAAATCCGAGTTCTTCGAGTTGCTCGGCAATCACCTGCAGAAAGTGCGCAATAAGCGCCGCGAATTCATTATCTGCGGTAATTGGCAAATTGCACATACCGCCGCCGACCTACAGAATGCCGTTGAAAATGGCAACAGGCCCGGATTCCTCGGGGAAGAGCGCCAGTGGATGGATGAGCTGTTCAGCAGCGGCTATGTCGACGCCTTTCGCGAGGTCAATACCGATCGCGATGAGTTCACCTGGTGGCCCGACGATGACAGCCGCCAGAGTAACGGCTGGCGCACGGACATGCAGGTGGTTTCACAGAGCCTGAAATACCAGATTGAATACGGCGCCATCTA
This sequence comes from uncultured Alteromonadaceae bacterium, assembly GCA_964613795.1. GTDB lineage: Bacteria > Pseudomonadota > Gammaproteobacteria > Pseudomonadales > Halieaceae > Chromatocurvus. The sequence goes on along the minus strand of CAZTJR010000049.1, from coordinate 15,479 downwards.
CAAGGTGCAGGCATTCTCCAGCCATGCACCGGTTATCATGGACTACGATATCGAGCCCTGACGGCGCCCGCAGGCTAACCTACGGCCAGTGCCGCCCGCTGCAGCGCAAACAGCTCCTGTATGCCATCGGTGGCCAGGTCGAGCATGGCATTCAGGGCATCGCGCCCGAACAGAGCGCCTTCTGCCGTGCCCTGAACCTCGATAAAGCCCCCCGCATCGGACATGACGACATTCATGTCAGTCTCTGCTCGCGAATCCTCGTCATAGTCGAGATCGAGCACCGGCACCCCCTGGTAAACGCCTACGGAGACCGCCGCCACCATGTTCTCCAGAGGATCGGATAACAGCGCCTTGCTGCGCTGCAGGCCGTTCAGCGCATCCACCAGCGCCACGCAGGCACCGGTAATGGAGGCCGTGCGAGTGCCGCCGTCAGCCTGGATGACGTCGCAATCGACGGTGATGGTGTTCTCGCCGAGCTTCTTCATGTCCAGCGCCGCGCGCAGCGATCGACCGATCAGCCGCTGAATTTCCAGCGTGCGTCCACCCTGGCGCCCACGACTGGCTTCGCGCGCCATGCGACTGCCTGTTGACCGCGGCAGCATGCCATATTCTGCCGTGACCCAGCCCTGGCCGGTGCCGCGAAGGAAACGGGGCACGCCGGGCTCGACGGAAGCAGTACAGATCACTCGCGTACCACCAAAGGAAACCAGAACGGAACCCTCGGCGTGCCGGGTGTATCCGCGCTCCAGGGTCACGGTGCGCAGGGCGTCGGGCTGTCGTCCACTGGGTCGTTGCATGCCGAAGGTCTCTCCATTGAAGAAAACGCGGCAGTATACAGAAGCCCCCCATCATCGTCCGCACCCGATCACAATGCAGCTGCATGCGGGAATTGCTTGCTGATACTATCCGAGCTGCAGATTTGGGGAGATGGCAATGTCCAGCATCAATAGCATGACGGCATTTGCCCGTGGTGAGAAAGCGGGCGCGGCGGGAACCGTCGTTGCCGAACTACGCAGCGTCAATCACCGTTACCTCGACAGCCACTTCAAGCTTCCCGACGCACTGCGTGCCCTTGAACCCCGGCTGCGCGAGGCCCTTACAAAACAGCTGAACCGGGGCAAGGTGGACTGCTCAATCAAAGTCCAGGATGAATCCGCGGAAGCGGCAGCCCTCGTACTGGACGAGCCCATGCTCACCCGCCTGCTCGACGCCAGTGCCATCGTAGCGGCTCGCCTGGGCCAAAGCGCACCCATGGATCCCCTCACAGTTCTGCAGTTTCCCGGCGTGATGCGCCCACCAGTGGCAGACAGCGACGCCTTGCAGACAGGCGCGCTGCAGGCATTTGATGCCGCACTCGCCTCACTCGTGGCAACCCGCGCTGCCGAGGGCAGACAGCTCGTCAGGCTTCTGGCGCAGCGCCTGGATACCATACTGGTCGAGACGAAACGCGTGCGCCACCAGCTCCCGCTGCTGCAGTCCAGGCTGCGGACGCGCCTGCTGCAGCGACTGGACGCGCTCGGCATTGATGTAGACAGCGGGCGACTTGAGCAGGAGCTGGTCTACCTGGCCCAGAAATCCGATGTGGAAGAGGAACTGGACCGTCTGGAAACCCACGTTAATGCCGTGCGACAGGTGCTGGAGGCCGGCGGCCCCTCTGGCCGGCGCCTCGATTTCCTGATGCAGGAGCTCAATCGCGAGGCAAATACCCTATCGTCAAAGTCGACAGATGCCAGTTTGACAGCCAGTACGGTCGAGCTGAAAGTCCTGATCGAGCAGATGCGCGAGCAGGTGCAGAATATCGAGTAAGGTTTGTTTTCTACGGGGCGCTCTGCGATGACCACTTCGGTCCCCGCAAAATCTGTTTGCTGAACTCTGTCAGGTTCACCTCAATGCCACGTTCCGGTGCGACACTGGCAAAATCGTCGATAATTTCCGCCACATCATGGTTCAGATAAACGCAACGGCTCTGGTCGATCACCAGAATACTGTTGTCCGGGACCTGGTCCAGCTGCTTCCTGATGGCCCCCTTGTTCAGAAACGTCACTTCCTCTGCAAGGTGCATGGTGAGAACAGGCCTGTGTGCCGCAGTTTCACCTTTTTCCATATGCAGGAAGTGGGAGTTACGGAAACTCCACTGCAGCAAAATCACCAGTGCAACCGTCATCCCCATGCCCACGCCCAGTAGCAGATCCGTAAAAACCACGCCCGCAACAGTCACGATAAATGGCGCAAACTGTTCCAGGCCATAGCCCCACATCTTCTTGAACAGAGCCGGCTTGGCAAGCTTGTAGCCGGTCACGAGGAGAACGGCGGCCAGTACGCCGAGGGGGATAAGATTGAGCCAGTGTGGAACCGTCGCGACACAGACGAGGAGCAGGAACCCGTGGCTGATGGTGGACACCTTAGAGCGCGCACCTGCCTGGACATTGGCGCTGCTGCGCACAATGACCTGAGTGATCGGCAGGCCACCAATCAATCCGGACACAGAGTTGCCGACGCCCTGGGCCACCAGTTCGCGGTTAGTCGGCGTGACCCGCTTCTGCGGGTCAATCCGATCGACTGCCTCGACGGACAGCAGCGTCTCGATGCTGGCAACCGCGGCCAACGTCAAGGCCACAGTCCAGATAACCGGGTTATCGATCTGACTGAAGTCGGGCAACACGAAGAGGGAGGCAAATTCAGCGAGGCTCGACGCCACAGGCACCGACACCAGCTGATCATCCGATAGCGCGAAAGTGGAAATACCAGAAAATAGAAGCTGGCAGGTGACAGCAAAAGCGACGGCGATAACGGGTCCGGGGATCAAGCCAAGCCAGCGATGGCCGGTGATACGGGGCGTGCTCCAGGCAATGAGTATGGCCAGGGAGGCCAACGAGATCAGCAGAGCACCCGGGTGAATGTAATTCAGCATTTCGCCAAACGCCGAGAACACGGTACCCCCATCAGATTCAGCGTAGCCCATATCCCCGAGTGGGTTCGCGTCATAGCCCAGAACATGGGGAATCTGCTTGAGAATGATGATGATGCCGATGCCCGTGAGCATTCCCTGAATGACAGCAGCCGGGAAAAAATAGCCAAGCACGCCAGCACGGGCCACCCCCAGAACTATCTGCAGCAGGCCAGCGAGCACTACAGCGAGCAGAAACGCCTCAAACGAACCCAGCGTTTCTATCGCTCCAAGAACAACCACCGCCAGTCCCGCAGCCGGTCCCGATACACCGAGAGGCGATCCACTCACCGCACCCACAAGAATGCCGCCGACAATCCCGGCGATAAGTCCCGAAAACAGCGGTGCTCCTGAAGCCAGCGCGATACCGAGGCACAGCGGCAGGGCAACGAAGAACACGACAATGCTGGCAGGCAAGTCCTTTCTCAAGTCATCCATAGAGACCATAAAATATCCCTGCAGGCTGTCTACCTGTGCTTCGTCATCGAATGCCGGCCCAGATGGCTGCTTGCGATTCCTGGCGAGCTGACAGCGACAATGGTTCCGACGCGCTTTTTCAGTCCACAAGCTTATCGGGATTCCCTTTCATGAACCTTTCAACTCGCTGCGCGTCTGGCGCCATACCGCTGGCGTCGCTGACGGGTTTTTCCGTATAGTCTGGGCGCTTCAGTCGCGGATAACCGAACGCCTGCCCGGAGGGCCCATTGCATGAACCTGTTGCTGGTCGAGGACGATGCCCTGCTGGCGAACGGACTACTCGCCGCGTTCGGTCGCGAGAACTATCAGGTTGCCCACGCAGCGGATGGCACTACCGCAAAGGCGTCACTGTGCGCCTACGACTTCGACCTGGTGATTCTCGACCTGGGCCTGCCTGACATGGAGGGCATCACCATCCTCAAGGCCATGCGCCATGAGCAGAACAGCATTCCCGTCCTGGTTCTGACAGCGCGCGAGGGCGTCGATCAGCAGGTCGCTGCACTCGATGCGGGCGCCGACGATTACATGGAAAAACCCTTCGACCTCAGAGAGCTGCTGGCGCGCGTCCGGGCGCTGCTGCGCCGAAGCCATACGGATTTCCGCCACGATATTGTCGTTGGCAGCGTCAGGCTGAACCCCGTTGACAGGACGCTCGCTACCGGTAGCGGCCGGCTTCAACTGCCGCTGAGGGAATACGAGGTGCTTGAAGCTCTTATGCTCAACTCTCCGCGCGTCGTGCACAAGGAGCGTCTCGCACAGCGCATGGCCATCAGCAATGACGATGTCGGTGACAACGCAGTGGAGGTCTACATTCATCGTCTGCGACGGCGCCTGCAGCCCCACGGTGTTACGATACGGACAATGCGTGGCGTCGGTTACCTCATAGAGGCGGCCTGAGGATGGGCCGCTCGCTGTCCCTGAAGACGCTGCTTTTGCTGTTGGTAGCGGGCCCGCTTGTGCTGCTGATGCTGGTGGAGTCCGCAGTCTCGTACCTGATCAGCATGCAGTCCACGAAGCTGCTTTTCGACCGCTGGCTACTCAATTCGGTCCATTCGATGAGTAAGGAGGTGCATGTTGAACGCGATCGTCTGCAATTCACGGCAGACCGCAGCTTTCTGGAGGTATTTGAATGGGACGAGCTTGACGAGGTGTATTTTCAGGTGGCGACACCGGACGGCGAGGTCATTGCGGGGACAGAGCAGCTAACACTGCCGGCTCCGGAGAGCCTGGATAGCGGCCCGCTGTTCCGGGATTTGCGCCTCAACGGAGAGAATGTGCGTGCGGTCAGCCTGTTTACCCAGGCGGATAACGGGCTTGCGGCCGTCGTCACCATCGCGGAAACCCTCGTGCGGCGCCAGACCATGACCGCGGACCTGCTGCGCGATGTGCTCATTTCCAAAGCTCTTCTGCTCGTGGCGGTGCTGCTTCTCATCGCCACCGCGTTTGATCGAGGCCTGAACCCGCTGATTCGGCTCGGGCGGGCGATCGGCCAGCGCAGTCCCCGCGACCTGACGCTCATTGATGTCGGACAGGTGCCCACAGAAGTTCGCGGCCTGGTTGAGAACAGCAATCAGCTGCTCTCACGCATCGACACGGCCATCAGCGCCCGCGAACAGTTCATCGGCAATATCGCGCATCAGATCCGAACCCCGCTCGCCGGCATGAAACTGCAGGCGCAGCTGGCGCAGGATGAAACCGACCCGGCAAAGGTTCATGACGCGCTGCTACGAATATCCCATGCCGCCGACCATATGGCGCACGTGAATTCCCAGCTGATGAAGCTTGCGAGAGCGGAAGCCGCATTCGGCCGTGGGCTGCGTGCGGAGCGCGTGGACCTCAATGAGGTTATCGAGCACTGCTGCGCGGACAATGCGCAGCTGGCGCACCAGCGTGGCATTCATCTGATCATGCGGCTTCCCGGACAGAAACTGTTTCTTGACGGCGAGTTCACGCTGCTGGCGGAGATGGTACGCAATCTGGTGGAAAACGCGGTGAAGTACGGGAGCGAAAACGGTCATGCCTGGGTGGAACTGACCGAAACCCTCGACGGAATCACTCTTGTGGTCGAGGACGACGGACCCGGGATATCACAGAATGACTGGCCGCAGATCTTTGATCGCTTTTTCCGTCCGGCAAACAGTCGCGGCGACGGCTGCGGCCTGGGTCTCGCGATTGTCCGCGAAATTGCACTCGCGCACGGCGCGCAGGTGCAGATACAGGACAGGAATGCCGGCTCCGGCGCGCGCTTTGTCGTGCGCTTCAACTAAAAGGGCGCCCTGGTGCGACTACGGCCTGGATGCGCCGCTGCGCGCATACTTTGGAAGACGCAGACCCCAGATCAGGGCAGCGGCGCGCAGCGTGAACGCAGCGCCAATGGCCAGCGGCATTGCAGCCTGCGCCGGCGCACCTGCGCTTGTCAGTGCCGCGTAGCCGACGGCACCCAGCAGGCATGCCGTAACATAGATTTCCGGACCCAGAAGAATGGGAATCCTGTTCATGAGCGTATCCCGAAGCAGCGAGCCAAAGCTTGCCGACATCACCCCCATTACCACCGCGACCACGCCCGCAGCACCTGCATCGAGGGCCTTGGCCGTTCCAAGAACGGAAAACAGGGCTAGACCAGCACCGTCCGCCCAGAGCAGGACACGCTGCGCGGACTGCAGGAAGGGCGCCAGAAACCAGGTCGCGATCGATGCGCCAATGCAGACCCAGAGGTATTCAACGCTTGCTATCCAGAACACCGGACCGGACTGAAGCAGCAGATCGCGCACCGTTCCGCCGCCAATGCCGGTCAGTGTCCCGAATAAAATAAAGCCGAGCATGTCCAGCTTTTCCTCAGCGGCGGCGAGGGCACCGCTGACGGCAAACACGGCGACGGCGATGAGATCGAAATAACTGATGAGTCCCTGCATTCCTGGCGTTCCCTGGCGCTTTGTTCATCGCGCCAGCTTAGCGCACTTGCTGCTGTTATGGCCGAAGGCGTGGACACTGCGGCGCAACGCGATATGCTAGCCGCCTCCGGTTACTGCCTGCGGTTGCTGCCTGCGGCTGAACTGGAGGCAGGCAAGACCCAGAATCCGTCAGTAGATCAGGACACTCCACGCATGCAAAACGGCCTCGGCACCCTTTTCACCGTCTCGGCACCCAGCGGCGCGGGCAAAACCAGCCTGCTTGAGGCGCTGGTCCGGCGCAGCCGCGACCTGCAGGTCTCCGTTTCCCACACCACGCGGGCTCAGCGCAACGGCGAACTCGACGGCATCAACTACCACTTCGTCGATCGCGCGACCTTTCAGGCCATGCTTGCGGATGATGCCTTTCTGGAGCACGCAGAGGTTTTCGGCAACTACTACGGCACATCCGCAAGCTGGGTCAATGACAAGCTGGCCAGCGGTATCGATGTAATCCTCGAAATCGACTGGCAGGGAGCAGGACAGGTAAAGAAACTGCTGCCCGGGACACAGTCGATTTTCATACTGCCCCCATCACGCGAAACGCTTCACGAGCGCCTCACGGGACGAGGCCAGGACGATGAGCTGACCATATCGCGGCGAATGTCACAGGCAGTCTCCGAGATGTCACATTATGTCGAGTATGATTATCTGGTGGTCAATGCCGATTTCGAGCAGGCAGTCGAAGACCTGGCGTGCATTATCGCCTGTCAGCGGCTGCGCATGACTTCCCAGGCTGCGCGCCACACCCGCTTGCTGCAGCGATTGCTGCAAACCTGAATTCCGCTGGACGGATTACCCGTTGCTTCCTGTATAATGTTCAGTTCTCTGGCCTGTCCTGCGGTCGATCCACAGTAAATTCCACCGCAGATACACAACTTATCCACAGGATGACAACATGGCACGCGTAACCGTAGAAGACTGTCTGGACAACGTCGACAACCGATTTGAACTGGTCATGGTGGCAAGCAAGCGCGCCCGTCAGCTGGCGACCGGCGGCAAGGACCCCATGGTGCAGGAAGAGTCGGACAAGCCCACCGTGATCGCGCTGCGCGAAATTGCCGAAGGCTTCATCACGCGTGAACTGCTGACCCGCGAAGAAGAGATGGATGCGGAAGATGAACTGGCAGAGGTCATGGCGCACGACGAGGCGCCAACCCTGTAACGTAACACCGGCGGTGTGATATGCAGACCATCGACGCCCTCGACGGTACACTGAAAAGCTACCTCGAGCCGGAGCAGACCAGGCAGATCCGCCGCGCCTATTATTTTGCCGAACAGGCGCATTTCGGGCAGATCCGTCGCAGCGGAGAGCCCTACGTCACGCATCCACTGGCGGTAGCCAGAATCCTCGCCGACATGCACATGGATCATCAGAGCCTGATGGCTGCCATGCTGCACGACGTCATTGAAGACACCGGCATCAACAAGGCGGCTATCGGCAAGCAGTTCGGTGCGCCGGTAGCAGAGCTGGTGGACGGCGTCAGCAAACTGACGCAGATGGAATTCGACTCCCTGGAAGAAAAGCAGGCAGAGAACTTCCAGAAGATGGCACTGGCGATGGCCAGGGATATCCGCGTTATTCTGGTGAAGCTCGCGGACCGCCTGCACAATATGCGCACCCTGGGAGTTCTGCCTACCAGCAAGGCCCGGCGCATCGCCCGGGAAACCCTGGAAATCTATGCTCCCATCGCCATGCGACTGGGTATGAACGCCGTGCGCATGGAGTTTGAGGATCTGGGTTTCAGCGCACTTTACCCGATGCGTGCGCGTCGTATTGCCGCCGCCACGCGCAAGGCAAGGGGCAATCGCCGGGAACTGGTGGAAAAAATCACCCATCAGATCGAATCCAGCCTGGCCCAGGAGGGCCATACGGCAGAAGTGATCGGCCGCGAGAAGCACCTCTACAGCATCTACAAGAAAATGCGCTCGAAGAAGAAATCTTTCTCCGAGATCATGGATATCTACGCCTTCCGCGTGATCGTTGATTCCGTGGACACCTGCTACCGCGTTCTAGGCTGTATTCACAGCCTGTACAAACCCGTGCCCGGGGAGTTCAAGGACTACATCGCCATCCCCAAGGCGAATGGCTATCAGTCCCTGCACACCGTCACCATGGGCATGCACGGCGTGCCCATTGAGATACAGATCCGCACGCGCGAAATGGAGGACATGGCGAACAACGGCATTGCCGCGCACTGGCTGTACAAGAGCGACAGTCAGTCGGCGAACGGCAGTCACGCCCGCGCCCGCGAATGGGTTCAGGGGCTGCTGGAAATGCAGCAGCGCGCCGGCAACTCGCTGGAATTCATCGAGAGCGTCAAGATCGACCTGTTCCCCGACGAGATCTACATATTTACGCCCAAGGGCCGGATTCTCGAGCTGCCGCGGGGTGCAACTGCCGTAGATTTTGCCTACGCCGTGCACACCGATGTCGGCAACCGCTGCGTCGCCTGCCGCATCAATCGACGGCTGGCACCTCTGTCCGAGCCACTGGAAAGCGGCCAGACCGTGGAAGTGCTCACCGCCAAGGGCGCGCGTCCCAACCCGGCCTGGTTCAACTACACCGTCACCGCCAAGGCGCGGACCAATATCCGGCATTTTCTCAAGCACCAGCGCCGGGAGGATTCCGTTGCCCTTGGAAAGCGGCTGCTGGACAAGACCCTGGCGGGATTTGAAACCGCACTGGACGAATTGCCGAGCCACCTGCTGCAGGACTATCTTCAGCGCCTTGGCTACGCCACAAGCGACGATCTCATGGATGATATTGCCCGTGGAGAACGCCTGCCGAGTGTGGTCGCACAGCAAATTCTCGGCGAGCCTGTGGATGCGCGCGCCATGGAGACCAGCAACTCCGCCCCGCTGGCCATCCGCGGGACGGAGGGCTTCATGGTGACTTACGCCCGCTGTTGCCGACCGCTTCCCGGCGACGCCATCGCGGGTTACCTGAGTCCCGAGCGCGGGGTCGTGGTGCACCGCGAATCCTGCCGCAATCTGGCGGAGGTCCGCGCCAAGCCCGAGCGGCTGATCGCACTGCGCTGGGACGACAGCGTAACCGGGGAATTCATCGCCCATCTTCGTGTCGAGGTCGAGAACCGGCGCGGTACGATTGCCGTTATCGCCACCCGGATCAACAGTATGGGCGTCAACATCGAGAAGATTTCCACCGAGGACAAGGACTACCAGTTCACTTACGTCGATCTGGAAGTCCAGGTCAGCAACCGGGTGCATCTGGCGCGCATCATGCGCCGACTGCGCGGCATCGCCAGTGTACGCAGGGTCAGCCGTCTCAAGAACTGACCCTGGCATATCGTCCCGACTCGCAATCCCCAACGTAAATGGAGAAGGCCGCATGACAAATCGCGCCGTGATATCAACCGATGAGGCTCCGGCAGCTATCGGTCCTTATTCGCAGGCAATCAAGGTCGGCAACCTGATATGGCTGTCCGGGCAGATCCCGCTGGTGCCGGACACCATGGAGATCGTCGCGGGGGACATCAGTGCACAGGCACGCCAGGTCTTCAGCAACCTTGCAGCGGTCGCCAGGGCCGCCGGCGGCAGTCTGGACGATGCGGTAAAACTCAACATCTCGCTTACCGACATGAATAATTTCGGCGCCGTGAATGCCGTAATGGAAGAGTTTCTCAACGCGCCATTCCCGGCGCGCGCCTGCGTCGCCGTCGCGGCCCTACCAAAGGGTGTGGCCATAGAGGTAGAGGCGCAGCTCGCGGTCTGATGACACTGCACTGACTCAGATCTACCTGCCGGGCCTCGTCGCCGGGGCACTGAGCATGGAGGGCAGCCATGCCGCGCGTTCAGCCAGCGTCACCGCTTGTCTCAGAGCGGTCTTTTGTAGACACCAGCGCGTCCATGATCTCGATCGGCAGGGGAAACACAATCGTTGACGCATTGCCGTTGCTCATGTCGGCCAAGGTCTGCAGGTAGCGCAGCTGCATGGAACCCGAACTCGCTGACATGACCTGCGCAGCCTGAAGCAATTTTTCCGACGCCTGCAGTTCGCCTTCCGCGTGGATCACCTTGGCGCGCCGCTCACGCTCGGCTTCAGCCTGGCGTCCGATCGCGCGCACCATGGACTCATTCAGATCCACCTGCTTGATCTCGACGTTCACCACCTTGATGCCCCATTCCTCGGTCTGCGCATCGATAATGTCCTGAATATCCGAATTCAGCTTGTCGCGCTCGGACAGCATTTCATCCAGATCATGCTTGCCGAGCACCGAGCGCAGTGTGGTCTGCGCCAGCTGGCTGGTCGCCGCGCCGAAGTCCTCCACGCGAATGATGGCGCGCTCGGGATCGACGACCCGGAAATACAGCACGGCGTTCACATGCACCGTGACATTGTCCCTGGAAATCACGTCCTGGCTCGGCACATCCAGCGTGATGACGCGCAGATCCACCCGGGTCATCTGCTGCACACCGGGAATTATAATGATCAGGCCCGGGCCCTTGACGCCCTGAAAACGCCCGAGGAAAAACACCACACCACGCTGGTATTCCGGGAGGATGCGAATGGCGGCCCCGATAATGAAAACCAGAATCAGTAGCGGAGCCAGATAGGGTATTAACTGTTCCATTATGATCTCTCCCGTTATAGATAAGTGGGTCTCAGAATCACGGCGTCTCGGCATCCGTGCTGACATGCGCAGTCAGGCCATCGACATAATGAACGTGCACTTCGGCTCCGGCGGCGATGGGCACGGTACTGAGCGCCTGCCAGCGTTCACCCGACAGAACGACATGGCCATGATAGTGGCCATCGGCATCAACGCTGAAGGTATCCACGGCGCGGGCACTGTGCCCCGGGAGGGTCTCCCTGCCCACCACAGGCTGCCGGCGACGCAAGTTCAGCAGGCGGGTGACCATCCATAGCAGAAAGCCTGCGGCGACCGCAGCGGTGCCGCCGATGGCCGGCAGCGAGACTGCCCGGTTACTACCGTCCATGAGAATAACGGCGCCGGCAACAAATGCCGCCAGACCGCCAAAACCAAGAACACCGAAGCTGGGCACAAAGGCCTCTGCAATGATAAAGATCAGGCCGAGGAAGATCAGCGCCAGCCCCGCATAGTTGACCGAAAGCACCTGAAAGGCATAGAGCGCGAGAATCAGGCAGGTGGCACCGATCACGCCCGGGAACAGGGTGCCGGGACTGGCCAGTTCGAAAACGATGCCATAAAAGCCGATCAGCATGAGAAAGAAGGCAATGTTCGGATCAGTGATGACGGACAGCAGTTTAGTGCGCCAGTCGGGGTCGACGCGGACCAGCCGCAGGTCTCGCGTGTCGAGCGTTGTCGTGCCGCCCTCCAGATTAACCTCAAGGCCATGCAGGTGTGCCAGCAGGGCCTCCGTGTTCTCTGCGATGACGTCGATGACATCAATGGCCAGCGCCTCGGACGCCACCAGGTTGGCGGCGTCACGCACAGCCTCCTCGGCCCAGTCAGCATTGCGCCCGTTGCGCTCGGCCAACGACCGAATAAGGCTGACAGCATCCTCCAGGGCCTTGCGCTCGCTGGCAGAGCCGCCGCTATTACCGGATTCAGCGTCACCGTCCTCATCGGACGACATGCCCGGCAAGCCGCCCAGCTGTACGGGGGTCGCAGAGCCAAGCGTGGTTGCCTGCGCCATAGCCGCAACGTGGCTGGCATAAAGAATATAGGTGCCGGCGCTCGCAGCGCGGGCGCCCTGGGGTGCAACGTAGGTCACCACTGGTACCGACGAGGCAAGTATTGCCTTGATGATGTCACGCGTGGACGCCATGAGTCCGCCCGGGGTGTCCATCTGCAGGATCACCAGACGGGAACCCTCGTCTGCGGCATGTGCAATGCCGCGCTGCACATAGTCCATCGTAGCCGGGCCAATGGCGCCCTCTACCTGCAGTAACAGCGCCGTCCCCGACTTTTCGCCATTCTGCGCACTGGTGAGGGCGACCGCGCCGCACAGAACAAGACAGGCGGCTGCCAACAGCTGCAGCCAGCGCCGGCCCTGACTGCGGACAGGCATCAGCATGTGGTCGGCCGCTCCGGCTGCTGCAAACCCAGTGCAGCGGTATATCCGCTGCGATAATCCGGATAACGAAGCACATAACCGCTGCTGCGCAATCGCCGGTTGCTGACACGCTTGTGTCCGCGTTGACCCGACTGCGCAACGCTGTCCGGGTCCTCCTCGACCGACACGGACAGGGCCGCCGCAAGCCACCGGTCGACCTCATGCTGCGGTGCGGGACTGTCGTCCACCAGGTTGTAGCAGTCGGCCGGCACCTCACCGCGCGCCTCGCGCTCGATCAGCCAGGCGATGACTCCCGCCGCATCGTCGCGGTGCATGCGATTACCGTAACGCACGGGGTGTGCGGGGCTAAGCTCACCACGCAGGATTCGTGCTGCCAGCCTGCCGCTGGCATCGCCATAGAGACCGGCGCAGCGCAGGATCGTGGCGGGATACCCGGAGTTCAACAGCTGCCGCTCTGCGGCGACAATCATCCCGGCAGGCGAATCGTCATCAGCGACGGGCGCCGATTCATCGACCCAGCCACCTTCATCCTCAGTGTAGACGCGGGTGGAAGACAGAAAGAGAATCCTTTGGGGGCGGTGATGGCCGAGGCCTGTCAGCAGGTGCTTCACGGGCGTCAGAAAACCCCGTCGGTAGGCCTCTGTGTCGCGGCCACCGACAGGCTTCAGTGTAAGAACGATTGTATCGGGCGCCAGCTGTGGCAGGCTTGCGAACGCGCTGCCAGCGGTATAGTCCCCCGCCAGGCCTTCAATATTAGCGGGCAGGCGCTCCGGATGACGGCACAGACCGATACAGCGGACAGACGTCCCCAGTGCCGATGCCGCGCGCGTAGCCAGATCACCGTAACCGACAAACAGAACGGACTGTTCTGCAGCCCTCATGGCTTCCTTTGTTGTACTCTGCGTCACCGTGAACCCTCTCGAACGGGTATCATTCATCACTATAGCGCGATTGCGCCCGTGTCCCTGCCAGAATACGGCAGTGTCGGCGGGACGCAAACCGGAAACCACCGAGGCGAGCGTGGCACTGATAGCCCACAAACTCACCGAGCTGCGCGGCGTCGGCCCGAAGCTCGCATCGCGGCTGGAGGATTATGGCGTCCTCGGCGTGGAGGATCTGCTGTTTCACCTGCCGCTGCGCTACCAGGATCGCACCCGGGTGACGCCGGTGGCGGCCCTGCGACCGGGACAGGAAGCGGTTGTGGAAGGCACCATCAAGCTCTGTGATATCGCCTTTGGCCGCCGCCGCAGCCTGGTGGCAGTACTGCAGGACGGCAGCGGTGCACTGCTGACGCTGCGTTTCTTTCATTTCAGCGCGGCACAGCGCAGCGGGCTGCAGCCCGGCTGCCAGGTGCGCTGTTTTGGCCAGGCGCGTCCGGGACGCAACGGGCTGGAGCTGATCCACCCGGAATACCGTCTCACAGGTGACGCGCCAGCCCCCGTGAACGAGACCCTGACACCGATCTACCCGACAACCGAGGGAATCGGCCAGCTCCAGTGGCGAAAACTGTGCGGGCAGGCCGTAGCGCTGTTGAGAAGAAATCCGCCGCCCGACCTGCTGGACGGCATCTGCACGCTGGAATTCACGCTCGTCGACGCACTCATCTACCTGCATGCGCCGCCGCCGGATGCGCCCCTGGCACTGCTGCAGGCCGGCGAGCATCCCGCACAGCTGCGTCTCGCGCTCGAGGAGCTCCTCGCACACCACCTCTCCCTGCAGACACTGCGACAGCGCGAACGCAGCAGTGCTGCGCCGGCCATGCCGGTCGAATCCCACGCCGTGTCCCGGTTCCTCCAACGACTGCCGTTTCAACCCACCGGGGCCCAGCAGCGGGTGATGCGCGAAATAGCAGCCGATCTTGCCAGCACAAGGCCCATGCTGCGACTGGTTCAGGGTGACGTCGGCTCGGGCAAGACCCTGGTTGCAGCAAGCGCAGCGCTGCAGGCGATGGCCGCGGGCTACCAGGTGGCCATCATGGCACCCACGGAAATTCTCGCCGAGCAGCACCTGGCGAGTTTCGGCGCCTGGTTTGCAGACGACGATATCGACATCGTCTGGCTGAGCGGACGCATCAAGGGGCGGTCCCGACAGCAGGCGCTGGCCCAGATCGCCAACGGTCACGCCCCGCTGATCATCGGCACCCACGCGCTGTTCCAGGACGACGTCCTCTTCGCCCGCCTTGGACTACTGATTATCGATGAGCAGCATCGCTTCGGCGTTCACCAGCGACTGCAGCTCAAGGCCAAGGCCAGCGACTGGCGTCCGCACCAGCTGGTGATGACGGCGACGCCGATCCCGCGCACGCTGTCCATGGTGGCTTACGCCGACCTCGACTGCTCCGTGATCGACGAGCTGCCACCGGGGCGCCAGCCGGTCACGACCGTACTGGTCGACAACCAGCGCCGGCACAGCGTGATCGAGCGCGTCGCCCATGCCTGCAGCGAAGGTCGCCAGGCGTACTGGGTATGCACGCTGATCGAGGAAAGCGACGCGCTGCAAGCACAGGCGGCAGAGGCGACCCATGCGGAGCTGGGCGAGACACTGCCCGCACTGCGTATCGGCCTGATTCACGGGCGGCTACCAGCGGCGGAAAAAGCTGCCGTGATGCAGCAGTTCAAGGCCGGTGACTACGATCTCCTGGTGGCGACCACCGTGATCGAGGTCGGTGTCGACGTGCCCCGAGCCAGCCTGATGATCATTGAAAACCCGGAGCGCCTCGGTCTCGCCCAGCTGCATCAGCTGCGCGGTCGCGTCGGCCGGGGCAGCACCGCGAGCCATTGCGTGCTGCTTTACCAGGGCCCGCTCAGCGCCAATGGCCGGGAGCGGCTGTGCGCCATGCGTGAGAGCAACGACGGCTTCTTCATTGCCGAGAAGGACCTCGCCCTGCGCGGCCCCGGTGAAGTGCTGGGCACGCGGCAGACAGGGCTCATGGATTTCCGTATTGCCCGGCTGCCGGAGCACGACCATCTGCTCGACCGCGTGCAGGCGGCCGCTGACACGCTGCAGGTAGAGCATCCGCAGCGTATCGCACCCCTGATTCAGCGCTGGACCGGCAGTCGACAGGTATTTGCCGATGTCTAGTG
>CAZTJR010000048.1:0-17083 GCA_964613795.1 uncultured Alteromonadaceae bacterium | reverse complement strand
CCAGGCCTTCCTGCCAACGGCAAAGGGTCGGATCGCGTTTTCCGCCAGCGCATTGCTGATGTGCAGGTGGTCGTCATCGCAGTAGCCGGGTGCAGTCCCTAGTCCTGGGTGTTCTTGATCGAGTCTCCATCCCAGAGGCTCGACAACGGCACCGCTGCCAGCCTGTCGCCGAACGGCACTACTTCCGCGCTGTCGTAAAGGACTACGCCGAAGGCGAAGCGGTCCCCGGTTGCCTCGGCCAAGGCCCGTAGACCGCCGAAATCACTGGCTTTGACCGTCGCGCTCGCCTTCACCTCGACGCCTGCGATCATTCCGTCATTGCGCTCCAGAACAATGTCCACCTCGCGCATGTCCCGGTCCCGAAAATGATACGGCGTCAACCGTAAGTCCGAGCCCGTCATAAGCTTTTGGACCTCTGAGAACACGAAGCTCTCCAGCAGCGCACCGAACGTTCCGCGATCAGCCTTTACTCTGTCGAAGGTCAGGCCGCGCGCACTGGCCAGCAGGCCAGAATCGAGGAAATGCAGCTTCGGCGTCTTCACGATGCGCTTCAGCGCATTGGTGAACCAGGGTTGCAGCGTCGCGATCAAAAAGACCTGTTCGAGTAGCCCTAAATAACGCTGCCCCGTCTTGTGGCTGACATTGATGCTGGCGCCAAACTGCGAGTAGTTGACCAACTGGCTGGAATACTCGGCCAGCATCCGCACAAATTTTGGAAGCTCGGTGAGCTTCTCGATCTCCGCTATATCCCTAAGATCGCGAGTGAGAACCGATGTGAGATAGGACCGCGCCCAGTCCTGCCGCCGCCGCTCGCTATCGCGGGCGATCGCTTCGGGAAACCCGCCGCGCATAACGGCGTGTACGAGGTCGTCGCCGACGATCGCATTGCGTGCTTTTCTCAGATCTCCCTCGAAGAGGCGCTCAAGGAAGGCTGGTGTCCGGCCTTCGATTTCGGCTCTCGCCAGCGGCAGCATCTGGATGGTCTCCATCCGCCCCGCCAGGCTGTCGGCGATCCGCGGCAGGGTCATCACGTTCGCCGAGCCGGTAAGCAGAAACCGGCCCGGACGGTAATCCTCGTCGACCGTCTTCTTGATTGCCAGCAGCAGGTCCGGCGCGCGCTGGATTTCGTCAATAGTCGTTCGGTTAAGGCCGCGGATGAAGCCCGCCGGATCAGACTCGGCAGCCTCGAGCACCGTCTGATCATCAAGCGTAATATAGGTTCGGTCGAATTCCCCCATTTCTCGGACGAGTGTCGTCTTGCCGGCTCGGCGCGGTCCCACGATCAGGACTACCGGGGTATCCAAAAGGGCTTCCTCCGCCCGCCGTTCCACGAACCGCTTAAACATGCCAACTCCGAATCTCTTACGACTGGAAGTATCGTCCCCGGCTGATTGGGAGTCAATGCTCCGCCAATTGGTATCCAGGTTGCGGCTAATTGGAAGTTCGTTTGAGGAAAGCTTTCCCCTGTGGCCGAACTTGGGTCTCAGCCAACCCCTTCTGCGGGGAGACCCCGTATTGCCCTAGAGAGTAAGAGTTCGGCGGTATTCGCCGTGACGAGTTTGGAGGTCGAGCGAGAGGCTCGTGGAGCACTTTGTGCTGCTGAAGGCAGACGACAAACTTAGTGTCGATGCCTCCATTGAGGTGTTGACGCATAGCCCCTTGATGGGGCGTCCGGTGCGCCGCGATCTTCGGGAACTGATTATTGGCCGCGCCGCAGAAGGCTACGTTATCCTCTACAAGTACATCCCGGAAATCGACACCGCGTTCGTGCTGGCGGTAAGCAGTCAGCGGAAGCCGGGCTATGCTAATCCTGATGGCGTGGATCCCTGAAGAAGCGCCCGGAATTGTGGGATCGCCATAGCTAATGGCCTGAGTGTTCAGCTCAATTCGTCAAGAATTGCCTTGAGATCACGAGAACCATGGACAAAGTCGAGCACTAGAATTTCATCGAAGGTATTGCGGTAAATGATGTAGTGTCGGCCCTCTCGATAATACTCAAGATCAACCACGTCGCGTTGCCCTGTAAGGAGGCCGTTGCACGACCGCCCGTGTGGCGGCTCGTTGACGGCAAGTGCCACTAACCGACTGATGAGTTGATCTTTATACCGCTCGGCCTGTTCGATACCGAAGTGTTCGATCGTCCAGCTGAGAATATCCTCAAGGGTCTGTTCGGCCTGCCGCGATAGTCGATAACCTCTCATCGACCATGCTTAAGGACAGCACGGCTAAATACTCTTTCAATGGCCTCTTCACCTGACCCCTTGGCGAATTCTCCTCGTTCTACCTGATCAAACCCTGCGATAACGCCGGCCCGGATATTTGCCAGCTCAGTTTCCCGTTGCTGTATCCGATCCTCCAGCAACCGCAGTCCTTCTCGCAGGACCTCGCTCGCATTTTGGTAGCGGCCGTCTTCGACCAGTTTTCCGACGAATATCTCCTGCTGTTCTGTTAAAACCACGTTTCTGGTTGGCATATGTCACCTCACGGAGTTGGTGAGAATATTAGCAGTGCTGGCAATATATGCCAATTGTGCCTGGCGTGTTGAGAGGTTGGCGGGTAAAGCTCCCCGCCCTTTTCGGGGTGTAACTTGCCCATCCACAAACTATGCTGGTAGTACGCGCGACGAACAGGGCACGCGTCGAGCCATGCCCAAAGGATGCCATCAATGGCGGATCAGGAGGACTCAGCGGCGTCGGGGCGCATTGTCTCCATCGAGGGGAGCATCGTCGACGTGCGCTTCGAGACGGCCGCCCCCCGCATCGGCACGCAACTGGTGGCCAAGGCAGGCGATGGCCCCGACATCGTGCTTGAAGTGGCCGGCCTCATCGATGCCCGCACGGCGCGAAGCCTCGTGTTCAATCCATCCAGTGCGCTCTGCCTCGGCATGCCGGTGCGGGACACGGAGGCGTTCCTGCAGGTGCCGGTGGGCGAGCCGGTGCTTGGCCGGATGCTGAACGTCTTCGGCGATACCATCGATGATCTCGACCCGATCGAAAAGGCCGAACGGCGCCCCATCCGCGGCCAACCCGTCCCCCTATCGAAAAGACGCGTGGAGGGGGGTGTCTTCGAGACCGGAATCAAGGCAATAGACCTTCTGAGCCCGCTGGAACGGGGAGGCAAGGCCGGTCTGTTTGGCGGCGCCGGTGTGGGAAAGACAGTGCTGATTACCGAGATGATCCACAACATGGCCGCAGAGTACGAAGGGGTCAGCATTTTCTGTGGGATCGGGGAGCGCTGCCGTGAGGCCGAGGAGCTTTCGCGGGAAATGGAGGAAGCCGATGTGCTCAAGCGCACGGTCATGGTGTTTGGCCAAATGAACGAAAGCCCCGCAGTACGCTTCCGGGTAGGACATGCGGCGATGACCATGGCGGAGTACTTCCGCGATGAGATGAACCGCAACGTACTGCTGCTCATCGACAATATTTTTCGCTTCGTACAAGCGGGGTCAGAGGTCTCCGGTCTCCTGGGGCGAATCCCTTCCCGCGTGGGCTACCAGCCTACACTGGGCACAGAACTGGCAGAACTCGAAGAACGGATCTGCTCTACCGCATCCGGCTCCATCACCTCTATCCAGGCGGTCTATGTGCCCGCGGATGATTTCACTGATCCCGCCGCCACCCACACCTTCGCGCACCTTTCGGCCTCGATCGTGCTGTCACGAAAAAAAGCCTCCCAGGGTCTGTATCCGGCCATCGATCCTTTGAAATCCACGTCCAAGATGCTCACCCCCGGCAATGTCGACAAACGGCATTACGATGTTGCCCGGAACGTGCGGCAGGTCCTGGCCGACTACGAGGAGCTCAAGGACATCATCGCCATGCTCGGCCTTGAGGAACTTTCGGAACAGGATCGCCAGACCGTCGAACAGGCACGCCGGCTGGAGCGTTTTCTCACCCAGCCGTTTTTCACCACCGAGCAGTTCACCGGTCTGGACGGCCGCTTCGTGAGCCTTGAAGAAACCGTCACGTCCTGTGAACACATATTGAATAACAAACTGGCCGACAGGCCCGAGAGCGATTTCTACATGATCGGTACTGTCGACGACCTGGAGACCGGAAAGGGCAAGAAACCGGGCGACGAGAGCGAGGAACTGGAAGATGCGGTTTAAGATCGTGACGCCTACGCAGGTATTCTTGAACGAGGAAGCCCGGAAGATCGTCACTCACGCGCCCAACGGCTCATTCGGGCTTCTGCCGCGGCATATGGATTTTGTCTCGGAACTGGTGCCGGGCGTACTCGTCTACGAGGATGCGCAGGGCAGGGAACATTTTGTCGGCATCAATGCCGGCACGCTCGTGAAGTGCGGAGACGAGGTCAAGGTGTGCACACGTAACGCCATGCGCGGTACAAACCTCGAATCCCTCAGGACGCAGGTAGAGGAGGCGTTCCTGCACATCGATGGACAGGAACGGGTGGCGCGCGCGGCACTTGCCCGGCTCGAGGCGGGCATCGTGCGCCAGTTTATCGACCTGGAGAAGATGACCTGATGGCCGAGAACGGGGAAGACAGCATCGACGCGGAGGAAAAGGAAACGGTCGAGGCAATTGGCCGCGATGCGCAGCGCAAGCTCAAGGCCCGCCAGACGAAGGAAGACAGGGTCTGGTTCGGGCTCGGCATGTTCGGGCTGGTGGGCTGGGCCGTAGCGGTACCGACCCTCATAGGCATCGCTCTAGGGCTTTGGCTCGATTCCCATACCGGTGACGATCGCTCCTGGACGTTGGCACTCCTGCTGGCAGGCGTGGCGCTCGGCTGTGCCAATGCCTGGTACTGGATAAAACGGGAGAGCCAGCATGACTGACATGATTTTGCCGGCGGGCATTGCCGTCATTGCCGGTTTTACTGTGGGTTATGTCTATTTTCGAGCGCTCTGGTGGTCTGTGCACCGCCTTACGCGGAAGGAGGCGCCAGATGGCGGGCCCTGGCGCGTATTCGCTCTCGGCGGCGTACTCAGGCTTGGCGGGCTGCTTGCATTGCTGGGTGCATTCCTCTGGTGGGGCGTCGCCCCCGCCTATCTTCTGGCCGGCGGCTTCGGATTTCTGGGTGCACGCTGTGCTGTCCTAACGCACGGTAACCCGTTATCCGCTTTCCAGATGAGGGAGTAAAGCAAAATGGATATCAGTCCCGATCAGTGGGTGCTCTTGGAGTGGCGAGGGATTCAACTGAATGCCACCATCGTCTTTACCTGGATGATCATGGCGTTCCTGACTCTCGGCTCCTGGGCGGTGACCTCGAGGCTGAGGGATGATGAGAAGCTGTCGCGCTGGCAGAACATGCTGGAAATCATTGTACAGAATATCCGCAGACAGATCCGTGACGTGGGTGCAGGTACCGGGGAACGCTATCTGCCCTTTATCGGCACATTGTTCCTGTTCCTCGCGCTTTCGAATTTTCTTTCTTTCGTGCCTGGTTACCGCTCGCCCGCCGGGTCTCTCTCGACGACGGCGGGCCTGGCTTTTTGTGTGCTGTTCGCGGTACCACTGTTCGCCATACCCCAGCGCGGATTGAAGGGCTATCTGAAGAATTACATCCAGCCGACCGTGTTCATGCTCCCGTTCAATATCATCGGGGAACTCTCCCGGACCATCGCCCTGGCGGTTCGACTCTACGGCAATGTCATGAGCGGTGCTGTAATCGCCGGCATCCTGATCAGTATCGCGCCCTTCTTTTTCCCGGTCCTCATGGACATTCTGGGCCTGATCACCGGCCTGATTCAGGCCTATATTTTTGCCGTTCTGGCCATGGTCTATATAGCCTCCGCAGCGCGAACTCATCGTGGAGCGGACTCGCCGAACGGGCCCACCGGGAACGGGCAGAACGCCGCATCCCCATCAACCGAAGGAGACTAGAACATGGATGCCAGCATCTGGATTGCTGTTGCCTCGATCGTCACGGCAGGTATAACCATCGGTATCGGCGCCATCGGCCCGGCTCTCGGCGAAGGCCGGGCGGCCGCGCAGGCACTCGCCGCCATCGCCCAGCAGCCGGACGAGGCAAACACCATCACCCGCACGTTGTTCGTCAGCCTCGCCATGATCGAATCGACGGCTATCTATTGCTTCGTGGTTTCGATGATCCTGCTGTTTGCCAACCCTTTTACCAACCTGATCACCCAGGCGGCCGGAGGATAACCCATGCAGATCGACTGGGTGACCACCATAGCTCAGGTCGTCAATTTCCTGATTCTGGTCTGGCTGCTGCAACACTTCCTCTATGGACCCATAACGCACGCCATGGCAAGGCGGGAGGAGCGGATTCTTAATCGTCTTGAGGAAGCGGACCGCAAGGAGCACGCCGCCGCCGAAGAATCGGAGCGACTGCAGGAGAAACAGGAAGCGCTTGATCGCAAGCGCGACGCCATTCTGGAAAAAGCCGAGAAGGATGCCCGGGAGATGCGCAAAAGCCTCGAGGAGGAAGCGCGCGAAACCATCGAGGAGCAACGCCGCGAGTGGCGCAATCAGTTGCAAGCGGAACAGGAAGAGTTTCTACGCGACCTGCGCCTCCGAGCGGCGGATCATGTCTATCGGCTGGCGCGTTTCACGCTCAGCGAGCTGGCCAATGCGGAGTTGGAACAGCAACTGGCGGTCCGCTTCGCCGAGAATCTCGAGAGCCTCGGGAAGAGCCACGTGGACAAGCTTCTACAGGCGGCGGACAAGAGCGAGGGCATCCGGGTGGAAAGCAGTCTCGAGCTTACCGCCACTGCCCAGAGTCGGGTCACCCGGGCGATTCACCACATTGTGCCCGACCGGGATGTGACCTATGACAAGTCGGACGCGCTTCTACTCGGGATCCGACTTGTGGTGGGCGGACAGACCGTCGAATGGTCGCTTGATCGATATCTCGACGATCTTTGCACGGCAGTAGAGGAAAAGTTGGCCCAGGCGGGGCCATCCCCGGACAAGGAGGCCGCCTGACGTCGGTGTCACCATGCTCAAAAACCTGACCAATGAGATTTTCGCGCCGATGAACGAGGCGCTTGGAGCGAAGAAGATGAGGCTGGTGGCCGACGAGGTGGCCCATGTCCTGAGCGTGAGTAACGGGGTGGCCACCGTGAGCGGATTCTCGAGCCTCAACGCCAATGAGCTGATGCGGTTTCCGCAGGGCCTCATGGGGCTGGCCGCCAATGTGAGCGAGCAACAGGTGGGCGTGATCATTCTCGGTGACGCCGGCGCGCTGCGCACCGGAGAAGAGGTACGGCGCACCGGACGCGTCGTGGATACCGCTGTGGGAGAGGGGCTGCTGGGCCGCGTGGTCGATTCCCTCGGCCGCCCCCTCGATGAACGCGGTCGGCTCGAGCAGGTCAGCCGGCAGCCCGTTGATCGTGCGGCACCGCCGATTATCCACCGCGCACCTGTGGAGGTGCCGCTGCAAACCGGGATAAAGGCGGTCGATGCGGCGATCCCGATTGGCAGGGGACAGAGGGAGCTCATTGTCGGCGACCGCCAGACAGGAAAAACGGCCATCGCGCTGGACAGCATACTCAATCAGAAAGACACCGGCGTTATCTCCGTCTATTGCGCGATCGGGCAGCGAGGCTCTGCCGTCAACCGCGTGATCCAGGCGCTCAAAAATGAAAACGCGCTCGACCGGTGCATCGTGGTCGTGGCGGGAAGCGATGACGCGGCGGGATTGCAATACATCGCTCCCTATGCAGCCACTACCATGGCGGAATACTTCATGGAGCAGGGCCGGGACGTCCTGATCGTTTATGACGATCTGACCCGTCATGCACGCGCCTACCGCGAGCTCTCGCTTCTTCTCAGGCGTCCGCCCGGGCGCGAGGCCTATCCCGGCGATATTTTCCACATTCACGCCCGGCTGCTGGAACGGGCGACACATCTGCGCCAGCAACATGGTGGCGGCTCGTTGACAGCATTGCCCATCATCGAAACCCAGGCCCAGAACATCTCTGCTTATATACCGACCAACCTCATCTCGATCACCGACGGGCAGATCTACCTGTCGCCCCGCCTCTTTGAGAAAGGACACCTGCCCGCGATCGACGTGGGCAAGTCCGTATCCCGCGTCGGCGGCAAGGCACAGTTGCCGGCCTATCGCGCCGTAGCCGGGGATTTGCGCCTGTCCTATTCACAGTTCGAGGAGCTCGAATCTTTCGCGCGATTCGGTACCCGCCTCGACAAGGACATGCGCGCCAAACTCGATCGCGGTCGGCGGGTACGCGAGGTGCTTAAACAGGGTGAGCGGGAGCATCTTGGTGTGCCCGAGCAAATAGCGGTACTGCTTGCCACCACGGAGGGATTGCTCGACACGGTGCAGCTGGACCGGGTAGTCGACGCCACCGATATGATCCGCCGTATCGTGCGGGAGGAGATGGCCGACCTGGGCGAACGCATTGCGGCCGGCGAGAAATTCTCCGAGGACGACCGTGCGCGGCTTCTCGAGGCTATCGGCCAGGCCCTCGATAGCGAAAACCTCCGGACCGATGAGGGCGCGAGCGATGGAAACACTTGAAGCACTCGCCGCGAGGATTGAGACAACCGAGGACATACAGTCCATCGTCGGTACCATGAAATCGCTTTCTGCGGTCAGCATCCGGCAGTACGAGCGCGCCGTCGACGCGCTCAACGACTATCACCGGACGATCGAACTCGGCTTGCAGGCGGTATTGCGGGGCGGCTCCGGCCATTTCGACCGCCAGAGGCCAGAAAAACGCACCGGGGTGATCGTGATCGGGTCGGATCGCGGGCTCTGCGGCCGCTTCAACGAAGGAATAACCCGGTATCTGGACACGTCGCTCAGGGAAGAAGGGCGGCATACGCAGGAGAAGTCGCTGATTCTGGCGGTGGGAACACGCACCGCGGCACGGCTTGAAGCCCTCGACCTGCCCCCCGATATCGTCTTCGTACTGCCGGGATCTGTAGAGGGATTGGTCAAGACCGCACAGGCCATCCTGATCCAGATCGACCGGTGGTGGAAAGACCAGGACGTAAACCACGTCCGCATCTTCTTCAACCGCCGCACCCCCGAAGCTCACGCGGAGCCCGTGGCGCGCACTCTGATGCCTATCTCGCCGGCGTATCTCGAGAAACTATACGCGAGCAAGTGGCCGTCCCGGCGCCTTCCCACCCACACCATGGAAACAGAACGTCTGTTCTCATGGTTGGTCCGCCAGCATCTGTTTATCAGTATCTATCGGGCGAGCGCCGAAACGGCCGCCAGCGAACACGCATCCCGGCTGGCGGCCATGCAGGCGGCCGAGCGCAATATCGAGGAGCAGCTGGAGGACTTATCCGCCGAGTACCGCAAGAAACGGCAGGAAAGTATTACGACCGAACTGATGGATATCGTCGCGGGCTTCGAATCCATGCGCACGCGGCACGCATGAGTGCTCACCCGTAAGCCAGCGCTCCGTCGAACAGGCAATCGCACGGCGACTGCACCCGGGCTAAACGTCTAAAGCGCGTATTCAATATCGATATTGAAGTCTGTGGCCGCTGCAGCGGATCTGCGAGAGTCATTGCGTGTATCGAGGATCAGGACGTCATCGACAGATCTTGGCTCATCTGCGCGATAAGGAAAGTGACATCCCCTCAGGAAGCCATCCGCAAGTTCACAGAATACCTGATTTTCTTGTCTATACTGTTTTAAAGAACGAACGAGGAACGCCGGCGGCATACCCGGGGTTTTGCGGGCACATGTGCGGCAACGAGCCGAAACCTGCCTCATGGGCACCCGCAAACCACGTACAAGGATGAGGGCGACCTGGATGCACAACAAACATTCAAAAGAGCTTCTTCTTCTGACTTTTTTTGACTCGAGAGAGTCCCTGAGCGCCATGCTGATGGCACGCCTGAATAACAAAAATGATGTGGAAGACATCCTGCAGGATATTTTTCTCCGTATCGACAACATCCCGCATCATTCCACCATCAGCAACCCTCGCGCTTATCTCTGGCGAATGGCCACAAATGCTGCGGTGGACCGAGAGCGTGAGAACCAAAAGCGATGCCGGATTTTCAAGACGGACACGACAGCGCTTGAGCGCTCACCCAATGCGTCGGCGACCCCCGAGGATGACGCGCAGATTCGGTCCTGCATCCGGGAGATGCAGAGAGTCCTCAGGGAGCTGAATCCCAGGTGCCGCCGCGCTTTTCTTCTCAGTCGGCGGGATGGGCTGGATTACAAAGAGATTGCCAGCATCATGGGGGTATCCCCCCACATGGTCAAAAAACATATGGTGCATGCGCTTGGCGCGCTGCGCCTGGCGCTTCTGCCGTGACCCGAAGGCGTCCCCCAACCGGCTGGCTCATTGCTTCCTGACAATCAGTTGCGGTGGCCTGAATCCGCCGGAGGCCTGCTCAAAGCCGCTTGCGATTTCTATCAACAGGGGCTCGCTGAAGCGTTCTCCCATGATTGAAAGCCCTACCGGCATTTTGTGAACCTGGCCCATGGGTAGCGTGATATTGGGATAGCCGGAAATAGCCGCCAGCGAAGAATTGCCGCCAATAAAATGGTCGCCATTGATAAGATCGATGCTCCAGGCCGGTGACCCTGTCGGCAGTATCAGGGCATCGAGATCATGGGCAGCCAGGAGTTTATCAATACCGTTCTCACGTGTCGCTTTCTGTACTGTCGCCAGGGCATTAGTGTATTCCGGCTCGGTGAGCGGCCCTCTGGCCTGCGCAGCCTCAAAGATTTCCTGATCAAACCATGGCATTTCGGCATCCTTGTGCGCCTCATTAAAATCAATGAGGTCGGCCAGCGTCATCCCGGAGAGTTCAGGATCGGGTAGTGCTGACAGATAGGCATTAATGCCATGCTTGAACTCGTAAAGAAGTACCTCGCGCGACTGGTCGTTGAAGCTGTCCGGTGTTACCCACTCCAGGTCATCAATGACGGTCGCACCGTGGCTGCGCATCACCGCGATCGCATCATTAAGTAGCGCATCAACCTCGCTATGGAAACCGGCTGACGAGCGAATGACGCCGAGACGCTTACCCACCAGCCCGGCGGGATCAACATGCGCTATCAATTGCTCGGCGTTCCAGTCGGGTCGTTCCGCTGTTGCCGGGTCGTTGGCATCGACGCCGACCATCGCGGCCAACAGCACTACGGCATCGTGCACGCTGCGAGCCATTGGCCCCGCGGTATCCTGGCTGTGCGATATGGGTACGATATGGGATCGGCTTATCAGCCCTACTGATGGCTTGATACCGACCAAACCATTAGCCGAGGCAGGGCAGACTACCGAACCATTGGTTTCGGTGCCGACAGCCAGTACCGCCATGCCCGCTGCTACGGCGGCACCGGAGCCGGAGCTTGAGCCGCAGGCGCTGCGCGATACGTCATAGGGATTTCGCGTTTGCCCTCCCACGGCGCTCCAGCCGCTGGCTGATCGTCTGGAGCGAAAATTTGCCCACTCGCTGAGATTGGCCTTTCCCAGTATGACCGCGCCAGCCTGGCGGAGATGCGCCACCAGAGGCGCATCTCGGCCGCTTGCGTTGCTCGCAAGAGCCAAAGACCCCGCGGTGGTCGGTTGACTGAGGGTTTCAATATTATCCTTTATCAGAACAGGAATACCATGCAGTGGTCCGGCCCAGTCACCGTTTGCCGCTCGCTGATCCAGCGCCTGCGCCTGCGCTCTCGCCGTCGGGTCAATCGCGATAACGGCATTCAGATCGGCATTCAGAAGGTCTATACGTGCGAGCTGGCGCTCCACGAGCACCGCAGCGCTGAGATCGCCTGCGCGCATTGCCCGGTGCAGTGTCTTGATTCCGGGCCAATTAGAGTAGGCTTGCGCCTCGTGCCCCGCAGAATCCAACGCCAGCCCCAGTTGCTCGGAGAGATAAGCGAATTCTACAGCGCGCGCTCGAGCACGCGCTCGCCAGTCCCCTGGTGCCGGGCCGCCGGCAAGCTCCCAGTAATGCCCACCCTGAGCGTCCTCAAAATAGACTGCGTCATGTCCGTTTGCGTATAAGCGAGCGGCAAAGCGGCGGGCATGACCGGGCAACACGCGGTCATCGTCAGTCGATGTAATAATAAGAGGTATCGGGTAGGCGTCCTCAGGGCTTATTGCCTGCAGGGGTGAATAGCGCGCGATCCATGCCGCATCTGCGTCTCGGCGAGGATCACCATACTCGGCTGTCCAGCTGGCCCCCGGGGGGAGGTTCTGATAGTGCAGCATGTCAGTGAGCGGGCCACCAACGACCACTGCGTTCATCAGTTCTGGCCGCTGAGTCATCATGGCCGCCACCATCAAGCCGCCATTCGATCGCCCCATAATCCCGGTTTGCTCTGGCGAGCTGATACCGCGCCGATGCAGGTCCTCCAGCACAGCCGCCATATCATCATAGGGACGTTGCCGATTCTCCAGCATTGCAGAGCGGTGCCAGTCTGGTCCGTTTTCACCACCGCCGCGCAGATAGGCGTGCACGTAGACACCCCCCTTCTCCAGCCACAGTTTCCCAAAAATCGGCTCATAACGGGGTGTGATGGCAACATCGAATCCACCGTAGCCGTAAACCAGCGTAGGCTGCCCGCCATCACTCGGCTGATCGGGGTTACGCATGAGCGTATAGGCTATCTCTGTCCCATCGCGACTGCGCGTCGTCAGTAGCTCTGCAGTCAGACCGGTCGTGTCAAAGGCCGGCTGCCGCTGATAGAGAAGCGTCTGCTTGCCATCGCGCGGGTCAAACAACAGGCTTCGCGGTGGCGTCAGCGGCGACTCGTAGCGCAGGTGGAGACGATTGTCATGGCTGCCAAGCACAGAGATGAAGCCATCGTCAGGGAGTTCCAGTGTCCGAGTGCGCCAGCCCCCCTCGCCCGGAGCAAGCTCAACGACGGCACTGCGATAATCACGTAGCAGCGTGACATAGAGATTGTCGTCAAGCGCGAGTACGCCCCGCACGGCCTCGCGGTCAGCAGGGCGGTATAGCATCTCGGCCTGGGAGATCACATGGTCATCAAGCAGGCTTTCAAGAGAGATCGACACCATAGCGCCCGCTGGAAATTCCTTATCGGAGGTCTTCCAGTCCTCATTCGGCCGCATGAGCAGCTTGCCGTTGAACACCGTATAGATCTCTACCGCGCCGGGCAGCGGTAGCTGAGTCACGTCGCCCGTTTCGCTGACCCAGTAATAGTCACGATCGAAGAAACTGCGTGACCGAACAGCGACAAAACCACTGCGGCCCCCGGTACCGACCAACCTCGCGCCAAGCATGGCGTCGTCATAGTCACCGGTGTAGAGCGTCTTTGCCGCCGTTAACGGCGTACCGCGCCGCCACAAGCGCAGGGTTCTTGGCAGACCGGATTCATTCAGACTGTCGGGGCCCAGAACGGGAGCAACAAGGAGCCGGTTATCGTCAAACCACCAGCTGCGCGTTTTCCCTTCTGCCAGCGCAAAGCCGTCTGCGACGAAGCGTCCGCTTGCCAGGTCGAACTCGCGAATTTCATGTGCGTCCTTGCCATTGTCGGAAAAGCTAAGCAGACATCGCTCGCCACGGCAGTTGGCAGAATTAAAAATCCATTTGCGGCCCTCTCTAACGGACAGCGCGTCAAAATCCAGCAGCGTTTCCCACTCGGGCTCGCCGGAAAAAAAGCTCTCCTTGCTGGCACTGCGCCAAACGCCAAGCGGCGCATTGCGGGACTGGTGATAATCCAGCACCCGCTCGCCAACGACTCGAACATTGGGAAGACGCGATGCGTCCGTGAGCACGCTGGCGGCTTCCTCCTCCAGCTCGGCAAGTCCCATTGCTCCGCCGAGCGCATCAAGCGCCTTGGCATTCTGCACTTTAACCCAGGAAAGCGCGCGCTCACTGTAGGTCTCGTCGAGCCAATAGTCATCATCGGCCGACTGAGCAGGTAGTGCGACAGCAGTAGCAAAAAACAGCGAAGCGGATATAAACACTCCACGCATGCCTAATGTGGGCATGTTATCTCCCTCCTTCAAATTGAAAGCGCCTGTGCCAGCGAAGCGCTGACACAGGCACGGCATTGCCTGCCGCTGAGGCTAGAGTCTCAAGGACAGTCCCAGATACATGAACCGACCGCGATTATCAAAGATCGCGGATCCGGGAGCAGAGCCACTGCCAGCTCCACCGGTGCGCGTTTCCGGCAGGTTTGGCGGCATTTCATCGAAAACGTTCTCAACACCAAGCCGCAGACTGATGGCAGTCGAGAAATCATACCTGGCCTGCACATCCGAGTACCAAATATCGCCGGTCGATGCCGTCGCCCGATTGTCTTCCGGCGTTGCCGGCTGATTGTCGTTTATCGAACTGGAGAAATAGCGCTGTGTCCAATTCAAGGTCAGAGGACCGTTTATCCAGTTTGCGCTGGCCCGGCCTCGCCACTCGGGAGATTGAATTTCGCCGTTGATATCGATAAAGCCAGCGTTGTCTGCCGCACCCGGAACAGTAACCTGCTCATTTTTCAGGGATCGCGTGGCAATCGCACCCAGCGACAGCGTTCCATACTGTCCGAGGTCAAGCATGTAGCGGGCGTCGATATCCACGCCCTCGCGGAGCAGCTCTGCCGTGTTCACGTTCTGACGCCGAATCTGCAGGAGGTCACCGGCCGGCCCCCGCGAGATCTGGTTGCAGAAGACATTGCTCGTGCTGTCAAGATCAACGCAACTGTTGAGTATGTCCTGCACACCAAGCAGCGCAATGGCATCCGTGATTTCGATATCGAAGTAATCAATCGTAATGGCCAGACCTTCCACCCAGCGCGGCGTGAAGACCGCGCCGATGGTGGTCGTTTTCGCCTCTTCCACGCCAAGGTCTGGATTTCCCGAGGACAAGGTGCGTATGTTGATGGTCTGGGCATTTGACTGGAAAGGCTGCGTGATGCCCAGAGCAGCGCAGTTGCTTGCGCGATTCGCACTTCCTCCGCCAACAAAGTTGGCGTCACAGGGATCGTCAACCGTGATGAAGCCCTCCGAGCCGGGGGAGAACAGCTCGCCTACGTTGGGTGCCCGAACAGCCAGGGCGCGCATTACCCGAAAGCGGATATCCTCAACCGGAGTCCAGTCACCCCCGATGTTCCAGCTCGTCTGGCTCCCAGCCGTGGAATAATCGGATTGGCGGATGGCAGCATCCAGATTGATGGATTGCGCGAACGGAAGATCACGCGCGAGCGGGAGTCTGGCTTCGCCGAAGACCTCAAATACATCGAAGGAACCGCGGGTTGATTGGCGCAGACTGCGGAAAAAACCAAGTCCCTGCTGCTGGATCGGGCTCGTAATGAACTTGGAGCGCTCATCCCGATACTCAACACCCGCGGCGACAGAAAGGCTACCGGCCCAGAGCTGCATGAGCTCGCCACTGATCGCGGCCTGACCGACGATCTGTTCCAGTTCCGCGGTCTCGGTTGCCTCGGGAACTCCGACAAACGCCAGCACCTCGGGCGTCAACGCGGCGCCCGTTGCGAGCAGGTTGGCCGGCACACATCCCGGGTCCTGAACGAAGCCCTCTACTACCGAGCGGCATTTAATCTCACCATCAGCCGGGTCTCTGACAGCATCAAGCGCGAGATCAAAGCGATTCTGCAGAATGTCGCCAAGCTGTACGTTGGTGAAGCTGGTATTACCGTACTGGACGTACGCGTCGTATCTCCACTTGTCGTTGATGCTGCCATTTGCGCCAACGGTCAACTGGAACAGGTCACGATCAACGTCGCTGCCGCGCTTGCCGAGTTCCTTGTCGCTGCGGATGATACCGATTGAGTCGGCGCCGGCTTCCAGCATCAATGCTCTTAGATCGTCCTGCACGAACGGATTGTCGATGGAGATCTGATTGGTAAACGGGGGAATTTCGAAGACAGACCCGATTTCGGAGCGGGAATGAACGCCAGCGTATTTGCCCTCGAAGAAAACGCTGTGATTTTCTGAGAGATCGTAGGACACCTTGCCATTGATGAGCCAGCGCTCAGTTGGCACGCGCACCGGACACTCGTTCTGCGGGCAGATCGTGTCGAAGCCAAGCTGAGCTTCGCCGCCATCGGTGAGCTGCGTGTTGCCGAACAGGCCGCTGGGGCCAAGGCCGAAGGGTCGTACTGATCCGTCGGGGTTGAATGTGAAGGCCTCGCGCCCATTGCCCCTGTTCAACAGAAACATTGAATCTTGCTGACCGCCGAGTTGCCTTACATTATCGGCCAGCAGGAAGTCGTCAACGCCATCATTCGGTCCGGTGTTGGCGGGGTTCGGAACCCACAGGCGACCATTGACATTGCGGTCCCGCTGGTCGTACTCGATACCGCCCTCCTCTACATACGAAATATGGAACATGGCATTGCCGCGATTTTCGGAGAAGTTGCCCCCACCCGTGAGGTTCAACACATACTGCTCCGCGTCGCCTTCGTCAGAAATGCCCGTTTGTGCATCGAACTCAAAACCCTCAAAGTCGGTCTTGGTGATGATGTTGATCGCACCGGACACGGCATCCGCACCGTAGACGGCAGACGCGCCGCCGGTAATCACTTCAACTCGCTCTATGAACGATGTCGGGATATTGTTCAGGTCGACTGCCGTAGTGCCCGGCTGGGAACCAACCTGACGGCGTCCGTCTACCAGCACAAGTGTGCGCTGCGTACCGAGATTGCGAAGGTCGACCAGGTTAAGCCCGGTCGCGGAAAAGCTGATGCCTGTATTCTGGCTGTTTGACCCAGGCAGTATCGCGGGTAACTCCCGCAGGATTTCACCAATGTCCGGCGCTCCGGTGGCGGCGATGTCTGCCGCGTCCAGTACGACGGTTGGGGTCGGCGTATCCGCACCGGAGCGCGCGATACGCGAACCCGTGACGACGACTTCTTCAATGGACTCTGAACCGGCATCCTGCTGTGGCGTTTGTGCGGTAGCAGTCGAGGCGGCAGCCACCGCCATAGCAAGGATTGATAGGTTGCACTTTGTAAACATGGACTTTCCCCTCATTACTCGCTCGCGCCTGAAGCGCCCCTCACCCGTCACCTGCGGCGACTATCCAAGTAACAAAGACGGCGCAGATACCGGGCCGGGTACCGGAAGCACAAAATAAATTGCCTGACAGAGGCATTTGCGAGCGCCACTCATCCTGACAATTACAAGATGGCGGGCTCCTGGGATCGCAAGGCGGTGCCGTTGGACAGCTTG
>CAZTJR010000047.1:2110-18197 GCA_964613795.1 uncultured Alteromonadaceae bacterium | reverse complement strand
CCCGCCATCAGCCGCAGCAGGGTGGTCTTGCCGGCGCCGTTGCGGCCGATAATGCCGAGGGTCTCGCCGCGGTGCAGCTTGAGGGAGACGCCATCGAGCACCCGGTGCACGCCGTGCTCGAAGTTGTCCTTGCGGGCATGGTAGCTGTGGTAAACGTCCACCAGCTCCAGCATGACGTCGCCGCTGCCGGGGCCTGGACCCGCGTCACCCGTGCTGGAGACACCTGTGTCGCCAGGCGCGCCCACGACACCACCCTCCACCATCTGCCGGCCCTTCTCTGCGCTCACGCCGCAATCGCCATGCGGGCCATGCGGGCCATGCGGGCCATGCGGGCCATAGCGTCGATAAGACTGAGATTGTGGCTAGGGGTTTGTCTGAGCGGCATGCGGCTGTCTGCGTCGATTATGAAGCGCATGTTACCAGCCTCAACTGCACTTCCCACCCCTACATCGTACAAACAAGGCCATACAACCGTCGTGGAGCAATTTGAGACGCTGCCTGGGAATGCAAACTAGGTGGCAGAAAGGCTAAGCCGGCTTTCGGGCTGCCAAAAGAACGTTTCCGCGGAGGTGCACTTTCCATCAGATGCGGCCATCGGCTTGCGGGGGCCCGCCCTCTGTTCCATGTTCTGATTTCTGGCGCCCACAAACACTGACCAGCACCGCCACGGAGGGCGCGATGGCCAGCCAGCACCACGATACCGGCTACAAGGAGCTCTTCAGTCACCCGGAGTTTGTGCAGCAGTTGGTTGAGGAATTTGCCCCGCCCAGGATCGCCGCACTAATGGACTTTACAACGCTGCAGATCCACTCCGGCAACTACATCACACCGCTATTTGAGGAGAAGTTCGAGGACGTAGTGATGAGGGGCGCTATACTAATGCGCAGCTGGTCGCCCGACATTCGCCCTTGAGCGGCGTGTTTGGCATCGAAAACGCCTCGCAGGACCTGGATTCGCTGCAGCAGGCTGTGGATCGGGTAATTGCCATCATCCGCGCAGACCCGAACAAGGAGCGCACAGATGCGATAATCACCCGCTGGCTGAAGCGTCACCTGCAGCGGCTGGGGGTGAGTGTAGACCTGGATCAACTGAACAGTGTCGTGGAGCAAAAAGATATGCTGGCGGAAAGACTGGGGTACCTGGGTGAGAAGGAGCGGCGGGAAGGTCGGCGGGAAGGTCGCCTTGAAGGTGAGCGCCGCGTTCTGCAACGGCAGCTGGCCCGCCGCTTCGGCGAGCTGCCGGACTGGGCTGCGAAGCGGCTGGAAACCGCTTCCGCCGAGCAGCTGGAGGCCTGGGCCGATGAAATTCTGGTGACGGCGAGTGTTGAGGAGCTGCTTGGGAATGCAAAATAGGCTATCGAAAGGCTGACCCGGCTTTTACGCTGGCAAAAAAATCTCCGCGGAGTCGTTTTTTGGTGATCAAGAACGCCAGACAGTGACCAAAAAACCGCCCAGATCGCATGGCGCCTGCAGCTGCGGCAAATTGCGAGAGTGCGACGAGAGCGCAGCGAGAATCTTTCCCACAGCCTGCAATTGTTACACGTTTAGTGGAGCCGCGTAAAAACCTCGGGGTGTTGCTCCGCAATACGCAACAGAGCCACGGCTGGGCCTTGCGGTTCACGGCGACCTTGCTCCCAATCCTGGAGCGTACGCATACTGACACCCAGTAAACCAGCAAATGCCGATTGCGACATGTTGAGTTTCGAGCGAATGACTTGCGGAGCTGAAGGTTCCGAAAGCTCCGTGGCTTTTAATTCAACCTTGCCCTTCTTGAACTGCTGGATTTCTCTGATGCCATCCAATATCTCAGCACCGATATCTCGTTTACTCATGATCGATTGCCTCTGCAATTTGTTTCAGAATATGACCAGGAATCGTAGACCGCTCAGATTTGCTATAAATCGTAAGCATCCAGATTTCATGATCAGGCTTCTTCCAATAGTAGATAACTCGAACACTACCGCTTTTTCCCTTTCCGTCAGCAGCCCAGCGAACCTTCCTGACGCCTCCCGAACCTTTTACGATATCGCCTGCGTTAGGTCTTTGCATAAGATACGTTTGCAAGGCCCGATAATTTTCATCGGTAAGATAATCTGGAAGCAGCTTTGTGAAAGCACTGGTTTCAATGAATATCATGCTGCCCACCATACGGCATTGCCGTATTTTTGCAAGAGGCAGCGCTACAGGACTTTACGACCTGTAACAGGCACATTGGGTCACCCCCTGCCCTGGCTTGCAAATTGCCATGAAAAACATTTCCGCGGAGATGCACTTTCCATCAGATGTGGCCATCGGCTTGCCGGGGCCTCTGTTCTGCTCCATATTCTGATTCTGAACGCCCACAAACACTGACCAGCACCGCCACAGAGGGCGCGATGGCCAGCCAGCACCACGATACCGGCTACAAGGAGCTCTTCAGTCACCCGGTTACACAGTAAAATTTACAACCTCGTCAGAACAGCTCACCAGGCTGATGCCCAGCTCTCGGGCTACGATCATCTGGCCACCTTGCGGACCTCTTGCAACGCCGTAAGCAACTCAGGGACATCGTCAACGACAATACTCCAGACTGTGTCGTCATCAACACCCAGGTAGGCATGAATGAGCCGGTTTCGCGTGGCGACCAGCAGGCGCCAGGGCACCGCTGGATACCGCTCGCGCACTTCAGGAGGAACATGTGTTGCCGCTTCGCCGATTAGCTCGAGGTTTCGCAATGTTGCATCGTACGTGATGCCACTCGACACGAAGCCTGTTTTGTCGTAGCCCTCAGTGTATGTAAGGACTCGCTCTGTGAAACCAATCATATCGTCAAGATAGAACATCCAGGCTCGACTGCTCTCATCCGACACGGATCAGCTCTCGTTCAATATAGGGGCGGAGCTCTGCTCTCAGGGCCTTGTCCGTCACCAGGTCAACCGGACACCCCAAAAGGTCCTCCAGGTAGAACAACAGACCGAAATAACGCGCCGAAGTCGCCGGCCCATCAAAGGCCACGAGGACATCCACATCGCTGCGTTCACCGGCCTCATCGCGAGCGGTAGACCCAAACAGGCTGAGCCTGGTGACACCGAAGTCGTCACGCACCTCGCCCATGCTTTTCTTGAGCAACGAAAGTACTCTGCGTTTTTCCATGCCTTGCTCCCAAGCCCCACCCAAAGAGGCGCCAAAGAGATGTCAGACGATTTGTGCAGTATACCCTTGCAATTGCTTGCTTAACGAGGAGGGACACAGGACTTTCGGTAATGCCCAGTTCCCGCTGCGTCATGTGCCGAGGCTATCACCGCCGTCAGCGGCTTCCGCGGAGGTGCACTTTCTATCAGATGTGGCCATCGGCTTGCCGGGGCCCGCTCTCTGTTCCATATTTTGTGTAGCAGTTGGTTGAGTGATTTGCCCCGCCCAGGATCGCCGCGCCAATGGACTTTACAACGTTGCAGATCCACTTCGGCAACTACATCACACCGCTATTTGACGACATCTAGAAGATGATCCGGCCGGAACCACCGGAGTTCCTGCGAATGTATCAGCCCCACCTGCGCTATTATCTAATCGATGAGGGGCGCTATACTGACGCGCAGCTGGCTGCCCGACATTCGCCCTTGAGTGGCATGTTTGGCATCGAAAACGCCTCGCAGGACCTGGATTCGCTGCAGCAGGCTGCGACTGCCGGATGGCCCATCCATTCGCCGTAATCTGCGTGAATGCGACAAAGGCGCGCACGACGCTTGAGGGCTCAGGTCATGCCGTAATCGCCTTCAACGCCAGAAACTGCCCGCGCCGCTGCATCACGCGCAGCATCGCCAGTATCACGGCAACCGACCCCACGCCGATCAGCATCAGGTGCCCGACAGCCGGCGCCATCCCAGACATCAGCACCTGCCGGTACGCGTCCAGCACAAAAGCCAGCGGATTCAAGGTCAGCACGGTCTGGATCATCGCCGGATCGGTCAGGCTGCGCACATCCCAGAACACCCCCGAGGTAAACATCAGAAAGATCATCCCCAGACTGATGAACATGCTGAAATCAAAGGCCAGGCACACCAGAAACGCGCCAATCAGCGACGCCGCCACGATCATCAGGTAGCTCACCAGCATCAGCGGCGGCAGCCACAGCCAGCTGGCGTTCACCGCAAACCCATTCATCCACAGCACGATAAACAGCAGCACAAATACCGAGGCCTGTTTGTACAGCCCCTCGTGAATCGTGGCGAGGGGGAACAGGACCTTGGGAATATCGATCTTGGCGATCAGGCCCTGGGCTACCACAATGGAGCGGGAAGCCTGGTTGATGGATTTGGAAAACCAGATGAAGGCCAGCTTGCCGACCATCAGGAATACCAGAAAGTTTTCCTGGCGGTTCTGCAGAATCAGCTCGAACACCACGTAGAACACGGCAACGTACAGCAGGGGCTCCAGCACCCACCATATATAGCCAAGAAAATAGCGCGAGGCGTCGGCCTTCAGCGACATGCGGGCCATGGTGTCCATAAGACTGAGGAGGTGGCGGAGTGTCATGCGGGCATCTGCGGCGGCGGAGGCGCAATGTTACCAGCCCGCGCTGTACTTCCCACCCCCACGCCGTACAATTGGCGGGATGAGAGCCACACGTCCCCGCAAGCGCTTTGGCCAGAATTTTCTGGAAGACGGTGCCATTGTCAGCCGCATCGAGAGCGCGGTGGCGCCGCGTATCGACGATCGCGTGGTGGAAATAGGGCCCGGGCGCGGTGCGCTTACCGAGGCCCTGGTCAGCAGCGGCTGTTATCTGGATGCCATTGAGCTGGACCGCGACCTCACCGCGGGCCTGCTGGCGGCGTTCAGCATTTACCCCCGCTTCAAGCTGCACAGCGCCGATGCGCTGAATGTCGACTACGCTGCCTTGCTCGACGACAACGACGGCGAGGACGACGCAGAAAGAGGCAAGCGCCTGCGCGTGGTCGGCAACCTGCCCTACAACATCTCAACGCCGCTGATTTTCAGGCTGCTGGAAAACACCGCGATTATTGAGGACATGCACTTCATGCTGCAGCTGGAGGTCGTGAAGCGACTCGCCGCTGAGCCCGGGGGGGGCGACTGGGGTCGGTTGGGCATCATGGCGCAGTATCACTGCTGCGTGGAGCACCTGTTTGATGTGCCGCCCAGCGCCTTCAACCCGCAGCCCAAAGTGCAATCTGCCATTGTGCGCCTCACGCCCTGGCGCCATTCACCCTATCCACCGGTGGATGTAGAGACACTGCGCCGTACGGTGCAGGCCGCCTTCGCCCAGCGCCGCAAAACGCTGCGTAACAACCTCAAGGGCATCGCCACCGATGCGCAGCTCGAGGCCCTGGGGGTAGACCCGGGCGCCCGTGCCGAAACACTGCAACTCACTGATTTCATTGCCATAGCGAACAAAATTCATGACTGATAAACCCTTCGACCCTGACAACGTCACCGTCGATGTCCGCACCACCTATCTGCCCTCGCACTCCAGCCCGGAGAACGACCAGTACACCTTTGCCTACACCATCGACATCACTAACTTTGGCAGACAGCCGGTGCAGTTGCTGTCCCGGCACTGGCAGATCACCGACGGCAACGGCGAAGTGCAGGAGGTGCGCGGCGACGGCGTGGTCGGCGAGCAGCCGGTGATAGAGCCCGGCGCCCATTTCCGCTACACCAGTGGCGCAACCCTCATGACGCCGGTGGGCTATATGCAGGGGGAATACACCATGATCGTGCACGATGGCCGCGCGATCAGCCCGGAAGAGCAGCCCGCCTTTGAGGTGCCCATTCGCGCTTTCACCCTGCACACGCCCACGGCGCTGAACTGAGCGGCTGAATTGAGAGACACGCGGGCATGAGCACCTGGGCGGTCGGCGATCTTCAGGGCTGTCTGCAGCCCCTACAGTGCCTGCTGCAGCGGGTGAACTTCAGCAGCGACCGCGATGTGCTGTGGTCGGTGGGCGACATCGTCAACCGCGGCCCCAGCTGTCTCGATACCCTGCGCTGGTTTCACGCGCGCCGGGACAACATCCGCATGGTGCTGGGCAACCACGACCTGCACCTGCTGGCCGCCGCCGCGGGCCACAAGACCCTGTCCCGCAGCGATACCCTCGCGCCCATCCTGGCGGCGCCGGATCGCGACATCCTGCTCGACTGGCTGCGCCAGCGCCCGCTGCTGTGGCAGGAACACGGCGCAACGCTGGTGCACGCCGGCATTCCGCCGCAGTGGTCCGTGGACGAGGCCGCCGCGCGGGCGCGCGAAGTGGAAGCGGTGCTGCGCGGCGATGACTACGAGAATTTTTTTGCCGACATGTACGGCAACACACCGGACTGCTGGGACGACGCCCTCACCGGCAACGACCGCTTGCGAGTGATTACTAACTACCTCACGCGCATGCGCTACTGCACGGCCGAAGGCCGGCTGGACCTGGTAAGCAAGGGTCCGCTGCACGATCCCGGTGAGCCCGCGGCCAGCGATCCCGACCTGCGCGCCTGGTTCCAGCACCCGCAGCGCTGTGCCGCGAAGGACCGCATCGTCTTCGGCCACTGGGCGTCCATTCAGGGCCAGACCGGTGACCCCAATGCCATCGCGCTGGATACCGGCTGCGTGTGGGACGGGCAGATGACGCTTTACTGCCTGGAGACGGGGGAGCGGGAGAGCTGTCGGTGTCGGGATGGGGTGGCTGGCTGAGTCAGATGACCTACCATGTGCCAGGTCCCATGGGTTCCCGCTGCTAACCCTGGATAAACGGATGAAGAAGGCCGCTGACAAGCTTGGCATTCAACTACTGGAGTGAGGTCATGAAAGTTTTCACTTATTCCGAAGCCAGACAAAATCTCTCGAAGTTACTATCAATTGCTCAGGAAGAAGAAATTGAAATCCGGCGCAGAGATGGAAGTGTTTTTGTCTTGAGAGCCAAAGAAAGAACAGACAGCTCCCCTTTTGATGTGCCGAGTGTAAGGTCGAACACAACAGTTGAAGACACTCTGGATTCCGTCAGGGAGTCACGTCAGCGCTGAGATTCTTGCCGCGTCCTAACTACCATAGCGATTCCCGCAGGCGGCCTCACCGATCGCGCGCTGTGTGTGTATCGTCGACCGCCACCGCCATTGCCTCATCGTCACTCAGCTGCGAACGCGCGCGGGCCTGTGCGCTGTGACGCCTGCTGCGGACATTGCCGTCATACTACGGTGGCAACAGTTTTGTAATCCGGGGCAAGGATCTACCTTGCACTATAGATACTGGTATTCAGACCAGACCCTGCAATACTTCACGATGAAGGCCGTTCAAGCCCCAACAACAAGGAGATTCACCGTGAAACAACAGTATTCAGCCGCCCTGCTCGTGGCCGCCCTGGTCGCAGCGCCCGCCATGGCTCAGGACTTGAAAAAAATGATGGGCGCCGTCGATAAGGATAAGGCGGCCGAGTCAATCGACGTGGAAAAAGCAAAAGAGGCCATCAGCGCCGATGGCGTCGACTACAAGAAAGCGGCCGAGGCAGTGGACGTCGAGAAGGCCAGTGAAGCTGTGGATACCGACAAGATCAAGGAGGCGCTGAAAAAGCCCGGCTGAGCCAGCGGTTGGAGTATACCGCGCCCTGGAGATCACGGGAAAACCAGGGCTAACAGTGCGTCCATGACTAGCGCTCGCTGGCACCCCGCCGGCGCTGGCGAGCACCGCCCAATCCGCCGAGCAGTGCCGTGAGGACCGCCAGTGACCAGACGCCAGTGGTGGGGATGGGAGCGGCTTGCTCGGCTTCGCCAATGCTCGGGGTCGCGACCGGGGCGTTGCGGTGGAAGCTTTCAAAGGAAACCTCGGCCGGCTCACCCTGCGCCTTGCCGGTGCAGTCAAAGCGTGCCGTGACCTCATAGATCAATTCATCCGAGACGGTTGATCCGTCACGCCCGCGTAAGGTGACAAAGCCAGTGTCGTCCGACTCCAGCTCAACGTTACCACCACCCGTCCAGACGCCTGAGTAGTCCCGTTCATCCGAGACATTGATCGTTTCGCCGGGACCGCCATCCTCCGCATCGTTTCTGTCGATGGTTTGAATATCGCCGTCCAGATTCACGACATCGGCGCTGGAGTTAATTCTGATCGTGCCATCGGGCAGCGGGACGGTGGTGATGGAGCCGTCATTGCATGCAGTTTCAAAGGAGGTGTACGCAAAATAGGAATCGCCCTCGACGATGTGGCCGGCAACGATGTCTTGCGTGTGGCCGGGCGCACTCAGCACGGCCAGGCATGCCGCCGTCGCGGCAGGAGCGCCAAGGGTTCGAACTCGATGGAACATTCATTATCCTCCCACAGGAAATTGATGTATGTGCTTATCTAAATAACGACTCATGCCACCCGCTGAGGTCCGCGGTTGCGCGCTCGCGCGCGCTGGCCACAGTGCCGGAGTACGTGAAGCATCGGAGGCTCGGAGTATGCCCTATGGGCAAAGATCGGGTGTTCTGATTTGCGCGGTTTTTTGTTCTGATTCCTGCCTTCGGCATCCTGATGCGTAACAACGTGCGAAAAAGCGCGTATCAGGACAGGTTTTTTGCCGCCTGACCTGTTCTGCGCGATGCACTTCTGTACTCCGCGGGTGTCATCCCGCAGGCATTCTTGAACGCGGTGTAGAACGCCGAACGACTGCTGAAGCCGGCTTCGTAAAGGATCTGCTCAATGCTCATGTGCGCAGCGCCAGGATCATCCAAACGCTCCATCGCATGGAGAGTCCGGTACTGATTCAAATATTCAGGAAACGTGGCATCCGCGAATCCGTTAATGGATTCCGACACCAGGCGCTTGGGTAACTTCAGGCGTTCTGCGAGGGCCGGCAGCGTCAATCCGGACAGGCGGTAGAGCCTGTCTTGTTTCATGGCACACTCAATCCGCTGATACGCCCACTTCTTGCCTCGCGGACTGACAGCTTCGCTTGATTCAAGGGACGCCTCTGGCGCTGGCACCTCGGGACGCGCGGGCGCGGGTGAGGCCTCAGGTTCAGCAAGTTGCTGCCTGTAGCGCCTCAAGGATTGCTGATTCACGCCATACAGGCTCTGCAGGTGATTGATGCGAAGACGGTAGTAGCCAAGGAGCGCACCGAGGAGGAGAAAACCGAGCGCCAGAGCAAACAGCAGTCGAAGATTCCTGCTCCGCGCCAGCGCCAGCTCAATTTTTTGCTGCTGAAGCTGGCTGGTCTTTTCTTCGAACTGCAGCTGCGTCTTCAGCTCGTTGACGCTGGCGCGCTGACCGGCCATCTCCCTGGCCAGCATCGCTTCCCGATAGGACGCCAGGCTGTTCATCACCTGATCCGCGGAGCCCAGCCGGGCATACGCCTCGATCAATCCGGTGTAGAGATCATCGGGAACGCTTTGTGGCTCGAGGCCGAGAGTCTCAAATTGCCCCGCGGCAGCATTGAAGTGGTCAAGTGCCTTGCCCGGCCTGGCTGTGGCCAGCGCAAGCCTGCCCCGCTGCAGCCGGAAGTAGGCCTGCATAATGCCCACATCGTGGTCATGCGCCTTGCGGCTGCCCTCCTCAATCAGCCTGCGCGCCTCGTCCCAGTCGTGCCGGCGACGAAAACTGTCTTGCGTCAGGTTATAGATGATCTGGAGCTCGCGCCTGTGCGCCTGATTGTCGCGATACACGGCCAGGGCAGCACGATTTGCGGTGATGTACTCGTCGAAGCGGCCAAGATCATGAAAATTGACCGCCTGATTCTGGTAGATCAGCGCCTGCAGCAGGGGCTCGTCCGCAGACCCAATCAGCGCCTGCGCTGTGTCGAGCTCGGCCAGTGCGTCCTGCCACTGGCCGAGGTTGTAATAGACCAGCGAGATGTTGTTGTGTATCTCGGCCGCCTCGACGGGCCGATTCCGACCCTTCTCGATGTCCAGAGCACGCTGATAGCTGGCAATGGCTGCGTCATAGCGCCTCAGCAGGTCATTGACCACGCCCAGGTTGTTGAGAATCTTGACCTGCAGATCAAGATCGCCCTGCGCGTGATCCGTGGCAAGCGCTTGACTGAAGTGATCCCTGGCCAGGTTATAGAAGCTCTTGCGGTAATAGGCCAGGCCCAGAGCGGCATGCACCTCCGCCAACCATCGACCGCCAAGCTCTGCGCTCTGCCGGCCGAGCAGGGGTTCAAGGGCTTCGATGGCAGCATCCAGGTCGTCGTCCATCAGGGACTGAACGCGTTGGACGAATCTGTCCACATCCCTGTTTGCAACAGCGTCATTTAATGATGTAACGCTTTCGACATCTTCTGCGGCGCTTGCCCTGCCTGCCCCAAAGCCCACCACACACCCGATCAAACAGACAAAAAACAGACGCCTACGACGCACACCAACCCCGCGCATGAAAAATCGTTAACGATTGACAGGCTTCCCACACCCGGGGCACAGCGCCTGCAGTAAAACGTGTCGAAGGATACAGGCTTGTGCGTCGCTTTGCGCTCATAACGGCGCCCCGCTAGCTGCTACAATCCCAGCATGCAAACCTATCTGGTCGGCGGCGCGGTCCGCGATGAACTCCTCGGTGTTCCCTTCCACGAACGGGACTGGGTGGTCGTTGGCGCGACACCGCAGGACCTCCTCGATCAGGGTTTCACGCCCGTGGGCAAGGACTTCCCGGTCTTTCTGCATCCAGAGACAAAGGAGGAATACGCCCTCGCGCGCACCGAGCGCAAGCAGGGCCACGGCTACACGGGCTTTGCGGTGCACTTCGAACCCTCGGTCACGCTGGAGGAGGACCTGCGCCGGCGCGACCTCACCATCAATGCGATCGCCCGGCGCCCCGACGGCACCCTGATCGACCCCTATGGCGGCCGTCGCGATCTGGAACAGCGGATACTGCGCCACGTCAGCGAGGCCTTCGTGGAAGATCCGCTGCGCGTCCTGCGCACCGCCCGCTTTGCCGCTCGCTACGCGCCACTCGGCTTTCGCGTTGCGCCGGAAACCCTCGAGCTCATGGCCACCATCACCAAGCAGGGCGAGCTGGCACACCTGGCGATGGAGCGGGTCTGGGTGGAGACGGAGCGCGCCCTACGCGAAGATGATCCCGCCACCTATTTTCGTGTGCTGCGCGACTGTGGTGCTCTCGCTGCGCTGTTCCCGGAAGTCGACGCGCTGTTTGGCGTGCCGCAGCGGGCAGAATACCATCCCGAGATCGACAGCGGCGTGCACACCCTCATGGTCCTGACCCAGGCTGCACGCCTGTCCGGCAGAAGCGAGGTGCGCTGGGCAGCCCTGCTGCACGATCTCGGCAAGGCCGACACTCCCAGAGACGAGCTGCCGCGGCACATCGGTCACGAAAAGCGCGGCCTGCGGCGGGTCAACGCCCTTTGCGACCGAATCAAGGTCCCCAATGCCCACCGACAGCTCGCCCTCACCGCCTGCGAGTACCACTTGCTCGTCCATCGCTGCCGTGAACTGACCGGCAAGACCCTGCTCAAGCTGCTGAGCGCCACCGGGGCCCTGCGTCCGGAAGGGCGCTTCGAGTCCTTTCTCACGGTCTGCGAAGCCGATGCCCGCGGACGCCTTGGCAAGGAAGACGCACCCTACCCGCAGGCCGACTATCTGCGCGAGGCGCGCGATATCGCTGTGGGCATTACCGCGAAGTCTTTTGTCGAGCAGGGTTTGCAGGGCAAGGACATCGGGGAAGGCATTGCTCGGGAGCGTGTGCGACGGCTGGAGGAGTTTCGGCGGGAGCAGACGTCGAGCTAAAACGCAGAGCCCGCCTCGGAAGGGTGCATATGAAGCGCTGACCCTGGAGCAGCGCCAGCTTGCAGGCCGCAGCTTAGCGCGAAGCGCCCTACGCCAGCGGTAACTCCCTGCCCCGCCAGGAAAATTCCACGGCCTGCAGCCGCTGGGCCTGGTGGTCATAGTCCGCCCACAGGCTGGCGTAGCTTTTTCCCTCGGCGGGGTGCAGCCGCTGCGGCGCCAGCTCGGCCAGCGGGCGCAGGACGAAGGCATTGGTGAGAATTTCCGGTCGCGGCAGAATCACGCCGTCCACCACGCCCACACGGTCGTCATAAGTGAGGATGTCGATATCCAGCTGGCGCGGGCTGTTGCGGGTGGCGTTCTCGGGGCGCCCGTGGGCGAACTCCAGCTGGCGCAGCTGCCGGGCAAGTTCAGCGATGGCAAGGTCGGTCTCGATGCGCACCACGAGGTTGAGGAAGGGCTTGCCGCTGAAGCCAATGGCGTCGCCGTCGTAGACAGAGGAAGTGCGAGGCTCGCCGAAAAGCGCTGCCAGCGCGTCCAGACCCACGCCGATGTAGTGCTCGCGGCGGATATTGCTGCCGAGCCCGAGAAACACCGT
Organism: uncultured Alteromonadaceae bacterium; assembly: GCA_964613795.1. Classification (GTDB taxonomy): domain Bacteria; phylum Pseudomonadota; class Gammaproteobacteria; order Pseudomonadales; family Halieaceae; genus Chromatocurvus. Next base: position 5,918 of record CAZTJR010000047.1, on the reverse strand, counting down.
TGCCATCACGGCCGCTCGCCGCGCTCGATGATCACGCCCACATCGCGGGCACCCGCAACTGCGCCGGGCTTGCACAGGCGCAGGCGCAGCCAGCTGACGCTGAATTCTTCACGCACCAGGCTGGCAAAGCGCTCGGCCAGGGTTTCCACCAGCTGCACACTGTTCTGTGCGGCGTATTGCCGCAGGCGCTCGGCTACGGCGCTATAATCGAGGGCATCTGCCACATTATCAGTGGCGGCGCCGGCGGCGACATCCGCGCGCATGTCGATATCCAGCAGCAGCGTCTGTTGCACCTGCCGCTCCCAGTCGTACACGCCGATCACGGTGTCAATGCGCAGCTCGCGGATAAAAACCGTATCGCTCATACGGCGTGCTCAGCGGCGAGCGGCGGCAATTCGTGCATGGGCCAGCGCGGGCGCACGCCCGTCTCATCCGCGTCCACCTGCCCGGCCGCCAGCCGACGGGCGCCGGCATAGGCAATCATTGCGCCGTTGTCGGTGCAGAACATCGGCGCCGGGTAGAACACCTGCATGCCGCGCTTGCCCAGATCGGCATCCAGCCGCGCGCGCAGGTTGCGGTTGGCGCTCACGCCGCCCGCCATGACCAGGGTAGAGAGCTGCTCCTGCTCCAGCGCACGGCGGCATTTGATCATCAGGGTCGCTACCACGGCCTCCTCAAAGGCGCGGGCGATATCGCAGCGGTCCTGCGCCGACAGCACGCCATCCACCGTGCACTCGCGCACGGTGGTCAGCGTGTGGGTCTTCAATCCGCTGAAGCTGAAGTCGAGTCCGGGTCGGTTGACCATGGGCCGGGGGAAATCAAAGCGATCCGGCGTGCCGGTCTCAGCCAGGCGCGCCACGTGCGGCCCCCCGGGGTACGGCAGGTCGAGCATTTTGGCCACCTTGTCGAAGGCCTCCCCGGCGGCGTCATCCACCGACTCGCCGAGCACCCGGTACTCGCCAATATTGTCCACCCGCACCAGCTGCGTATGGCCGCCAGACACCAGCAGGGCGATAAACGGAAAGTCGGGGGCGCGCGCTTCCAGCATCGGCGCCAGCAGATGGCCTTCCATGTGATGCACGCCCAGCGAGGGGATGCCCCAGCCCAGCGCAAGCGAGCGCGCCAGCGTGGCTCCCACCATCAGGGCGCCCACCAGGCCGGGGCCAGCGGTATAGGCGATACCGTCGATATCGCCGGCTGCGCAGCCCGCCTCATCCAACACCTGCTGTATTAAAGGAAGCGTTTTGCGGATGTGGTCGCGGGACGCCAGTTCCGGCACCACGCCGCCATACTCGGCGTGCACCGCAATCTGGCTGTACAGGGTGTGCGCGAGCAGGCCCCGCTCCGTGTCGTAGATCGCCACGCCGGTTTCATCGCATGAGGTTTCCAGTCCGAGAACGCGCATCGCTTCTGTATCCGGGAAAACTGAGGTCGGCATGATAACGCACCAATGGGGTCAGGTCCCTCTGTAGAAGCAGATCCGATTGCTGGGGCCTGATATCCCTGATACGGGAGAGGCGCCACGAAACCGGGGGCTTTGCAAATCCCGCAACTTGCGTTTAAAATGCGCGCCCTTTCTGGCGATGTGCCCACAACGCTCATCTGCCTTGCATTAAACGACAGGAATTATGAATGCCTCAGATCAAGGTGAAAGACAACGAGCCCTTTGACGTCGCCCTGCGTCGTTTCAAGCGCTCCTGTGAAAAGGCCGGCGTACTGTCGGAAGTGCGTCGCCGCGAGCACTACGAAAAGCCGACCACCGTGCGCAAGCGCGCTGCTGCCGCTGCCGTCAAGCGTCACCTGAAGAAGCTGTCCCGGGAAAACCGCAAGCGCGTACGCCTGTACTGATCGCGCCTTGTCCGGCTTCGCATAATGAGCGACATCTCCCTCGTCAATACCATCAAGGCGGCCATGAAGGACGCCATGCGGGCGCGGGACAAGGATAGGCTGGGCACCCTCCGGCTGATTCAATCGGAGTTCAAGCGTATTGAAGTTGACGAGCGCATCGAGGTTGATGATGCGCGTGCATTGGTCGTTCTCGACAAGATGATCAAGCAGCGCCGGGACTCCCAGGCCCAGTATGAAGATGCCGGACGCCAGGAACTGGCCGACAAGGAAGCGGCGGAAATCACCGTAATCCAGGAATTCCTGCCCCGCCAGCTCTCCGACGCCGAGCTGAACACCCTCATTGATGAGGCGATTGCCAGCAGCGGCGCCAGCGGCATGCAGGCGATGGGCGCGGTGATGGCGGAACTCAAGCCAAAGCTTCAGGGCCGCGCCGACATGGGCGCTGTCAGCCAGCGGGTCAAGGCCAGACTGAACGCCTGACCCTGGCAATCCGTCCCGCGACACCCCCTCCCGCGACCCAGTCGCTGGATTTTGCGTTACCATCCGCCGCCTGAAGCACCCCGGCCCGCGCAGCGCAGAGACCCCATGGCAGGACGCATTCCACAAAGCTTTCTCGACGACCTGCTGGAGCGGGTTGACCTGGTCGACATTGTCGATCGTCGGGTCAAGCTGAAGAAGACCGGTAAGAACTACAGCGCCCGCTGTCCCTTCCACGACGAAAAAAGCCCGTCTTTCACCGTCAATCCGGACAAGCAGTTTTTCTACTGCTTTGGCTGCGGCGCCGGCGGCAACGCTCTCGGCTTTGTCATGGATTACGACAACGTGGACTTCCCCCAGGCCGTGGAGACCCTGGCCAACGGGCTGGGCCTGGCCATACCTCGGGAAGACAACGGCCGTGGCGGGCAGTCGGCATCCGCCGAATCACAGCACCGGCCCCTGTATGCCCTGCTGGAGAAGACCGCTCGCTTTTACCAGCACGCCCTGCGCACACACGCAAAGGCCAGCCGGGCAATCGACTACCTGAAGGGGCGCGGCCTGTCCGGCGAAATCGCCCGCAGCTTTGGTCTGGGCTTTGCTCCTCCGGGCTGGGACAACCTGCTCAAGGCCATGGGCGAGGGCGAGGAGTCGCGACGACAGCTGCTGGACACGGGCATGCTGGTCAGAAACGACGCCGACCGACTTTACGACCGCTTTCGCGATCGCATTGTCTTTCCCATCCGCGACCAGCGCGGACGCATTGTTGCCTTCGGCGGCCGCGTACTCGGCGATGACAAGCCGAAGTACCTGAACTCGCCGGAAACCCCCATCTTCAACAAGGGCCGCGAGCTCTACGGCCTGTACGAAGCACGCCAGGCCAACCGCAAACTCGACCGCCTGCTGGTGGTGGAGGGCTACATGGACGTGATCGCCCTGGCCCAGAGCGGCATCAGCAACGCCACGGCCACCCTCGGCACCGCCACCAGCAACACTCACCTCGAGCGCATTTTCCGCCTGTGCCCGGAGGTGGTGTTCTGTTTTGATGGCGACCAGGCCGGACGCAAGGCGGCATTCCGCGCGCTGGAGGCCACGCTGCCATGCATGACCGACGGTCGCCAGGCACGCTTCCTGTTTTTGCCCGAAGGAGATGACCCGGACACAATGGTCCGCCGCGAGGGCGCCGACGCCTTCCGTCATCAGGTCGCCAGCGCCCGGCCGCTGGAGCAGTTCCTGTTCGATAATCTCGCCGAGGGTCTGGACACCGCAACGCTGGACGGACGCGCACGCTACAGCCAGCAAGTGCTGCCTTATTTGCGCCAGCTGCCGGTCGGGGTGTACCGCGAACTGATGTTCCGCGAGCTGGCAGAGCGCACCGGTCTGGAGCTGGCCAGCCTGATGAAGCTGGAGGTGCCGCCACTGCCCTCCCGCCGAGCAGACGGCAACGCAAGAGAGAGCGGCTCACGGGTCGATGCCGGCCACCGGA
>CAZTJR010000047.1:0-2010 GCA_964613795.1 uncultured Alteromonadaceae bacterium | reverse complement strand
TGCCGGCCACCGGAATGCCGCAGCGCAGCAATATGCGGAAAACCGGGAAGCCGGAGACCCCGGCCCCGAGTACGACGGGCCCTATGCCCCGGGGCCGGATCCGAGCGACGGCTACCCGGCCGCAGAATCCCCGCGCCAGCGCGAGCCCCTGCGCGCCGCCAATGGGGGCCATGCCAACCTCGCGCAAAGCGCTATTGCCCTGCTGCTGCACAAGCCGGCAGCCGCGGCCCTTGCCGACCCGGCCGGACTGGCGGATTTAGAGGGGGAGGATGCGGCTCTGCTGCGCGATATCCTCACGCTACTGCAGTGCCGTCCCGAGTCCACCACGGCAATGCTGCTGGGCCACTGGTACGGCACCCGCGAGGGCGACTTGCTGAACCGTCTCGCTGGCCAGGAGCGACTGATTCCGGCCGACGGCATTGAAGAGCAGTTCCGGGACACCGTGTCCCGCCTCGTGTTGCTGCCCCAGCGCGCACGCCTTGAAGCGCAAGTCGACAAATTGCGAAGTACCGACTACGCTCTCATGGGCGCGGCGCAAAAGCAGGAACTGAAAGAGCTGTTGCACCAATTGCAACAACTCGACAAAAGACCTCGAGGCGCTTAGCCCTCTCTTTGCTGCAACTGCCTGCTGTATTTGCTGCAACTGCCTGCTGTAACTGCGCTGCTGCCACTGCGACGGCCGGGCTCTATTTTCGCCCTTTATTGTGCAAGTGCCAGACGAATGCGCAAGTGCCAGACAAATACCGGGCAGCGTCGTGCATCGCACGCTGTTTAGAGAGGCCTGCGTAAGGCGCTTAAAGTACGTAAACAGCACACAAAAAAGTGCATGGAAATATTTCCCGGACACATTGTGGGCATATTCTGCTGCTTCACGCTATAATGGCCGGCTGATTTTTTTGTATTTAATAGATTGACGTAGGGTTTATTAATGGCCAATGTCGTTAAACAGCAGTCTCGCCTGAGGTCCCTGATCGCCAAAGGCAAAGAACAGGGCTATCTGACGTACGCGGAAGTCAACGATCACCTGCCGGAAGACATTTCCGATCCGGATCAGGTAGAAGACATCATCCAGATGATCAACGACATGGGCATCCATGTCTATGAGCAGGCGCCGGATACTGACGAACTGATAATGACCGAGGGCGACAGCTCCGCGGATGATATTGCCGCCGCCGAAGCCGCCGCCGCCCTCGCCGCCGTTGAAACCGAAGCCGGACGCACAACGGATCCGGTGCGCATGTACATGCGTGAAATGGGCACCGTCGAGCTCCTCACCCGCGAAGGCGAGATTGTTATCGCCAAGCGCATTGAGGAAGGCATCCGCGAATTGATGGCCGCACTGGCCTTCTATCCGGGCGCGGTGAAGACCATCCTCGACGAATACGCTCTGGTCACCAAAGAAGAGCGGCGCCTGAGCGACATCCTTGTCGGCTATCTCGACCCGGCAGATCACGTGCCATCGGCAGCGCAGATCGCCGAAGCGGCCGCGGCAGCTAATGACGACACCGAGGAAGAGACTGAAACCGGCCCTGACCCAGTAGAGGCAAAAAAGCGCTTCACAGCGCTCAAGCGCCAGTACAACAAGGTCGAAAAGGCGATTGCCGAAAAGGGCCGCAGCGACAAAGACACCATTGCCGAAATGGAAAAGCTGGGTGAACTGTTCAAGTTCTTCAAGTTTACCCCAAAAACCTTCGAGCCCCTGAACGAAGCGGCGCGCACCTCGCTGGCCATGGTTCGCGATCAGGAGCGCGAGATCATGGCGATTGCCGTGCGCGCATGCGGCATGCCGCGCAAGGACTTCATCCAGTCATTCCAGGGCAGCGAAGCCGACGTCAAGTGGGTTACCCGCCTGGCCCGCAAGAAGGACTATGGCGCCAAGCTGACGGCGCGCAAGGAAGACATCCAGCGTGCACAGCGGCGCATTCAACAGATAGAAGAGCAGGCCGGGCTCAGTGTTCTGGAAATCAAGGAAATCAACCGTCGCATGTCGATGGGCGAGGCCCGTGCCCG
>CAZTJR010000046.1:0-19365 GCA_964613795.1 uncultured Alteromonadaceae bacterium | reverse complement strand
CTGGTGGCGGGCGAGATGCGCGGTGAGGATAATCGGGTCATTTCCGGCTCGGTGCTGGGCGGACGCGGTGTGAACGGCGCTACGGCCTACCTTGGGCGTTATCACAATCAGGTCACCGTGATTGGTGAGGGCCGGCAGCGCGAACTCTTTGGCTGGCTGTCACCGGGGCGAAGAAGACACTCCAATCTGAGTATCTATCTCAGTAGTTTTCTCGGTACCGATGGAGCACTCCCCATGACCACCACGACCAACGGCAGTCCACGCGCCATGGTCCCGGTGGGAAGCTACGAAAAAGTGATGCCGCTGGACATTCTCCCCACGCAGTTACTGCGTGCGCTGATAGTTGGCGACACTGAAACGGCACAATCTCTGGGTGCGCTGGAGCTGGATGAGGAAGATCTCGCGCTTTGCACCTACGTCTGTCCCGGTAAATACGAGTATGGACCGATTCTTCGGGACAACCTGACACGCATAGAGAAGGAGGGCTGACGTGGGCCTGCGCAACATACTTGACAACGTAGAACCCCAGTTTCAGGAAGGGGGTCGATTCAGTCGTTACTACCCACTCTACGAGGCGGTGGACACCTTTCTTTTCTCACCGGGCAGCGTTACACGCAGTACCGCGCATGTCCGTGATGGCGTTGATTTGAAGCGCATCATGATCACTGTCTGGATGTCGGTATTTCCTGCCATGCTTTATGGTATGTACAACCTCGGCTTCCAGGCCAATGACGTGCTTGCCGCGACTGGCGGCAGCATCGATGGCTGGCGTGGCACTCTAATCGAAACCTTCGGGGGGTATGATCCGGGCAATATCTGGCACTGTTTCTGGTTCGGCATGCTTTTCTTCCTGCCTATCTATGCAGTGACGTTTATCGTCGGTGGCTTCTGGGAAGTGCTGTTTGCGATCAAGCGCGGCCACGAGGTCAATGAAGGCTTCTTCGTCACATCCATTCTGTTTGCACTGATCTGCCCCCCTGACCTGCCTCTGTGGCAGGCGGCTCTAGGCATCAGCTTTGGTATTGTCATCGGCAAGGAAGTCTTCGGCGGTACCGGGAAGAACTTCCTCAACCCGGCGCTGACCGGTCGCGCGTTTCTGTATTTTGCCTATCCGGCGCAACTCTCCGGCGACGCCGTCTGGACGGCGGTGGACGGTTACTCCGGCGCCACCCCGCTCAGCGTTGTTGCTTCCGAAGGCATGGCGGGGCTGCAGGCGCAGTATTCATGGATGGAGGCTTTCGTCGGATCAATTCCCGGTTCCATCGGAGAAACCTCTACGCTGGCTATTCTGATCGGTGGCGCAGCACTGCTGCTAACGCGCATCGCATCCTGGCGGATTGTTGCCGGGGTATTTCTCGGGATGTTCGTTTTTTCAACCTTCCTCAATTTCGTGGGTTCGGACAGCAATCCCGCGTTCTACATGCCCTGGTACTGGCATTTTGTGCTCGGCGGCTTTGCGTTCGGTATGTTTTTCATGGCAACAGACCCCGTGTCGTCGGCCATGACCAACGGTGGACGCTGGGCATTCGGGATGCTGATCGGCGTGATGGTGGTCATCATCCGGGTCGTCAACCCGGCTTTCCCTGAAGGCATGATGCTGGCTATCCTGTTCGCGAATCTGTTTGCACCACTCATGGATCATTTTGTCGTGCAGAGCAATATCAAGCGGAGGATTGCCCGTGTCCAGTAACGACAGCATCAAGAAGATCATCACGGTAGCTTTCTCGCTGTGTATCGTCTGCTCGGTGGTGGTATCCACTGCCGCGGTACTGCTGAAGCCGGCCCAGCAAGCCAATCGCGACCTCGATCGCAAGCGCAACATCCTGCAGGCAGCCGGTTTGCTGGAGGAGGGCAAGGGCGTTGAAGAACTGTTTCAGCGCATTCAGACCCGCTACGTCGACTTGCGCACAGGCGAGTTTGCCGAGGACGTGCCCGCGGACTACAACCAGCAGAAAGCGTCGAAAAACCCTCAGCTGTCAACGAACCTCAGCGACGATGAGGACCGGGCAGGCATCGGTCGTCAGGCGCACTTCGCCGAGGTTTACCTCGTAGAAGCGCCGGGTGGCGACGGTCTCGACAAGATTATTCTGCCGGTTCATGGCTACGGGCTCTGGTCGACGCTGTACGGCTTCGTTGCACTGGAGTCCGACATCAATACCATAGCGGGGCTCGGGTTCTACGAGCACGGCGAGACGCCGGGACTCGGCGGTGAGGTCGACAATCCACGCTGGAAAGCGCAATGGCCCGGAAAAAAGGTCTACCGCGATGGCGAGGCAGCCATTGCCCTGGCCAAGGGCAGCGTTGACTCATCCAGCCCCGACGCGCAGTGGCGGGTCGACGGCTTGTCCGGTGCTACGCTCACCAGTCGCGGCGTCACCGACCTGGTGCAGTTCTGGCTCGGAGAAAAAGGCTTCAAACCTTTCCTCAATAACCTGAAAACGGGGGACGCCTGACATGCAGGGCATCAAGGAAACACTGACGACACCCATACTCCGCAACAACCCGATTGCACTGCAGATTCTTGGCATCTGCAGTGCGCTGGCGGTGACTTCGTCTCTCAAGGTAACATTGGTCATGTGCGTCGCGCTGATTTTCGTGACCGCGTTCTCGAATTTCTTTATTTCGCTGATTCGCCACCAGATTCCGAGCAGCATCCGCATCATCGTCCAGATGACCATCATCGCCTCGCTGGTGATTCTGGTGGACGAAGTGATCAAGGCAGTTGCTTACGACATCAGCAAACAGCTGTCGGTTTTCGTCGGGCTGATCATTACCAACTGCATCGTGATGGGCCGTGCCGAGGCCTACGCCATGAAGAATGCGCCGCTGCCGAGTTTCGTCGATGGCGTGGGTAACGGGCTGGGCTACTCTGTGGTCCTGATTGCTGTTGCCATCGTGCGCGAGCTGTTCGGTGCCGGGAAGCTCATGGGCATCGAGATCCTGCCCCTGGTGACTGAAGGCGGCTGGTATAACCCCAACGGGCTGCTGCTGCTCCCGCCGAGTGCGTTCTTCCTGATTGGTTTCTTTATCTGGGCGCTTCGAAGCTGGGACAAGAAGCAGGTTGAGGAGCCGGACTTCCAGATCTCTGCGCACACCACAGCGAAGGAGGGCGTGTGATGGAGTACTATCTCAGTCTGTTTATTCGTGCCGTGTTCATTGAGAACATGGCACTGGCTTTCTTTCTCGGCATGTGTACTTTTCTGGCCGTGTCCAAGAAGATCTCCGCCGCGCTGGGACTTGGCATTGCCGTGATCGTGGTTCTGACCATCACGGTCCCGGTGAACAACCTAATATTCAACTACCTCCTGGCCGATGGCGCGCTGGCATGGGCCGGGCTGCCGGGCGTTGATCTCAGTTTTCTTGGGCTGCTCTCTTATATTGGCGTTATCGCTGCACTGGTCCAGATACTCGAGATGTTCCTCGACAAGTATGTGCCCGTTCTCTATAACGCACTCGGCGTCTTTCTGCCGCTCATTACCGTGAATTGCGCCATTCTGGGCGCCTCACTGTTCATGGTGGAGCGCGATTATAATTTCGGTGAGAGCGTGGTCTTCGGGGCGGGCGCGGGTGTGGGTTGGGCCCTCGCTATTGTGGCTCTCGCGGGCATTCGCGAAAAGCTCAAGTACAGTGATGTGCCCGACGGGTTGCAGGGTCTTGGCATAACGTTTATCACTGTGGGGCTGATGTCACTCGGCTTTATGTCGTTTGGCGGTATTGATCTGTAGCTGCGGTATAGCGAGGAAATCTGAATGGATATGACAATTGTGTTTGGCGTCGCCATGTTTACGGCGATCGTCCTCGCACTGGTGCTGGTGATTCTGTTTGCGCGTACGCGGCTTGTCAGCAGTGGTGACGTGACGATCGAGATCAACGGCGAAAAGACAATTACCGTGCCTGCGGGTGGCAAGTTGCTTCAGACACTGTCGGACGCTGAGCTGTTTCTGGCATCAGCCTGCGGCGGTGGTGGTACCTGCGCACAGTGCAAATGCATCGTCAAAGAGGGCGGCGGTGCCATGTTGCCCACCGAGGAGTCTCACTTCTCCCGCCGCGACGCGGCGGAGGGCTGGCGGTTGAGCTGCCAGACGGCGGTCAAGCAGGACATGAAGATTGAGGTGCCGGAGGAAGTCTTCGGCGTGCGCCAGTGGGAATGCGAGGTTGTTAGCAACCCTAACGTTGCCACCTTCATCAAGGAGCTGACCCTGAAGCTGCCGGAAGGGGAGAACGTAGAGTTCCGCGCCGGCGGTTATGTCCAGCTGGAGTGTCCGCCTCACGAAGTGCGTTACGAGGATTTCGATATTGATGAGGAGTACCGCGGCGACTGGGAACGCTTTGGTTTTTTCAAGGTGGTGTCGAAAGTTGAAGAGCCGGTCATTCGTGCCTATTCAATGGCCAATTACCCGGAAGAGAAGGGCGTGGTCAAGTTCAATATCCGTATCGCGACGCCGCCTCCCGGCAGCGAAGGTATCCCGGCCGGCAAGATGTCGTCCTGGGTATTCAACCTGAAGGCCGGAGACAAGGTTACTGTGTACGGACCTTTTGGTGAGTTTTTCGCCAAGGAAACAGATAACGAGATGGTGTTTATTGGCGGTGGCGCGGGTATGGCACCCATGCGCTCACATATCTTCGACCAGTTGCTGCGTCTCAACAGCACGCGCAAGATCACTTTCTGGTATGGCGCGCGCTCGCTGAAGGAAATGTTCTACGTCGAGGAATACGACAAGCTGGCCGAGGAACACGAAAACTTCACCTGGCACGTGGCGCTGTCGGATCCGCAGCCCGAGGACAACTGGACGGGCGACACCGGGTTCATTCACAACGTGCTGTACGAGCAGTACCTGAAGGATCACCCGGCCCCGGAGGATTGTGAGTTCTACATGTGCGGCCCGCCAATGATGAACGCGGCCTGCGTCAAGCTTCTCACCGATCTCGGGGTGGAGCCAGAGAACATCATGCTGGATGACTTTGGTGGCTGACGACCCTGCAGTCAGGGAAAAAAGCCACCGCTACCGGTGGCTTTTTTTTGCATTTCTGGTTTGTGTGGCAGGCTGCCAGGAGTCCCCCGGGACACACAAACTGCAGGGTGCCACAATGGGCACTACCTGGAATGTCACCTACACCGGCAGTGCCCGTCCGTCTCAGCTAAAAGCAGATATAGAGTCGGTACTTGCGGCTGTCAATGGCAGCATGTCGACCTACCTGGACGAATCTGAAATCAGTCGCTTCAACGCCAGTGGTATCGGTGAGACGAGCAGGGTTTCATCGTCCTTCGGCGCCGTGCTCACGGCCGCACTGGCTGTCGGAGAACGCTCGGACGGTGCTTATGATGTCACGGTAGGTCCACTGGTGGATCTCTGGGGCTTTGGGGCAGGCAGTGAGGCGGATTGGCGAATGCCCTCTGCAGAGCGTGTGGCTGAGACACTCGCGCGCGTCGGTCAGAACGCACTGATATGGGATGCGGACAGCAGCACGCTGGCCAGACGCAAACCCGTGGAGCTGGATTTTTCCTCCATCGCAAAGGGCTATGCAGTGGACCGCATAGCAGAGATTCTTGAGAGTAAGGGCCTGTCTGACTTTCTGGTGGAAGTGGGTGGTGAGATGCGTATGTCCGGTATCAGCCCGCGCGGCGATGCCTGGCGAATCGCTATCGAGAAGCCCATCGCGGGGCAGCGCGGTGTGGCGCAAGCCCTGGAACTTAACGATGGTGCTGTTGCCACATCCGGTGACTACCGTAATTTTTTCGAACACGAGGGAGTGCGCTATTCACACACGCTCGATCCGCGCACAGGATACCCGGTAACGCACAATCTGATCTCTGTGACGGTGCTGCATGAACGCTGTATGATCGCAGACGCCTGGGCGACGGCGCTCAGTGTCGCGGGGCCTGACGAGGCGCTGCGCCTGGCGGCAGCCAACGACCTTGCAGTCTATCTCATGGTGCGAGAAGGTGATGGCGTGAAGAGTCGCGTTTCACCGGCGTTCAGTGCACGCTTTGGCACAATGACAAACAAGTAACACGACGGAGTTAGCTATGCTTTTGGCGTTTTTGGCAACATTCCTGATGATGGCGACTGTCATGGCAATCATGGCGGTTGGTGTAATGGCCGGCAGGGCGCCCATCAAGGGCTCCTGCGGTGGTATCGGCGCCATCGGCATCGACCAGTCCTGCGAAATCTGCGGTGGTAACCCACAGCGCTGTGAAGGCGAGACGCAGGATACCGACGGCGATAGGCCGGCTGACGTCGCAAGGACCTCGTTCTATGACGCCGATAAGATATAAGCGCGGGTGAACGGATCGACTTACCCGCTATTCATTGGTTTTCGCTACAGCTTTAGTCGCAAACGCAACCGTTTCACGGCGCTGGTGTCTGTTATCTCCATGTTTGGCATGGCGCTGGGCGTGGCCAGTCTTATTGTCGTTCTTTCGGTTATGAACGGCTTTGCCGCCGAGCTGCGTGACCGCATTTTGTCGCTGATTCCGCACGGTTACGTGAATTTTCTCGATGATGATGCGGGAAGGCATTGGTCAGAACCGATGCAGCGGGTGGCTGACATGCCCGGAGTAGTGGCGGTCGCACCCTTCCTGCGTGAGCAGGTATTGCTTGGCACCGGGCGTTCCCTGCAGGGGGCCCGTCTGTTCGGCGTTTCTCCTGCAGATGAGGCGGGGGTTTCGCGGGTGGCAAACAAGCTCGTAGCGGGACAGTTTGCCGCGATTGAGACAGAACCCTTTGGCGTTGTGCTGGGCACATCGCTTGCCCGCATGCTGGGTGTGGGCGTTCGCGATACGGTCGTCGTAACCTTGCCCCACCTCACGGTAACCCCGCTCGGCGTGTTTCCCCGCAGCAAGCGGCTGACGGTCGTGGGGCTTTTTCAGATCGGTGCACAGCAGGATGCAGAGCACGCCTATGTTTCGCTCGATACCGCACAGCGCCTCATGAGCAGCGCCGGTGCCGTATCCGGGCTGCAGGTGCGCACTGAGGACCTGTTCGCAGCCCCCGGCATCATGCGCGAGGTAGGAGAGCGCCTAGGCTCCAGGGTGAACGCCGTTGACTGGAGTCAGACACAGGGCTCTCTGTTCCGCGCTGTGCGTATGGAAAAAATCACCGTTGCGCTGCTGTTGTTGAGCGTTGTGGCGGTGGCTGCGTTCAACATTGTTTCCACACTCGTCATGTCGGTCGCGGAAAAACGCGGTGATATCGCGGTGTTGCGTACGCTCGGGGCAGATGCTCGTGGCATTATGACCATCTTCATTATTCACGGGCTGTCGTTGGCGCTGTTGGGCGTCGCCACCGGCGGTGTTATTGGCGTACTGCTGTCCTTGAATATTGCCGAACTGACGCGCTGGGTAGAGGCGCTGACAGGGGCCGTGCTGTTTGATCCCAATGTGTATTTCATCAGTGCGCTTCCGGCCGCACTGGAATGGCGCGACGTCCTGTTGGTCGTGCTCGCCTCACTGGCGCTTGGGACAATTGCCACGCTATATCCTGCCTGGCGCGCTTCAAGGATCGCGCCCGCAGAGGTTCTTCGCTATGCCTGAACCGGTTTTGCAGTGCCTGGGTCTCGGCAAGAAGTTTAGCGATGGCAACCGCACCATTCGCGTGCTCAAGGGCGTTGAGCTGACCCTCAACCCGGGCGAGACGCTGGCTATCGTCGGTGCGTCGGGCAGCGGAAAATCCACGCTGCTGAACCTGCTTGGCGGGCTTGATGTGCCCAGTGAGGGGCAGGTGTTGGTGTCGGGCAGGGATGTCTCGGCGATGCGCGAGCGTGAGCGTTGCCTGTGGCGCAATCAGCGTCTGGGTTTTGTCTATCAGTTTCACCATTTGCTGCCGGAGTTCACGGCGGCGGAAAATGTGGCAATGCCTCTCATCATTGGCCGCGTCGGGCGCAAGAGGGCCATGCGCACGGCCGCTGATATGCTCAAGCGTGTGGGTCTTGACCACCGCCTCACCCATCGACCGGGCGCATTGTCGGGTGGTGAGCGGCAGCGGGTGGCAATAGCGCGAGCCCTGGTCACAACGCCGGACTGCGTGCTGATGGATGAACCCACCGGTAACCTCGATCCCGACGCCAGCCAGCAGATTCTGTCTCTGATAGATGAGCTGGGCCAGGACAGTGCAGCGTTTATTGTGGTGACCCATGACCCGGAAATCGCGTCGCGCATGCATCGCACGCTCGAGTTGCGTGATTCGGGTCTTTATCCGCCGCTACATGCGCGGGACTGATCGCATTGCGCTGTCCCTTCGCTACACGTTCAGTGGTGGCGGAGGCCAACTGTCGTCATTCATGTCGAGGCTGGCCATGCTGGGCCTGGTGCTGGCCGTCGCGGTACTGCTCGTCGTGCTGTCCATCATGAACGGTTTCGATCGTGAAATGCGCGAGCGTATCCTCTCTCTCGTGCCACACATCACCGTCCACGCGGTAAACGGTGTGGCCCCGGCGGTTACTATCGCGGAACAGCTCGTGGCGCACCCGGATGTCCTCGCGGCGAGTCCGTTTGTACAGTTTCAGGGGCTTCTCATGCAGCAACGGCGCGTCGAGGCAGTTCTGGGGCTTGGGCTTTCGACGGCCGAAGGGCTTGAGCTGCAGGCTATGGCAGGCGGCGCTGCAGGTGCCGACTTTCTCGGCGGCAGCGAAGATGGACTACTGCTGGGTGCACCACTTGCTGAGCGCCTCGGCGTCGATACCGGCGAACGCCTGACACTGCTCGTGCCTGTGGCAACCGGCGCGCGTGGCGTCACGTCGACCCGGACACAGGTGTTTACCGTTAATGGACTCTTGCGTACCGGAACGGAGCTCGATGAGAATCTGGCCGTTCTGTCACTCGCGGCAGCCTCCTCGCTGGCGGGTCTGGATGGGGCGCCGAGCGGCTACCGCTTGCACACCACAGATATTTTTGGGGTTTCCGAACTAGGGCGCACGCTTGCAGCAACCCTGCCGCCGGGCTATTACCTCACTAACTGGACCATGACGCATGGCAACCTGTACGCGGCTATCCAGCTTTCCCGGCAGCTGATTACCTTATTGCTGCTGTCGATTATCGGCGTCGCGGCATTCAATGTCGTGTCCTCACTCGTGCTTGTCGTCATAGACAAACAGGGCGACATCGCCATTCTTCGCACTCTTGGCGCGACCCCCGGCGACATCGCGACAATCTTTCTGTCTCAGGGCGCACTGATAGGTCTGGCCGGGGGAATCCTCGGCGGCTGTCTGGGTGGCCTGCTGAGCCTCGCGGTTCCGGCTGCTGTCGGGGTTGCCGAGCATCTTCTGGGGGCGCGGCTGTTGGCTACGGATGTCTACCCCGTGTCCTTTATTCCGGTTGATCTTCGCCTGCAGGATGTTGCGCTGGTATCCGCCGCTGCGCTTTTTCTGTGCCTGGCGGCGGCACTTTACCCGGCGCTGCGCGCTGCGCGCCTTGCACCCGCCGAGGTCCTGCAGCAGGAGTAGTCGTCGCAGCGCGTCTGTGCCTTCGTCGGCGCCAGTCTCGCGCGACGCGCCAGCGCCAGATATTGCTGATCAGGAAATAGCCGAGACTGCCAGCGAACAGTCCCAGTAGAAGGCAACCCAGGAGCAGGGGTGGCCACACCGTTCCTATTTTGGCGAACAACCAGTACAGGTCGAAGGCCGTCTCTTCGGTGCCGACAGGTATTGCCAGTGGACGACCGATGAGCAGTCCTCCAAGACGGTACGCCATGTAAAACAGCGGCGGTGCCGTAAGCGGGTTGCTGACCCATACCAGCGCAACGGACAGGGGCAGATTGCAACGCAGCCTGATTGCGAGAAGAGCGGCGACGAGCATCTGCCCTGGAATGGGCAGGAACGCGACGAACAGACCGACGAAGAATGCCATGGACGCGGAATAGCGATTCAGATGCCAGTAGTTGCTGGCGTAAATCCACTCGCCAAACGGCTTCAGCGCACCGCTCTTGCGCAGATCCGACGCGTTCGGAATGACTTTACGCAGTCTTTTCTTGACCATATGCGACCAGGCTGAAAAGGGTGTGTTCTCGATTCGGCAAGCGTGCTTCAGTGCAGAGTCTATCGTTATTCGATGCTGCAGTGATGTAATGTTTTACCAACGACGCCGGCGGCGACGCCGCGCAATTCCGTATGCGTTCCGGCTGCTGCCTCCGCTGTCTGGCGTCTGTGCAGGTGCTGCACTGGGCGCCGTATCACCGGCGTTTTTGCCGACCGCCGGTTTCCTACTTCTTCTGCTGCCCGTGTGCCTGGCTTTTCATGGGACGCTGCGCGCTTTCTCCGCTGGACTGCTGCTCGGGACTGCCTGGGCGACGGCGAATGGCTCGAACCTGCAGGATAAATGGTTGCCGTCTGAATGCGAGCGGCTGCCTGTGGTTATCCGGGGCTACATTGCGTCTGTTCCGGAAGCGGCCATGGCCTTTGGTAATCAGCCAGTGCTACGCTTTTTGTTGGATGTTTCCGAGCTGGAACCCGCGCGTTGTGCGGGGCCCTCCCGGGTGCGCCTGACCTACTACGGCAGTACCGATATCGCTCCGGGGCAGTTTGGGGAATTCGCCGGCCGACTGCGCGTGCCGTGGGGACTCGCCAACCCGGGCGGAGCAGATCGGGAAGCCTGGTACGCCGCTAACGGTGTTCAGGCAACAGGCAGCGTCAGGCGCATCGCTCTGAAAGACAGTAGGCAGCCCTGGCGCTATCGTCATCACGTCGTCAGGGCGGGGCTGCAGCGCGCCATTGAATCCCTACCAGGCAGTGCGCGGGGCAAAGGATTGCTGGTCGCATTGACCGTCGGCGTCCGTCACGGTATTTCCCATCGTGACTGGTCACTGTTCAGGGAACTCGGCGTTGTGCATCTGGCCGTTATTTCAGGGCTCCACGTCTCTCTGGCGGCCGGAGCGGGTGTGGTCGTGGGGAATGTCCTGATGCGTAGCGTCTCTCTTGCCCGTCCGGGTGTCCAGTGGCTTCAGTTGCCGGGGATTATGGCCCTTGTTTCAGCGTTGATGTACGCCGCGCTGGCCGGGTTCAGCCTACCGACAGTCAGGGCCCTGATTATGCTGGCGGGCGTGACTGCGGCCTTATTCCTCGGTCGTGAGGCGCTCAGGGTACACACTCTACTGCTCGCTGTCCTGGTGCTGGTGATTATGCAGCCTCTGGTGACGGTCAACAGCAGTTTCTGGCTCAGTGTTGGCGCAGTATGTGCGCTGCTGTGGTTCCTTGCCTGGCAGCCGCGACGGCAGCCGGTAACCGCTGGACTGCGCGTGCACGGATATCTCTGCCTGGCCATGCTGCCACTCACCGCCTGGTGGTTCGGCGGTGGCAGCCTGATTGCGCCTGCCACGAATGCGGTAGCCGTGCCTGTTGTCGGGCTGCTGGTTGTGCCACTCACGCTTCTGGCGAGTCTGGTCGACCCGCTCTCGCCTGCAATAGCCCGGCACCTATGGAGCGTGGCGCTTGCAGTGATACAGCTATTGCTTTCGCTGGCAGATACGCTTGCGACGCACGAATACATAGGGCGTTACCGCACGCTGGCGGGGGGCGCCTACGCCGCTCTGAATGGCTTGCTGGCCGTTTCCTTGCTGGGCATGCCCCTTCCCATTTCCCTGAGAGTCGCCGCGGCATGCCTGCTCCTGCCCCTGTTTTTGCGGCAGGCCGTCCCGCGCTTCGAGCCGCGTCCGGAGCTTGCGGTGCTGGATGTCGGGCAGGGCACCTCTGTAGTTGTAAGCGACGGCCGTCGCGCGCTGGTGTACGACACGGGGGGCGGTGATCCGCGCGGCTACACGACCGCCGGTGCCGCGCTGCTGCCGTTTCTCCAGCACCGAGGCATTCATGCCATCGACACGCTGGTTGTGAGCCACGCTGATCGCGATCACAGCGCAGGTACACAGACACTCATTGATGCCATGCCAGTTGACGCGTTGCTCTATGGCCAGCCAGTTCCCGGGATAGCCGGAGGAATCCCATGCCGGACAGGCTCGGCCTGGGCATGGCCCAGCGGCGTGCGCTTTCGCATTCTGTCAGGCGTCAATGGTGCCGGTCGCAGCGCCAACGACACCTCCTGCGTACTCCAGGTGGATCTGGCCGGATTCGGGTTTCTCCTTCCTGGCGATATCAGCGCCGCCAGAGAGCGTGACCTGGTGCTTTACTGGCGTGAGGCTCTGCGCTCTGACT
This sequence comes from uncultured Alteromonadaceae bacterium, assembly GCA_964613795.1. Classification (GTDB taxonomy): domain Bacteria; phylum Pseudomonadota; class Gammaproteobacteria; order Pseudomonadales; family Halieaceae; genus Chromatocurvus. Next base: position 7,227 of record CAZTJR010000046.1, on the reverse strand, counting down.
GGCTGCTGGCCGCTCATCACGGGAGCGGGAGCTCCACGTCGGCTGCCTGGTTGCGGGCGGTGAATCCCGGCGGCGTTGTGCTCAATTTTGGCAGGGCGAACCCGTTCGGCCATCCACACCCGGATGTGATGTCGCGACTGTTAGCACGTGACATCGATATCCACTCTACTGCGCGCGAGGGTGCGATGGTATTTCGCGTCAGTAGCGAGGGTGAGCTCGAGGTGATCCCAACGCGCGGTGGTTACGCGCCATTCTGGAAGCCGCCTGCCTGAATCCCGCATTCGACTGAGTCCCTGTCGCAGGCGCCTGCAGACTGCGTATAATGCGCGGCAAGCGCGATCAGGGAGCAATAGAGTGCTGGAACTCGTCACAGCCGGTGGTTGGCTGATGCTTATCATCATTGCCAGTTCAGTGATTGCGATCGCTATCTGCATGGAGCGCTTTTATACGCTCAATCCCCGGCGTATTTCTCCACCCCACCTGCTGGCTTCGGTGAGGAAACGACTGAACGCGGGTGACATGGACGCCAGCGCACTTGCAGAGCTGCGCCGGGCATCGCCGCTAGGCCGTATACTTGCCGCCGGCCTGCTCAATTCGCACCATGGGCGGGACGTGATGAAAGAGAGTATTGAAGAAGCCGCGGCCTATGTGATTCATGACCTTGAGCGTTATCTCAATACCTTGGGCACCATCGCCGCGATTGCACCATTGCTGGGCCTGCTGGGCACCGTGCTTGGCATGATCCGTGTGTTTGCCGAGATCATGGTGCGCGGCACGGGCAATGCCAGTGCGTTGGCGGGCGGCATTTCAGAGGCACTCATCACCACGGCCGCCGGGCTCACCGTTGCTATACCGGCTCTGGTCATGCACCGCTACTTCACGGGTCGTATCGATGAGATTGTCATTGGGCTCGAGCAGGAAGCCATCAAGCTGGTGGATGTCCTGCATGCCGGTGACAGGTCGGATTAGGGCGTGAAGTTTCGCCGTCAGCGCCGCGAGGATCTCAACGTCAACCTGACACCGTTGATTGATGTGGTTTTTCTACTGTTGATTTTCTTCATGGTGTCGACCACATTCACGCGGGAAACACGTCTCACCGTGGATCTCCCGGAGGCGACCGGGGTGCCGGCGGACAGCGAGCCGCGACAGATCGAAATCCTGGTGGACGAAGCAGGTAGCTACCGCGTGAACGGGCAGGCGCTGGTCGATAACCGTTTGCGTACGCTGCAGGCGGCGCTCTACCAGTATTCGCAGGGAGATACGACGTTGCCACTGTTGATCTCGGCAGATGCCGATGCCCCTCACCGCGCTGTTGTGACCGCCATGGACGCAGCTGGGCAGATGGGCTTTGCCCGTCTCGGCATCGCCACACTGCAGCCCGCTCCCGATGCGCGATGAGCGACGCCCCGATATCCCGCGAGGTCTGCTGAACAGGGCATCCCTGACGCTGCAGGCTGCGTGGCGCAGGGATGCCCCCTGGCTTCGCCTGTTGCGCTCCCTGTCTCGCCTGCACCAGGTTGTACTGCACATACGTCTCCAACTGTTCAGGTGGGGCTGGCGGTCTACCTACCGCAGCCCCGCGCCGGTGGTGGTGGTTGGCAATATCAGCGTGGGCGGTACCGGCAAGACGCCCGTGGTCAGTGCACTCGTGGCGGGGATGCTGGCCCGTGGCCTGCGGGTCGGCGTTGTCAGCCGCGGATACGGGGCCAGGCCCGGCCACTTCCCACGCCGGGTACGGCCGGACAGTCACTGGCATGACTGTGGCGATGAGCCGCTCATGATCGTGCGACAGACCGACTGTCCTCTGGTTGTATCGCCACGCCGGGCAGATGCGGTGAGGGAGCTACTGCAGTGGCGGGGGCTTGATCTCGTGATCAGCGACGATGGACTGCAGCATCTCGCATTGGAAAGAGACTTCGAAATCGTGTTGCTGGATCCCGCGCTAGGCGTCGGCAACGGCCAACTGCTGCCCGCAGGCCCGCTGCGCGAGCCGCCGGCACGACTCGAGAGCTGTGACTGGATATTGCAGCGGGATAGTGCGATTCCCGAGCGGCACTTCCGCTATCAGGTCGATGGACTGGTGAATATCAGGACGGGCGAAACCCGGGCGGTAAAGACGTTTGCGGGTCAGTGCGTGCAGGCGATAGCGGGCATTGCCAATCCTGCAGCATTTTTTGCCAGTCTGCGCAGTCTCGGTATGCAGGTCTGGGAGCGTCCCTACCCGGACCACTACGCCTTTGGCGCCGCAGACTTCAATGGGCTGCAGGATCTGCCGATTATCATGACCGAGAAAGACGCGGTAAAATGCGCGGCGTTTGTGGAATCCAACGCCTGGTTTCTGAAAATTACCGCCATACTGCCGCAGGAACTGCTCGAACAGGTCGCACGGCTGGCCAATCTCTCAAGATCGCAGGAATAAACCACGGATGTCCTTCACAGTCATTATACCGGCGCGCTATGCATCGACCCGACTCCCCGGCAAGCCGCTGCTGGACATTGCCGGCAAGCCGATGCTGCAGCGCGTGTGGGAGCAGTCGCTGCAAAGCGAGGCAGACGCGGTGATCATCGCGACAGATGACCAGCGGATTGCAGAGGCGGCGCGAATATGGGGCGCCCAGGTCTGCATGACAGCTCACGAGCACGCGTCAGGCACAGATCGTCTGCAGGAGGTTGTGCAGATCCTTGGACTTGCCGACGATGCGCTCGTCGTCAATGTGCAGGGTGATGAGCCACTGGTGCCACCGGCCGTCATCAACCAGGTGGCGGCCAATCTGGCGGATAACCCCGAGGCTGGCATGGCCACCTTGTCCGAGCCCCTGGTCGATGTTGCCAGTCTGCTCGACAGCAATGCCGTCAAAGTAGTGTGTGATGGCCGGGGCTTTGCGAGCTACTTCAGTCGTGCGCCCATCCCCTATCCGCGCGGGCTGGATCTTGAACATCCCGATGCGCTGCTGCGTTATCCAGTGGGTCACTGGCAGCGGCATATCGGGCTGTACGCTTATCGTACGGGGTTCCTGCGCCGCTTTGTCTCCTGGCCTCAGGCGCCCGCTGAGGTCCTCGAGCAGCTGGAACAGCTGCGAGCGCTGTACCACGGCGAGATCGTGCACGTGGCTGCGGCCCGTGAGCAGGTGCCTGCCGGGGTAGATACACCGGCGGACCTGGAGGCGGTGCGGCATCTGTGTGCCGCGAGCAAGTCGAACTGAGGACTGTCATGCGTATTCTTTTTGTCTGTCTTGGCAACATCTGCCGATCGCCCACGGCCCAGGCGGTTTTCGGCCGCAAGCTCGAAGCCCGGGGTTTCGCGGCAGCGGTCGACGTCGATTCCTGCGGCACCCTGGGGACGCATCAGGGCGAGCCACCGGATGCACGCGCAGCATCGGCTGCGGCGCTACGTGGCTACGATCTCTCGCCGTTGCGATCGCGTCAGCTTCGCGATACGGATTTCCAGGATTTTGACCTTATTCTGGCAATGGATAAGGATAATCTGCGGCAGGTTCGCCAGCGGGCCGGCGCCGCTTTCAACGGTGAGCTTGGCCTGTTTCTCGAATCGGCGCCGCAGCTCGGTGTCGAAGAGGTCCCCGACCCCTTTTTTGGCGAAGACGACGGTTTTGCCCAGGTCCTGGATCTTATCGAGGCAGCGAGCGACGCGTTGCTCGATCGTCTGGAGCGAGATCTTGGCTGAGCGGGCAGACCTGCAGGCCCTGAATTCACTGCGTCTTCGCGCCAGTGCGACGCTTCTGCGCACGCCGGATACGCAGGCCGCGCTGCGCGATGTCCTCGACGAAGCGCATTTGCTCCAGCTTCCCGTGGTCGTGCTGGGGGAGGGCAGCAATATCGTGCTGGCCGGCAATCTGAATGCGCTGGTGTTGCGCTATCGCGGTCTCGGCCGCGAGGTCATCAGCGAGGGCCGCGATCACATCGGATTGCGCGTGGCGGCCGGGGAAAACTGGCATGCCCTGACGGTCTGGGCCCTCGGCCAGGGCTTTTACGGCCTGGAAAACCTCGCCTTGATTCCGGGCACGGTAGGCGCGGCGCCCATACAGAATATCGGGGCCTATGGCGTGGAGCTGTCCGATTTTATCGATTGCGTGGAGGTGATGGATATCGACAGCGGCACGACACATCGCCTGAGTGCTGCGGCGTGCGCATTCGGCTACCGCGACAGCATCTTCAAAGGACAGCTGCGTGACCTCTGTGTGATTACTGCCGTAGAGATGACCCTGCGTCGCAGCGAGCAGCCCAATCTTTCCTATGCGGCGCTCGCGGATTATGTAAAGACCGAAGGGCACGAGATCACGGCGGCTGAGGTGCATCGGGCGGTGGTCGAACTGCGCCGCGCACGCTTGCCGGATCCCGCATTGACGCCCAATGTCGGCAGTTTTTTCAAGAATCCCGTGGTCACGGCGGCGCAGGCTGAGGCACTGGCCAAGGAAAACCCGTCCCTGCCCGTGTTCCATCTTGCCGATGGCCGTATGAAAGTCCCGGCGGCCTGGCTGATCGAGGCCTGTGGATGGAAAGGCTACACCCAGAATGGGGTTGGCGTGCACGGCGGCCACGCGCTGGTGCTGGTTAACCAGGGCAGCAATTCCGGCAGCGCCGTGCTCGACCTTGCGGGGCGTATCCAGCAATCCGTGCGCCGCCGCTTTGGCTGCGAGCTTGAGATCGAGCCACGCGTCTATGGAGGCGCCGCATGACCGCGTTTGACGCCAGCGCATTCCTGTCGAACCTGACAACCCGCTGCGGTGTTTACCAGATGTACGACGCCGATGGCCGCCTGCTCTACGTGGGCAAGGCACGGAACCTGCGCAGTCGTGTGGGCAGTTATTTCCGCAATCGTGGACTCAATGGCAAGACCGTTGCACTGGTTAATCGCATCGCCGACATTCAGGTTACCGTTACGTCAACAGAAGTAGACGCTCTCCTGCTTGAACATAACCTGATCAAGAGCCATCGCCCACCCTATAATATCCTGCTCCGGGACGACAAAACCTATCCGTACATTTTTCTGTCGTCTGAGGATCGCTTCCCCCGACTCGCGCTGCATCGGGGGCCCAAGCGGCGCAAGGGTCAGTACTTTGGCCCCTATCCCAGCGCCGGTGCGGTTCGACAGTCACTGCATTTCCTGCAGAAGGTATTCAAGGTCCGCCAGTGCCGCGACAGTTACTTTCGCAATCGTTCACGTCCCTGCCTGCAGCATCAGATTGACCGCTGCAGCGCCCCGTGCGTCGATCTGGTCACGACCAGTGAGTACGCCCAGCAGGTCGACAATACAGTCATGTTTCTGCAGGGCAAGAATCAGGAGCTGATGGTGCGCCTCGCCGATGATATGGAGCGCGCAGCGTCTGAGCTCGCCTATGAGCGCGCGGCGGTGCTGCGCGACCAGTTGCGTCAGCTGCAGCACGTACAGGCGACGCAGGGTATCGAGGGCAGCAGTGGTGATCTCGATATTCTTGCCGCCGTAGTGGCGGGCGGACAGACCTGCGTACAGGTGCTCTTCGTCCGTGGCGCCCGGGTGCTCGGCAGCAAGACCTGGTATCCGCCGCTGAAGCTTGATGAGACACCGGACGCTGTGCTGGCGGCGTTTCTCCCCCAGTTTTACCTGGGTGCCGACAATCGGCCGATTCCCGCTGAAATCCTTGTAAATGCCACGATAGACGATGCTGATGCCATCGCCGAGGCGTTTGCCCGGCATGCCGGGCGTAAGGTGCAAATACGCAGCAAGGTGCGCGAGGCACGGGCGCGCTGGCTGCAGCTGGCGCAGCAGACCGCAGAAACCAACCTGCAGGCGCATCTGGCGGGCAAGAAAAGCACGCAGGAAAGGCTGCAGGCCCTTCAGGACGTCCTTGAGCTGACCTCCCTCCCGGAACGCATGGAGTGCTTTGATATCAGTCACAGCAGCGGTGAGGCCACGGTGGCATCCTGCGTGGTGTTCGACGCGGCCGGCCCGAAAAAATCGGATTATCGTCGCTTCAATATTACGGATGTGACAGGTGGGGATGACTATGCTGCTATGCAGCAGGCCCTGACGCGCCGCTACAAGCGTCTCGCAGACGGAGAGGGCGCGTTGCCGGATATCCTCTTTATTGACGGTGGCAAGGGTCAGGTGAAGCAGGCACTGGATGTGCTGGACAATCTTGGTATCTCGAGCGTTCAGGTGGTCGGCGTCGCGAAAGGAACGACGCGCAAGGCGGGCTTCGAAACGCTTATTATGGGTGAAAGCGGCGTCGAACTGCAACTCCCTGGCAGCAGTGCGGCACTGCACCTGATTCAGCACATACGCGACGAGGCGCACCGATTTGCGATTACTGGGCATCGTGCAAGGCGCGACAAGACCCGGAGAACCTCGCAGCTCGAAAGTATCCCTGGTGTGGGCGCGAAACGTCGCCGCGAACTGCTGAGGCACTTCGGAAGTGCCTCGGGCGTTGGCAACGCGAGCGTGGGGGAGTTGAAAAAAATACCGGGGATCAGTGCTACCATGGCTCAGCAGATCTACGACCACCTGCACAGCGTCAGAGACTGAATCGGTTAACAGAGACACAGAGGTAGAGGTTTGCCTATCAATATCCCCAATGCACTGACGCTGCTGCGTATTCTTCTGATCCCGGTGCTTGTCGTGGTGTTTTATGTGCCATTTCAGGGACACTGGCTGGTCGCAGCCGGCATTTTTACGCTGGCGGCGGTTACCGACTGGTTCGATGGTTATCTCGCCCGGCGGCTGGGCCAGATGACGGCCTTTGGCGCCTTTCTCGATCCCGTTGCAGACAAGCTCATGGTCTCTATTGCGCTGGTTCTGCTGGTGGAGCGCCACGATACGATTCTGTTTACCCTTGCGGCCTGCGTTATCATTGGACGTGAAATCGTCGTTTCGGCACTGCGCGAGTGGATGGCGGAGCTAGGCCAACGTACTTCCGTTGCGGTGAGCTACGTCGGCAAGGTAAAAACCACACTACAGATGATCGCCGTGATCGGTTTGCTCGCGGTCAACCCCAGCCGCGACGCCGACTGGCTGCTCGGCGTGTGCTACGTTCTGCTCTACAGTGCCGCCGTGCTGACGCTGTGGTCAATGATGGCGTACCTGCGCGCAGCAGCCCGCGTCATCCGTGCTCGCGATGAAGAGGTAAAACGCCTTGACTCCCCGTGATCAACCCCTAGAATAGGCGCCTCTTCGGAGTGCGGGAATAGCTCAGTTGGTAGAGCGCAACCTTGCCAAGGTTGAGGTCGCCGGTT
>CAZTJR010000045.1:18067-19538 GCA_964613795.1 uncultured Alteromonadaceae bacterium | reverse complement strand
TAGGCAGGGCCGTTATGGAAAAAGTCCATCGGAGCGACAACGCCGTCCTGCTTGAAGACCAGGCCGTCCTTCATGACGAAGTCGACGCTGTGCAGGGCATCAATGTCTTCCAGAGGGTTTACCGGCATCGCAATCAGGTCGGCCATGAAGCCCTCCTTGATGGGGCCACGCTCATCTTCCAGTTCACTGATTTCGTAGCCGTTGGTCGTCATGACCTTGAGAATTTCGGCGTCCGGAATGCCAGCCGCTTTCCAGGTCTTGATGAACTCCAGCGTCAGCTCGCCTCGATGCATCCCGCGGATAAAGTAGTCGGCGTCGGTAGAGAACACAAGCTTCACGCCCTGGTCATAGGCGTCACGCAACATGGCCACGCGGCGCTCCCACTCCTCGTCGCTGGTGCGGGACCAGTCGGCTTTGGGTGTCTCGGTGCCGGCGCGCCAGATTCCTTTTTCGGCCATGATGGCGTGCAGTTCCGGGTCCATCGCCCTGTCGTGGTCCAGTGACCAGAGGCCGGCTTCGGCAGCGCGGCGCGCACCCTCGGGCGTCTGCACATGGCCGCTTACCTTGCGCCCCGCGTTCGCTGCCTCGGACACGAATAGCTTGAGTTGATCGACGGTGTATGGATAGGCCTGACAGTCAACGCATACTTTGATGACCTTGGCGCCGTAGTGAATATTGCGACGAATGGCCTTGACGATTTCATCATCGGTGTCGGCGTTCAAATACTCTGGGTAGACGGTGTCCTCGCGCTCGGGAATTTCGGAAAACTGTCCGCCGAAGGCGCCGATAATGATGCCCGAATTGATCATCGTCGGACCGGGGACCCAGCCCTGTTCAATGGCGCGCCGCAGCGCCGTGTCTGCATAAAGACCATTATTGCCGAGATCCCGGACAATGGTGAAGCCGGATGCCAGCTTCTGGAAGCCGGTCGAGAACGACTGGATGGCCCGGATAGGTGTGGAATCCATGAGCGTGGTGAAATAGTACTCGTTGCTCTCGGGATCCTCCTTGTAGGTCAGTCCCAGGTGATCGTGGGCATCGACGAGTCCGCCCATTACGTAGTGACTCGATAGATCGATCATGTGCGTATCCGGCGGCACATCCAGATCTTGTCCAACGGCCCGAATGACACCGCGGCCCGTGCGGTTGTTGCGCTCAATGAGGATCGACTGGTCGGGGGCTGCAGTGCCACTTGCCGGATCGACCAGATGACCCGCCTGAACCAGCACCCACTGAACGTCATCCGACGGCCTGTCGTGAGACTGCGCGGCTGCAGGCATGACGGCCAGAGGCAGCAAAAGGAATGCGCAAAAGGCGGACAGGACAGGCTTGATAAAGTAGAGGCGAATGCGTCTCATGTGGGGTTACCTTCGGTGGCGTGTCGTTTTAGTATAAAGACTGATGGCCTGCCACGTACAGGGCAACGCAGTGAGCGCGCGAACAGATGTTTGCGCAAGCCTGGAATCAGCAA
>CAZTJR010000045.1:0-17967 GCA_964613795.1 uncultured Alteromonadaceae bacterium | reverse complement strand
GTGGGTGACGAACAGATCGGTCTGTACAATACCGGGAACGTGCGTGGCTTCAGCCCGACCGCTGCTGGCAATGTCAGGCTCGAAGGGCTGTTTATTGATCGGCAGTCAGACTTCAGTGACCGCCTGGTCTCGGGCTCTACCATACGAGCCGGTCTGGCTGCGCAGGGCTATCTGCTGCCCGCGCCCACCGGTATTGCTGATTTCTCCCTGCGTCGTGTCGCCGCTGAGCCGACCCAGAGTCTTATTCTTCAGCGCAGTGCCTATGGTGGCTTTATGGCCGCAGCGGACTTGCAGGCGCGCTGGCAGGATGAGCTTGAGACGACCTTCGGTGTCGGCTACGACAAGCGCGAAGTTGGCGATGGAACCACCGATATTACGGCGAGTGTGGGCGGGAGCGTCCGCTTCGAACCAAACGACCTTGCCGAAATAACGCTCCTTGGTGACTATGTTGATGAACGTCAGAACGAGATTTCCCAACGCTACATTCCTGCCGGGCCTTTTCAGCCGCCGCGTGTCAGTCGTCTCGACTTTGTCGGCCAGCGGTGGACCGAATTCACGGGTCCGCGATTCAATGCCGGCGTTCTTGCGGGTTACAGGCCGGGCAACTGGGAATATCGCATCGGTGCTTTTCGCTCCAGCCGTGATCGCAGTGCCCAGTCCGGACAGTTCTTTGTGGACGTAGAACGCGATGGCTCGGCGCGCCGACGTGCCGTCCTTGGGCCGCCGGTATCGCTGCTGTCAGACTCTCTCGAGGCGCGCGCAATACGCTCCTTCAGCGATGGCCCGCGCCAGCACAGCCTTACCGCGAATGTCCGCGCGCTAAAGCGCGAGCGTGAGTTCGGGGGAACCGTGGGTATTGATCTGGGTGAAGCGAATATCGACGAGCCGGAGCTTTTCGAGCGGCCCGACGTTGAACCGGGTGATCTGTCACGGGAGTCTGTTGATCAGGTGACCGTGGGGCTTAGCTACAACCTGGAGTGGAAGTCCGTGGGGCAACTGAACCTCGGCGTACAGCGGTCGAAATACGCTCGTGACGTGGAGTCCCCGGAAGGCGACGCGGTAACAACGAATGCGGAGCCGGTGTTGTTCAACGTAACGGCGAACGCGCCCCTGCTCGATGGCGTGATTGTCTATGGCGGTATCGTCCGGGGGTTCGAGGAAAGTCCCGTTGCTCCGACGATTGCGATCAATCAGAACGAGGCACCTCCAGCGACTGAGACCCGACAGGTTGATGCCGGCCTGCGTATCGGATTCGGTAACGTGACGGCGGTCACCGGTGTGTTTCAGATAGAGAAACCGTTCTTTGGCCTAAACGAAGATCGCTTCTTTGGCGAACAGGGGATGCAGACCAATCGTGGCATCGAGCTCTCTATCGCGGGGCCCGTGACCGAAGAGCTGCAGCTTGTACTCGGGACAGTATTCTATGATGTTGTCTTGAGCGGTGAAGCGGTCGATGCAGGCGAGCTTGCAGACAGCCCGACCGGCGCGTTGAATCGATCGACGACTCTGAATCTGGATTACCGGCCTGAATGGGCGCCGGGCTGGTCTTTCGATCTCGGCCTTTCGAGCCGCGGCGAGCAGAACGGCGATGCACAGGGCATGGTGACAATCGAGCCCCGAACCCTGCTTGATCTGGGGCTGCGCCGTCAGTTCTCCTTTGCCGATAATGACCTGGTCATACGTGGTCGCGTGACAAATGCCTTTGACGAGTGGGGCTGGGAAGTGAACCCGACCGGTGATTATCGCTATGTGCGGCCGCGGGCGTTTTCCGTGTCGCTGCGCATGGATATTTAAGCGGGGTCTGGGCAGAACGCTTTACGCTGAGAAACGCTGAAAGCTGAATGTTTTGTGACTGAGCAACAGCTGGCGCCTGAGCAACTTGCACACTCCGGCTTTTTCTCAGGCGGCTCGCGAATCCGATGCCGCTCGGCCCGCCATGTATTCATCGTAGGTCCCCTGAAAATCAATCAGGGTCTGGTCCCTGATTTCGATTACCCGGGTGGCCAGGGAGGACACAAACTGTCGGTCGTGACTGACGAAAATCAACGTGCCTTCGTAGTTGGCCAGCGCTTTGTTCAGCGCTTCAATGGCTTCCATATCCATGTGGTTGGTCGGCTCATCCATGATCAGCACGTTGCTGTCCATCATCATCAGCTTGCCGAACAACAGGCGATTCTTCTCGCCGCCAGAGCATATCCTGACCTTTTTGTGGGCGTCGTCCGCGGTGAACAGCAGGCGGCCCAGCATGCCGCGCACCGCCAGGTCGTCGTGCCTGGGCATACGCCATTGGGTCATCCATTCAAAGATGGTCAGATCGCTGTCGAAGTCGGCGGAACTGTCCTGCGGACAGTAACCGATAACGGCGTTTTCCGACCACTTGATCTCGCCGCTGTTGGCCCTGATCTCATTCATCAGGCAGCGCAGGAAGGTGGTCTTGCCGGCACCATTTTCACCAATAACGGCCAGGCGTGAACCAGCGTCCAGAATTAAGTCACCGCCTTCGAACAGCGGGACGCCGTCAAAGCCGTGAGAGAGGTCTTTCAGAATCAGCGCCTGGCGGTGCAGTTTTTTGCTCTGATGGAACGTAATGTACGGAGAGACCCGGCTCGACGGCTTGATCTCATCCAAGGTGATTTTTTCCATTTTCTTGGCTCGGGAGCTGGCCTGTTTCGCTTTCGAGGCATTGGCCGAGAAACGATTGACAAAGCTTTGCAGGTCTTCCAGCTCGGCGCTCTTTTTTGCGTTCCCGGCGCGTAACTGCTCCTGAATGAGGGTCGACGCTTCGACAAACGCTTCGTAATTGCCGGGGAAGATACGCAGTTCGCCGTAATCGATATCCGCCATATGCGTGCACACAGCATTCAGGAAGTGGCGGTCGTGGGAAATGATGATCATTGTGCTTTTGCGCTGGTTCAGCATGTCTGCCAGCCAGTGAATGGTGTGGATATCCAGGTTGTTCGTCGGCTCGTCCAGCAGCAGAATGTCCGGATCTGCAAACAGCGCCTGCGCCAGCAGTACGCGTAGCTTCCAGCCGGGGGCAACCTGCTTCATCAGGCCAAAGTGCAGCGCCTCGTCGATGCCGGCCTCGAGGAGAATTTCGCCAGCCCGGCTCTCGGCGCTGTAGCCGTCCATCTCGGCAAACTGTATCTCGAGCTCGGCCACGCGCATGCCATCCTCTTCGCTCATTTCCGGCAGCGAGTAGATGCGGTCACGCTCTTGCCGCACGCGCCACAAATCACTGTCGCCCATAATGACCGCGTCCACGACGCTGTAGTCCTCAAAGGCAAACTGGTCCTGACTCAATATCCCCACTGTGCGCCCCGGCTCAACGGAGACGTTACCTGCAGAAGGTGTCAGTGCGCCGCTCAGTATCTTCATGAACGTGGACTTGCCGCAGCCATTGGCCCCGATCAGGCCGTAGCGGTTACCGTTGCCGAATTTGGCAGAGATGTTTTCAAACAGCGGCGTGGCACCAAACTGCATGGTGATATTCGCGGTGGTAATCAAAACTGTGTTCCTGAGGTTTGCAGACAAGGAGGTTGGAAAACCGGCGTCGCGACGAAGGCGAGGTAAAGAGGCAGACCAATGCGGACCGCGTAGGATACCGACTTCTGCCCAGGCTGTCGAAGATATTGTCTGGCGCCTGCAGGCGTGGAAACCGGTATGCTCATGCAAGCTGTCGGTTATTCTCATTCCGGTCTGCTAACATTTCCGGCAAGGGCAGGCGCGAGTGCGACAGGGCAGGGTTGTGCTGTCAGCGATTCCCCATGCGCTGGCGATCTTAGATGGAGGGCAATACCACGTGCCAGATTTCTTTCCCCGGTTGCCGCCAGTCCGGCTGGCGTTGCCCTTTGCCGCTCTGCTGTATGCGGTTTTTCCGTCAGCGGCCCGTGCCGAGATTGTGCTCGGCATGCCGGATGCTATCGTCTGCTCCGTTAAGGATCCAACCGGCACACTTCCCTGGGAGCGGCTAGTGTTTTACGTCAGCGCCCGTACCGTCGACGGGCGCACTCTTTATAAGACGTTGACCTCGGACCCGGTGGTCTTGCTGGTGAGCGCAGACGGTGTCGTATCGGGCGGTAATCTGGCGGACTGTGATGGCCGAGCCGTCGCATCCCTCGTCAGTGAAGACAAGGCGTTTACGTTTACGCACAGCCCGCCGAACCCGACGCGCGACAGCGATGCACGCTGAACAGCACAAGGCAAGCACATGAACAATTTCGAGATCCTGATTCTTGGCAAGTTCCTGCTCACCTTCGGTGTGCTTCTGGGTATCCCAATCTGGCAGTTGAACGCCTTGCGCCGGGAACGACGGCGGGGGAAATGTACTTCGGTTAACGAAAGCGCTCTCGATCCCGAACGAGGTTGATGCGTCAACGCACGGCCCGGCAGGCACAGGGCTCTCTGCCCTAGTGATCAGGGTAGGGGAGAGTAATTTGCACTCGGGTCCAGTATAGGGGACAGTTTCGCCAGGGTATTTTTCAAGGTAGGCAAGCCTATGCGTACGTTTATGATTGTTCTGGCACTCGTGGCGGTTCTTGATGCCCGCGCCGAGTCGCTGGTTTTCGACGGTGTCCGGCTGATCGATGTCGACAGGGCCACTGTGTCTGACCCCACACGCGTAGGCATTCGTGATGGTTTCATTGTTGATGCCAGCACTATCGACCATCCAGACCGCGCGGTCACGACGCATGGCTACCTGATTCCAGGGCTGACTGAAATGCACGCGCATGTGCCGCCCGTGCGCGCCGGTGACCAGGTTGTGCGCGATACCCTGAGCCTGTGGCTGGCGCACGGCGTCACCACCATTCGCGGCATGCTGGGCGAACCGGGTCATCTGCAGCTTCGCCAGCAGCTGGCAGATGGCGAGCTTGCAGGTCCGCGACTGATTACCTCCGGACCCTCATTCAATGGTCAGTCAGTCACCTCTCCGGCGCAGGCCCGACGCAGTGTGCTTGCGCAGCAGGAGGCCGGCTACGATTTTCTCAAGCTGCATCCAGGCCTTTCTGCCCCGGCTTTCGATGCTATGTCTCTTGCGGCGGATGCGCTCGGTATTGACTATTCCGGCCATGTCTCGGTTGCGGTGGGACTCGATCGCGTGTTCGCTTCCCGCCAGGCCACTATTGACCACCTTGACGGCTATGCTCGTCTGATGGTGCCCGAAGGCCACACGCTTCACGGTACGGATCCAGGGCTGTTCGGCGTAAATTTGATAAAGGGCATGGCCCCGGGTCTGATACCCGAGCTGGCGCGGCGGACCGCCGAGGCGGGCATCGCCAACGTGCCTACGCAGAGTTTGATCGAGAACTGGATGACGGGCGATATAGAGGCCTTGATGCAGCGAGACGCCATGCGCTGGATTCCGCCAGAGACGGCGGCGCGCTGGCGCGACCAGGCCGTTCGACGGCGCGAGGATGTCACGCCTGACGATGCCGAGCGCTATATTACTCTGCGCCGGCAGCTTATCGGCGCCCTGCACGATGCCGGCGCCATGATTCTGGCCGGCGCCGATTCGCCGCAGATCCTGTCCATTCCCGGCGACGCCATTCATCACGAGCTACTGACCTACGTCGACTCCGGTCTCACACCCGCCGAGGCACTGGCGACGGCAACGACCAACGTTGCTGCTTACCTGGGCGAGACCAGTCGAGGTTGTCTCCAGCCCGGCTGCGTCGCTGACCTCGTCCTGCTCACGGCCAATCCGCTGCAGGACATTGGCAATACGCGTGCGATCGCGGGTGTGATGCGCGCCGGCAAGTGGTTTGACCGCCAGCAGCTGGACGAGACCCTGACCGCGCTCGCAGATCGGGTACAAGGCCGCGATTGAGCCGGTTTGCGATAACCGGCTTGCTTGGTTACTCTTTTTGGCATCGCCCCCGGAGCCTCTGGCGGACCTTGAAATCAATGCCGGGCCTAGCATGGAATCTGTTACCAACGCACGCCAACGCACGCGACCCGATGGCCCTGTCCACCCTGCCGCAGTAGGCTCTCGCATGCGGCTGCTGCCGCCGATGAGCGGGACATGAGCGAGTCAGAGCAGCAGGAGGCAACGTTGCCACTGAACAAACGGCGTCGCGCATTCGGGGCGGTGGAAAGCCATTACCCTCTGCGTGACCTCGCGGGCTGGTTCCGCACGCTTCTCGGTGCCGAGCGTCGCTATTTCTGGCTTGCAGTGATCTACGGCGTCGCCATCAGCGGTCTCACGCTGGCAGTTCCCCTTGCGGTACAGATGCTGATCGACTCAATCGCCAATACCGCTCTCGTGCGACCTCTCATTGTTCTTTCCCTGTTGCTTTTCGGCATGCTGGCTATATCGGGGGTGCTCAGCGCGTTGCGCACGTATCTCATGGAGCTATACGGACGACGCGTTCACGCCCGACTGATGGCCGACTTCTCGCTGCGTGCAGTTTACGCTCAGGCCCCGTTTTTCGAGAACCGCAAGCGCGACGTATTGTTCCACCGCTACTTCGACATCATGACCCTGCAACGCAATGTCCCCGAGCTGCTCATCGGCGCCTTTGCTATTTTTCTGCAGTCAATCATGGGTTTCCTCGTGGTTTCTTTCTATCACCCGGTCTTTCTTGGATTCAACCTGGTGCTCATCGTGTTTATCTACCTCGTCTGGCGCATCTGGGGTCCGGCAGCGATCCGCACCGGCATCGATCTCTCGGATGCGAAGTACGAGGCCGCCGCCTGGCTCGACCATCTCGGTAGCGCCAACAGCCTCTACAAATCGCGCACGCATATTCAGTACGCGCTGTCACGCTCCGAGACGCTGACGGCGCGCTATATCGATCAGGAGAAGCGCCACTTCCGGCAAACCTTTGCGCAGACCATTGCCCTGCTGTTTCTCTATGCGCTGGCCAGCTCGCTACTGCTCGGTCTGGGTGGCTGGCTTGTTATCCGGGGGGAATTGTCACTTGGCCAGCTGGTTGCCGCGGAGCTGATCATGTCGGCGATTTTTGTCGGCATGTCGCAGTTCGACTCCTACCTGCGCCGTTTCTACTACGTATCCATGGCCGTTGCCGAGATCAGCGAGCTCCACGAAATCCCGCTGGAAAGCACGGAAGGCGAGACCTTGCCCGCCGACGGATCCTTTGAACTGCGCTTTCGTGATGTGCGCCAGACAACCCGGAGCCGCGAGGCGCATTTCCATTTCACCATTCCCGAAGGGGAGGTCGTGCGGGTGAGCGCGGAGGAGGAGGTTCTGCAGCGCATGGTCACGAGTATGCTGGAAAGGAACGAAGCCCCTGAGCATGGCTATATCACGATCGGCGAGGTGGATATTGCCACCTGCGACATTCACGGACTGCGCCAGTATTTGATGGTGGAGCGACGGCCAATGATCATGGACGGCAGTATCGCTGATTACCTTGTGCTGTCGGGGGCCGACCGGGCCTCACGCGGCGAGATGTTCGAGATGCTGCAGCTCGTGGGAATTGATGAAGTGGTGCGGGAGCTCGACGAGGGCCTGGATACGATACTCTCGCCAATTGGTCTGCCGCTGTCGGCCGAGGAGGTGCTGCGACTGAAGCTTGCAACCGCGCTTCTCGCCTGCCCGCGGATCCTGGTTGTCGGGGAAGTCTTCGGTCTTGTCGACCGGTCGGTCTGGGAGAAGGTCCTTGCGTATGCCGCCGAGCACTCCGAGATGACTGTTCTGCTGTTTTCCAGCGACGAAACGCTGCCGTACGTCAATCGTGTATTGCGCCTCGGCTGGCGTGACCAGGTGCTGGTGCCTCCTCTTGAATCGGCTGACGGTGGGGCAGATGACGCGGGAGGTACCCGCGCGTGAGTGATGACATAGGCGAACGCATCTGGCGAGGGCATCGCTCCAACTGGGTGACCCTCGACTCCATCCGTGTACCCGGGATTATCTCCACGCTGTCTCGAATGATTATTGCCACGATTGTCATCGGCGCGCTTGTCCTTTGGTTCACGCCCTGGGTGCAGACGGTTTCGGGCCGCGGCGAGGTCACGGCACTGTCACCGGAAGACCGGCGGCAGGACATCCATGCCCTCGTTGGCGGTCGCATTGAAGAGTGGTTTGTGCGCAACGGCAGCCGCGTCGAGGCCGGCGACCCCATTGTCCGTATTGTCGACAATGATCCGCAGCTTGTGCAGCGACTGCGCGATGAACGCGCTGCACTCGAGCGCAATGTCACGGCGGCCGAGGAACGTATTGCCACGGCGGTGCGGGATGCCGAACGGCAGCAGGACTTGTTTGATGAGGGGCTCGCCTCGCGGCTGGAATTGGAAGAGGCGCGCATACAGGTTGAGGATCTGCGTTCGCAGCTGGCGACGGCCGAAGCGCAACTGCAGCGTATAGAAGTCGACCTCGCGCGTCAGTCGGCGAGAGTTGTGCGGGCGCCGCAGCCCGGCACCATACTGGCTGTCACTTCCGGTGATCGGGCCACCGTTGTTAAACAGGGCCAACGGGTGGCTTCCTTTGTGCCCAGTGGCGGCGAGCACGCGGTGCGTCTTTACCTGAGCGGTCGGGATGCAGCACTTGTGGAGCCCGGCAGGAACGTACGACTGCAGTTTGAGGGCTGGCCGTCGGTGCAGTTTTCGGGTTGGCCGTCGGTTGCGGTGGGCACCTTCGGTGGCCGTGTGGCCGTGGTGGACCGGAGCGCGAACGCCCGGGGACAGTTCCAGGTTCTGGTCGTGCCGGATCCGGACGAGCCATCCTGGCCTGAAGATCGCTTCGTGCGCCTGGGAACCAAGGCCCAAGGCTGGGTGCAGCTGGAGACCGTGCGTCTCGGCTTTGAGCTCTGGCGCCAGATGAACAATTTCCCGCCGGAGTTCCAGGTGCCCAGTGGTAGCGCGGAAGCCGGCAGTACGAATAAGACCGGCCGTTGAGCCCCCGAAAAGCGGGGCTCAACGGCCGGGGTACATCGTTCAGCCTCTCAGGCGCTCTGCGATACCCGCAAGCGTTGTTGTCAGTCCTTCGATCGTTCTCTCGTGTGCCGCGGCGGTTTCGATGCCGCCAAGGCTGTCTGCCATTGTGCCCAGTGCCTGCGCTAGTTCCTTGTCGCCGGTGCCGGTGTCCATGGCCGTCTTTGCACGAGCAAGCGCATCTCGAAGCTCGGCCTGCATGTCATCCGCGAGGCCGTCACCGCGCCTCAGCTGATCCAGGTAGGCCAGTGCAACGGCTGGTGCAGCTGGCCAGCTCACGCGAAACTGTTGCTGTGGGTTGAACAGCTCGCCCTGGTCAGCCAGTTTAGCCGCTGCAATCTCGTTTTCGCTCAGGTGCTCGCTCGGCAGCAGTTCCAGTACGTCCAGCCCACGAACAATCTCGGTACCGTAGATATGATTCCTGTACCAGTAGGCGGACCAGAACCCTCCCGTGATGATCTCGTCGGCGAAGTAGGGCCCGCGATCGAAGTACGCGATCTCGACGGGGTTTGAAGAATCGGTGAAATCGATCACGGAAATCCCGCCCTGGTACCAGGCCTGCACAAAGATGTCGCGGCCGGGTACGGGAATGATGGATCCGTTATGCGCGACACAGTTCTCCGATTCCATCTGCGGCGCCGGCATTTTGAAATGGCTCCTGAATTCGAGCTTGCCGTCGACGATGTCGTAGATGGCGTTGGCGCCCCAGGTCAGCGGGTCCCAGGCGCGACAGCGTGCCCGCGAACCACCGCCCCACTCGTCGGTGAACAGAACCTTGGTGCCGTCGTTGTTGAAGGTGGCCGAGTGCCAGTAGGCAAATCCCTTGTCGTTAACTACATCGATGCGGGTTGGCGCAGCCGGATCGGTGATGTCGAAGATGATACCGTTGCCCGAGCAGGCGCCGGCAGCAATGTTGCGTTCCGGGAAGACCGTAATATCGTGGCACTGATCGGTGCGTCGGGTTTCCTGGGTACCCTCGCCATGATCGCCGCCGCGCCACAGGCCTGCTGCAACACCGCTTTGCGCATCCGCAAAGACGCGTGGACTGTCGACAATGCGGGCCGCCGCCGGATTGTTAACCGGAACCTCGATCACGTCGATACGGAACAGGGCGGTGCGCTCGTCGCCGGCGATGTCACCGATGCAGCCGTCGAGCTCTTCTTCCTCGCGGACTTGCGACGTTCCCGAGTTATACACCGTAATAATGCCGTCCTCGCCTGGCCCGGATACCACGGAGTGCGTGTGGGAACCCCGGCAGGTCTGTACCGCGCCGACCTGCAGCGGCATCGTCAGGTCAGAGATGTCGAAGATACGCAGACCGCGGAACCGGTCCTCACTGATCTTTTCCGAGACGCCTTCAAGGCCGCAATCGAGGCGTCCGCGGGTTTCCTGTGCCGACATGAACAACAGGTCACCTGCGATAGAGACATCGCCCTGGCCTCCGGGGCATACCACAGAGGCGGCCAGGTCTGGCACGCCGTTTTCCTGCAATCGGTAGACATTGAAACCATGGTAGTTTCCGGCAACCATTACATCGTCGCGGAATGCGAGATCGGTATTGGCAAAGCTGAGCATAGGGCGACGCCGGTTTTCGGCATCCTTGGCAATGGTCCGCGACTCCTCACCGGCCGTCTCGTCCTCGCTTTCCTCACTGGCTTCGCGGCGCTTTGCGTCCGCTTCATCGAGCGCCTGGGCTCCACGTTCCGCCGGGTTGGCGGGGTCAAAGAATCCCGCAGGCTTGCGCAGGCTGGCGATAAGTTCCAGGTTGCTGGCCGCCTGTTCCGCATCGAATACACCTGGCGCCAGATTTGAGCGGGGATCTTCCGAGAGTCCCACCAACAGGGTATTCATGCGCTCGATTTCCACGGCCTGGTCGTTAGTGATGTCGTTGGTGAATTCAAACAGCACCGGGTCATATGCTGAACCGTCCTGTTCCATGAGATCCTCGACCATAGTGATGGCGCCATCGTGATGGCGAATCATCAGCTCCAGAAAAAGGCGGTCGAAATCTGTGCCTTCTGCATCTTCAAGGGATGCCATCTGCGATGGCGTTGCCATGCCGGCCATGTCGTGGTGCATATGCATGGCATGGTGAGCGGATGGATCCGGCACGCGCTCACCGCGCTCCGCCAGCCATGCCTGCATGAAGGCAATCTCGTCTGCTTGACTGCCGTTGATGCGCTCTGCCAGGTCTACCAGCAATGGATTGTTGGTCCTGTCCTTCACCAGATTCGCCATCAGCGTTGCCTGGTGATGATGGGGAATCATGTCCTGCATGAAACGCACATCCGCAGGCGAGTACGACGACTCTGCGACGGTTACCGCCTCCTCTGCGGTCATCACGCGGCTCGCCGCGCCCGGGGCGCCTGGCTTTACAATCGGTGTCTGGGCAGCGGCCAGAGAAGAAAATAGTACGGCCGACACGGCCAGACTCAGCGTCAGTTTGCGGTGGCCCTGGGCCGTCCTTTTGGGATAGCTTGTCATTGTTATGGGTTCTCCTGAGTGTGGAAGTCAAAAAGCGAAGACTGATAATAGCGCAGCATGACCCGAATGGGGACAGGGGAGATCTGCGATGGCGAGTGGGCTCCCCTGGGGCAGGCACAGGTCCGGTCTGCTAGGCTGAAGCAGTCGAGGGGAAATGATAGAGACTGAGCAATGAGGTGCCAATCAATGAAGATAAAATGGAGAGCAGGTCTTGTGCTTCTGTGCGCCTGCATTGCCGCGCGGGCCCAGGACGGCGAATTTCAGGTTGGGCTGCCGCTGGGTACCACCAATGAGGCAGGGGAGCGGGTCGTGCTGTCGTCCAAGGTCAGGGTCTATGGCAGCTTCCGTTTCACAGAAAGCTGCACCTTTGATCCGGCGCGGAATCTGATTCTGGCCATGAACGCCGGTGTGCCGAGAGAGCAGCGCGAGAACGATGGTTACGTATCCCTGATCCATCCGGATGGCAGCGTGCACACGTCGAAATGGATTGGCGCCACGCGCGACGGCCTTTATCTCGATCATCCGCTGGGCAGTGCAATCAGGAACGGGGTGCTCTATACCGTTGACGGCACGGTTTTGCGCAGTTTCGATCTGGCCAGCGGTCAGCCGCTGGAATCCATCGAGGTACCGGGCTCGACTTTCCTCAACGGTATCGGCGTGGCCGAGGATGGTACGGCATATATTTCCAATACCCGCCCGCCTGAAACCCTGTACCGCGTGACGCCGGAGGGCGAGACATCGGTACTTGTTCAGGGGGCGCCGCTGGCGGCGCCGAACGGCGTGGCTATCGATAACGATGGCAATGTTGTGGTAGTTAATATCGGTAACAGCGATGTGCTGACCTTCAGTCCGCAGGGAGAACTGCTCATGACCGAGCGCGCAGCCGAGAGCGGCAGTGATGGGCTGGTTATCCTGCCTGACGGCACCAAATACGTCAGCAGCGTGCGTTACGGCAGTGTTTCACGCATCCGTCCGGGAGAGGACGCTGAGGTGATTGCCGAGGGCATTCCGAGCGCTGCGTCAATGTGCTACGACTCGGTGCAGCATCAGCTGGTTATTCCGATGAATCCGAATGACGCGCTGGCGTTTGTGCCGCTGGATACATGACATCAGTTATTAACGTAACCTAGCCATGTATCGGACAAGTGGCCGGGCAGTATCAGGCCACACTGGACAATTATTTCAAGGGTTGAGGCTATGCTTCACAAAATTCGCTTCAAGGGTGTCGCCAGCGCCGTCCTTCTGGCCCTGGAGTGTCTCCTTGGCGCACTGCTTCTGATGTCGTCCGCGCACGCTGACCGCGAGCATGTGTTTCCTGCCGAAAAGACGATAAGCGAGAACGGGCAGATACATCGGCTGGCGTTTACCGGCAAGACAGAGAGGGTTTTCCTGTTTTTCAGCGTCTACGCAATTGCCCACTATGCCGAGATCGATGGTTGGCCGTCCCTGTCGCCAGATACCGTGGTAGCGGATGGACGGCGCAAGGCCCTTCAGATCCGGTTCAGCCGGAAGCTGGGCGCTGAGCGAATTCGCAGGGAGTTCGCGGATAGCCTGCGCCGGAACGCTCGTCCGGAGTGGCTTGCCGAGGCCGCACCGACGATCGCGGCGTTTATGAAAGCTATTGACCGCGATGCCCGTGATGGTGATCAACTGGTGTTCGTGTGGCTCCCCGGCGGTGAACTTTTCGCGGAGTTTAACGGTGAGCGCTCCTTTTCGGCAACGAACACCGCCTTTGCCCGGTTAATCTGGTCAATCTGGTTCGGCGATGATCCCGTGTGCGACCGGGAAGAGTTGCTGGCACAACTGACTGCGGAGGATGATCTGTGAGTGCCGGTCTCGAGGCAGTGGTTGCCACGACTGGCGATCAGAGTGCCGTAAGCCGGTTCCGATGGCGTTCGCTGAACCCGGTCATGCACGGTGATGGTAGCGCTCTGCGCCGCGCTATCCGCGCACGCTCTCCGTTGGTGGTGAAAGACCTGGCTGCGGACTGGCCTGCGTTCGAACGCTGGACGCCTGAACAGCTGTCCGCCCGATACGGCACGCGTGATGTGAGGGTCTACGATGCCAGTTTCGGTGCCCCGGGTCAGCACTACATGGGAAGCATCGATACCATGCCCTTTGCAGACTTCCTCGAGCAGACGCAGACAGGCGGTCGGGACCTGCGAATGTTTCTCTACAATCTCTCACACAAGATTCCGGAACTTCTGGACGACGTGCAGTTCCCCGACGTGGGCCTGCAGTTTTCTCGCCGCTTTGTGTTCAGTTTTTTTGGCTGTGCCGGGAGCACTACGCCGCTGCACTACGATATCGACAGGGGTGACGTTCTGCACACGGTGATTCGAGGGCAGCGGCGGATTCGACTGTTTCCACCGGAGTCCTCTGCCGCGCTATACCGGCATCCCTGCACGGTGCGTAGCTACGTCGACCTCGACACTCCCGACTTTGACCGCTTCCCCGCGCTGGCACACGCCGAAGGTTACGAGGTACGACTGCAGCCCGGGCAGACGCTTTACATGCCCGGCGGCTGGTGGCATGAATTCCACTATCTCGAGGCGGGAATGGGCGTATCGATGCGCTCCCCGCCACTGCAATGGACTGATCGTGTCAGGGGCGTTGCCAGTCTTCTGGTCAGCTCGCCTGTCGACCGTCTGGCCAATCGCTTTGCAGCACACAGGTGGTACGCTTGGAAGACACGTCGTGCAGATTGCATCGCCGCAAAATGTGCGGCCCCTGCCTTAACGAGTACATCCGATTGAGATATGAAGCATGAAAACCGGAAAAGGTGCCATTGAACATGGCCGCTTCCACATTCCCTTTCGACACTACGGTGATCACTCCAACGTCCTGCTGTGCGTCAGCGGAATACTGCAGACCATGGCGGTGTGGCGTGCGGTGACCCGGCGTTTCTCGCCGCACTTCACCGTTGTTGTTTTCGACATGCCGGGTGTCGGACGTGCCAGAATCAAGTCTGGCAGTAGCCATGTCACGGTGCAGGAGCAGATTGAGGTGGTGCACGCCCTCGTGCAGCATTTTGCGCCCTGCGGAGAGCTCACGCTGGCGGGAAGCAGCTGGGGTACGACGATTGCCGCAGGCTACGCTGCACAGTATCCCGCTGCCGTCCAGCATCTTGTGCTGAGCAGTTTTGGCATGTCGCCGAACGCAGAAATGGAACGTGTTATCGAGCATGCCCAGGTGCTGTACCACGCGCGGAATTACGCCGCTGGTGCCGACCTCATCATCGATATGCTCGCGCAAGGGGTCGGTATGACCTACAAACGCCAGATCGCATCACAGTTCGAAAATCTCAGCGATGCAAATGCCTCCGCCTTCCACGAGCATTGCCTGAATATCCTCAAGCTCGGTCACCTTCAGAGCGTGATTGATCTCTCGCAGATCCGCGCACGCACATTGATTGTCAATGGGTCCGAGGACCGAATCATTGATGTCGACGATATGTGGTTGGCCGAAAAGCTGATCCCCGACTGCGAGTGCTTGCTGATCGATGGCGTTGGCCATTTCCTGCACTTCGAACGCCCGGAGATCCTGGATGATTATGAAGACTTCATGGTCGCTCGCGCCGCGTCTTCGGGAGCGAGCGACGCAGATCGATGCTCGACCCTGGAAACTATGTCCAGATAGCCTCCGGCGGTAATCCCGTGATGTCGGTTTCGCTATCCGTTCGACGACGAGCCCGACAAACTAGCGGGCCCTATAACGCCTATGCTGCGACGACAGGCTTTCCCGGGCTCACACCTCATGACACTAGCCTATCGTATCCTTGAACAGGCGCAGCCAGTTGCGCCCGAGCAGACGTTCACGATCACGGCTTGACCAACCGCGGCTTGCCAGCACCCGGTTGAGATTGCGGAAGCGATCGGTGGAATCGAGCTCGGGAATCCATGGTGGCCAGCGCAGTTCGTAACTTTCCTTGAAAAATCCGGTGCGCGGCGTGTACCAGTTCTCGTAGGTTGCCCACGGGGAAATACCCTGGGGCGGGAAGTCCGTCGACACGCCCACATGCTCGATGCCCGCGACGTTTACCGCGTGTTCGATGTGATCTGCGTAGTGCTCGATGGTGGTCTCGCCGCCCGGGTCCGGACCTACAAAATAGCCCAGCGCGACCATGCCGATCACGCCGCCTTTCTCGGCACAGGCGCGGATCTGCTCATCCGTCTTGGCCCTGGGGTGGGGCCTGATGGCGGTGCACATGGTATGGGTGATGCCAACGGGACGCTCGGAAAAGGCAATGCCGTCCAGGGTGGTCTGAGGTCCGCAGTGCGACAGGTCGATCAGGACGCCGAGAGCGTTCATGCGCTCCACCACCTCAAGGCCGAAATCCGACAGTCCCGCGTTGGTGCGTTCAAGGCAGCCGTCGCCAACGAGGTTGCGGAAGTTGTAGGTCAGCTGGAAGGAGCGCATGCCGAGCGCGTGCAAGGCATCGATGTTGCTGACTTCGCCCTCAAGCATGGTCGAGTCCTGGAAATTCATCAGCACCGCGGTGCGCCCGCTGTCCCTGGCGCGGGTGAAATCCGCTGCCTGCAGCGCCGGCATCAGCTGGTCGGCGTGGGTGTCGATCTGCGTTCGCCATGCCACCAGTGCGTCGATCGCCGTCTGCAGGTCCCTGCGCGGGAGGCTTTCAATAATGCCGGCGTAGTTCGCCGCGCGCAGTGCCTGGTAGACATCGTCACCCCATTCCTTGCCGAAGCACAGGGCGTCGATGACCAGCATCTCATTATAGTCGTCGTCAGGCTGTGCCCTGAGGCTGGCGGGCAGAGCGGTGGCAGCGAGTGCAGTGGCTGCCGTTTTCATAAAACCCCGTCGCGTGCTGGAAGTGCTCATGCTCGATCGCCCTCGCTGTCAATGACCTGTCATTTTTATCCTGTCCGGCAAGATACACAAAAAAGACCCGGTTGAGAAAAGTCCGCTTTCTCTTACCTGTGTTTTTGTCAATGTCAGGCGGGGTACACTCGTGGACCGAGTAACCTTCAGTAAAGGAGGGTAGTCATGTCTATTGCACCGTTAGGTCAGCGCCTCGCGCCTCTCGTTCTGTCAATCGTCCCCATCGTGTCTTTCGCGCAGGGCAACGCGCCGGACGTCGACTCTTTGGTTGACAAGACCGCCATACTCGCGGCGCTGGAGGCGGACTATAATCGCTACGAATCCATCGCGCGGACTCTCTGGGCCAATCCGGAGCTGGGCTACCTCGAGGTGGAAAGTGCGGCGCTGCTGCAGGACACCCTCGCCGAGGAGGGCTTCACAGTAGAGGCGGGAGTGGCCGGTATGCCCACTGCATTTACCGCCAGCTATGGCGCCGGTGGCCCGGTTATCGGGATTCTCGGGGAGTACGACGCTCTGCCGGGGATGTCGCAGGCCGCCGAGCCATACGAAGAGCCGCTTGAAGACGGCGCCCCCGGTCAGGCCTGTGGGCACCATCTGTTTGGAACCGCGTCCATGGCGGCGGCGATCGCGGCAAAAAACTGGCTGCGCGAGACAGGGACCGCCGGCACCATCCGCTTTTACGGGACCCCAGCGGAGGAGGGCGGCTCGGGCAAGGTCTACATGGTGCGGGCCGGCCTGTTCAGCGACGTTGATGCCGTCATCAGCTGGCATTCCGGCGATGCCAATACGGCCAACCCGGGCACCAACCTCGCTACAATTTCCGGCAAGTTCCGCTTCACGGGACTCTCCGCTCACGCGGCAGCCGCACCCCAGCGTGGCCGCTCCGCGCTCGATGGGGTTGAGGCCATGAACGACATGGTCAACATGCTGCGAGAACACACGACGGAGTCCACGCGGATTCACTACGTGATCACCGATGGCGGCAATGCCCCCAACATTGTGCCGAAGTCGGCCGAGGTCTATTACGTTGTGCGCCATGAGAATGTGGATGAGGTGCGCTCGGTCTGGTCGCGGGTCGTGCGCGCCGCGGAGGGGGCGGCCCTGGGTACGGAAACCCAGATGGCTTACGAGATTATCGGCGGTACTTATCCGCGCCTGCCCAATGAGACGCTGGCCGGCGCGCTGCACAAAAACCTCTCACAGGTCGGCGGCGTGAAATACAGCGCTGAAGACGAGGCGTTCGCACGAAAAATCCGCGCGACCCTCGGCGACAACCTGCCAGACATCGCATCAGCGGCGGTGGTGCAACCTATGGTATTCACCCGCGGCAAAGCCTCGGCCGATACCGGTGATGTGAGCTGGAGCGTCCCAATGGCCGCCATGCGAGCGGCCACCTGGGTGCCCGGCACGCCGGCCCACAGCTGGCAGGCCGTGGCTGCCGGCGGCACGCCGATCGGCTATAAGGGCATGATGGTGGCGGCCAAGACGCTGGCGCTGACTGCGATCGATCTCTTCACCTCGCCCGCTCTGCTCGAGCAGGCCAGGACCGAGTTCGATACGCGCACGGGCCCCGGCTTCCGCTATGAAGCCCTGCTCGGCGATCGCGAGCCGGCGTTGGACTACCGCAAATAGCGTTCGGATTACACGATTCCATTTCTATCGACGAGGAGACCGCCCGATGTTCCGCAACCCCGGGTTTTGCAAGCTAGGCACGGCCTTGATCGCCAGCGGTATGGCGGCATCTTTATCCCT
>CAZTJR010000044.1:0-22952 GCA_964613795.1 uncultured Alteromonadaceae bacterium | reverse complement strand
CCAGGGGCAGGTTTTTCCCGGTAGGCTTTGCCTGACCGAGGAGGCGCATTATACGCACGCCGAACGACCCCGCAAGGGCTTTTTGAAAAAAAGGCTATTTTTTTTCATGGGCCCCTGGAGGCCTGCCTCGGCGCGCCAGCATCACCGGTCCTGAAATAGCATAGGCCAGAAAACCGATAAGAAAAACACTTGGCGGATCCACGGTCACCAACCCGAACACCAGCACGATCAGTAATATAACAACGAAGGGCACACGACCGTGCAGGTCGACCATCTTGAAACTGTAATAGGGAATGTTGGCGACCATCAACAGACCCACCACGGCGGTCAGGACCGCCACCAGCAAGGCGACCTCGTCGGGGAGAGCGGGCCCGACCCAGCCCAGGTCATGTGAAACCCACACCGCACTGGCAATAATGCACGCCGCGGCGGGACTTGCCAGTCCCGTGAAGTAGTTGCCGTCCGCCGTGTCGACCTGGGTGTTGAAGCGGGCCAGGCGCAAGGCCGCACAGGCCACGTAGATGAACGCGGCACTCCACCCGAACTTGCCAAGATCACCGAGCGCCCAACTGAACATCACCAGCGCGGGCGCAACGCCGAAGGACACCATGTCTGACAGACTGTCGTACTCGGCGCCGAACTTGCTGGCCGTATTGGTCAGGCGCGCTATGCGACCATCGAGGCCGTCGAATACAAGCGCGAAAAAAATTGCGATCGGCGCGCTCTCAAAATCACCGCGCATCGCGGCCACTACCGCGTAGAACCCGCAGAACAGCGCCCCCGTGGTGAACAGATTGGGTAGCAGGTAGACACCGCGTCGCTTGACGGTTCGCCCATCCTCGGAGACTTCTTCCTCGTGATCATCCACCAGCATGTCAAAGCTTGCCGCGACACGAGCAGCGTCGATCTCGCCTGGCTCCGCTACCACTGGCTCGGCGGGCAGCGGCGATGCATCACCTTCCCCCGGGCTGTCTTCGCTCGCGTCATCGCGCTCACTCATGCCATGCGCTCCTCTATTATTACGTGGCTCATCATATCAAACCGGCACGTCATACGTCCGCGCCGCAACCTCCCACAGAGAACGGACCAGCGGACGTCTGAGTCGATGACCCAGCGCGCATAGCCCGATCCGCAGATCCGACAGAGGCTGATCGAGGCGCAGGATCTGGACACCCTCCTCGAAGCCACTGTTACGTACGACGACTTCAGGCGCAAAACCCACCCCCAACCCCAGAGCCACCATCGCCACAATCGCCTCGTGTCCAGCTACCTGCGCGTACAGGTTGGGCCGCGCTATCCCGGCGCCGACAAACCAGGCATCAATCATATCGCGGGTAACACCGCGCTCAGGAACAATGAATGGGACTCCCGACCAGACGTCCGCTGGCACCTGCCCTCCATCAAGCTTCAACGCCTGCCGTGTCGCGCAGTCTGCCGCTGGTATACACAGACACATTGACGACTCTGTCAACGTCAGGAAATCGAGACGCGCGGCGAGCCTGTCGGGGCGCACTGTCACCGCGATATCATCACGGCCCTCCAGCACGCGACCAACGCCATCCGCCTGGTCGCCGGCATGCAGCATGATATGAACGCCGGGATAAGCCTGGCGGAAACTCTCCAGCACGGGCGACAGCACGCTGAAACTGGCGGTCACCGAACAGAACAGGCTGACCTCGCCCACCAGATCGCGCTCGTTCGTCAGTTGACGTCGTACACGGTCCCAGTCGTCCACCGCCTGCTCGGCATAGTGCTTCAGGGTCGATCCGGCAGCAGTCAGGCGCATACTGCGACGGTCGCGCTCAAACAGAGACTGGCCAACGGATGCCTCAAGGCGCTGCACACAGCGGCTGACCGCCGATACGCTCATATGATGGAGCTCTGCCGTGCGGCTGAAATTAAGTGTGCTGCAGACTGACAGAAACACCGTTAGCGATTTTGTATCCATGGGCCCAATTTGCGCCTAAATCAAAACTGTTTTGATGATAGAGCGTTTTACGCAAATATAAACCTGATCTATGCTCACTGCCCACCCGAAAAGGAACACGGACCATGAGTCAGAATTACTTCAACACGCTGCCGCTGCGCCTGCAGCTGCAGCAGCTGGGCAAGTGCCGCTTTATGCAGCCATCAGAATTTACCGATGGTGTGACGCGCCTTCGCGGGCAGAAACTGGTCATTGTCGGCTGCGGCGCGCAGGGCCTGAATCAGGGCCTCAACCTGCGCGACAGCGGCCTCGATGTCGCCTATGCCCTGCGTGAGTCAGCCATCAGGGAGCAGCGTCAGTCCTTCAAAAATGCAGACGGCAACGGTTTCACCGTCGGCACCTATGAGCAGATGATTCCCGACGCTGACCTGGTGCTCAACCTCACGCCCGACAAGCAGCACAGCGCCGTCATCGGCGAGATCATGCCACTGATGAAGCACGGCGCCTGCCTGTCTTACTCCCACGGCTTCAATATCGTTGAAGAAGGCATGCAGATCCGGGACGACATCACGGTCATTATGGTGGCGCCGAAATGCCCGGGCACAGAGGTGCGTGAAGAATACAAGCGCGGTTTCGGCGTACCGACCCTGATTGCCGTACACCGCGAAAACGATCCACGCGGCGAGGGCCTGGCAATCGCCAAGGCCTACGCCGCGGGCACCGGCGGTCATCGCGCCGGCGTACTCGAATCCTCATTCATCGCCGAGGTGAAGTCCGACCTGATGGGCGAGCAGACGATTCTCTGCGGCATGCTGCAGACCGGCTCTCTCCTCTGCTTCGACAAGATGATCGAAAAGGGCATTGACCAGGGCTATACGTCACGCCTGATTCAATACGGCTGGGAAACCATCACGGAAGGACTCAAACACGGCGGCATCACCAACATGATGGACCGGCTGAACAACCCGGCCAAGATCCGCGCATTCCATCTCGCCGAAGAACTCAAGACCCTCATGCGACCGCTTTACGAGAAGCACCAGGACGACATCATGACGGGGCACTTCTCGAAAACCATGATGGAGGACTGGGCCAACGACGACGCCAACCTGCACAAGTGGCGCGCCGCAACCGCAGAGACGGCCTTCGAAAAATCCGTCACCTCGGACCGGGAGATTCCCGAGCAGGAATTCTACGATCACGGCATCCTGATGGTCGCCATGGTGAAGGCCGGCGTAGAGCTGGCCTTCGAGGTGATGGTCTCTGCGGGGATCATCGCCGAGTCGGCATATTACGAGTCACTGCATGAAACGCCGTTGATCGCCAACACCATTGCGCGCAAGAAGCTGTACGAAATGAACGTGGTCATTTCAGACACAGCGGAGTACGGCTGCTACCTCTTCGACCACGCCTGCCGTCCGCTGCTTGCGGATTTCATGCAGGATATCGAGACGGATGTTATCGGCAGCGGGATTGGCGGTGACAACACGGTGGACAATCGCGAGCTTATCGAGGTGAACGAGTCGATACGCTCGCACCCGGTAGAGACGGTTGGCAAAACACTGAGGGGGTATATGACGGCGATGAAGCGCATAGAGCGCTAGTCGGAGACGCTCCTTTTACCAGTTCGGGGCGATACGTCGACTGGGAAGGGGGCTAGCGGACACGCCCGGCCCGGGGCGATACGTCAACTGGGAAGGGGGGTGGCGGACACGCCCGGCCCGGGGCGATACGTCAACTGGGAAGGGGGCTAGCGGACACGCCCGGCCCGGGGCGATACGTCAACTGGGAAGGGGGGTGGCGGACACGCTGCGAGGGCGTCCTGCCCGCTCGGCGCCGGCCATCCATGGCCGGCGACGGTCCGCCACCCCCCTTCCCAGCCGACGTATCTTCGCGTCGGCGAGGGCGGCTTCGTTCGTCATCGCGTCTTTCCGGGCTTGAGCACGGTAGACAACACGAACGTCTGCTACGTTGCACCTATGGCGCTTAAACGCATCCCCCCAGACCGTTTCGGCGGCACGGTGTGGGAGGGGAAGAGCGTGGCGTGGTTTCCCGCAACGGGACCGTCGACGGCCATGGATGGCCGGCGCCGAGCGCACAGGGATGTGCTTGCAGCGTGTCCCGTTGCGGGGAACCACGCCGCGCTCGCCACGGAACCACGGAACCACGGAACCACGGAACCGCAGACCCTAAAGCCGCAACACCCGATCCCCGCGCGATATCCCCGCCACCCCCGAGCGCACCACCTCGAGAATATCCATGTCCATCATCGCAGAGACAAAGGAGTCCAGCTTGTCCGTCGTCCCCGTGAGCTGAATCGTGTAGACATTCGGCGCCACGTCAACCACCTGTCCGCGGAAAATATCCGTGGTCCGCTTGATCTCCTCCCGCTGCGCGCCCACGGCCCTGACCTTGATCAGCATGAGATCGCGCTCGACATGTGCGCCGCCGGTCAGGTCTATCACCTTCACCACATCCACCAGACGGTGCAGATGCTTGGTGATCTGCTCTATGTGCTTGTCGTCACCGAACGTGGTCAGGGTGAGACGCGACAGCGTGGGGTCCTCGGTCGGGGCCACGTTCAATGTCTCGATATTGTACCCGCGCTGGGAAAACAGTCCGACAACCCGTGACAGCGCACCGGGCTCGTTCTCCAGCAGAATGGCAATAATGCGCCGCATGTCAGCTCCTCTCGTTCTTGCTTAACCACATATCTTTCATGGAGCCGTTCGGCGCCACGTGCATGGGGTAAACGTGTTCCATGGGATCGACGAAAACATCAAGAAATACGAGCCGGTCGCGCATTGCAAAGGCCTCATCCATTGCCGCATCGAGATCGTCTAGCTTGCGTACCTGCATGCCAACGTGGCCGTAGGCCTCCACGAGCCTGACGAAGTCGGGCAGCGAGTCCTCGTAGGTGCTCATGGCATAGCGGCCCTCGTACTGCATGTCCTGCCACTGCTTGACCATGCCGAGGTAGTTGTTGCGCAGATTGATAATCTTGATTGGCGTGTTGTACTGCTTGCAGGTGGACAGCTCCTGGATGTTCATCTGGATACTGCCCTCGCCCGTCACGCAGGCCACTTCGCTGTCGGGAAACGCCAGCTTTACGCCCATCGCGGCGGGCAGGCCGAAGCCCATGGTGCCCAGGCCGCCTGAGTTGATCCAGCGCCGCGGCCTGTCAAAGCGATAGTACTGCGCCGCAAACATCTGATGCTGGCCGACATCGGAGGTGACATAGGCATCGCCAGCCGTGGCGCGATACAGGCTCTCGATCACCTGCTGCGGCATGATGTAGTCGCTCTCGCCATAGCGACGCCCGCTCCACAGGCCATAGTTGCTCCGCCACTCCTCTATCTGCTGCCACCAGCGCCCGAGCGCTTCAGGGTCAGGAAGGGGCTCGGGCTCAGCGGCCTGGGCCTTTTTCAGCTGGGCAATGAGTTCAGTCAGCACCTCCCTGACCGGCCCCACGATAGGAATATCCGCCGGTACCGTCTTGGAAATGGAGGCTGGATCGATATCGATATGGATAATTTTTGCGCCAGGGCAGAACTTGCTGACGGTGTTGGTGACCCGATCATCGAAGCGCGCGCCCACGGCGAGAATGACGTCTGCGTTGTGCATGGCCGTATTCGCCTCGTAAAAGCCATGCATGCCGAGCATACCGAGGAACTGCGAATCGCTCCCCGGGTAGGCGCCGAGCCCCATGAGGGTGTTGGTCACCGGGTAGTTGAGATGCTTTGCCAGCGCGACCAGCAGATCGCTGGCCTCGCCGAGAATCACACCGCCGCCGCTGTAAATCATTGGGCGCCTGGCGCCCAGCAGCATGCGCGCGGCTTTCTTGATCTGCCCCGTGTGTCCGCGCTGCGCGGGCGAATACGAACGCATGCGCACGGACTCGGGGTAGTGGTACTCGAATTTCTCGTCAGGCCGTGTAATGTCCTTGGGAATGTCGATCACAACCGGGCCGGGCCGGCCGGTCGTGGCGAGCGTAAAGGCTTTCTTGATGATCTCAGGTAGCTCGCTGGCGTGGCGCACCATGAAACTGTGTTTCACGATGGGGCGCGAGACACCCACCATGTCCGTTTCCTGAAAGGCATCCTCACCAATCAGGTGCGAAGCGACCTGACCGGAGAAAACGACCATCGGAATCGAGTCCATGTAGGCCGTCGCAATGCCGGTAATGGCATTGGTGGCACCGGGACCGGAAGTCACCAGCACCACACCCGGCCGCCCCGTGGCCCGTGCGTAGCCATCCGCCGCATGCGTCGCCGCCTGCTCGTGGCGCACCAGCACATGCGGAACGCCGCCATTTGACTTGAACAGGGCATCGTATATGTGCAGGACTGCCCCGCCCGGATACCCGAAGATAAACTCTACGCCCTCATCTTTGAGGGCCTGGGCGATCATCTCACCGCCTGACAACAACTCCACTGGCTTTCTCCCATTCGCAAAGCCACGCGCGTACCC
This sequence comes from uncultured Alteromonadaceae bacterium, assembly GCA_964613795.1. GTDB lineage: Bacteria > Pseudomonadota > Gammaproteobacteria > Pseudomonadales > Halieaceae > Chromatocurvus. Next base: position 16,558 of record CAZTJR010000044.1, on the reverse strand, counting down.
CTCGCGGGCGAGTGCTTTTAAACGGTATGGCAGGGTGCCGTCAGAGAAGACTGTCACTGGCGCGCCGTGCCATTCCCGGGGATCGACGCCGGCCGGTTGCCGGTAACGCGCCTCAAAGGAATGACAGTCACGAGAACCCGTGCGTGTGTCGCCCTGCGGGGTAGCGCAGTGTCGAACCCGTGGCTGTCGACCGGCGGGCCGGACAACCACTTACGGGACATGCCAGCAGCCCCACCCACTATTATCCGCGGATGCGGTAGACCAGAGGCCGAGGGTACTCGGCAGTGATCATTGCCACTTGCATGACTGTCCCGATTGTCTGCATAGATCAGGCGAAAGTCAAACCCCTGTCCGCTGTTACAGGGCATATTCCCGGCCACAGATGACGTTGCGCGCCCAGCATAGGTCAGGTATTTTGGTGCGGTTATTTATTGATTCCGGAGTCGCCGTGCGATCTCAACCTGCCCAGGGGTCGGCAGTCGCCGCAATCAGTCGCCTCGCGCGGCAGATGGGCTACTCCCCCCGGCTATTGTCAGCGTTACTGGTGCTCGCTGCAGGCGTCAGCACCACACTTCACGCCGAGGACAGCTATTACCGCTGGAAAGATGAGCGCGGCAATATGGTGGTCAGCGATCGTCCGCCCGAAGCGTCAATCGAATATGAGGTCTTTTCCACCGGCTCAAGCCGCTTCCGACGGGTGTCTCCCGGTGAGGGTGCCGTGCCGGCCGAGACAACCTCGCGACCCGGAAACCGCTTTGAGACGCAGGATAAGGCAGACGATAACGGCAGCATGGATACCGTCGCGGTGGAAGTGCTGCCGGAAAAGGATCCTGAAATCTGCGAACGGGCCAGGCAGAACCTCGAAACACTGGAAACGGCGGCACGTATCCGCGTCCGCGACGAAGCCGGTGAGCTGCGCTACCTTAGCGCAGACGAGATCGAAACGCAGCGCCAGAATGCGCTGGATAACATCGACGTACATTGCGAATAGAGGCGCACAGCGCCTCGCAGAGACCGACCGCAATGCGCCGCGCTCTCTGAACACACGCGCAGCGCAGCAGCCGGCATATCACGCCGCCGCGTCGGTCCTGCGGGCGCTGAAGACGCTGCCGTCATCCTGCAGATCAACGACGATCACATCACCGGCGCTGAACTCTCCTGACAGAATGCGCTGGGCCAGCGGATTTTCGAGCTCCTGCTGAATGGCGCGCTTGAGCGGTCGTGCACCGTACACCGGGTCGTAGCCCGCCGCGACCAGTCTTTCCATAAACGCATCGCTGATCTCGATCTCAAGGTCGCGTTCCCGCAGTCGATTGCGCAGGCCCTTGAGCTGGATATCGGCAATACCGCGTATCTGCGATTGCTGTAACGGATGGAATACCACAGTCTCGTCGATGCGATTGATAAACTCCGGGCGAAAATGGCGACCGACCACCCCCATTACCGCCGACTTCATGCGGTCGTAGTTTTCCTCGCCGGCAAGCTCCTGAATCACATCGGACCCCAGGTTGGAAGTCATCACGATCACCGTGTTCCGAAAGTCCACTGTGCGGCCCTGGCCGTCGGTCAGACGGCCGTCTTCCAGCACCTGCAGCAGGATATTGAAGACGTCCGGGTGAGCTTTCTCCACCTCGTCCAGCAGTAGCAGTGAGTAAGGACGGCGGCGCACGGCCTCGGTCAGATAGCCGCCCTCCTCATATCCCACATAACCCGGGGGCGCCCCGATCATGCGCGCCACGGAATGCTTCTCCATGAACTCGGACATATCAATGCGCACCATGGCCTGCTCGCTATCGAACAGAAATTCAGCAAGCGCCTTGCACAGTTCTGTCTTGCCGACGCCGGTGGGGCCCAGAAAGAGGAACGAGCCGTTCGGTCGCATGGGGTCAGAAAGCCCCGCGCGTGAGCGACGTACGGCATTGGCGACGGCGCCAACGGCTTCATCCTGACCAACCACCCGTTGATGCAGGGCGTCTTCCATGCGCAGCAGTTTATCGCGGTCGCCTTCAAGCATCTTGGCAACCGGAATACCTGTCCAGCGCGAGACAACCTCGGCCACTTCCTCTTCCGTCACCTTGTTGCGAAGCAGCGTGCGCTCGGTATTTTCCGCCTCCTGCGCCTGTGTGAGCTGCTTTTCCAGCTCGGGCAGACGCCCATACTGCAGCTCGGACATCCGCGTCAGATCGCCATTGCGACCCGCCGCCTCAAGCTCCAGCCTGGCCTGTTCGATTTCGCTCTTGATCTGCGCCGCCCCCTGCAGTGACGCCTTTTCAGCCTTCCAGACCTCCTCGAGGTCGGAATACTCCCGCCCCACCTTCTCGATCTGCTCGTTCAGCAGCTCCAGCTGCTTCACGGCACCGGCATCCTCGTCCTTCTTGACTGCCTCACGCTCAATCTTGAGCTGGATCAGACGCCGCTCCAGCCGATCCATTGCCTCGGGCTTGGAGTCGATTTCCATGCGAATGCGGCTGGCCGCCTCATCTACGAGATCAATGGCCTTATCGGGCAGCTGACGATCGGTAATATAGCGCTGCGAGAGCTTGGCAGCGGCAATGATCGCGCCGTCCGTGATATCGACACCGTGGTGCACCTCGTAGCGCTCCTTGAGACCGCGCAGAATCGCGATGGTGTCTTCCTCGTTGGGCTCCTCCACCAGCACCTTCTGGAAGCGCCGCTCAAGGGCCGCGTCCTTCTCCACGTACTGCCGGTATTCATTGAGTGTCGTCGCGCCCACGCAGTGCAGCTCGCCGCGGGCCAGGGCGGGCTTGAGCATATTGCCGGCATCCATCGAGCCTTCCGCCTTGCCGGCGCCAACCATGGTGTGCAATTCGTCAATAAACAGAATCACACGACCCTCTTCCTTGGAGAGCTCGTTGAGAACCGCCTTCAGGCGTTCTTCGAAATCACCGCGGAACTTGGCGCCCGCCAGGAGTGAGCCGAGATCCAGTGAAAGGATGCGTTTGTTGCGCAGGCCCTCGGGCACCTCACCGTTCACCACCCGCTGCGCGAGGCCCTCGATAATGGCGGTCTTGCCGACGCCGGGTTCGCCGATCAGCACCGGATTGTTCTTGGTCCGCCGCTGCAGCACCTGGATGGTCCGGCGGATCTCGTCATCACGGCCGATCACCGGATCGAGCTTGCCATCCTGTGCCCGCGCCGTGAGATCGACCGTGTACTTCTCCAGCGCCTGTCGCGACTCTTCGGCCTCCGGGTTATCCACCGACTGACCACCGCGAACGGACGCGATCGCCTGCTTGAGGCCTTCGGGGGTTACACCGGACTGCCGCAGCAGCTTCGAGACGTCCGAACCGCTGCTCTCGAGCATCGCCTGCAGCACGAGTTCACTGGACACATAGGCATCGCCTGTCTGCTGCGCGAGCTTGTCGGTCATGTTCAGAATGCGGCCGAGCTCATTGGAAATGTGGATGTCACCGCCGCCGCCCGACACGGTCGGCAGCGCGGCAATGGCACCGGCCACGGCAGCGGCCAGCGCCGTCGTGTCAGCGCCCGCCTTCTGCAGAAGGGGGCGCGCCGAACCGCCCTGCTGAGTCAGCAGCGCCGACAGCAGGTGCGTCGGCTCTATGAAATTGTGGTCCTTGCCCAGCGCCAGCGACTGGGCATCGGCGAGTGCGTTCTGCAATTGATTGGTCAGCTTGTCCATTCTCATTTGTCTGTCTCCTGTCCGATCACCACCGGAAGAACGGCGATTGCAACGGAACTGTCAATACCTTGTCCATGGGGACAGGATAGACCGCTTTCAAGCGGACGCATCGGGCAATGCGTCAGGGGTTGATCAGGATCAAGGACGCCATGCGGCCGGTTTCACCGTCACGGCGATAGGAGAAGAACGACGCCGGCAGCGACACGGTGCAGCGCGCGTCAACGGCAATGTGGCCGACGCCCAGCGCCGCCAATCGCTGCCGGGCAAGTGCGTGCAGATCGACCAGGTAATGGCCTGGCCGCGGCGACGGCTGAAAGCAGGCACGGACACTGGCCACCTGCGCCGTGGGCGCGCGATCGCAGAAGGTCGCCAGTACCTCCGGGCCTACCTCGAAGGCCGCGGGACCGATACAGGGACCGAGCCAGACCATCAGGTTTTCGGGCGCGGCTTTCATGGCAGCCACGGCGGCCTCAAGCACGCCATCAGCCAGTCCTCGCCAACCGGCATGGGCGGCAGCAACGACGACACCCGCGCGATCGCACAGCAGCACCGGAAGGCAGTCCGCCGTCAGAATGGCGCAGGCAACGCCCGGCCGACGACACACCGACGCATCAGCGGGCACCCCGGGGTGGCGCGCGGCGTCAATCGCGTTCGTACCATGCACCTGGTCAAGCCAGGCAATCTGGGAATCGCCGGGCAGAAACGAACGCAGCGTCTCCCGGTTCAGCGCAACGGCCTGACCGTCATCGCCGACATGGAGGGCCAGATTGAAACTCTGCCACGGTTCCCGGCCGACGCCACCGCCGCGTGTCGTCGTCAGCGCGGTGATGTTGCGCGGGAATCCTGCCGCCACCCGTTCAACCGACAAGACCGTCCACCGGGTCCTCGGCCGACATTACCGCAAGCAGCTCCTGCATGTCGGCGGGCAATGGGCAGTCGAATGTCATCTCCCGTGTATCGCGCGGATGGATGAGCTGCAGCCTGCGGGCATGCAGGGCCTGCCGCGGGAATCGCCGCAGCGCATCGACCAGTGCCTGAGAGGCACCGGCGGGTATGCGGGGACGTCCTCCGTACACAGGGTCGCCAACCAGCGGATAGTGCCGGTGGGCCAGGTGTACGCGTATCTGGTGGGTGCGGCCGGTCTCAAGACGCACTGTGATGTGGGTGTGATGCGCGAAGCGCTGGGCCACCCGGTAATGCGTCACCGCATGCTTGCCGCCCTGGGCGACTACGGCCATCTTCTTGCGCTGCCGCGGGTGGCGTCCCATCGGTGCGTCAACGGTTGCACCGCCGGTCATGGCGCCGACACACACAGCATCGTATTCGCGACCGACCGTGCGGGCCTGCAGCTGTTCCACCAGATTGGCATGCGCCTGCAGGGTTTTCGCCGCGACCATGATGCCGGAGGTATCCTTGTCGAGGCGATGCACAATACCGCCCCGGGGCAGCTGGCTCATCGCCGCATGGTGGTTGATCAATGCATTCACCAGCGTTCCATCGTGATGCCCCGCCGCCGGATGAACCACCAGACCTGCGGGCTTGTTCAACACCAGAATGCTGTCGTCCTCATGCACAATGTCGAGCGCGATCGGCTGGCCCTGCCAGCCGACAGCGTCTTCCAACTGCGCTGAAATCCTGAGAGTGGCTCCGGCAGCCACCTTCTCCCGAGGGCGGAGCACCGCCCCGTCCACAGTCAGGGCGCCGCTGCGAATCCAGGCCTGCAGGCGCGAGCGGGAATAGTCCGGAAACAGGCGTGCCGCTACCTGGTCCAGACGTTCTCCCGCGGCGACCTCATCGGCGACAGCACTCAAGTCTATACGCTCACTCATCGACGCGTCTGCCCATCTTCACCTGTCTACCTCATGTGTGCCGCGGTTTCAGCGGGCCAGTGTCTGTGATTAAATGGCGCCCCGCTTGGATCATGGTAACACGCAGCCTGTGAGTACATTACCCGACCGTGTCGCAACGCCGCTACGGCACACACCGCGCGCCCTGCTGGCATCGCTGATACTGGCGCTGCTGGCCGCCTGCGCTGGCAACGACGAGATGCCCGATATCGCCGCGGACAGCGGCGAGGCACAGATCTACCGCCAGGCGGAGAGTTTTCTCGATAGCCGCAACTACTCGATGGCAGTGCGCAGCCTGCAGGCGCTGGAGTCGCGCTACCCGTTCGGCAAATACGCCGAACAGGCGCAGCTCGAGCTGATCTATGCGCATTACGGGGCGCTCGAAACAGAAGCGGCGATAGAGGCGGCCAACCGCTTCATCCGCCTGCACCCCCAGCACCCCAACGTCGACTACGCCTATTATATGAAGGGGCTGGCCGCCACCGCCGCCGACCAGGACATCCTTTCCCGCTTTCTGCCCCTGGACAAGACCCGTCGCGACGTGACTTACGCCCGCGAGGCCTTTGCCGAGTTCTCTCAGCTGATATCGCGCTATCCGGACAGCCCCTACGCGGCTGACGCGAAGGCGCGCATGGTCTACCTGCGCAACCTCCTGGCCCGCCACGAAATCAATGTCGCCAACTATTACTTCCGACGCGGCGCCTACCTTGCCGCCACCAACCGGGGCCGCTATGTCGTTGAAAACTTCCAGCGCACACCCGCGGTGGCCGACGGCCTCGCGGTCATGGCTCAGGGCTACATCCTGCTCGGCAAGCCGGACCTGGCGCAGCAGGCCACGGAAACACTGGTGCTGAACTTCCCGGAGCATCCCGCGCTGGAGAAGGGCGGCAAGCTGCGCAGTGAGTATACCCTCGAGGGCGAGCAACGATCGCTGATCAACCGGCTGTCTTTCGGCCTGTTCGATCCACCGCGCCCACCACAGTTTGACAGCCGCGACTCCGATTGACGGGCGATTCCGCGCCGATCAATCGCCCACGACCCAGCCTGAAGTAATCGGGTAGCGGCGATCCCGCCCGAAGCCCCGACGCGTGATACGCACGCCGATAGGGGCCTGGCGGCGCTTGTATTCGTTGCGGTCCACCAGTTTCACCACGCGCTCGACATCCTCGCGCCGGAAACCGGCGCCGACGATAGCGTCGGCGCTTTCATCGTGCTCGATATAGCGCTCAAGTATCGCATCCAGCACCGGGTACGGCGGCAGGCTGTCCTCATCCTTCTGATCCGGCGCCAGCTCCGCCGAGGGCGCTCGCTCGATGACCCTTTCGGGTATGCAGGGGCCCCGCTGATTGCGGAAGCGGCTGAGCTCATAGACCAGGGTCTTGGGCACGTCCTTGATCGGGTCGAAGCCCCCCGCCATGTCGCCGTACAGGGTGGAGTAGCCCACCGCAAGTTCACTCTTGTTGCCCGTGGTCAGTACCAGGCTGCCTGTCTTGTTCGAGATTGACATCAGGATAACCCCGCGGCAGCGCGCCTGCAGATTCTCCTCGGTGGTGTCGGGCGCGCGTCCCGCAAAGGCCTCGGCAAGGCTGCTCATGAAGGCGTCGTAGATCGACTCGATGGAAATCACCGAGTGACTGACGCCCAGCAGGCGACTCTGCTCCGCCGCGTCTTCAATACTCATGGTCGCCGTGTAACGAAACGGCATCATGATGGCCTGAACGCGCGCTGCCCCGAGGGCATCCACAGCCAGGGCAAGCGTCAGCGCGGAATCGATACCGCCGGACAGCCCCAGCACAACGCCGGGAAAGCCATTCTTGTCGATATAGTCCCGCAGGCCCAGAACCAGAGACTGATAGGTGGCATCCAGTTCATTTTCCGGCTGAAGCGCGTGCTCCCCGTCGACCGCGGCATTCCCCGCCGGGTCCAGCGAAACGCCAACCCAGTGCTCGGCCTCGGCAAAGCGTGGCGCGAGCGCGCGCACTACCCCGTTACCGTCAACGGCAAAAGAACCGCCATCAAATACCAGTTCATCCTGCCCGCCCACCTGATTGACGTAGACGATGGGCACGCCCGCAGACTGCGCCCGCTGCGCCACCAGCGCCTCGCGCTCAGCCTGCTTGCCGCGGTGGTAGGGCGAGGAATTCAGGTTCAGCACCAGCTGCGCCCCCGCCGCCGCGGCGTCAGCCACAGGGGCCGGCTCCCAGATATCCTCACAGATACTCAGCGCAACGCGCACCCCGCCAAGGGGTACAACGACAGCGGAGGCACCCTGCGCGAAATAGCGCTTCTCATCGAAAACCTGGTAATTGGGCAGGCAGCGCTTGGCGTACTCGGCCACGACCCCACCGCCGGTAATCACGCCAGCGAGATTCATCAGCGCTCCGCTGCGAAAGGCCGGATAGCCGAGCACCACGGTGACGTCCGGCGGCAACTCCCGACTTAGCCGGTCCAGCGCCCGCTGCACGCGTCGCTCGACACTGGGGCGCAGCAGCAGGTCCTCGGGCGGATAGCCGGAGAGCGTCAGTTCGGGAAAGACACAGATAGCGTCGGGATGTGTGTCGGCCGCCCGCTGCGCCACCGCCAGAATGCGCGCCACGTTGCCATCAAAATCACCCACGCGCGTATTGATCTGGGCCATGAGGATATTCAGGGTTGCCATAACTCGCTGCCGCCGGAAAAAAGGACGTATTGTGGTGGAAACACCGGGGCAAGACCAGTGGGCCGGCGCTCAGGAGCGTGCATCACGACCACAGCGTGGCCGTCATCCGGCTGGTACACTTGTCGCTGATTTCAATCGCAGGCTGAGTAACGTGAGCGCTCCGGCTACCCTGACCCACCCAGGCCCGAAACCACCGCCGCAGAACCGCCTGCTCTACCGCATCTACATCGGCTATCGGTGGCTGCTGTCGGCTGTTTTCCTGCTGCTGATGATCATTCCCAGCGCGCGCGAACTGGTGGGCAGTCTCAACCCGGGACAATACCTGTTCACCACCGCACTGTTCCTGTTCAGCAATATTGTCCTGCTGCTCACGCTGAACCGGGACTGGCAGCAATCAAATACCTTTCTCGTGCTGCTGTTTACTGTCGACATAACCGGCATCATGCTGCTCGCGGATGCCAGCGGCGGCATGAGCAGCGGCCTGCCGTTGCTGCTCGCCATCACCGTGGCCTCGAGTGCGATCCTGATCAGCAATCGCACGCTGGCGACGCTGGTCGCGGCGCTCGGCGTGATCGCGATCCTGGCCGACACGGTCCGGTTGATATCCATCAACGAGCAGACAATCAACGACCTGCTGCCCGCGGGCCTCCTCGGCATGCTGCTGTTCGTTGTCTCCACCCTGGTACAGATTATCGCCTCGCGTCTTGGTCGCGCGGAGGCCCTGGCCCAGGAGCGCACCACGGATCTCTACAGCCTGCAGCGGCTGAATGAACTGATCGTACAAAACCTGCAGACCGGCATTCTTCTGGTGGACGAAAGGGATCGGGTGCGGGTCATGAATCAGGCCGCCACCGGATTACTGACGGCGGAGCGACCGCGATCGATTGAGCAGGGACGACGGCTGATCGAGTACAGTGACGTTCTGCAGCAGCGCCTGCAGACCTTTCGCGACAGCAAAACGCAGAACCGCGTGCCTTTTCGCATTGAGCCTGATGGCCGCGAAGTCGTGCCGCGCTTTCGCGCCCTCGACGCAGGCATGGGGCCGGGCAGCCGGGAAACGCTGGTATTCCTGGAGGACTACACGCCGGTTGCCCAGTATGCGCAATCGCTCAAGCTGGGGTCCCTCGGCAGACTGACAGCCAGCATCGCTCATGAAATACGCAATCCGCTGGGCGCGATCAGCCATGCCGCCCAGCTGCTGGTGGAATCGCCACACGCCGATGCCGCTGACCGACGCATGATCGATATCATCGTGACCAACAGCCAGCGCGTAAACGACATCGTCGAAAGCATTCTGCAGATCTCCCGACGTGAACCGCCACGACCGGAACTGCTGCAAATGCCGGACTGGCTGCACGCACAGCTTGACCGCTATCAGTCAGCGCGCGGGTTGCGCGGCGCACTGCGCTGCGAGCTTGCAGAGCCCATGCAACTGGAGTTTGATCCCGAACATTTGCAGCGCATTCTGACCAACCTGCTCGACAACGCCTTGCGGCACAGTGCAGAGAAAACCGGTCGTGAACAGGCAAGCCTGGGGTTACGCCGTGACACAGCCCGCAACCTCGCCATTATCGATGTTGTCGACGAGGGCAACGGCGTCGCCGCGGAAGACATACCCCGCCTGTTCGAGCCATTCTTCAGCCGCAGCAAAGGGGGCAGCGGTATGGGGCTTTACCTGTGCAGGGAGCTCTGTGAGCTCAACCATGCAGACCTGTTCTATCATCCTACCGCGACCGGCGAGAGCTGCTTCCGCATAAGCGTCGCGCTGCACTCAACCCAGCAATAGTGTGCCATGACTGAAAAAACCGTACTCATCGTCGACGACGAACCCGATATCCGCGAGCTGCTCGAAATCACCCTGAGTCGCATGGGTCTGTCGACGCACTCCGCCGCGAATCTGACAGAGGCCGTTGCGCTCCTGGCAAAGGCCACGCCCGATCTCTGCCTCACGGATATGCGTCTGCCCGACGGCAGCGGGATAGATCTGGTCGCGCACATACAGTCTGACTACCCGCAGGTCCCGGTCGCCGTAATCACTGCCCATGGCAGCGTGGATGCGGCAATTGCCGCGCTCAAGGCCGGCGCCTTCGACTTCATCAGCAAACCGGTGGAGCTGGAAAACCTGCGGAATCTTGTGCTTTCCGCACTGGAGGTCGGCGCGGAAGCCAGCGCCGGTGTCGACGAAGACCACGGTGGACTGATCGGCGACACGCCGGAGATGCAGCGCCTGCGTCAGCAGATCGACAAGCTGGCCCGCAGCCAGGCGCCGGTGCACATTCACGGTGAGTCGGGTACGGGAAAAGAAGTTGTGGCGCGTCTGATACACCGTCGGGGGCCGCGCGCCTCCGGCCCCTTCATTGCCGTGAACTGTGGCGCCATTCCAGCCGAGCTGATGGAAAGCGAGCTGTTCGGACACGTGAAAGGCAGCTTCACCGGTGCACACCGTGATAAATCGGGCCTGTTCCAGGCGGCGAGCGGCGGCACCCTGTTTCTGGACGAGGTGGCCGACCTGCCGCTGTCCATGCAGGTCAAACTGCTGCGCGCCATACAGGAAAAAACCATCCGCCCGGTGGGCAGCAGTGAGGAAGTCGCGACCGATATACGCCTGCTGAGCGCCACCCATAAGGACCTGACAGGCGAGGTGGAAGCGGAAAGGTTCAGGGAAGACCTGTATTTCCGCATCAATGTCATCGGCCTGAAGGTACCGGCCCTGCGCGAGCGTCTGCAGGATATTCCCCCGCTGGCACAGACGCTCCTGCAGCGTATAGCGTCTGATATGGGCATCAGCGCGCCGGCACTCCAGTCGGGCGCTATCGATCGACTTCAGGCGTATCACTTTCCCGGCAACGTGCGCGAGCTGGAGAACATTCTGGAGCGTGCGCTGGCGCTGGCAGAGGGCAGCGAATTGACGGCCGACGACCTGCAGATGCAGACGGCACCGCGCACACTCGGAGGACAGCAGCTGAATCGTCGCCGCGATGACCGCGACCGGCTGCAGGCCGTTGCCGGTGACCTGCCCGGCTACATGGACAGCATTGAACGCGAGGTGCTTGGCGCAGCGCTGGAACGCTATCAGTGGAATCGCACGGAGGCGGCATCGGCGCTCGGCATATCCTTCCGCAGCCTTCGCTATCGGCTGAAGAAACTGGGGCTCGACCAGGCGGATTGAGCCGGCGCGCTCAATCGACGTCGAGCAGCAAATCGCGCCAGTAGGCGATTCTGGCAAACACCCCGTCTGCCATGAAGCGCGCCCGAAAACGCCGACCCTCCTCGTCAGACCTCACTGGCAGCGCAATACCGAGCCCAGGCAGACCGATCTCCCCGTCAGCCGTGGTCGGCCCGCTCAGAGGCCCCAGGCCCGCAATCGATCCCGGAAGGGTTTTAGCGACGGGCCGACCATTTAACAGATTGAACACATAGGCCAACACGAGCGGTGGATCGCCACATGCAGGCGCCGCTAAGGCCGTGATCAGAAACACTCGTCCATCGACGGTAACGGGGCGCTTGCTGCCGACCTCGGCCGCATTCTGGAAGCGCGCAAACCATCCGGCGCCGGCACCGCTCACCGCCGATGCTTGTGACGACAACAGATCCTGCCAGGTGATCACGCGGGGGAGCGCCTCCCCGGGAGCCCGCGTCAGCACCGCGTAGTCGCGCAGGAAGAACAGACCATTGCCGCTGTCATCGGACGAACCGGGCATCGCACCCTCGGACGTGATCAGTACCCCGTCAAACGGCGTGCCCTTACTGTCAATGCTGCGCACGAGATCGGGCGCCTTACGGAACCGTACCGCCGCGGCAGCGTCCCCCCGCGCGAGATTGGCCAGCAGGGTCAAGGGCATAGCGGAGACCGCCGGCTGAGGCACGGAGTCCCCCGGTCTGGCGTCGCGTGACGTCGACAACAGCGGCAGGTCAATGCGCCACACGCGCGCCGCACTGTCGCCCACGTAAAGCCGCTGCGCCAGACCATCGGCTCGCCGCAGAATGGCAGCCGCCCCCAGTGCGGCGGTGAGTCGCGGATCACTCGCCTGAGACCCGTCTGCCGCAGCATTCGGTGCCTGCACCAGCTCCCAGATCGGGCGACCCGTATCCAGCGCCACCAGCATCAGCCGTGACTGCGGCGGAAAAACGGGCCAGCTGTCGTCCAGCTCATCTCGCGCCGCATCGGTCACGATGGCGACGTCGATGCGCTCATCGCCTACCTGCAGACGCATCCGGTCCAGCGCTGCTGCGTCCGCAAGACGCCCGGCCGCAACGTCGTCAAGCGAGTAACGCAGCGCGGGCCGGTCATTGTCGGGGGCGGGACAGGCTGCGCGGACAGACGGCGCGGCAACGGCGCACAGCATCAGCAACAGTATCGTGCCGATGCAGCCGACAAGACGCTGGGCCCGCCACGAGGGCATCACCACGGGCATCACCGCGGTCATCCCCCTACCCTCACTGGCGACGACACATCGATACCGACCGCGGCGCGCGCCAGCGTGGCCTTGTCTGCACGACGACGTACCCGGACATCAAGCTCGAATGCCGCCGACTGATAGTGCGCGTGACTGGAGACCATTGACTGCACCGACCGGTCTGCGCTGTCCGCCGGAAACCTGCCGCGCGTGCGGGTCTGGTAACTGATCTGGTGCCGCTCATCCTCATGCAGGATGATCCAGCCCCGCGCATCGTCGCAGAATCCGGCCTCATCACAGACCGGAGCCTCTCCGTCGGCAAGGGCCTGCAGCAAGCGCAGCCGTTCACGCTCCACCACCACGGGGAGGGCAGCATCGAGGACTGTCCGGGCACCGACCCGGACGCGCAGCGCATCCGCCATGCGCGCCTCCACCACGGCCATATCGACAGCCGACAGCGCGATATAGGTCATCAGAAACACGAAAGCGCTAGCCAGCAGCAGAATGGAACCGGACTGAAACGCCGGAGGCAATGCCCGCGACCCATCACGGCGACACATAGGCGTTCGCCTGTGCCCTGATATTGTGCAGTGACACGGTCGCCGAAAAAACCCGTCGCAGGTAGCGGTCGGCCGACAAGTCAATCGCCGTGGCACCGAGCTGCAGCGACTGCGCGCGCGGCAGGCGGTGAACCGGATTCAGACTGCGGGTCAGGACATGCACATGCGCTGCTGTCGCGGCGGCGAGCTGCCCGGGGCCGGGTGCCCGCAGCAGCGTTTCCGCGGCTCCGTCGCCGTCCGCGTCAACGGCAAATTCGATCTGCAGACTTTCCACCCCCTCCACCAGGCAGACGCTGCGCATGGTGCTGCCCAGACGCTCGTCGCACAGGGTTGGAATGCCGTCTCCCGGTGTCCGGGAGTAATTTCTGAGGTAGAAAACGTGGCTGTACAGCTCCCACCAGGTGCTCTCCTTGTCCATGGTCCGGGAGGAATGTCCCGCCGCATCGACAAACGCCAGCGCCGGCGGACCCGCGGCTGCGGTGACCAGATACCAGCGCGCCCCCCGCAGGGGACGCAGATCCGGCTCCCGGCCGGCGGTCCAGCTTGGCAGCGCCGCGCTGCGCTTGATCACAAGCGCATCCGCGCCGGTAACGAGTCCCGACTCGGGGAGACAGGCCAGGCGTGCGCCACTCGTGAAGCGCGCCGCGCCCCCGGTGAAGTCATTCAGCAGATCCAGCGGTGTATGCAGATCCAGCGCCCAGCCCTGCAGGTCACCACAGGCGGGAGCGGCAGCTGTGGATGGTGGCAGCGCCGGCATTGCCTCGCGCGCAAAAAAGCCGGCCATGCGCAGTTCGCGCACCAGCAGGCCGAGGGCGTGTCGCCCGCTCTCCTCCATGCGCGCCACCTCGATCTGCCAGCGCAGCACCGACTTGCCAATGCGATAAACCTGCAGAACCGACGCCACAAGCAGCATGGCCAGCGTCATCGAAAGAAGAAGCTCCACCAGCGTCACGCCCCTGGCCCGCTTCACGGTGCCGAACTCAGTGCCACGGTCAAGGTCACCGCGCGGCGACTCTCGGCTGCGCCTCCGCTCATGCAGACGGCCGGCGACAGCGGGGCCAGCGCAGAATGGGATACCCAGCTCAAGCCAAGCCGCAGCGCTGCCGCGTCACGGCTTACGCAGGCGCGGGGCAGCGCCAGTCCGCGCTGCTCGCTGAGGAGCCGCCAGGCGGCGATGCCCCGCTGGGCCCATGCCTGCGGATCGCATTTGGCGCCGTCGAGGCAGGCAGCAACACCCTCGACGGTGATGGCGCCAGCGCCGTCCAGCGCCTGCGTGTAAGCATCGATAGTGTGGGTGTCCGACAGCAGGCGCTGCGCAAGGTCTTCCACCAGCATCAGCGCCGCCGCAGACTCAGAAGCAGCGCGTGTTGCCTGCACCGCGCCATACTGCATCGTCGCCACCGCCAGCGCGCCCAGTGCGAACAACAGCAACGCAACCAGCAGTTCCACCAAGGTGTAGCCGTTGCCATACCGCGGTCCGGGGTATTTTGCCGCAACAAACGCTGCGGGCTTAAGCCATCCAGCAACAAACCTCATAGCAGGCAACTCCCCCAGTCCCGCGCCAGGCGCGGCCTGCCCACATGATTGAGGACCAGACTCCAGGACTGAAGGCGCGTGCTCGATGGCGGGCAGACCTGCAGGGTCATACTGCGTCGACTGCTGCCGTCCGGCCAGAATGAAAGCCGCTCATCAATGCGGCGTGAGCCCGCCCGGTTATACAGCCCGAAGCCGGTGGGCATGGCCGCGAAGCGACGCAGCGGGGTGTCGCTGTCGGGGTCGAAATGCCCGTCCCCATCGCGATCAAGGTAGACAAACCAACCGTCCTCGTAGCGCTGGCCACACGCCGAAAATGGATCGGTTCCTGCCGTGACAGGACAGACACCGGTGCGCAGGTTGTTTGCGATCGCCTGCGCGCGCGCCAGCTGCAGGCTGGACAGCAGGCGGTCTGCCTCTGCCCTGGCCTGGACCGCCTGCAGGAAACCGCGCAGCCCCGGAAGTACGATGGTCAGACTGAGCGCCAGCAAGGCGCCCACAACCAGCAGTTCAATCAGTGTAAAGCCGCGGCGTTGCATGGGAGTGGCCCCGCGTGATTCGACAGCAAAAGCCTAGGCTGCGCTGGCGTGCTCGCCAGTGAATGCCTGCATTTGCCAGAAGACGAGGCGCTACCAGCAGCTGTCGGGATCGAATCCCGTAGCCCCTCGCCGGCCGCGCGCATCCAGCGTAAGCACAGCGCAACGCGCGTCCCGCGCCTGCGGGGACGCGGGCAGTGGCGTTGCCGTCAACAGGTAGCACAGAGCCAGCGTGGCGTCGGGACAGGCATCGATTCGGATACGGTAATGTCCCTCGCCGGTAACAAGCGGGTCGGCTGCGTAGCCGAGCTCGCGCAGGTCGTCGCTATAGCGATCAGACACGAATCGCCACTGCTCCTGCCGTCCCGCTACCTCCACCAGAACCGCCATCGCGTCCGCGCGGCGACTCTTGATCAGGCTGGACTGATAGGCTGGCAGTGCGACACCGAGAAGAATCCCGACGATACACAGCACGATCAGTAGTTCGAGCAGGGAAAACCCCCGACACAGGCGCATGCGTCATAACTCCGGAGCGCAAACAGGTTCGCTGGGTCGGGATGCTGGAATGTCAGCGCTGTGCTGTAAACGTCAGGGGCGCGGCCGTTGCCGCTTTGGATGAAACCGTGCGCGAGGAAGGAGCAGCGCTCGACGGTGTGGCGCGCAGGCAGCGCGCCGGCCATCAGGTGATTTCGGTGAGGCGCAGCTCCCGCGGCATGGAGAAGGTGACGTTCTCTGGCTCGCCATCGAGTTCACTTACCGCATTCGCACCGAGGTCCCGCAGGCGCTGTATTACGTCCGCCACCAGAACTTCCGGCGCCGAGGCGCCCGCTGTCACGCCAACCCGTGCCTTGCCCTCCAGCCAGGCAGGGTCGATGTCATCCGCGCCGTCGAGCAGGTAGGCGGTGGCGCCCATGCGCTCGCCAAGCTCGCGCAGGCGGTTGGAGTTGGAGCTGTTGGTGGAGCCGACAACCAGCAGCAGGTCACACTGCGCCGCCAGCTGCTTAACCGCATCCTGGCGGTTCTGCGTGGCGTAGCAGATATCATTCTTGCGCGGCCCGAGTATGTCCGGAAAACGCCCGCGCAGCACATCGATCACCCGCGCCGTGTCGTCCATCGAAAGCGTGGTCTGGGTGACGTAGGCCAGGCGTGACGGATCGCGCACCGACAGTGTTGCCGCCTGCTCCTCGTCCTCGACCAGGTAGATATCGCCGCCGCGGCTGCGATCATACTGACCCATGGTGCCTTCCACCTCGGGGTGGCCTGCATGCCCGATAAGAACGCACTCGCGGCCCTCGCTGCTGTAGCGGGAGACCTCCAGGTGCACCTTGGTCACCAGCGGGCAGGTGGCATCGAACACCTTGAGGC
>CAZTJR010000043.1:0-24455 GCA_964613795.1 uncultured Alteromonadaceae bacterium | reverse complement strand
GGGATAGCCAGCACGGCTGGCTACCTGTAGTAGGTCATCGCCAGGCTTTAATACCCGCGCCCCGATCAGCTGCTTACTCGCCGCTGTCAAACAACGTCGTGATGAAGCGGGCGTCGACCTCCTGATCCCCGAACAAGCCACCGTCGAGATAGCCACTGACGCTGACGATATCACCCTCTTCGATCTTCTGATAACCGACATCATCGAGCGGATCGTAAAGCATGTCCTCCGTGTCCACGGTGAGCTCCCGCATACCGGTATCGAGCGTGAATGAGTCGTCGTCGGTATCCGAAACTGTTCCATGGACGGTGTAGCTCGAGATGACGAGAGGCGTGTTCACCCAAACCACGCGGTCCTCTTCATCAACTGCACTGGCGTAGAACGATGTATTAATGTTCTCGACATACACGCTACTGGCTTCGATTGTTGTCATTTCATAGAAATCGTCGTCGATCAGGCCCGTGACACTCACGCGATCGCCGTTGACGAATTTGTAGGCATCTGAATCGCGATCCCCATCGTCGAATTCCACAGTGACGACATCCTTGCCATAATCCAGGACAAAGGAGTCCGGTGAGACGCTGTCAACGGTGCCGTCGATGGTAATCACTGATCCTTCGGCCATCGCATAAGGGGATGGCTTTGAATCGTCCGAGGACTGAGCGTTCGTCCATGCAGCGCTGCCTGCTGCGACCACTGCGAGAAGTGCGGTTGAAGTCCGTATCATAAATCCTCCGTAAACTGGTTGCTAGTGACAGTCCGGGTAGCCGCAGTCCAATGCTCGCCGCCCCGGGCTTTCCTCAGCACACGGGCGAAAAGCAGGCAAACCTACCGCTTTTCGTTCACGAGGCCTGTACAGGTTCTGACAAGGTTTGTGCTATAAGTTCCATGCAAGTCCGGACGGCCTGATGACGCAAGCATACAGAGGCGTTCAGGCTCACTCACAGCTGGCGTACAGCGCTTACGCCTGTGGCACCCCTTTGACTCGAAAGCAGGCTGACCCGGTCGTGTCGTCCGAATGGGAGGCATCAGCTCAAGCGATCATTCATCGTGTTGCTTTGAGGTCGCGCTACCTCGACCAATAAACCATCTTTGGCCTCCGGCATATCACTGATAAGGACCTCTACACCCTCCTTCAGTTCGGGTGAGCTCACCAGAACCTCCAGTCCGTCCCGGCCATTGTCCCGAGTGCCATGCGTGACAACAGGGATGGACCGCAAGCGTTGGTTCTCAACAATATAGATGTAGCCGTTTCTGTGCAGGCTCTGCTGCGGCACCGCGACAACCTGGTCAATTGCCGGCATGTGCAGTATCAGATCCACAGTGCGTCCAATTTCCAGGGGGCTGTTTATGGGCAACTTGAACAATGCATCAATTCCGCTGCTTCCTGGTTCGATTTCGGTGGATAGCTGGTCGAGCGCTGCCATGGTCGGACTGCCGGTTATTTCTGCGGAAATCTGATGGCCGTTGGCTAGTTGCGACTTCAACGCGGAAACCAGATTCGATGGTAGACGAGCGCGAACGCGCAGCGTATTTACGTCATAGAGGGCGACGAGCATTTTACCAGGCGTCACACGCTCCCCCTCGGAGGCATCGACCCGCGTAACACGGCCATCGAAAGGTGCTTTTAGCACGCTTCGTTCCAGGCGCAGCTGCTGTTCATCCAGCGCTGCCATGGCACTGTCTACTGCGGCGCGAGCGGCAGCAAGTCGCTGAGGTTGCCTCTTTACCAAGGCCTGCTGCCGCGAATAGTCAATACGCCGCATCGATACGTCCTGCTTTAACCCGTCTATCTCCGTGGTGGAAACCAATTGTCGTGCGTACAGTTCTGTGAGTCTGTTTACCCGCCTCTCAGCGAGCGCGTGTAACTCCTGCATCTGCGCGAGCACCCGTTGTTCACTGTCGAAGTCGGATTCCAATGATTCGAGGGTTGCCTTGGTCCCCGCCAGATCGGCGGCCCGCTGTGCCTGCACGAGCCGCGCCTCGGCGGCATCCAGTGTAACCAATGGGTCACCCGCTCGCACGCTGTCCCCCTCGCTGACGTGGACGCCTGCCACCGGAGCATCAATGGCACTGGAGAGGCGGGTATGCCTCGGGCTTTCGACTCTTCCATATGCCTGCACTTCTGGCCCAAGTCGATCCAGCTCGATCAGCGTCGTACTGATTGGCCACACTTTCTCGGTTATTTCCTGTGGCGCATGTTCTGGCGCCGTCGCCATGAGGACAGTCGTGGTCATGGTGCCCACAACCACGGCGGCGACGAACAGAATGTTTTTGCGCTGGATTCGTGTTGTTAATCCGGCCAGAGTCGTCTTCAGGGTCATGATCTTTCTCCGTGTTGTTCGGGCATTGCTGCGTGCATTGTCGTCTGGATCGGTTTCGAGTGAGACTGCCTGGCGGGCCGATCAATCAGCGACAGGATTGCAGGAATCGCGATAAGTATCAGGACCGTCCCGTACATAAGCCCAAAGCAGATCACAACGGCAATCGGGGCCATCGCTTTTCCCATAGGCGAGCTCTCCAGCATCATGGGCGCAAGCCCCAGAGTGGTGGTGATTGATGTCAGTAACACCGGGCGCAGACGCGAGACGCAGGCTTCAATGAGCGCTTCGCGTTCTGTCATCGGCCCCGTCCTGAGTTCGCGATAGGCATTAATCAGGATGATCGAGTCGTTGATGATGACGCCAGTGAGAGTAAACAGGCCCATTATCGCCATCGCACCCAGGTTCAGCCCCATGATGTGCAGGCCAAAGAGCGCCCCGGTAAATCCCAGCGGGATTGCCACCATAACGGCGAGCGGCCAGGACCATGATGCAAACATCCAGGCGAGGATGAGGTAGATGAGAATCAGGCCCATCATGGCGCCGATCAGCATGTCGCCGAGCACTCGGGCTTCTTCCGCGGAACTATCACCAAGGCCATATTGCACGCCATATCTGCGTGTTATGTCTGGAATGGTCTGCCGCTCAAGATCGGCGATGATCGTCATTGGCGTGTTCACGCGTCGATCGACGTTGGCATAGACATTGACAACGCGTTGCCCATCTCGATGCCGGATACGATCGATTCCGCGCTGCGATTCCAGCGTCGCTATGCTGGCAAGCGGCACACTGTGGCCGTCGGGTGTGACAATGGGAAGGCTTGCGACGCGCGCAGGTTGCCGTCGTTCACTCTCGGGCAGAGATACCCGTATTTCCAGTTCAGCGTCGTCCTCCATAAACAGCTGCACGCGATATCCCTGGAAAGCTGCAGTGACCTGTCGTCCGACCTCCTCGCTGGTAAGCCCGGCTGCGCGGCCTTCTGCGGTCAGTGAAAAGAGCCATTGCTGATCGCCATAAGGAAGATCGTCAAAGGTATTGGTAACCCCGGGATATCGCGAAATCGCCGCAGCTAATTGCTCGGCGGCTGCCTTGAGTGACTGGGTATCGCTGCCGCGCAGGAACAGCTGCAGGTCCGGTGTGCTGTCTTCACCGGAGGAGAACGCTACCTGCTCGACCGAGCTGTTAGCCGCTACGCGCTCTTTCCAGGCTGCGGAAAAATCCGCCAGCGTTATCTGTCTGTCCTCAGGAGACACCAGCTCGGCCTCGACCGCCGCATATTGGGCCCCTTGGCGCTCCTGTTGATCAAGGCGTGCCCAATTGTGCGAGCGTACCTGGGTAATCACGACATTGCCGCCAAAGGCGTCGTCGGTCTCCTGCAATGCCGTTTCCAGCGCTCGCAGGTAGCGCTCTTTATCGGCCTCCGTTGCGTGCGGAGCAAACCGCACATGGGCGTCGGCAAATTCAAAATTCAGCTGGAGATCGAGTTCGGTCTTCACGCGTCCGCTGAACAGCAGCGACAGCGCGATCGCGAAGGCCCCCAGCGCGACGGCAACGACCGTGCGCCGATTGTCCAGGCACCAGTGCAATGCGGGTCGGAACAGACGCGATACGACGCGCTGGAAATAATGATCGAAGCCGCGACGGAATCGCCCGGGCACGCGATGCTGCATCTTCTCGAAGCTGTGCCTGAGGTGACCGGGCAGGATCAGAAAGCATTCAAACAGCGAGGCGATGATAATGCAGAAAATCAGGAGCGGGATTTCACGTATGAACGCCTCGTCCAGGACAACCAGCGGCAGGAACGCGGCGAGCGTGGTGAGCGATGACGCCACGACCGGCGCGAACATTCGCTGTGCGCCACTCGCAGCGGCCTCGGCCGGGCTGGCACCTGCCTCAAAGCGCGCGAGCGCGTGTTCACCAACCACAATGGCGTCGTCGACCACAATGCCGATGGCCATGACTGCGCCGACCAGGCTGATAAAGTTGATAGAACCGCCCAGATACCAGAACGCGCAAAGCGCCGTCAGAAACGACACCGGGATTCCCAGCGTGACCCAGGCGGCTACGCGGGTATTGAGGAAAAGGAACAGAATGGCGATAACGAGGAACAGGCCCGTGATGCCGTTATTCACCACCAGCATCAGCGTGTCACGGGCAAAGCGCCAGGCTTCAAGCCAGACACCGGCGCTGATACCACGGGCTGCGAGTGAATCGACGTTTTCTGCATGCCAATCACGCAGGATCTGCGCTTCAGCCATGACGTCCGAATCCGGTGCGCGGCGCGCGCGTATCATGATGGCAGCATCGCCGTCATGGTAAAGCAGTCGCTGGTTGTCCTGATAGCGACGCTCGATCAGCGCAATGCTGTCCAGGCGCTGTAGCTGCTGCCCGCTACCGGTCTGCAGCGGCAGCTTTGCCAGCTCTTGCGGACTGCGTCGCTGTTCGGGAGCCCGCAGGGCGAGCGCCGATGCGCCCGAGCCGACGGTGCCTGCGGAAATGTCGCGGTTATTTCTCAGAACACTTGCTGCGATGTCGTGCAGCGGCACACCGAGCTCAAACAGAGTCTGGCTGTCGATCTGTATCGCGATCTCCTCACGCGGTACCCCTCTGAATTCCACCTGATCGAGACCGCGTGCGAGCAGTTCACGTTGAATACGGCGGGCCTCGGGCAGCAGCTCGGAAAGTGGTCCATCACTCGACAGTAATATGGCCGCCACGGTTTCGTAATAGATGGATTGGCGGATTACCGGCTTCTCCATGTCCGCCGGCAGGTCACGTGCCTGATCCACGCGCTGTTTGACGCGATCCGCAGCTGCAGTGATGTCTTCGGTTCCGCTGAAGCGTAGATGAATGGATGCAGCGCCGCTCTGTGTGGTCGATGTCAGACTTTCAAGCCCGGGCAGCGAGCGCAGCTGGTGCTCCACGGGCTGCGTCACGAGCTGTTCCACGTCTTCTGCGACGGCGCCGGGCCAGGTCAGTTCAACCTCGATGCTGCGTGTGGGCTGCGTGGGATTCAGCTGGACATTCAGCTGACGCAGGCCCCAGATACCGGCCAGAATGCAGACCAGCATAAGCAGGTTGGCTGCGAGCGGGTGGCTGGCCAGGGTCGTAATCAGCCCGGACTGTGCGCCGGGTTTCTGCGGGATGTGCTGCACGTCGCTACCTGTCAATCGATATGGTGTTATGCGTAACTATAACACCATATCGACGTGTCGCAAGGATTTTTGCGTGTCCGGTGCCTGAAGCTTGCCAGTCTGTCTGTCGGTGAATGCCCGCCTTCAGCGGTACGCGGTTGCCGGCAAACGTCAGTTTGCGCCGGGGTGCGCGCCGTGCGGATAAAACTGTTATCTTTACCGCGCTGTAGGGAGAGCAACGACATTGAAGCGTGCAATAGCGGGGAGATCTGCATGAAAGTGATAATACTGAGCGCCGGTCAAGGTAGTCGCCTGCTGCCGCTAACGGAAAATCAGCCTAAATGTGCGCTGGCCGTCGCGGGCACGCCAGTGCTCGAGTGGCAGCTGCATAGCATCGCGCGTTGCCCGCAGATTGAGGAGGTGGTGGTGGTTACCGGTTATGCAACCGATCAGGTAGAAGCCATCATTGCCGGTTTCAGCAGTGACCAGCTTCTCGTGCGGAGCCTGCACAACCCGTTCTTTGCGGCGAGTGACAACCTTGGAACATGTTGGATTGCACGGCATGAAATGCACGATCCGTTTATTCTCATAAACGGCGACACGCTTTTTGAGACCGCTGTGCTGCAGACCTTGCTTGAGGCGGACGCCGCATGCCCGATAACTCTCACGGTCGATCGTAAAGGGCATTACGATGACGATGACATGAAGGTCATCCTCGAGCGTGGTCGTCTGCAGCAGATTGGCAAGAAGCTAAATGCTGAGAGTGTCAACGGTGAATCGATAGGCATGACGCGTTTTACGGCGGGTGGAGCCGATATTTTTCGCGCCGAGCTGGAGCGCAGCATGCGCTTTGGTGACGGACTGAACCGCTGGTATCTCTCGGCGATCGATGTGATCGCCCAGAAACATGCTGTGACGGCCTGCGGCATCGAGGGCCTGAGCTGGTGTGAAATCGATACCCACGAAGACATCGAGAATGCCCATGAGGTGGTGCGTGGCTGGTCTCAGCCTTGTCGGGATACCCGGGGCAACGGCGCGTTGCAGGGAGCTTAGCGCTGGCCGTGCACGCCACTCTCGCTAAATTCGGTTACCCACAGGGCTGTCTGCTGGAGAGTCCGCACTGGGCAGTGCTCCTGCGACCGGTGCAGTGCACTCTTGGAGCGCTGGTGCTTTGCAGCAAGACGCAGGAGCACGCGCTGCCATCTCTGGCCCCCGAGGCATTTACCGATCTGCGGACTATCTGCCAGCGTCTTGAATGCGCTCTGGCCGGTGCGTTTGGCTACGAAAAAATCAATTACCTGATGCTGATGATGGTCGATCCTGAAGTGCATTTCCACGTGTTGCCTCGCTACTCATCCGAACAGGTGTTTGCCGGTCATCGCTTTCCGGACAGTGGTTGGCCCGGACCGCCGGACATCAGCGCTGGCGTCGCTGTAGAGGGAGCCCTGACCCATACACTACTGGCGGTGCTGCGGAAACACCTGCCCGCGCAAGGAGCGTCTGCGGAGCCGGATGGCCCCACCATCCCGACCCGGTGATCATCGACCGCTATCTGCTGCAACGTCTGATACCCGCCGTGGCCGGGGTCGCCATTGTGCTGTCGGCAATTTTTGCCACTTTTTCCCTGGCACGTTTTCTCACAGACGCCAGCGCCGGTGTGCTGCAGATCTCCGAAGTGTTTCAGCTAACGGCATTGCGCTGGTTGATCGCACAGGATGTGTTGCTGCCAATTGCCTTTTACCTCGGCCTGATACTGTCCTGGGGAAGGCTGCGGGAGGATCTTGAAATTGACGCGCTGTGTGCGAGTGGCATCAGTGAATTTCGCCTGCTGCGCTCGACCATAGGACTTGCGCTGCTGGTCGCTCTGCTCGCCGGGCTTTTCTCGCTGTGGCTGCGGCCCTGGGCGTGGAGCGCCGATCACCTCATTAGGTCCCGTGCCGAAGCGTCCGCCGACATCCAGCGCATCACATCGGCCGCTTTCAACGCCTACGCCAATAACCGCACTGTTTTTATCGAGGACATTGATCCCCGAGGTGCCCTGACAGGGGTCTTTATCCGAAAGCGAAGCGGTGAGGACTTCGAGATCCTGTCAGCGCCGAGGGGCCAATTCATGGCCTACGTGACACGTGATTCCCACGAGCTTCGCCTGCGGCAGGCGCGCGTTTTCGTGGAGTCCGGCGATGACCCGGGTGTGCTCGCTCGCATTGACGATCTGACGCTGAGAATCGAGGCAGCGCAACCGGCGCCGTTTGCTGACAAGGCCAAGGTCCGGAGCACGTCTGCCCTGTTGGGAAGCAGTGATAACCATGATCGCGCGGAACTGCAGAGACGCCTGTCTGCGCCGCTTTCCGTTTTCCTGTTGCTGGCAATTGCTGTCCCCCTGACACGATCGGGGCCGCGCGAGGGTCGTTACGCACGCCTGCTGGTAGCGATAGCTGTCTACGCGGTGTACTA
Organism: uncultured Alteromonadaceae bacterium; assembly: GCA_964613795.1. GTDB lineage: Bacteria > Pseudomonadota > Gammaproteobacteria > Pseudomonadales > Halieaceae > Chromatocurvus. Next base: position 16,546 of record CAZTJR010000043.1, on the reverse strand, counting down.
CAACTTCCTCGGTGTCGGACGCACGTGGGTAGAGCAGGGGCAGTGGCGCAGCATTGTCTGGGTGCATGTGGCCCTGCTGATTTTTGCGATTGGCGTTGGTCGCTATCGGAGGGTGGTGGCATGATTCGGGTCACACGTTATCTGGCGTGGCACTATCTGCTCGGCTGTGTTCCGGTACTGCTGATTCTCGTGACCCTGTTTTCGTTTCTCGCGCTGTCCGAGGAGCTGGAAAACGTCGGCGAAGGCTTATACCAGACTCGTGATGCGCTGCTGGTAATGCTGTTCACAACGCCGGGCCGCCTGCTCGAACTGCTGCCCGTCACGCTGCTGCTCGGTTCGCTCTGGGGGCTTGGCGGCCTGGCGCGACACGGTGAAATTGTTGCCTTGCGCGCCGCCGGCTTCTCGGTGCTGCAGCTTGCAGTCCCCGTGCTTGCGGTGGCCATCATGGCCGTGGCGCTGGTTGTGGGCCTGCGTTTCCAGGTGATTCCCGGTCTTGAGCAGAATGCGCAGGCGCTGCGCGCCAAAAGTGAGTCGACCGGTTTCATATCCAGCGAGGACGCCGGTGGCTACTGGATGCGCTCCGGTGATCAGATTGTCCGTATCGGTGGTCTCAAGGGCGGTGATCAGTTGCATGACGTCGAAGTCTACCGGCTCAATGCGCGCGGCCAGATTGAGCATTTCATGCGCGCGGCCACCGGACGCATGCGCCTGCATGGGCAGTGGCGGCTGCAGTCAGTCCGCAGCTACGATACACGGGAGGGTCCAGCGCGGGAGACCTTCGATGAAACGCTGACCTGGCGCAGTCCACTCTCGGACCGGCAGGCCAGCAGCGTTGCGGTCCCTGTCGAGGCACTTTCACCCGTCGCGCTGCACCGATATATTGCGCTGTTGGACGCGAACCGGCTTGACAGTCACCGCCATCGGATTATTTTCTGGCAGCAGGTCAGTCAGCTCCTCGCCATGGTGATCATGGCCATTGTGAGCGTGCCCTTTATTCTGGGTACGCAGCGCAGCGGTGCCCTGGCGCGCTCGGCGGTGATTGGTGGAGGGCTCGGTATCGGGTTCTATCTGGCGGAACAGCTGGTCAGTCACCTCTCGATTCTGATCAATCTGGCGCCGCCCATTGCGGCGCTGCTCCCGGAGCTGGCAATGGCAGGTATTGCGACGCTGCTGCTGCGTCAGGCCCGCGGCTATTGAGCGCGGTGCTGACATGACAGGGGCGTGATGACACGACACCATAAACGGAAACGACAATATGCACGCAGTAGCTTATCTGGTAGGTGATTCCGGGGTTGTTCTCTGGGGACTGTCCTCGCGCGAGCGTTTACGGCGCCAGTGTCGCAGTCTGCAGCTGCCGGTCAGTGCGGCTTCACCGGATGCCGCTGCCAGCGGCGACTGCCTGCTGTTGCGCTGTGACTATCTGTTCGAGCTGCGCACCATCGCCTCGCTGCTGGACCGGGCCGATTTTTTATTGTGCGACCCGGATACCGGCGATATTGCCGCTGCGCGGGTGCCCGGTGAGCGCGCCGCAGCGCTGCACGCGCTGATGCAGCAGCAGTTTGCGGCGGCCGCGAAAACCAGGCGTGAACAGAGCGACACCCTCGATTACACGGTGTGTGATGGACTGGTTCGTGGCACTCCGGCTGATCTGGGTGACTACGACCTGACGCTGCGGCGCTCGCAGCCACCCATGCTCGAGCACCTGGAGGCCGATCGCGCAGGCTGGCTTGAAGACCAGCTGTACGGTGATGCCTACAAGGGCATCACCGATCTGGTCACCAAATGGCTGTGGCCGCGGCCCGCCAAGCGCCTCGTCAGAATTTGTGCAGCCTGGAACATCAGTCCGAACCAGGTAACCAGCATCAGTTTTCTGCTTGTCGTGGCCAGTGCAGTCCTGTTCTACCGTGGTGAATTCGCGCTGGGCCTGCTCAGCGGCTGGATAATGACGCTGCTCGATACCGTGGACGGCAAGCTGGCGCGCGTACGGGTGCAGTCGAGCCATTTCGGACATCTGTTTGATCATGGCATTGATCTTATCCATCCGCCCTTCTGGTACCTTCTCTGGGCACTGGGGCTCTCAGGTGCTGGAGAGACTGTTGATATCGGCATGATCGCAACGCTGATTTTCAGCGCTTACGCGGCCGGTCGCTTTGCTGAACTCGCTTTCCAGAAGTTGTGCGGTGGCTCCCTGTTTGCTTGGCGTCCCTTCGACTCCTGGTTCCGACTGGTGACAGCACGGCGCAATCCCTGTCTTGTAATACTCACGGTTGCCGTGTTGCTGGATGCGCCCAACGCAGGTCTCTGGGGCGTTGTCCTGTGGACGGTCTTTACGTCTATGGTCCTTTGGCTGCGCGTCATAATGGCGCTGTCAGTGCGCCGGCAACGCGGTGGCAACAACCTGTCCGCCTGGTTCGAATCGCCGGAAATGGTGCGTGCGTATCCACGCAGCCATCGGATTTTTTCAGGAACACGTGGCGCGTATCGCGCCTGACCGTGGTGTCGTCCCGGGTGCTGCTGTGACGGTATCTGTGTCCGAGGGGGAGCATGCCTGGCATGGTCGCCGCGTCCGCCGGAATTTTCTGCGCCTGCTCAAGGGACGCGCGGCGTCTGCCCTGCTCATGCTCGCTTCCACCGCGCTCATGGCGCGGAGCCTCTCGCCGGCAGATTTTGGTCTGGTTGTACTGATCCACAGTTACCTGTTACTGGTAAGGGGGCTGGTTAACCTGAAGCCTTTCGAGGCGATTATTCACTATGGCGTACCGCTGCTGGAGCGCAAAGACAGTGATCGGCTCGTGCAGCTGTTGCGCCTGACCTTTGCACTGGATGCTTTGCTGGCAGTCATCGGTATGGGCCTGGCCATGCTGGTGCTGGTACTGGCGAGCGATGTTTTGCCCTGGGACAGCAACGCAAGACAGGTCGCACTGGTGTACTGTCTGCTGCTGCCGGCAGCGGCCAGTGGTGCTGCCAGCGGCGTGCTGCGACTGTATAACCGCTTCGATCTGCTGGGGATCCGCCAGGCCCTGGGCCCACTGGCACAGCTCTGCGGCGTCACGCTCGCCTGGTGGGCCGACGGCAGCCATGTGCATTTCCTGATGGCCTTTGGCGCGGGTTTCCTGATCGAGCATGTGGCGATGCTCGGGTTCGGTTATTCGGAGCTTCGCCGGCAGCAGCCGCGTTTTCGCCTGCGCGGTGAATGCCTGACAGCGTGGCGTGAGCGCTTTCCCGGCCTCTGGCGGTATCTGCATGTGGTGTACTGGCAGAGCAACATCGATCTGGTGCCGAAGCAGATTTCCCTGCTGCTGGTGGGGTCGATTCTTGGCCCCGCGGCTGCAGGGCTTTTCCGTATTGCGCAGCAGATTGCGCGGGTGATCTCGGTGCCTGCGCTGCTGCTGCGTCAGGTTCTGTTCCCGGATCTGGCCCGGCTGTGGTTCCGCCGCGATCCGCAGTTTCGACGGCTGCTCGGGCGCACGCTGCAGATAGCGCTGGCAACGGGTCTGTCTGTGGCGCTGATGTCTCTGTGGGTGAGTGAAACCCTGATTGAAGGGCTCGCAGGAGGTGGCTATGCGGGTGCGCGCGACATACTGCCGTGGCTGCTTCTGGCGGCGGGGCTCGATCTTGGTGTGGCTACCTTGCGCGCAGCGGGCTATGCCATGGGGCAGGCGGGCGGCCTGCTGCGCGTATCGGCTATCGCCACGGTCTGTTATCTGCTTGCCCTGGTCATGTTTGGCCGGATGATGGGGCTGGGCGGTGTCGCTTTTGCGGTTGTCGTCTGGGCGAGCATGAATCTGATCGCATTTGCCGCGATTGTGCATGGTAGCCTTGGCAGAAGCGGGATGTAGACTGGCTGCCTTCAGCCAGCGTACCGCAAGCCCTGCTGAATACGGTCAGAACCGTCGCTGGAGCCCGCCGTGGAAAGCGATGTCGGGAGCGGTTTCCACCGCAATGTCCTCGCTGAATCCGACCTCGAGAGACCAGCCCCGGGGCATCGCAAATGTCGCTGCAAGTGATAATTGCAGCGAGCCGCGATCGAGGGGACTGCCCGTATCGTGGTAGGCGGCGGTGTGCCCGTCGAGCTGCGTCTTCAACACCCAGTTCCCGGACACCCGCCAGGCCAGCGTTGTCGAGCCGATGCCAAGCAGGTTTTCGCGCTGCCCCCGCAGGACGTCGCCGTTGCCGCTGATCAGCAGGCCGCCGCTGATATGCCATGTCAGGCTGTCACCCAGGTTGCGGCTGGCATGCAGCGAGGTGGCGAATGCCGTCGCCCCGGAACCCGTCAACTGCTGGCTGCTGCCGGTCGGCAGTTTCAGCATGCTGCGCAGGGCGAGGCCAGCGCCGAGTTGTCGGCTCGCGGACAGCTGCAGGTCCCCCATCCCTCCGCCGGCGCTGTCCAGCTGGAACCCGGGTGCGTCCGGTGCGCTCTGGCTGAACAGGAGGCGGTCCTGGGGCAGTCGGTCGCGATTGCCGTTCGGTAGGTGGAAAAGCTCATGCCAGCGTTCGATGGGCCGGTCCAGAAACCCGCCGCTGTGTCGCAGCAAAGGCAGGGTAAGTCCTATCTCCCAGCCGCCGCCAAGTCCGTGTCGGATATCCAGCTCCAGACGGTGGGTTTCTCCGTCTATGATGGTCAGGCGGCCATCTGGCGCGCCCTCAACGATGCTCGAATTGGCGGCATCGGCATGCAGGTAAAGCCGCGTGCTGTCTTCGCCGAGCAGATACGCGCTGCGTGCGGGGGGTAGCCCGTGGATGGCAAGGAAGGGCAGGCGGTTGCCGGTAGCGATAGGGTCGGCGGCGATCTGGCCGCTGCCGGCAGTTGCTGCAGCCAGCGGCAAAGACAATAAAGCCAGAATGCAAGGGGCGCCGCACCTGCGGCCGTGGCGGAGCCTCAGACAAAGCCTGGCCTTCAACCTGTTGGTCAGTCTTAGCCCTGGCATCCGAAGGAGGCAATGATGACACCGTTGTCACTGTCAGGATCGGTCGCTGTCACCAGAATCTGCCCGTCCTCGAATACCGTGATCGTGTCATCGTCTGGATCTTCTTCGCCGCCCGTGAACTGGACGAGGAACGATGTTGTGAAGGCCCCTGCAGCGCTCCGATTCGGCACAATGACCGGTTCTTCGGGCAGAATCCCGCAGTCGCCGGTCGTCTGGAACTCGATGGTGGTGCCGGCCCCCGGGGCGTTGTTGTAAAAGTCGGCGATGTGCAGGTCGTAGCTGTTAGTGTTGCGCGCTATGGGCACGGCATCATTGGTACCACGCCGTACCAGTCGCGTGAACAGGTTGTTCGGCGATGATGAAAGGGTCAGCACCAGGTCGGCGCGAACGTCCACGAGGTCGCGACTGCAGTAGATGCCATCGCCCTGGGCAGGACACAGGCTGCCGTTATAGACGCCCTCATCGGTATTGGGATCAACATTCAGGCTGTATTGGCCATCGCCATTGGCATCGATGAACTCTTCTTCGGAGCCACCGGCGCGGCAGTTTTCCGCCGTGCTGGGAGGGCCGCACTGTGGCCCCTGGCTCGGGGTATAGACACCGTCCTCGTTGTGGTCAAGGAAGGCTTCCGCCAGGTTTTCGAAGTCCTCGCCGCGGTCATACAGGCCATTACCATTGGCGTCGACAAAGAATTCCTCGCCCGCCGCTGTTACCAGCACCGTTGAACGCAGACCTCTTATGGCGCCCAGATCGTTGGGGCATGGGCCTGATGAAGCATCGTGGGCATCACAGCGGTAGCTGCCGTCATCGGCGATCGTCTGAATGCGGTCACGGTTGTCCTGGAACGTGGGCAAACGCGGCGCCTGGCTGATCCACAGGACGGTGCACGTGCCGCGGAGCGGGGCCTCGGCGTCGCGCAGACGCTGATAACGCGCGCCGTTGCTTTGCCCGGTGAGGCAGGACGAATCGATTGCCCCGTATTCCGTGGTAAAAACGGCGCTGGTGCCGTCGGCGACGGGGTTGTTGAATTTGTCAGCCATGCGCACGGTAATGGCGACCTCAACACCGTCCACGTCAGCGGCGCGCGGCACGTTGAAGAATTCGCTGCTCAGACTGATGGAGTTCTGGTCCGGCAGCCCGGTACCGATCACAATCTGGTTCGACAGCACTGACTGCGGGCGCAGCGTGCCATTACTGCTCTGCGCCTCGAAGCTCGCAACGATCCGGGTCGATGTGGCTACATTACCTGAGCGCACTTCCACGCTCACCAGTCCATCGGCGTCGGAGACGGCGCTGGTATTCAGGAGCGTGATGTCGCCCAGGCTATTGGTCAGTTCGAATGACACGGGAACGCCCGACAGGGGTCTGCGGGCGGGGTTATCCAGATAGGCAGGATCGCCGGGGCCTGGCTCGTCCTCGCCCAGTACCACTGACTCTTCGAGCACCTCGAAGGTAACCGTGGCGATCTCTGTGCGGTTGGGCCCACCGGTGCCCCTGATCGCGATGATGGTGCGGTCCGAGCCTTCCTCGCCCTCTGATGGTTCGCTTCGGATAAAGCCAATGAAGTTGGCGTCGCGGTCCGCGATGGTGACTGTGGCGGTTGCTTCTTCCCCATTGCCCAGCAGGCGCGCGGTGATCGTGTCTTCTGTCTCGCAGCTTCCTGCCCGGTATTCCACCGAAGCCAGGCCATTCGGCGCCTCCACGGTCAGGGAAGAACTGCCGCCCTCTTCATCATCAAATGCCCGAAACGTGGCGCGGCCGGCGTTGGAGCATACGCTGCGAAAGCGCACCTCCTCGACCGTAGAGACCGCCTCGCCCTGTTCATCAACAATGGTGACCGTCAGCACCGACGATCCGCGAAAAGGCAGGTTCTCGGCGCTCAGGCCAATCTGGCCATCGATAAACGTATTGCCGTCGAAATAACCGATACGCAGGCCCGCAGCCTGTACGTCGACAACGGTATCCACGCTGACAGGACCCCTCGGGGCCTCGGCAGTGACGCTCACGGTATCTGCGCCAAGCGTGGCGCCGGCCTGTATTTCAAAGCGTGCGATGCCATTGCTGTCGGTGCGGGCCTGGCCGTTGGCCGGGAGTATCTCGACAAACTGCGCCTCGGCAGTCACCAGAACGCCGCTGGCGGGCTCACCTGCGCGCGTGTCCTCCAGAACAGTGACTTCGAGGGTGACGGGCCGTGTGGAGGTGAGCAGCGAAGTCGGGTTGCCATCCTGATCGACCACGGCGGTGCTCATCCGGTAATTCAGCAGGTCGGCACCCGGCTCACCCGGGATGAAGCCTCCGCCGCCGCTGCCGCCACCACCACAGGCCGCCAGAGCAAACAGAATGGCGGCAGCCGCAAATCGGCTGGCAAAGATAGCGACGCGGTGACTCATTCTATTCCCCCTTTCTGTTCGCAGCCGAACAGGTGTTGTTATCAGTGCACGTGCGTGCCGTGACGCACTGTAGCCTGGTAAGAAACGCGCGTTATACCGATCGATACCATAGCACGGTTTATGAATAGAAAGTCCATACATAACATGACGATAGGTCAAAAAGGTGATTTTTAACGCAAAGTTTACCGGCTACCTGGCTGAAAATCTGTCTCGCTGCTCAGAGCAGGCCGGCGCTACCCGCCAGTTTGACTGCCCCGAGCAGCACCGCGACGGCGACCACCAGGATGCCCAGCACATTGCCAACCCGGCCGTTCACGTACTCGCCCAGCAGGTCGCGCCGGTTCATCAGAATCAACAGTGCAACGGCGACGAACGGCAGGAGCAGGCCATTGGCGGCCTGCGCGAACAGAATCGCCACCAGAGGCCGCGTCCCGATAGCCGCAAACAGCGTGCCGGTCACGAGTACGGTCAGGCTCACAGCCCTGAAGGGCAGGTCGCGCATGCCGCCGCGCCAGCCGAGAGCGCCGCAGACGGCATACCCGGCGGCAAGCGGCGCCGTTATCGCACTGGTCAGGCCGCCGGCGAACAGGCCGGCAGCAAATACGGGGCCGCTGGCATCTCCCAGCAGGGGGCGCAGCTGATCGGCCATGGCAAAGGCGTCAAAGGCCGCCCCGCTCACATAAAATGTCATCGCGGCGGTGCTCAGGATGGCGAGAGTTACCAGACCCCCGAGCCCTATCGACCATCCCGTATCCCGGCGCGACTCGCGCAGCGCACTGTCGAGAGGCACATCGGCAGACCATTTCTCGCGCACGGCGTTTGCCTGAAGAAACAGGTTGTAGGGCACGACGGTCGTGCCGATGAGTGCGACGACGGTCAGCATCGATCCCGATGGCAGGCTGGGACGCAGGAGACCCGCGGCGAGATCGGCCAGCGGGGGCGCAACCAGGCCTGCGCACAGCAGAAAAACCGCGCTCATCATCAACACCAGCGCAATCAGTACCCGCTCCAGAATGCGGTAGTGCCCACTGAGCAGGAGACCACCCGCGACGGCCCCGATAACCAGCGACCAGGTGCTGCCAGGTATCTCGCTCACGCTGGCCAGGGCGAGTGCCGCACCCGACAGGTTGCCGGCTTCATAGGCGGCGTTGCCACAGCCAATGGCGGCGACTACCAGCACAATGGCTGCGCGGCCGACCAGTCGGCTGTGAAAGGCGCTGCGCAGATTCTCGGCGAGGCCGGTGCGGGTAACCAGCGCCTGTCGGGCGGCCATTTCCTGTAGAATGATGGTCGCCGCCACTGAAAACAGCAGCGCCCAGAGCAGGGCAAAGCCGTAGCTCGCCCCGGCACTGCTTGCGGTGGCAATCGTGCCCGGCCCGATAAATGCTGCGGTGACCAGAATGCCGGGGCCGAAGACACTGCGCCTGCGTGGGGACTGGGGTGACATGGCAGCCGGTGGGTCCTTTACTGTGATGCCGCATGGTATCAGCTGTGCAGCAGAGCGCACACGTCATCGGACGTCAGCCCGGGCCATGGCCCATGCAATGCTGGTAAACTGCGCTCGATGACGCCAACTCATTTACCCAGCCTTGCTGTTTCTGTGGTCTTGCACCACAGTCCCCTGCCGCGACTTCGCCAGACTCTGGCCAGCCTTCTCGTTGCCCTGCAGGAAGCCTGCGCAGAGGGTGTTCTGGGCGTTGCTCGGGTGTGGTTGATCGACAACGCCTCGGGTGAGGCCTATCGGGACGCCGCGCAGAGCCTGCTGGACGACGTCTTTGCTGCGCAGGATGCTGGTGTGTCGACGCGCTTTGTGGCGCTCGAGCAGAACGTCGGTTTCGGCGCCGGCCACAATCGCGCGCTGCTGGATGACGACAGTGATTACCACCTGGTGCTGAATCCGGATGTCGTCCTCCGGCACAATGCGCTTGCTACCGGCCTGCGCCTGCTGTCCCGCGACCGGGCCGTGGTGGCGGTCAGCCCCCGCTCGTCGTCACCGGGAGGGGCGCGTGAATACCTGTGTAAACGCTACCCATCGGTCCTCGTGCTGGCGCTGCGGGGTTTTGCGCCCGCCTGGCTCAGGCGCCGGTTTGCCGCACAGATTGCCGCCTACGAGATGCGCGATGTGTGCCGCGATAACGGGCCCGCGGAAGTGCCACTGATCAGTGGCTGCTTTATGCTGCTGCGCGGCAGGGCGGTACGTCGCGTACGCGGTTTCGATACGCAGTACTTCATGTACTTTGAAGATTTCGACCTCTCTCTTCGCCTGCGCCTGCACGGTCGTCTGATGTATGTCCCTGGCGTGTCCATTGTCCACTACGGCGGCTATGCGGCGGCCAAGGGCTGGCGCCACCGGCGCTGGTTTCTGCGATCAGGCGGACGTTTTTTTTCCCAGCACGGCTGGCGCTGGATATAGCCGCACAGGTAAAACTGGTAATATCGCAGCATGCCCAGCGAACACGTCATGGCTCATCGGCAAACCCTTCAGGCCATGGGGCTGACCCTGTATGTGGCCCGTTATCCGCTGCCGGGGGCGGCGACATCGCTCGATTTTGAGGCATCACCCGCAAGCACCGGGGCGGACGAAGAGCCGCTGCGGCCGGGCGTTGAGTCGGCGCAGGAAGAGGCCGTTCATGAGGAATCCGTCCACGACACCCCGGATCGATTCGCAGACGCACAGTCATCGCCGGCGGCTTCCCCGGCACAGGCCTTGCTGTCTGCAACCTCCCTGGACGCTCCGCCAGTCAAGCCGACGCCGCCGCCGCGCCAACCGGCGGCGTTGGACAGGGCACCGCCACTGGCGCCATTTACACTCGCCGCGGCGGCCCTGGGGGATTGTCTCTGGCTGGAAGAACTTCCGGATGGTGTGCTGGGTCGGGATCAGGTGCAGCTGATGCGCGCGATGTGCCGCGCGCTTGGCTGGCCGGTCGAACCGCTGACCATCAATCAGTTCACCTGGCCCATGCACCGCAATCCCCAGTTTGACCAGAGTGCCGATGCCGCCACAGCGGCCTTGTCCGCCTTTGTCGGTCGGCAGATGGAGGCCGGTCAGTGCTCACGGCTGATTCTGCTTGGGTCGGCGGCCCAGGACAGGCTGGGCGATATGCTGCCCGCCACCGCCGTCCTGGCCACCCACTCAACCCGCGACATGCTCGGTAATCCGCTGCTCAAGCGCGACGCGTGGCGCGACCTGCGCCCGCAGTAAGTTGGATACATGGACAATACGCCCTGCCGAGCCGGCTGATATCGATGCCGTGCTCGACATCAACCGCGCCGCGCCGTTATCCGCGCTGCCACAGAGCTGGCTTCAGGCCCCGTCACTCTGCGCCGACCCGCGCAGACGCATCCTGGTGGCAGAGCGTGACGAGGGTATTATCGAGGCATTCTGTCTTGCCGCGCTGGTACTGGATGAGGCCTCGCTGTTACTGATTGCCGTGCGGCCCGGGGCGCGGGGGAAAGGTCTGGGTCGCGCACTGTTACGGACGCTGCTTGGCGGTTTCGGAGCGCTTGGCGTCACTCGCTGTCTGCTGGAAGTTCGCGAGAGCAACAAGGCAGCCCGCGCGCTGTACCACGGCTGCGGCTTTGCGGTAGATGGCCGTCGCCGGGGCTATTATCCCCTGGAGTCTGACGGAAAACGCGAGGATGCAGTCCTTATGTCGTGGACGAGGAAGGTCGAAGATCATGGTAGTACTTGAAACCGAGTGGTGGAGTCTGCTGCTGCCGCCCGAATGGATAGCGGAAGAAGATGAGGACGAGGCCGGCGGTGTTGTTATTGGAGACAGCGATGGCGTCGGCTGCATTGAGTTCAGTGAGCTGCGTCATCCCCAGGGAATATTTACCGAGCAGGATACTCGCGCTTTCGCCGAGGAGCAGGGCAGTGAGCCCGCATGGCAGACCTGCTCACTGGGCCAGTTGCGCGGCGTGAGCCGGTCCCTGGTGGAGGACGGTGCCGCAATCCGTGAGTGGTGTGTTGCCAGTGGCCCCCTGCTGCTCTACATCACCTACAGCTGCGATGAAAGCAACGCGGGCATGGATGACGCCGCGGTCGACGATATCCTGGGCACGCTTGCAGTCAACCCGGATCTGTAGCCGGCTATGTCGCGCAACTAGCTGACCGCGCCGGTTACCCGGACTCGCTTGCTGCCGCGCACCGGCTGTTCTCGCAGCGCCAGGCGGCGATTCGCCAGCTGACGATCTATCAGGTTCTTCAGGGCAATCAGCAAGCCGGTGAAGATGAACGCGCCCGGTGGAAGAATAGCCAGCAGGAAAGGCTGCGAGGTGTCGAAGAAAACGACTTTCCAATCGGACGCCACGGGGCCGAAGAGCAGGTCCATATTGGCGAACAGGGCGCCGGTGCCGGCCAGTTCGCGCAGGCCCCCCAGTACGATCAGCACAACGCCGAATCCCAGACCCATCATGACGCCATCGAACAGGGCGGGCGCCACGGGGTTCTTGCTGGCATAGCCATCCGCCCGTCCCAGAATCACGCAGTTGGTGGTGATCAGGGGCAGGAATATGCCGAGTATCTGGTAAAGCTCGTAGGTAAAGGCCTGCATCAGCAGCTCGATGCAGGTCACGGCGGAGGCGATGATCATGACGAACGCCGGCAGGCGCACGGCATCTGACACGATATTGCGGATAATCGACACCGCCGTGTTTGAGCAGATCAACACCAGCAAGGTTGCCAGCGCCAGGCCGAGGGAGTTGACCACGGTGCCGGTTACAGCCAGAAGCGGGCACAGGCCCAGCAGCTGAACGAGAGCCGGGTTGTTCTTCCAGAGCCCGTTAATGGAAAGGTCACGGTAGCGGGTATCGCTCATGGTGCGACTCCTGCGGTTGTGTTGGTAGCGGATACCTGGGCTGCGCGCGACGTTTCCGCGTCAGGCAGTTCAAAAAGGCCCTCGCGGTTCTGCGCGACAAACTCCAGCGCACGGCGGGTCGCGTTGATCACTGCCCGCGGGGTGATGGTGGCGCCGGTGAACTGGTCAAACACGCCACCCTCTTTTTTCACGGCCCAGTCTGGCGCGGCTGTGTTTGCCAGTGAATGCCCCCTGAAGTCGGTGATCCAGTCGGACTTGCGGCGCTCGATCTTATCGCCAAGCCCTGGCGTTTCGCGGTGAGAAAGCACACGCACGCCGGCGATGCTGCCATCTCGGCTGACGCCGACAATCATGTCGATTGCACCGCTGTATCCGTCTGCAGCGCGGGCGGGGACGATCAGTGCGGTGACCTCGCCATCACGTCGCGCGCGGTAGATGGGCCGCGGCGCTGTCAGTTGCAGCAGTGCGTCGCCGACGGGGGCGGACAGGGTGTCGTCGAGCAGGGAGTTGTCGTGACTCTTCTGCGGCAGGATTTCCAGCAGCGCTTTTTCCTCGGCCATACGCTGCTGCTGCGCAATGCGGTCGCGTGTCTGCAGAAACGTGGTCGAGATGACCAGCGCAGTGGCGAGTGCAAACAGCGCCAGCAGTACGCCGTTGCGCGATACCGATTGGCCCATCATTTTCATGTCGGTGGTGGCCTCGCGCGGTGTCCATAGGTGCGGGGCTGGGTGTAATGATCGATGAACGGCGCGGCAAAATTCATGATCAGAACGGCAAAGGCCACGGCATCGGGGTAATTGCCGGCCACCCTGATAGTGTAGACGAGGGCGCCGATCAGTGCGCCATAGACCAGGCGTCCACGGTTGGACACGGCGGATGACACGGGGTCGGTGATGATGAAAAAGGCCCCGAACAGCGTCGCGCCTCCGAGCAGATGAAACAGCGGTGAGCCCTTGCTCGCGGACGATCCGTCGTCGTAGAACAGCGCTGAGAGCAGCGTGATGCTGAGCAGCATTCCCACGGGCGCGTGCCAGGTAAACAGGCGCTTTTTCAGCATCCACAGCCCGCCAGCGAGGAAGGCCAGGCTGACCCACTCCCATCCTGCCCCGGCCCAGCGACCGAGCTGCGGCGACTCCCGCCACAGCGCTTCCATTGTCATCCCGCTGTTCTGCTTCACCACATCCAGCGCAGTGGCCATGGTGACGGCATCGTAAGTCTGCGGTGCGAAGCACGCCCGCAGTGCATCCAGGAACGAAGGAACTTCAACGCCGGTGCCACGTGGCGGCGCCCAGGCCGTCATCTGCACCGGGAACGAGATCAGCAGCACGACGTAACCCACCATGGCGGGATTGAAGGGGTTGTAGCCCAGGCCGCCGTAAAAATGCTTTGCAAGCCAGATGGCCGAGGCCATGCCGATGACAATCAGCCACCAGGGGGAGTACGGCGGCAGCGAGATGCACAGCAGACTGGCGGTCACCACGGCGCTGTGATCGTCCAGTGTGCGCAGTATGGGCCGCCGCCGCAGTGCCAGTGCGACAGTCTCCATGGCCACTGCAACCATGCTGCCGAAGAGAATGTTCACCAGGGTGCCGGGGCCGAAAAACCAGGTCATGACCGCCACGCCGGGCAGCGTGGCAAGCAGGACAGTCTGCATTACCTGTGTTGTGTCCTGCGCGCCGTGCGCATGGGGGGACGTGACCCACAGCAGCGCCATCAGTCTTTGCTTCCGGCGTCTGCTATCGCGGCCTTGCGCGCCTGCGCGCGCTTGATGGCAGCCTGTATCGGGTCGTTCTCCTTTTCACCGTCAGTGGCCGCCGCCGCGGCCTTCGCCTGGGCAGAACGCTTTCGCGCCTCGCGGCGCTCGGCCTTCTCGCGAGCCTGTCTTTCAATGCGCTCCTGACGCGCTTCAAAGCGCTGTCGCGCGTGCTCGGCGCGCTCGGCATCCTGCCGTTGCGCGATGATCTCGGCCTTGGACGCGCGGTAGTACTGAACCAGCGGAATGTGGCTGGGGCAGACATAGGCGCAGGCGCCGCATTCAATGCAGTCGAACAGATTGTGCGCTTCCAGGCGCTCGTGGTCCCGGCCGCGGGAATACCAGAAAAGCTGCTGCGGCAGCAGGCTGGCCGGGCAGGCTTCGGCACACAGTCCGCAGCGGATGCAGGCTTGCGGTGGCGGTGGTGTTGGCAGCTCTTCTTCTGTCGGCAGAAGCAGGCAATTACTTGTCTTGATGATCGGACAATCGGGATCGCTGACGGTAAAGCCCATCATCGGTCCCCCCATGACCAGACGTTGATTCACCGTCGCGTCATAGCCGGCGAGCGCGAGCAGGTGGCGGATCGGCGTGCCCAGCAGAATCTCGTAGTTTCCCGGCCGCGATACGGCCTCTCCGGTGACCGTGGTTATGCGGGAGACCAGCGGCCTGCCGTTCACCACTGCATTGTGCACGGCGGCCGCGGTGCCGACGTTCTGGCAGACAACGCCAATGTCTGCAGGCAGCGCGCCACTGGGTACCTGTACGCCGAGAAGAATCTCAATGAGCTGCTTCTCGCCACCGGAAGGATACTTGGTCGGGAAAACCACGATCTCGACAGCGCTGCCGATGGCGGCCTCCTCCAGCGCTGCAATGGCCTCGGGTTTGTTGTCCTCAATGCCCAGCAGCACGGCTGGGTTCCCCAGCACATGCGCCAGGATCAGGCTGCCATTGATAACTGCCGCGGCGCGCTCGCGCATGAGGCTGTCATCCGCCGTGATATAGGGTTCGCATTCGGTACCATTGATGATGAGCGTCTGTATGGGCTTGCCCGGCCGCGGCGACAGCTTGAGCGCGGTCGGGAAGCCGGCACCGCCCATGCCGGCAATACCGGCCTGCTGGATATGCTGCGTCAGATGCAGCGGGTCGGCGTTCATGGGGTTGGCGAAGGGGCGAGGTTCTGTCCATTCGTCGCAACCGTCGGGCTGCAGAACGATGCACAGCGCCGAGAGTCCTGACGGGTGCGGGACCGGCCGGTCCTCCACCGCCAGCACTGTGCCCGAGGTCGGAGCGTGGCAGGGCACGCTGAGCGCGCCGTCGGCTTCTGCAATCTCCTCGCCGCCCAGTACCCGCTGTCCCGGCATCACCGTGGGCACGGCGCTGCTGCCGATATGCTGACCGGCCGGTATCACCAGAACATCCGGCATCCCCGCTGACTGGATGTGCTGCGCCGTGGATTCGGCTTTGTGCTCGGCGGGATGAATGCCACCGTGAAAGTCGTGTAAGCGCCTCACGCTGCCTGATCCCGGTTGTCATCGTGGGACGGCGCCGCGCCCCCGGCCGTGTCGCGATCACTGGCGATGATGTCCGCCGGGCTGCGGTCTGCCGGCGGGAGAGGCCAGTGCCAGGAGCGCAGGGTGGTTGCGACCGGCAGCATATCGATGCAGTCCACGGGGCAGGGCTCCACGCACAGATCACACCCCGTGCATTCGCTCGCTATGACGGTGTGCATCTGTTTCGCGGCCCCGAGAATGGCGTCCACGGGGCAGGCCTGTATGCATTTCGTGCAGCCGATACATTCGTCTTCGCGGATGTAGGCAACGGTTTTTGCGGCCGCCTCTTCGCCGTGCTCGTCGTCCAGGGGGATCGGCTCCACATCCAGCAGATCAGCCAGGGCCTGTATGCCCGCTTCCCCGCCCGGTGGGCACTTGTTGATCGCCTCGCCGTTGGCGATCGCCTCCGCATAGGGTCGGCAGCCAGGGTAGCCGCATTGGCCGCACTGCGTCTGCGGCAGCACGGCGTTGATCTGGTCGGCAATCGGATTGCCCTCGCTGCGAAAGCGGACGGCAGCGAAGCCCAGCAGGGCGCCGAACAGCCCGCCGAGGCCCAGCATGGCGAGACCGGCGGCAAGCAGCGGGAACTGTTCCAGCCAGGCCAGCATCTACACAAGCCCCGCAAAGCCCATGAAGGCCAGGGATGCCAGCCCGGCAGTAATCATGCCGATGGCCGCGCCGGCGAAGGGCTCTGGAACGTCGGCAACCGCGAGCCGTTCACGCATGGCGGCGAACAGCACCAGAACGAGTGAAAAACCAAGCGCCGCGCCAAAGCCATAAAGCAGTGACTGGGCAAAGTCGTGGCTCTTGTTGATATTCAAAAGGGCAACCCCGAGGACCGCGCAGTTGGTGGTGATCAGTGGCAGATAAACGCCGAGCACGCGGTGCAGCAGTGGGCTGCTTTTGCGCACAACCATTTCCGTGAACTGAACCACCACCGCGATCACCAGAATGAAGGAGATAGTGCGCAGATAGCCGAGATTGAGCGGCAGTAGCAGGTAGTTATAGGTGAGATAGCTGCAGGCTGAGGCCAGCGTGAGCACGAAGGTCGTGGCCATGGACATGCCCATGGCTGTTTCCAGTTTGTTGGAGACGCCCATAAACGGGC
>CAZTJR010000042.1:0-25820 GCA_964613795.1 uncultured Alteromonadaceae bacterium | reverse complement strand
CTAGTCGCCGAACCGCATGTCAACCTGTACACCCCAGAACAGGGGCGGGCCGGCGACGAAGGTCGGATTGCCAAATGAGCCACCGGTATTGCCGGCGTCTACGAGGTACTCCTCGTCCAGAAGGTTGTTGGCAAATACGCTGACTTCCCAGCCGGAGTCGCGATTGGCGACTCCGAGACGCAGGTTCAGAAGACTGTAGGCGTCCTCACTGATATCGATGCCCGCTATGGGCGCATTTTCAGGCTCAAAAAACACATCCGAGCGGTAGCTGTAGATGAGCGAGCCCGTCAGGCTCAGATTCCCCCGCAGATTCCGGTCGTAAAACAGGCCCGTGCTGGCGGTCCACTCGGGCTGCAGTCGGAAGCGGTTGCCCGCCAGGGTGCCGTTGCTGGAATCCCTGTCGATCTCGGCGTCGATCCACGCCGTGTTGGCGAACAGCTCGATATCCGTGCCGAGCAGCGCCCGGACGTCGAGTTCGACACCGAGGTTGGTCGCTGCGCCGGCGTTGGCGGTGAAGAAATTGCCCGCATCATCTTGCAGGGTGACCTGGAAATCCGAGTAGTCCTGATAGAACACTGAAGCGCCGTAGGAGATACGGCTGTCCATCACGCTGCCTTTGATGCCCGCCTCGTAGTTCCAGACAATTTCCGCCGGTGACTCTGTGACGTCGGCGACAGCACTGCCGTCTGTGCCAGTGGCGGCGACGACGTCAATGACTTCCGAGCGGCGTCCCTTGGCAATGGTGGCGTAAAGGTTGGTCTCGTCCGTCAGGCTGTACAGCACATTGAAGCGGGGCAGATAATCGTCGAAGGAACCCGACGCCTCGAGGACCTCACCGTTGGTGGAGACCACGGGCAGCAGGGGCGCCTGGGCGATCACGGCATTGGGTGATATGGCGCTGAAGCCGCTGCGTCGATCCTCGCTGACGTAGCGAAGGCCGGCAGTCAGTTCCATGCGCGCTCCGGCGGCCCAGGTGACATCGGCAAAGATCGACCAGATATCGTTGTTCCCGTAGTTGGCGAACTCGGCCTGGTAAGGTAACTGCTGGACCGCGCCGCCGGTCAGTATCGGCGTCAGCAGGTTGACGGAGCCGTCGACGTTGATGCACGGGACACCCAGTGGCAGTGCACCCGCGCAGTTCAGGTAGATTGACTCCTCCGTACTGAACGGCACCCGCTGGGAGCCGTCTTCCGTAAAGTAGTTTGCCCCGGCGATGGTCGTCAGCCGGTCGCCCGTGTGCACCAGGCGGAACTCCTGGCTGAACTGTTCACCTTCGGCATCCTCACCGAACTCGAGGAACCAGGCCTGCGTACCGTCGGCATCGAACACTTCCAGCGAGTCGAATTCCCGGCGGGCGCTGATGGATGTCAGTGTGAGCGTTGGAGACAGCGCCCATTCCATGGTGAGGTTCAGGTCCTGTGTCTCCCGTTCGATCCCGAGATCGGCCTTGCCCAGTACCTCAGCGGAAACGGGGCTGCCGCTCATTTCCACGTAGCTGAACGGACTGGTGTCGCCGCCGGTGGGCGCAAAGCGCCCGTTCTTGAACGAGGTGCCGGAATCATCGTTCTCCTCGTAGTTGTAGACCAGGTCGATAGTCAGGCTGTCGGTAGGCGTAAAGCGCAGTGATGGTCGCAGGGAGAGCCGCTCGATCGCCTGCATGTCATCCTGGTTGCGGCCCGCGGGATTTTGCGCGATTGCGGAGCCGGCAATGTTGTCGATGAACCCGTCGCGCTCGCGGTACATGAAGGCCATACGCGCCTGTATCGTCTCGTTGCCGCCGGTGGCGAAGCCGCGGGCAAGACGCGAGGCATAGTTGCCCGCGCCCAGTGAGAGCGCCGCTGCCGGCGCCATTTCGGGCTTTTTGGTATAGACACTCACAGCGCCGACAGAGGCCGCGGTGCCAAAAAGCGTCGCCTGCGGACCCTTGACGACCTCCACCCGCTCTATATCGAACAGCTCGAAATAGGAGCCCCGTGAGCGCGACACATCGACGCCGTTGTAGTACACAGAGACGCGGGGCGAGGCCTGCGCCGATCCGCTGTCAGAGGTGATGCCACGAATCACGAAGCCGGGGTTGTTCGGACTCTGCTCCTGGATGACAAGGCCGGGCGTGACGTCGGACAGGGCGTCGAGCTCAATGATATTGGCGCGCTCCAGCAGGTCACCGCTGTAGGCGGTAATGCTGATCGGGACATCCTCGACGGATTGTTCGCGGCGCTGCGCGTACACCTTGACTTCCTCTATGGCGGCGCCCGACTCCTGTGCCGCGCTGATTACGGCCAGGGGTAGCGCAGTGCCCGCCAATGCGAGTGACATGGCTGTCCGGGTGAAGGCGTGTTTTCGTGCAGGCATGTTCGTGCTCCGTCGCAATGAAATAGGACGGCCGAAGACTACGGAGGAAATACGTCAGTCAGGTGACGACAATGTGAACTTTACATGACAGGCGCGACATCGCCTGGACGCCTGTCCTGATCGTTTCCGGATTGGGTGACGCCCGGCAGCGCTTTGTTCGGCTGGTGCTCACCCCGAGGGACGGCAACCCACTATTGTTCTGCCAGGCAATAAAGCTATACTCAATTATTTAAAGCGCTGCTCAATTATTTGCCGGGAGGCACCGCGTTTCATGGCTCTGGACTTTGACGGCGCACGCCTGCCGAACCCGAATATCACGGCTGATCATGACGCCTGGCGGACACAGCTGCGTCGTTTCGTTGATACCGAGATCGCGCCCTTTGCCGACGCCTGGGACGAGGCCGGCCACATTCCCGACGAACTCTGGCCGAAAGCCGCTGCTGTGGGGCTGCTCGGTCTGGGCTATCCCGAAGCCTTCGGTGGTACCAGCGAGGGCATTGACGTGTGGCATCAGTGGGTCGTTGCCGAGGAGCTTTCACGGTTCGCAGTGGGTGGCGTCAATGCAAGCCTGATGGTGCACGGCATCGGTCTGCCGCCCGTCATTCACTGGGGCAGCGATGCCATGAAAGCCGCGGTAGCACCGGCGGTTCTCGCCGGTGAAAAACACATCGCCCTGGGTATCACCGAGCCAGGCGGCGGTTCGGACGTTGCCTCGCTGGCGACAACGGCGGTGCGCGACGGTAACGACTATATTATCAACGGCTCCAAGACCTACATCACGGGCGGCATGCGCGCGAACTGGGTGTCGGCGGCGGTGCGCACCGGCGGCAGCGGTGCCCGCGGTGTGTCGATGCTGCTTATTCCGACGGATATACCCGGATTCTCGCGCACGCCGCTGGAGCGCAAGATGGGCTGGTGGGCGTCCGATACGGCGACCCTGCACTTTGACAACCTGCGGGTTCCCGCGGAGAATCTGATCGGCCCGGAGAATCAGGGTTTTCAGGTTATCATGACCAATTTCAATGCAGAGCGCATGGCCATGGCCGCGGGCATGGAGGCGCTGGGACGTGTCTGCCTCGAAGAGGCAGTGCAGTGGGCGCAGCAGCGGAATACGTTTGGCAAACGCCTGGCGGACCATCAGGTCATTCGCCACAAGGTTGCGCAAATGAAACAGAAGCTGAATGCCACCCAGGCCTATATCCGTCTGTGCTATGAGAGCATTGCCGGCGATTGCGCCAGCCCGGGCGATATTGCGCTGCTCAAGGTGCAGGCCAGCGAGACGCTGGAGTTCTGCGCCCGTGAAGCGATGCAGATACTCGGGGGCATGGGCTACATGCGCGGCAACCGGGTGGAGCGCATCTATCGCGAGGTGCGTGTGAATGCCATAGGCGGTGGCTCTGAGGAGATCATGCGCGACCTCGCAGCGCGGCAGTACGGACTGTGAGCATGAAACTGTGGCACTGTGGCGGCGCTCGCTCGTTGCGGCCCCTGTGGACACTGGAAGAGCTCGGGCTCGACTACGAACTCGTTGTGCTGCCGTTTCCACCGCGCGTCTTTGATCGGGATTTTCTGCGCGTCAACAGCCTGGGAACCGTGCCTTACTTTACCCACGGCGCTGTGGAAATGACCGAGTCCGTGGCCATCTGCCAGTACCTGGCCGAGCGTGATCCTGCCCAGGCGCTGGCACTGTCAAACGACCACCCGCAGTACGCCGCCTGGCTGAACTGGCTGCACCAGGCTGATGCCACGCTGACGTTTCCGCAGACCCTTGTACTGCGCTACACCTATCTTGAGCCGGGACCTGACAAGGCTTCCATTGCCGCGGATTACGCGCGCTGGTTCATTGCCCGCCTGCGACGGCTCGATGTCCATCTGGAAAACCACGACTACCTGGTGGACGGGCGCTTTACCGTGGCTGATATTGCCGTGGGCTACGCCCTCTACCTCGGGCGGTCCCTCAAGCTGGACGATCGCTACCAGCCGCAGACCCGGGACTATCTTGAGCGGCTCCTGGCGCGACCCGCTCTGCAGCGCGCCGACGCCATGGCGCCCGCACTGGACCTGTGATGACGCAAACCAACAAGAGGCAGCCATGACCCCTGAACCACATGAACTCGACAGTTTCCGCCAGGACGTCGCCGCCTGGCTTGCGGCGCATCGTCCCGCCGATCCGGGTTTCCTGCTGCCACAGTCATTTATGGAAGTGAGCACTGAGCAGCAGCTGGATTTTCTCAGGGAATGGCAGCACAAGGTGTGGTCAGCGGGCTATCTGGGCATGGCCTGGCCGCGAGCGTACGGGGGTGGCGGCGTCGACCCCGCATTCCAGTCCATTGCTGACCAGGAAATGCGGCGCGCCGGTGTGCCCATCTGCTTCAACGTGATCGGGCTGGGCTGGGCCGGCCCCCTGATCAACGATATCGGTACGGAAGAGGAAAAGTCGACGTATCTGAAGGGCATACTCAGCGGCGAGGATATCTGGTGTCAGGGGTTTTCCGAGCCGGATCATGGCTCTGATCTGGGCGCCGCGCAGACCAGGGCGGTGCGCAATGGCGATGGCTACGTGATCAACGGCAGCAAAATCTGGACGACCATGGGGAACTACGCGAAGTACATGATCCTTCTGGCGCGAACGAACCCGGATGCACCTCGTAAATATGATGGACTGTCGTTTTTTCTCGCCCCCATGCAGGTGCCCGGTATCGAGACGCGTCCGATACGCAAACTCACTGGCGAATACGGCTTCACCGAGACCTTCTTCACCGATGCGCGCATTCCCGAGGTATCCCGCATGGGCGCGGAGGGTGATGGCTGGAAGATCGCCATGCAAACCCTGCAGTACGAGCGCGGTGCCGAGGCCGGCGCGGCCGGTGGTCTGGCCTTTGTGCGCGTGTCTATCGACGACATGATTCATGAGCTTCGGGATGTCTCGCGCGATGGGTGCCCAGTCCTGGAGGATCCGCTGCTGCGCGATCAGCTGGTGGCGCTGATCATGGAGGAAAAGGCGATGGCGCTGGGCGATCGCCGGGCCGCCATTGCGCCTTTGACGACGGATTACCCGTTTTCCCTGCCGCTGTCGAACAAGCTGCGCTGGACCGAGTACTCGCGCCGCCTGCGTCAGTTTGCGGTCGGCGCGCAGGGCGCCGCGGGCAGCCTTTACGTGGGTGACGAGGCCGCGAGGCAGGGTGGATTCTGGCAGCGCGCCTACATGAACAGCTTTGCTGCAACGATTGGCGGCGGTACCAGCCAGATTCAGGCGAATATTATTGCCGAGCATGTTCTCGGCCTGCCGAAATAGGAGTCGTTCATGTCGGTTATCGGAAGTACGCGGCTGTCTCTGGGTGAAGAGCAGGCCATGCTGCTGGGCGTGGCGCGGGACTTCTGCCGTCGGCAGTCGCCCATGTCAGCCGTGCGTGCCCAGCTGGATTCGCCGCTCGGGTTTGACCAGGCCGTGTGGCGGCAGATGGTCGACCTGGGCTGGACGGGAATTGCCCTGCCCGAGGCCGTGGGTGGCTCGGCTCTGGGTGTGGCATCTGTCGTGCCGGTGGCGGAGTCCCTGGGACGTGCCATGCTGGGTACGCCGCTGCTGGCGACAACGCTTGCGGCGCAGCTGCTACAGCGCGCCGCACCGGGGACCCAGGACGATGTCCTGGCGGAAATTGCCGCCGGTGCCGTTGCTACGGTCGCACTGCTGGAAAGCGAGGATTGGGGGGGTACGCGTTACCGGGTAAGTCTCGACGACGACAATCGCCTGCGCGGTGAGAAAATTCTGGTGTGGGATGCACAGGCGGCGGAACTGCTGGTCGTGGTAGCGCGGGACGGTGCTGGCGGGACAGTCCTCGCCCTGGTGCGTCGCGCGGCATTGGCTGACGCCGCCCTGGCGCCGCATAGTCTGATCGACGAGACCCGCCGTGCGGCGCGCATCGATTTTACCGACGTGCAGGCCGAGGCGGTCATTACGGGACCCAGCGTAAGCTCTGCCTTGCGCGACTATCAGCTTCTCGGCGCACTCCTGGTCGCCGCGGAAGCGGGCGGCAGTGCGGCCTCCTGTCTCGACACGACCGTGGACTACCTCAAGACCCGCAAGCAATTCGGCCGGTTGATTGGCTCTTACCAGGCCCTCAAGCACCCGGCGGTGGAACTGCTGACGGCGGTGGATGCAACGCGATCCTTCGTCTACCATGCGGCGAACCTGGTCAGCGATGAACCGCTGTCGCGGGATGCCGAGATTGCCTGTCGCATGGCCAAGGCGCAGGGCACGGAGACGCTGTGCCACGCGGGCGACCGGGCCATACAGTTCCACGGCGGCATGGGGTTCACCTACGAGTGTGATGCCCAGCTCTACCTGCGGCGTGCGCAGTGGGCACAGCCACAGTTCGGTGATGCCAGGCACCACCGCAGGCACCTGGCAGCGCTGCTGCTCGACTGATCGCTGTTCAGGTTGCGACCGCCGTTTCCGCCACATCGCTGCGGCGGCGGGCCGTCCGCTTGCGGTGACCGGGCGTATAATGGGACATGACCAGAAAATCACTGCTTAATCGTCGCGGCGCCTTTGGCCGCAGTCTCGCCGTTTCCGTCGCCGGTATACGCGCTGGCGGCGCGTTTGCGCTTGACGGTGCGCTGCAGCGCCTGCGCGGTGCGGACGCCGGCACCGATTCCGAGATGCTGCGCCGCGAGGCCAGGCGTTTTGTCACCGAGCTCGGTCGCCTCAAGGGCACCTATGTCAAGATAGGGCAGATGTTTGCGCTGCTCGGCGAACACTTTCTGCCGCCAGCGCTGACCGAGGCCCTGCACGAGCTCGAGTCTGAAACCCATCCGCTGCCCTGGTCGGAGATTGAACCGGCGCTCCGGAGTTCGCTGGGAGACCGTCTCGACGAGCTGGATGTGGAGACGACCGCACTGGCTGCAGCATCCCTCGCCCAGGTGCACCGTGCCACCGTGCGTGCCAGTGGGCAGCAGATTGTGCTCAAGATCCAGTATCCCGGTCTTGCCAGGGTCATTGACGGCGATTTTGATGCAGTAGTGCGCATGCTTCTCCTCGCGCGCTGGATCAAGGCCGGACGCGAGCTCGACGACTGGCTGGGCGCCATGCGCGCGCAATTACACCACGAGATCGACTATCTGCGGGAGGCTCGCATGGGCGATCATATCAGCGCCTGCGTGGCCGCACGCGGCGAAGCCCTGAATGCGCGTGGCGTCTATTTGCATGTTCCCGAGCGTTATCCTCACTTTTGTACTCGCGAGGTTCTGGCGCTCGAATACATCGATGGTAAGCGGGTCAATCACCCGGATATCGCGACACTGCCCCAGCGGCGTCGCAACGCCCTGGGTCGCGGCATGCTGGACCTGTTTTTCTCGGAGCTGTATCACTGGGGCCTGCTGCAGACAGATCCCAATTTCGGCAATTATCTGATCAGGCGCCACGCCGGTCGGGATGAACTGGTGCTGCTGGATTTTGGTTCGATGCTGCAGTGCGACAATGATTTTCTACACAATTTTGGCAGCACTATCGCCGCGGGTCAGCGTCAGGACCGGGACAGCATCGTGCAGGGTCTGGTCGGGCTGGGCTGCCTGCGTCCGGACAGCAGCGATTTTGCCCGCGATACCTTCAGCGATTTCTGTCTGCAGCTGCTTGAGCCCCTGCGGCCGCCGGCGGAGCTGCCCGTCGAATACTGCAATGCGCGCGGTAAGTATCGCTGGGGTCGGTCGCGGCTGATGCAGCGGGTCGGCAGGCAGGCGGCGAGTTCAGCGGCGACCCGGCATTTCGCGACCCCCTCACGTGAGTTTGCCATGATCGCCCGGAAGTTGACCGGTGTCTTTACCTTTATTGCCGTTCTCGATGCCGAATTCAATGGCTATGAGCTGGTGAGGGACTATATCGAAACCTGGCTGGAGGAGACCGCGTGAACGCGGAGAAAGACAAGGGCAAGGACAGGCATGGCGGCGTCGACAAACCGCGCGGCAAGCAGAGCACGGTGCCAACCGGTCGCGTCGGTCGGTTTGCACGGGTGGCACGTCTGACGGCAGGCGTGGCGGGTGGCATGCTTGCCGAGGGCACACGGCAGTGGCGCGCGGGCAACCGTCCGCGTCGCCGGGATCTGCTGCTGACGCCCGGCAACGCGAAACGTGTCGCGGACCAGCTGGCGGATATGCGCGGTGCCGCGATGAAGCTCGGGCAGATTCTGTCGATGGACAATGGTGACATGCTGCCGCGTGAGCTTGCGGATATTCTCGCGCGCCTGCGTTCCGAGGCCAGCGCCATGCCCGAGTCGCAGCTGGAGGTCGCCATGACCGAGGCCTATGGCGCTGACTGGGAGTCGTTGTTCGGCGAATTTGACCGCAACCCCATTGCCGCCGCATCCATCGGGCAGGTCAATCGGGCGGTGGATCACGATGGACGTGAACTCGCCCTGAAAATCCAGTATCCCGGTGTGGCGAAGAGCATCCGCAGCGACGTCGACAATATTGCCACCGTACTGCGCATGTCAGGTCTGCTGCCCGCGGATGTCGATATGGCGCCGCTGCTGGAAGACGCCAAGGCACAGCTTGAAGACGAAGCCGATTACCTGAAAGAGGCTGACTTCCTCAAGTCATTCCATGAGGTTCTCGCCGACGACGAGCGGTTCATCGTACCTGAGCTGCAGCCAGAGCTGACGCGCCGCAACGTGCTGGCCATGAGTTACGTGTCCGGCGGGCCGATCGAGGAGCTGGCGCGCAAACCCCAGGCCGAGCGCGACCGGGTGATGACGGCGCTGGTCGACCTGATGCTGACCGAACTGTTTCAGCTGCGCCTGGTGCAGACCGATCCCAATTTTGCCAATTACCAGTACCGCTTTGCCAGCGGTGATATTGTGCTGCTGGATTTCGGCGCCACGCGGGCCTTCAAGGCGCGCTTTGTGAACAACTACCGCAAGCTGGCCGCTGCCGCCATTGCCGGTGATCGAAAGCGCATGGTGGCGGCAGCCGAGAAAGTGGGCTACGCCATGGGTGACGAGGATTCGGTGTATCGCGAGCTGGTGCTTGAGCTGCTGCTGCTGGTGCTCGAGCCTCTGCGTTATGAGGGCGACTACGATTTTGCCGCCTCCGATATGCCGGCACGACTGACTGAGCTGGCCCAGTCCGCTGCGGCACACTCGGATTTCTGGCACGCGCCGCCCACCGATGTCGTGTACTTTCACCGCAAGGTGGGTGGCATGTACATGCTGGCAAGTCGCATGGGCGCGCGCGTCAACGCGAATCGCCTGATGCGGGAGTGGCTCTAGTGGACCACGCGGTGTCTGACCCGCGACTGGTTCTTGTGCTGGGCGATCAGCTGTCGCTGAAAAACCCGGCGCTGGTCGCTGCACGGCCTGGCATTGACACTGTCTTGCTCGCTGAAGTGGCTGAGGAAGCCGGCTACGTGCGGCACAACCGCCACAAGATCGTGCTGATTTTTGCCGCCATGCGGCATTTCGCCGCTACCCTTCGTGACGCCGGGTTCGAGGTTGTCTATCTGACGCTGGACAGGGGCATTGACTCATTGCTTGCCGCGGTCGCAAGCACGCTCAAGGCGACGCCGGCACTTACCGCTGTACACTGCTGCGAGCCCGGCGAATACCGGCTGTGCGAGGCCATGCAGGGTTGGCAGGAGTCGCTTGGCCGCCCTGTGACCGTGCATGATGATAGCCGCTTTCTCGCCTCTCATCGCGATTTCGAACGCTGGGCTGAGGGCCGCAAGCAGTTGCGCATGGAGTACTTCTATCGCGAAATGCGCAAGCGCTATGATCTGCTTATGGATGAGCAGGGCAAGCCTGAGGGTGGCCAGTGGAATTACGATGCCGACAATCGCAGCGGCTGGCGCAACCAGGCGCAGGTTCCGGATCGACCCTCGAACACGCCCGACGCCCTGACCCGGGAAGTCATGGCCGAGGTGGCAGCGTGCTTTCCCGATAATCCCGGAGACCTCGCGCAGTTTCGCCTGGCGGTGACCGCAGAGGCGGCGCAGGCCGACTTCCACTGGTTCTGTGACAACGCACTCGGGCAGTTCGGTACCTTCCAGGATGCGCTGGCGGAGGAGTCGCTATGGCTCTACCACGGCCTGGTTTCCATGTACCTGAATATTGGCCTGCTGGAGCCGCTCGACGTCTGTCGCGAGATTGAGGACCGCTGGCGCGCAGGCCAGTGCAAACTGTCGGACGCCGAGGGCTTTATCCGCCAGGTGCTTGGCTGGCGTGAGTACGTGCGCGGTATTTATTGGCTGCACATGCCGGGCTATCGCGATCTTAATACCTTTAACGCCGAGCGGCCGCTGCCCGACTGGTTCTGGAGTGGCGATACCGACATGCGCTGTCTTTCCCGGGCGCTGCGCCAGTCCCTTGATCACGGCTACGCGCATCACATACAGCGTCTGATGGTCATCGGCAATTTTGCGCTGCTGGCGGGGCTCGACGCGCGCGCGGTCTGCGACTGGTATCTGGCGGTGTATGCGGACGCGTTTGAATGGGTGGAATTGCCCAACACGCTGGGCATGGCGCTCTATGGGGATGGCGGCATCATGGCGAGCAAGCCCTACGCGGCGAGCGGCAAGTACATCCAGCGCCAGGGTAACCACTGCGCCAGCTGTCGCTATGATCCGGCGAAAACGACGGGCGAGGGCGCCTGTCCCTACAATGCCCTGTACTGGCACTTCATTGACCGTCACGCCGAGGAGCTCGCGCGCAACAGCCGCATGGGGCTGATTACCGGGGGCTGGCGCAAGCGCAAGGCGGCAGATCGTGAGGCGATCCTTGCGTGGGCGGAACAGACACTGCAGACGATCGGCTAGCCCGCGTCAGGTCCGTTCGATGCCGTCGCACCGCGCAGGCTGCGACGCTGACTGGCGCAGCGCCGGGAGCAATAGACAATGTCGTCCCAGTTCCGCCGCCAGCGAGCACGCCAGGTGAAAGGCCGCTCGCACACCGGGCAGGTTTTCTCGGGCTTCGGCGCTCGTCCCCGCCCCCGCGCACTTCTGTTTTTATCAGGCATCCTGCGCTCAGATTGGCCAGTCGGCGGCATCGGTGACGTAGGTCGGCTGGTGCGGCCTGTCGCCGTCCCACTTGGCCACGAAGCGACCGTCGCTGTCATGGTCGGCGCGCTGCTTGTCCTGATTAAAGCGGCGTCCACCGCGTGGATCGGCGCCGACGCCGGCGAGGTATTGCCAGTTGCCGTAATTGCTGGCGACGTCGAAATCCACCAGGTGATGCTCGAAGAACGCGGCCCCGTAGCGCCAATCGATACCGTATTCGTGGATCAGGCAGCTGGCGACAATCTGCCGGCCGCGATTACTCATCCAGCCCGTGTCGACCAGCTGATGCATAAAGGCATTGACCAACGGGAAGTTGGTGTCGCCCTGGCACCAGCGGGCAAAGTTGCGTGGCTCGAAGGTGCAGCGCATCAGTCGCTTGCCGGCACCGCTGGCGCGGAACAGGTGGCGGGCATCATCAGTTAACGCGCGCCAGTGGAAAAATTCGCGCCAGAGCAGTTCGACATACAGCCAGTGGGTCGACGCATTGGATGTCACCTTCGCCTCGAAGTCCGCCACCTCCTGCGCAACCTGTCGTGGCGACAGACAGCCCGTGGCCAGCCAGGGTGACAGCGTGCTCGAGCCGTCGAGCGGGTCGAGGCCGTTGCGCGTTTCTTTGTAGGACAGGATGCCCTGTTCATCATGTACAAACTGCTGCAGTCGTCGAGCGCCCGCCGCCGCGCCGCCGCGAATCGGCAGTGCCGCACTCGGTCGTGCCGCCGCCGCCGGTATGGCGTGGAAATCTGCCGCCGGCGGCGGGGGGAGTTCCCCGGGGGCAGGGGTCGGTGGCGTGAATGGCAGGGCCTCGACCGCGCGCCGGAAGGGCGTGAACTGCCCCGGCATCTTTGCCAGCGGGAAAGGCAGCGCCGTCTCGGCGAACAGGGTGTTGCCTCGATGAACCTGTACCGGGATGTCCAGCTTGTCACGGAGGGTGCGCACCGCCGCAGCTTCGTACCAGCCGGGTGTGCGTGGCGTGCCGACACGCTCGATACTGAAGCGCCTGACAAGATCCGGGATGACCAGCTCGGGCGAGCCGTGAAGCACCAGAAGATCCTGTCCCAGCCGCGCCAGATCCTCCCGCAGTGCGATCAGGCTTTCGGTGAGAAAGCGCTCGCGCTGCGCGCCAATACCGTGTTGATTACACCATGGCCGATTGCGCGGCCAAAGAAAGACCAGCAGCAGCTGGCTGGCTTGCAGATGTTCCAGTAACGCGGGATTGTCCTGCAGTCGCAGGTCATTCTGGAACCAGTACAGATGTCGCATGAAAGCTCCGGAGTTGGTGAGCAGGGGAGTTACGCTGCCGCGACCCGTCCGGATTGCCGTGAGTCAGGCGCGGGATGTCTGCGAATGCGGCCTTTGGGTCATTTTATCTGCCCTCGTTCCGTGACGGGGTGTGCACACACCGTCAACGCTGTGTGCAAATTCTGCCTCTGCCCCGGGCCTTGGCCTGATAAAGATGTTGATCAGCCCGTCGCAAGAGATCCGTTTCCGCATCGCCCTGTCGGTACTGTGCGATACCGATGCTGATATCCGGCCTCAGCACGGGGATCTCTCCGGTGACGCAGAATGCCTCGGCAGGCATGCACGAGAGTCGGGTTCGAATCCTCTCGGCGGTGCAGCGCGCTGAGTCCCGCTCTGTAAAGGGTAGCAGGATCGCAAACTCGTCGCCGCCGAAGCGAAAAGCGAGATCGGACTCCCGGGTGGTGGCGGTAAAGATGTCTGCCAGTAATCGCAAGATGTGGTCCCCACTCAGGTGGCCCAGTTCATCATTCAGCCTCTTGAAGTGGTCGACATCGATAAGCATGATCGACAGGGTGCCACCGTGCCGTCGTGCCCTGCTGATTTCCTCAGCCAGACGTGCATCGAGTGACGTGCGGTTGAGGAGCCCGGTGAGCCCATCATGCATGGCCAGCGCCCGATAGGACTGTACGCTGAGGGCCATTTCAAGATAGTGGCTTAGACAGTTGACGGCCCTCGACATGAACACTATCTCATCGTCATCCGGGGGCTCGCAGCAGATAACGGCCAGCATGCCGAGGTGCGAATCACCTGGCTTCAGTACAAAGTTCAGCGTCTGGCCTGCGTGCGGGCGTGGCCCGTCTTGCTCTCTGTGTTGGGGCCTGCCGGGCGAATACACAGTGTCTTCGGCTAGCCCATGTTCCCTTGCCCACAGACGAAAGCGCTCGGTCAGCGTCTTTTCTTCGGCGTTGCCCAGAAGTCGTTCGTGCAGGTTCAGTAGGCGTTCAGCGCTACTGACATGCCTGCCATTCTGGGTGTGCTCGCCAAGTGTGGTCCTGCGTTGCAGCCGGATCGGACGATGTGCGTCAATCTTCAGTGTTGGTACGTTGTTCATTCGGCATCCCGTCCGCAGATCGATGGCTCTACCTCAGCACAGCAAAAATCATGCCGTATAGCTGCGGGCCGGAAAGCGGGCAGAAGTTGCCATGGCGGCCAGACATTTCCGCCGATAGGGGGTCGAGGGCGGCAAAAAGGTCGGCAATTTGTCGCCGCCTGTGTCGTTCGTGTCCCCGTTTTTGCCGCGGCGTCAAAATATCGTAACGCTACTGCCGGTTTTGCGATCCTTCCAAGAGGACCGACGATTTCACGCCAGGGTTTCTCCCTCATACATCCTGATCTGGTCGCGGCCGGCCCTCTTGGCCCTGTACAGGGCCTGGTCGGCGCGCTTTATCAGCTCAGTCGCGCCGGACAGCGCGTCAGTCGTGGCGGTAGCGCAGCCCAGGCTTATCGAGACATAGGGTGATATATCGCTGTCCGGGTGGCGTAGTTTGAGCAAACGGATGCGTTCCATGATGCGCAGGGCGATCTGCGTCGCCGCCTCGTGGTCTGCGCCGTGGAGCAGTATGATGAACTCCTCGCCGCCGTAACGGGCGATCATGTCCCGGTCGCGCAAGGTGCCATGCTGCAGAGCCGCGGCGATTTTTTTCAGACAGTCGTCGCCAGCCTGATGCCCCAGGGCATCGTTGTACTGCTTGAACCGGTCGATATCCAGCATGATGATGCCCAGGCTTTCGCCTGAGCGCAGCGCCTGCTTCCATGCGCTGGCAAGCCGCTCTTCAAAATACCGTCGGTTGGCAACGCCGGTGAGCCCGTCAGTGCGGGACAACTGTTCAACCGTTGACAATGCAGCTTGCAGTTCTTCCGTGCGCTGGTTGACCAGGGTCTCCAGCTGGCGCTCGCGCTGACGGGCCTTGTGTGCCGTAAACCGGTAAATGCCGAAGAACAGGACCGCGATGGCGATGCAGAGCAGCACTAGCGCCCACCCGGTCTGGTACCACAAATAACTGCGATTCAATGTCAGGCGCGCCGCTTCCGAGTCAGAAAATCCATTGCTGTCCGGATCCCGCGACGCTTCAACGACAAACACGCTCTCGCCGGCGGGGACTGAGGTGAAGTATGCCGTGCGACGCACGCCGACCGCCTGCCAGGTGGAATCAGCGCCCTGAAGCTGGTAGCGGAAGACAATGGCATCCGCATTACCGAGGTAGGGCGCGGTGTAGTCAATTTCCAGCGTTCGCGTATCCGCGCGCAATTCCACCGTGTCGGTCAGCGGCACAGCGGCGCCGTCGATACGGATGGCCTCGATGATGGGGCGCAGGGGGGTTGGCTGGCCTGAGGATGCTGTAGGGTCTATCGAGACAAGCCCTCGATTGGTGGGGAACCACAGGTGGCCGTTGTCCGCCCTGAATGCAGGCGGCTGAAAGCCGCCCATGAACTGAGCGGAGCGCAGACCGTCAGCCTCATCGAACAGCTGTGCCCGAAATCGACTCGCTTCGCCGCTGGCAACGGCCTCGAGTGCGCTTCGTGCAACGCGGACAAGCCCGCCGGATCCGCTCAGCCATAGCTGCTGGGCGCTGTCCTCAAGTATGGCCAGCACGGAAAGCTGGGGCAGACCCTGCTCGAGGGTGAACTGAAAAATCCGGTCATTGTCGAGTTGCGCCAGTCCGCCCTCGCGGCTGGCAATCCAGATCACGCCGTCAGCATCCTCGTAGGTGCCGCTGATCAGATTGCTGGCCAGCCCATCGGCCTCCCGGTACCACCGGGTGCTGTTGCCATTCCGTTGCAGTAGTCCGTTGTTGGTTGAAAACCAGAGTCGGCCCCGGCTGTCCTGCATGATGTGCCGGACCATGTTGTCGGTGGTCTCCTCGCCGAGGGAGATGCGCTCGAGTTCGTCATCTCGCAGCCGGTACAGTCCCCGGGAGGTCGCGATCCAGATAGTGCCGTCGTTCGCCTGCTCAAGAGCGATGATGTGGTCGCTGTTCAGCCCGTTGTGCATCCCCAGCCGACTGACGCCGTCTTCGGCAAAGCGAGAGATACCTCCGCCGAAGGTGCCGACCCACAGCGATTCATCATCGGCGACGAGAACAGACGACACGCTTGGCGAGCCCAGGCCATCGGATTCGTCTATCGTCGTGATCTCGTTGCCGTCGATCCGGAACAGTCCGCCGCTCTCGGTGCCTGCGTAGACAATGCCCGATGGCGTGCCGGTGACCACAAAGGTAGAGTCTGCTATGCCCTCAGGTCGTCCAAAAGGCAGGAAGTCGCTGTCGCGCAAGCGGTAGAGGCCAGCCATGGTTGATGCCCAGATATTGCCTTCCCCGTCCTCGTACACATCAAAGACATGGCCCGTGTTGGCAGCCTCCAGCGGGAACTCAAGTAGTTCGCCATCGGTCGACAGGCGCCACAGCCCCTTGCCGTAGGTGCCCAGCCAGAGGTTGCCATCGCGGTCTCTGTGCGCGTCCTCGAAAGGCAGTGGCTGCTGCAGCGGGGACGGCTGCAGGGGCACCGGTTGGCCGCTGTCGAGACGGTAGATGGCGCCGGTGATCGTGCCCGCGAGCAGACCCAGCGCCGAATCCCTAAACAGCAGGTGAACCTGCGGCGCCTCCAGCCACTCGTCGCCGGAGAAGCTGGTAAAGCCGCTGCCATCAAAGCGACTCAGTCCGTTGGTCAGGGTGCTGAACCAGAGGCTGCCGTCCTCGCCAGGGACGATTTTGAAGACTCTCTGATCCGCCAGTCCGTCCTCTACCGTCCAGCTGTCAATATGCCCGTTGCGGTAGCGACTGACGCCTCCCCCGGTGGCGAACCACACGCTGCCATCATCATCGATGTGAATGTCGTAGACCGTATCGCTCGCCAGCCCCTCGTCGACGCCGAACGCCCGCCAGCCCCGTGGTGTCTGGAACAAGGCGCCACCGCCATACGTGCCGAGCCAGAGCGTGCCGTTCTCTGACCACGTGATAACCCGGATGTCGTTAGAGCGAAAAGCCGCCTCCGTCTGCGTGTTGAATGTCGTGAAGCTGCTGCCATCGAATCGCACCAGTCCATTTTTTGTACCGAGCCACAGGTAGCCTCTGGGGCCCTGGCGCGCCAGCCATACGGTTTCAGAGGGCAGGCCTGTAGCCCGTGTGAAACGGTCTGTCAGGTACTGGGTCGGCAGCAGATCGCCGCGCAGCGCAAGGGTTGGTGCGACCCACAGGAGTGCGCAGAGCATGGCGCAGCAACGGGCCGCGTCTGTCAGGCAGGCTGGCCACCGGTGCGGCGTGTCATGTTCGTCGCGCGGCTGTAGGATGTTCAATGTGTCGGCATCTGCGGTAGAAAATAGTGAATGCGAGGGTAGCCTAGTGTCAGCCCAGGTAACAGTTGACTCATGGGGTTTGACGACCCTGTCACGAATCGCACGGCCAGCAGGCTTTGGTGTGTTGCCTGACCGGAGTTATACTAGTTTGGAAAGAGGGGTTTCGAGTAACACTAACGCAATGGAGCAACAATGAAGAAACTTCTCGAAGGCGTGTGCAAATTCAAGCGAGAGATCTTTCCCGAAAAGAAAGCGCTGTTTTCGGAGCTGGCGGTGAGTCAGGATCCGCGCATTCTTTTCATTACCTGCGCCGATTCGCGCATAGACCCGAACCTGATCACACAAACGGTCCCGGGAGAGCTGTTCATCTGCCGTAATGCCGGGAATATTGTCCCGCCGCACGAACGTAACGCCGGCGGTACGACGGCATCCATCGAGTTTGCCGTAGCGGCGCTGGGGGTTAAACACATTGTGGTCTGTGGTCACACCGACTGCGGGGCAGTGAAGGGCGCAATGAATCCCGACAGTCTGAAGTCCTTGCCCCATGTGAGCGATTGGCTGGCCCACACCCAGGCAGCGGTCGCCGCTGTGAATGCCCGGCATGATGGCTTGAAGCCAGAACACCTTGCCGAGTTAACGCAGGAAAATGTCGTGCTTCAAATGCGGCACCTCATGACGCACCCGGCCGTGGCAGCCGCTGTCGCCACCGGCAAGGCGCAACTGCATGGCTGGGTGTATGACATCGGCGAGGGCGATATTCAGTGCTATGACGGACGCGACGATGTCTGGCGGGCGGTAGAGGATGTCTATAACGATCCCGAGCTGATAGACCGTGTTGAACAGGGCATGCCCAGGCACCATCACGATTGATATTGGACGACCCGGCTTCATTCTCTGTGCAGGCCTCTTGCCTGCCAGAGGAAATAGATGACCGGGACAACCAGTAATGTCAGAGCGGTGACACTGAGCATGCCGCCTATCATGGGAGCCGCAATGCGGCGGGTGACTTCGGCGCCCGTACCCGATCCCAGCATGATAGGTGTCAGCCCGGCAACGGTGGACGAGACGGTCATGGCAATCGGCCGCACTCTTTCCAGCGCTCCCTCGGTGACGGCGCCCCTGACCTGTTCTCGCGTGACCTGCTCACGCTCACCATCGCTTGCCATCCGTCGCATTGACTGTTCCAGGTACAGCACCATTAAAATCGCAATTTCGACCGCCACCCCAGCCAGCGCCACGAAGCCCACGGCAGTGGCGATAGATTGGCTGTACCCGAGTAGATAGAGCAGCCAGTAGCCGCCGGCGAGACCCAGCGGCAAAGTGCCGAGAACAATCAGCATCGGTACGACACGCTGGAATATGACAAAGAGCAGCAGGGCGATGATGGCGATGACCGCGGGGACGACCAGCGCGAGCCTCTCTGTGGCGCGCTGCAGCTGCTCGAACTGTCCTGACCAGTGCACGGTATAGCCGGCGGGAAGATCCACCGTTCTTGCCACGACGCGACGTGCCTGCTCGACGTATCCAGCGATATCATCGGTGTTGACGTCCACATAGACCCAGCCATTCAGACGGGCGTTTTCCGTGCGGATAACGCCTGGCCCGCTGTCGATAGACAGGGCCGCGACCTCCTCCAGCGGCAGGTAGGCCCCGCCCGGGGTGATGACAGGGAGTCGCGCCAGCTGCGCCAGATTATCGCGCAGGTCCCGCGGGTAGCGTATATTGATGCTGTATCGCTCGCGGCCTGAGATCACCTGGCCCACTTGCATGCCTCCTATTCCGGAGGCAATCACATCGTGGACATCGGCTATATTCAGTCCATGGCGGGCGGCCTGCTCGCGGTCGACGTCAACGGTGATATAGCGACCCCCGGTCACGCGCTCTGCATACGCGGATGCGGTTCCCGGGAGGTCCTGCAGCGCGGTTTCTACTGCCTGAGCTATGTGGTTGATCTGCTCAAGGTCATCGCCCGCGATCTTTACGCCCACCGGCGTCTTGATCCCGGTGGATAGCATGTCCAGTCGATTCTTGATTGGCATGAGCCAGGTGTTGGTGAGACTGGGTATCTGCACCCGTGCGTCCAGCTCTGCGCGAATATCCTCAAGTGTCACGCCCGGCCGCCACTCGTCCCGGGGTTTGAGCCTGATCGTGGTCTCGATCATGGTCAGCGGCGCGGGGTCGGTTGCGGTGTCGGCGCGGCCGGCCTTGGCGTAGGCAGTCTCTACCTCGGGCGTCTGCATGATGAGCCGGTTGGTCTGTCCCAGCAGTTCGGCCATCTTGCCCGCAGACGCCGCCGGAAAGGCGCTCGGCATGTACAGCAGGTCACCCTCGTCGAGTTCCGGCATGAACTCGCTGCCCAGCCGCGAAAGGGGAACTGCAGCGCTGGCGGTGACCAGCAGGGCGAGTATCAGGGTCAGAGCGGGTGCCCGCAGAGCGGCGGCCAGCACAGGACGGTACAGCCGGACAAGAAACCTGGTCACAGGGTTGCGCGCGGCGGGTCGCAGGCGTCCGCGCGCGAGCAGGCCAATCAGCACCGGGACCAGCGTGACGGCGAGCAGTGCCGCCGCCGCCATGGCGTAGGTCTTGGTGTAGGCCAGTGGAGCGAACATGCGGCCCTCCTGCGCCTCAAGGGCAAAAATTGGCGTAAAACTCAGGGCAATAATCAGCAGCGAGAAGAACAGGGCCGGGCCGACCTCCACGGCTGCATTGCCGACGATGCGCCAGCGCTGCTCGGGGTCTGTTGCAGATTCCGGCCTGCGCTCGAGGTGCTTGTGCACGTTTTCGAGCATGACCACGGTGGCGTCCACCATGGCGCCGATGGCGATGGCGATACCTCCGAGGGACATGATGTTGGCATTGATGCCCTGCAGCCGCATGAGGATAAAGGCCATCAGGATGCCCAGCGGCAGACTCAGGATCACCACCAGCGAGGAGCGCAGGTGAAACAGGAACAGCGCGCAGACCAGCGCGACGATGATGAATTCCTCGATCAGAATGCTGCCGAGCACGGCCACCGCACGCTCTATAACGCCCGCCCGGTTGTAGGTCTCGATGATCTCCACGCCCGGTGGCAGGCTGTCCGCGATACTGGCAAGTCGCGCCTTGACGCCGCGGATAGTCGCCAGGGGATTCTCGCCGTAACGCATTACGACGATACCGCCGACGGCCTCGCCCTCGCCGTTGAGTTCGCCGATACCGCGCCTCAGGTCCGGTCCCAGGCGGACTGTGGCCAGATCGCCGATGGTGACGGGGATGCCCCCCTCACCGGTTTTCAGGGGCACTTGCTGCAGTTCGTCGATGGAGGTGATATACCCGGTCGCGCGCAGCATGTACTCGGCTTCCGCCATTTCCAGAACCCGCGCACCGGTCTCGCGGTTGCCACGCTCTACTGCCTGTCGCAGATCGGTCAGCGTCAGTCCGTGTGCATGCAGCGCGATCGGATCGACAACGACCTGGTACTGGCGCTGCATGCCCCCGATCGCCGCTACTTCGGCAACGCCGGGCACTGTCTGCAGTTCATAACGGATAAACCAGTCCTGCAGAGCGCGCAGGTCACCCAGGTCGTGCTCACCGCTACGATCGATCAGAGCGTATTGATAGACCCAGCCAACGCCGGTGGCATCCGGACCCAGAGTTGGACGGGCTGCTGCTGGCAGCTCTGCTGCTACCTGATTCAGGTACTCCAGAACCCTCGCCCGCGCCCAATAGAGATCGGTGCCATCTTCAAACAGCACATAGACGAAGGAATCGTTGAAAAAGGAATAGCCGCGGACCGTGGTTGCACCGGGCACCGACAGCATCGCGGTCGCCAGCGGGTAGGTCACCTGGTCCTCAACCACCTGCGGAGCCTGTCCCGGGTAAGTCGTCTTGACGATCACCTGCACATCGGACAGGTCCGGAATGGCGTCCAGCGGTGTTTGCCTCGCCGAGAGCGCGCCCCAGACAGTGAGCAGCACCGCCAGCATCAGCACCAGTACCCGGTTTTTCAGTGACCAGCGGATGATTGCGGCAATCATTGGCTGGCTCCCGGGTGGTGATGCTGATGCGCAGGGTCGGCGCGAGCCTCGGCCGCTGGCGGTGAGGTATCACGAGGGTCGGGCTCGGTGGGTACTTCATGCTGCTCGTGGTTCTCGTGGTTCTCGTGGTTCTCGTGGTTTGGCGTGTCCTCGTCGTCTGTGTCATCCGCCGTGGCCGTGTGGCCGCCATGGTCGTGACGGCTTTCCTGTGCCTCGTGTTCGCTATGACTCATGCGGCTCAGCGCAGGTTCGAGGCTGGCCTCGGAGTCGATAAGAAACTGCGCCGAAACGACAACGTCCTCTCCCTCGTCGAGCCCGCTGGTGATTTCCGTATGCGATGCCGTGACCAGTCCTGTCGACACTTCAGCGGGCCGGAAGCGACCCTCACCGAGATGGAGAATGACACGCGTGGACCCGCGGCTGCGGATGACTGCCGCGTTGGGTACCGCCAGCACGTTTGTGCGCTCGGGTCCGCGGAAGTCGGCCTGAACGAACTCTCCGGGTCGCAGGGACCGCTCTGCATTGTCGACAGCGGCGCGCACGCGGGCAGTGCGGGTTGCCTCATCAATCGTCGGATAAAGATAATCCACGCGTGCCGGACGCGGGGCCGCCCCACTGCTGCCGGGCGTGCGGAAGGTGAGTCGATCGCCGACGCTGACCTGATCCAGTTGGGAGGGAAACAGACTTGCCTCGAGCCATACGCTGCTGTCGTCGACGAGGCTCATGATGGTTGTACCCGGCTGTACGTACATGCCCTGGCGAATATTCAGCTCGAGGATGACGCCATCCTGGGGGGCACGCTGCTGGTAGAGTGGTTGTACGCGTCCTGTCTCACGCAGCGCTCTGATCTGGGCAGGCAGCATGCCCAGAGCGCGCAGCCGCTCCTCGCCGGCGCGGGCCAGTGCTGCCCGGTCAGACGCGACGGCCTGGAGATACTCCTCCTGGGCGCTGACCAGAGCGGGCGAGTAAATGTCGAACAGTAGGTCGCTCGCCTGCACCCGGTTGCCCTCCGCGTTGGCGTGGAGTTTTTCCACCCAGCCTTCGGTGCGCACGTGAATGTGGGCGACGCGGTCGGCATTCGGACGCACGATGGCGGGCGCGGTGAATACTGGCCTCAGGCTCTGGCGCTTTACCGGCGCATATCTGGCGCCGATCGCATTCAGCACTTCGGGTCTGATGCGCAGGGCATCGCTGTTGCTTCCACTGCCGGCGTAGACCGGAACAAGATCCATGCCCATGGGCGACTTGCCCGGTTTGTCCCGCCGGTATCCGGGGTCCATCGGGGCTACCCAGTACAGAATGTCATTTTCGCCGCCATTCCCGGACGCCGGGCTATCGTCCGGGTTGGAACCGTGATCCATCGTCATCGGGCTCAGCCATGCGCCGAGAGCGACGCCGCCCAACAGCGCGATGAAGCTTGTTGCCACAAGGGTCTTTCTCGCGCTCATGGCGTTTCTCCTGTGAGATAGGTGAGCCTGGACCAGGCGATGCCGCGGTCCCTTGCCAGTTCCAGTCGGGTCAGCTGAACGTCCAGTTGCGCGAGCTGCGCCCGGATAAGCTCGGCAAAGTCTGTCTGCCCGCTGGCATAGGTGGATACGGATGCCTCTGCGGTCTGGCGCGCCCGTTCCTCGACAACGCGCTGATAGAGCTCCATTCGCCGCGACAGGTGCTCCCAGTCCGATGCCTCCCGCTGTAGTTGCTCGTTCAGATCCAGCAGCAGAGCGTGGCGGTCGAGTTGTTCCGCGCTCTCGTTGCGCAGCGCGGCGAGGCGGCGTCGGTCCTGGCGTTTATCCGTGAACAGCGGCATGGATACGCCGAAGCCGATGCTGGCAAAGTCGCTGCGCTCCGTGCGGATACCGTATCCGGCCTGCACCGAGAAAGCTGGCCGATAGCTGGCCTCGGCAAGTGCGACACCCCAGCGCGAGGCGTCAATGCGTGCATCCAGCGCCTGTACCAGCGGGTGGTTGGTCAGTCGTCCCTGCAGCACACCGGCCGTCGGTAGGCCGGTGAATTCCGGTAGCGCGTCGGGCATTTCCGCGTTGGCATCGGTGCCGATCCGCCGCGCAAGTCGGGCGCGGAAGTTCTCCGCCCGTTGTCGATGCGCGCTTAGCTGATCCCGCAGAAGGTCCAGCTCCAGTTCGGTACGCAGCATGTCCTGAGCGTGCAGGCTTCCCGTGGCGAAGCGCGCTGACAGTGAATCCAGCAACTCGGCCACGGCGTCTATGCTGTCTTCCAGAACAGCCTTGGCGCGGCCGTGGTAAAACAGGTTCAGCCATGCCTCGCGGGTCGCCAGCACGACATCCCTTTCTCGCGCGTGGCGCAGTGCGCGCTGTTCCCGGGACTGCGCATCGCGTTGCTCACCGCGCAGCGCGAGCGTATCCCCGGCTGGAAACTCCTGGCTCAGGCCGAGCGTAATCTGGGTCATGTCGGCGCCATCCAGTGCGGGGGAGTCCACGGGCACGTTGGCGAGGCCCGATGTGAAGCGAGGATCGGGAAGTTGCGCGTCCGCTACAGCGGCGTGAGCGAGCGCGTCGGCGCGGGCGGAATGGCTCGCCAGGGCAGGCTCCTGTGCCTCGCGGGCGAGCTGCACCGCTGCGTCCAGGGTCAGCAGTCCGCCGGTCAGGTCGCCGGCAGTCGCTGTCGGCACCAGGAAGACTGTGAGCAAGCATGTGATGATCTGTATCCGGGCGTGACGCCGGATGGGTGGCCAAGCAGGGCTGGGGTTGTACACGGGCTGTTTCTCCTCCGTTGAGCGGGACAGGCGGCGCCAATGCGCCACCGTGCGTAGCGGAGGGCTATCTATTCGTTGAAGGTGACCAGTATCAGGTGTCTGCGGGGACCGTCCCTGGCTGGCGGAGGGCCAATTGTGGCGGTGTGAAGGCGGGGAGGACGCTCGTGCACGACAAATCCGACAGGCGGCAACATGGCGGGGCTGTCTGCACCGCTGTCGTTGCGGGGTTTGTCCGCGGGCTTGAAGCTGTCGCACTCATTCGCACCGCCATCGTCGTGACAGGGCTCTGGCGGGCAATGGGGGCAGTCATGGCCGCTGGCAGCGTCCTGAATATCGACCAGCGCCATGGCGCAGGGCGCCGTTACCACCAGGATTACAACGGCGCAGCACGCGGCCAGCATCCAATGCAGCGGGCGGCGCGGTCGTATGATGGCGGTTCGAATCATGGCAGCGGTATACGCGCAAATGGCACCTTGTGCAAGCAGTAGTAACGCGGTGGGCGTGCGCTGAGGCCCGCCTGGCGCAGACAGCTACTGCATGGCGCGCAGCATCCAGGCTGTTTTCTCGTGCACGCGCATGCGGTCTGAGATGAGTGCCGCTGAGGATTCGTCATTGGCTTTCTGCGCTACCTTCAACGCGTCGCGACAGGTCTTTACCACCTGCTCGTGGCTGCGGGTAAGAATCGCCGTCATCTCGCCGGCAGCCGGTACCTCTTCCACGACTTCAATCGAGCTGAGGCTCGCGAATGCCTTGTAGGTGCCCGGTGCGACGATGCCCAGAGTGCGTATGCGCTCAGCAATGTCGTCCACGGCTACTGCCAGCTCGGTGTAATGCTCCTCAAACATAAGGTGAAGTTCACGGAACTGTGGTCCGGTGACATTCCAGTGGAAGTTGTGCGTCTGGAGATAGAGTGTGTAGGAGTCGGCGAGCAGACACTTGAGTTTCTCGGCGACATCGGTCCGATCCTTCTTGCTGATACCGATATCGACTTTGGACATGATGAACCTCCTAGCTGATTTTTGGGCGACACGTGAGTGTGATGCTACTGGCTCACTATACGATGTCAGGGCTCAACTTGCTCATGAGAATTTTCCGCGCTGACTATCGGCCTGGTCGATGCCCCTGCCGGCAACCGCAGCGGCCTTGGTGCTCTCGCCGTGTTTGCTGGCTCATGCTTGCAATATTCCAGCCGTTGGCGAAATCCGGACGACTCGCTTTCATTCATGTGGCCGGATTTCCTGGAATGGGCGTTGAACAAAGAACCAATGTGTCACACCATAAGCAGGGCCGCTGATCTGGGGCGGCACTGTCTGGAGAGCTCCCGTGTGGAGCGCGGGAGCAACCTGGCCGTGTATTACGGTGAGCGTCTTAACAGCATCAGTCATCTGGTGGGCGCAGTTCTGGCGCTGGTGGGCTTCGGTGCGCTGCTGGCGGTCGCACTGCAGATTGGCGAGCCATCAATCATCCTGTCGTTTACCGTGTACGGTGGCACGCTGGTACTTCTCTATACCACGTCCACGCTATACCACAGCTTTCGCCCGCCTCGCCTCAAGCGTTTTTTCAAGGTACTGGACCACATCTCCATCTACCTGCTTATTGCCGGCACCTATACGCCGTTCATGTGGGTGAGCGTCGGCGAGGGAAGTGGCCTGCGGATTCTCGCGCTTGTCTGGGGGATGGCGGTCCTGGGCGCGCTGTCCGAGGTGTTCCTGCACGGTCGGGCTGTCAAAATCATCCAGGTGACCGCGTATCTTGGCATGGGCTGGGCCTGTTCGCTGGATTTTGGCAGCTTGAGAGCTGCTCTACCCGAGCCGGGTTTCTGGTGGCTGGTTGCCGGTGGCCTCGCCTACACCGCAGGTGTGGTGTTCTATGTCGCCGACAAGTTGCAGAAACTCAACCATGCTCACGGCATCTGGCACTTTTTTGTTCTCGTCGGTTCGATTTTTCACTTCGTCGCCGTTATCAAGTATGTGCGCTGAAGGGGGCGCCATGGTGGCGTCGCCACCTGCCCTTGGCCGGTCAATCCGGTAGAGTAACGCTAGTGGGCCACGCGGTAAGTTCGGTAACGCTCAGAGCCGCTGTGCGGGCGCG
>CAZTJR010000041.1:10774-26223 GCA_964613795.1 uncultured Alteromonadaceae bacterium | reverse complement strand
ATTCCGCCGCTGAAATCGGGGAACTGATAGAAGCCGTGGAGAAAGTGAGCTGGTCCGGCCGCTCGGCACCGACGCTGACCTTGATCAAAAACGAAAACTCCCGCAATCGGGAGAAGGGAGAACCGCAAAGCGGTTTGAGCTTTGCCTAAGCTGCTGATTTCGAAGGAAGAAAATGGTAGCTACGGCTGGACTTGAACCAGCGACCCCAGCATTATGAATGCTGTGCTCTAACCAGCTGAGCTACGTAGCCACGGGGTTGTCGTTCGCCTTGCGACGAGAGGCGCGAATTCTGTCTATTTCCTGGCGGCAAGTCAAGCATGCAGCGGCATTCCGGCGCTTCATGCCGCGCGGCGATCCCCCTTGCGCCGGTCGTGCATCACCAGAGTGCCGTTGACACGCAGCG
This sequence comes from uncultured Alteromonadaceae bacterium, assembly GCA_964613795.1. Lineage (GTDB taxonomy): Bacteria > Pseudomonadota > Gammaproteobacteria > Pseudomonadales > Halieaceae > Chromatocurvus. Next base: position 25,820 of record CAZTJR010000041.1, on the reverse strand, counting down.
GGAACTGCACCTTGCTGCGATTCTGGCGACGATCTTCACGACTGCGCGGAATCCAGCTGTCGTTGCTGGCGGCGTCAGAGCTGAATGGTGGCGCTTTCTTCTCGTCGTCAGAGACAAAGTTTCGGGCGGCGACGGAGAACACGTAAACCGAAATGAGCAGGGCGCCCAGCCCAAGTATGCCGACTAAGGTGAGAATGGCTTCCATGAACTGCGTGCTCTCCCAGTTATCCTTGCCCTGACTTTGTGCACTTTCCAGACAGGTGAAGCAATAAACAAGCCATCGCTATTTTTGCCTGTGTATCAGGAGATTACAGCGCTCTTACATGCCCCACAAGCTGAACCGGAGGCTGTAATGTAAAAAAAATTGACATGAAAACCCCGCCCCAGGAGGGCGGGAAGCGAGAGGCTAGCGCTAGCGAGCTCCCTTTCTGAAAAGAATCACTTCCACCGTCTGCAGCAGAATGGTGAGATCGAGAAACAGGCTCTGGTTCTTGACGTAGTACAGGTCGAATTCCAGCTTGGCCTTCGCGTCTTTCTCACTCGCGCCGTAGGGGTAGTTGAGCTGGGCCCAGCCGGTAATGCCCGGTTTCACACAGTGGCGCTTGTCAAAGTGCGGAATCTTCTCCGCCAGGTCACGCACGAACTCGGGTCGCTCCGGTCGGGGTCCCACGAAGGCCATGTCACCTTTCAGGACGTTGAGGATCTGCGGTAGCTCATCGATACGCAGCTTGCGGATGACCTTGCCCACCCGGGTGACACGCTGATCATCCGGCGTCGCCCAGCGGGCCTTGCCGTCACCCTCGGCATCGACTGTCATGCTGCGAAACTTCATCACGTTGAAAACCTGGCCCTGCAGCCCCACGCGCCGTTGCCGGAAAATCACCGGCGCACCGAAGCCGTCCTCAAGCCAGATCGCCAGCACCGCCAGCAGCATGAAGGGCCAGGTGAGGGTGAGCAGAGCGAAGGAGGCTGCAATATCAAACAGTCGTCGCAGACCGAACGCCGACGAGTCGCACCTGAAGCCATTGGAAAAAATGAACCATTCGGGATGTGCCTCGTCGGTGAGGATCTTGCTGGCCTCGCTCTCGAAGAAGTCGAGAATATCGACCACGGCCACCCCCTGCATGCGACAGCGCATCAGCTCGTCTGCCTGCATATGCTGCTCGCGATCATCCACGGCGACGACAATTTTCTCAATGCCGTGGCTGCGCACGTAGTCCGACAGGGGCGTATCCAGTGTGATCATGCTGCCGGTGCTGAGCTGTGTGTCCTCTCCCTGCTGTCGCACGTAGCCATAAATGCGGAATCCGCGACGGTCGGACTTGCGGCGCATTTTTACGGCGATGTTGGCGGCCGTGCGGCCGGAGCCCAGCACCAGGACCCGGCGCTTGAGCTGTTCCAGCTCGACGGTCTGCGAAAAAATGAACCGGGTGGCCAGGCTGCTGACAAAGGCGAGGATGGCCGCGTAGACAAACACACCGCGCCACAGGTGCAGCGACGGCAGGAAGTAGAAAATGGCGGTCATGCCCAGCGTCATGATGGCGATGGCGCCGCCAGAGCGCAGCAGCACCCCGTTGGGGCCCTCGCGCAGGCGCGGCTGGTAAAGCCCGAGACTGAACATGGCCAGCACTGTAATGGCCGAGAAGACCGTTGCTCTTGCAGGTAGCTGGTTCAGGTGTACGTCCAGCATTCCCGCGGGTGCCTGCAGGAAGTACAGCCAGGTGGCGGCATAGCAGGCAGCAAAAAACAGGAGCGCGTCTACCAACGCCAGCCAGTAATAGGCAATGTGAACGTGATGGTTGAAAATGCGTGTCGTGCCCAAAATACTGCCTGCCATCATGCCCAAGACTCCTTCACTGCGTCCGTGCACTCGTTCGCCCGGCGCGTGACCCTTGATTGATCGGATTGAATCCAGAGTCTGAAGAGTAGCAGCGGAATGTGGTGTGTCATGTAGCGTGCAAAAATCTGTGACAGACGTCGCAGGGGGGGCGGCATCGGGCGCTTCTTTGGGGGTCGTTGCCATGGAAAGTCGATGTTGACCGTCTGTTTCATACGGCGTGCCGCTTGACAGACTGGCAGGCGTAGCCGCACTCACTGGGTCTGGCGAATTCAATGACGGGTCGGGTTTTATCATTGTCATCGGGCAAGCCTGCCGCAAAGTGCCCAGCGTGTCTGTTACTCAGCCCACATTATAGGACGGTGGCGCCGGCGCGTCCTATAAAAGCAGTTCCTCAGGCGCCGGGTGGCTGAGAAACCCGTGTGGGCTGGCGGTAAACCCGTAGGCGCCGGACTGGAAAACGACGACCAGATCATCAATGCTGGCAGCAGGCAGCGACATGCGCTGACCGAGTATGTCCAGCGGCGTACAGAGCGGGCCGACGATGTTGACCACCTCCTGTGTATCGCCGTGAACCCGGTTGCCCAGGCAAACCGGGTAGTTCTTGCGGATAACCTGGCCAAAGTTGCCCGACAGGGCGAGGTGGTGGTGCAGGCCGCCGTTCGTGATCAGGTATACCTGGTCGCGGGAGACCTTGCGATCGCTCACGCGGCACACGTAAACGCCGGCCTCCGCCACCAGGTAGCGCCCGAGCTCCATGACCACGGTGCAGTCCGGGTGCGCCTGACGCCACGCGTCGAGGCGCTGGCGCAGGTTGTCGCAGACTGGCGCCAGCGCCAGGGGCTGCTCGCCGGGAAAATAGGGGATGCCGAGCCCGCCGCCAATGTTCAGCCAGCGAATGGGCAGTGGACTCTCCGCCGCCAGGCGTTCAGCCAGCGCAAAGGTCTGGTCATGCGCCTCGATCAGTGCCTCGTGGCGCAGATTCTGTGAGCCGGTGAAGATGTGCAGTCCCATGAAGCGCAGCGGTGTATCGGCAATGCGTTGCAGCAGTGCCGGCACCTGTTCCGCGTCCACGCCAAAGGGTCGCGGGCCGCCGCCCATTTTCATGCCAGAACTTTTCAGTTCAAAGTCTGGATTGACGCGCACCGCCACCGGTGGCTCACAGCCGTGCTCTGCCGCCAGCGCGGCAACGCGCTCCATTTCAGTAAAGGACTCGAGAATGATGATAACGCCGGCCGCCACCGCGTCCTTGAGATCCCGCGCGGACTTGCCTGGACCGGCAAAGCTGATATCCAGCGGCTCGACCCCCGTTTCCAGGGCGACGGCGAGCTCTGCCGCGGACGCCACGTCCAGCCCCTCGGTAAGGCCAGACATATGCTGCACCACCGCCGGCATCGGATTGGCCTTGATGGCGTAGTGCAGGTCGATGTTTGCCGGCAGGTGCTCGCGGAGAAAGCGCACGCGCTGGCTCATCAGGGCACTATCGTAGGCATAGAACGGACGATCACCGACCCGGGCGGCGAGCTCACTGACGGCAATGCCCGCCACGCACAGTTCGTTATGCCGAACCTCGAAGCCGGCTGGAACGCCGGCGGGGAGAGCTTCCTGGCTGGTCATGCGCTTTCCTCGAAATAAGCTTTATGCTGGTCCGACAGGCTGCGTCGATCAAACTTGCCGTTCGGGTTCTGGGGCAGACTGTCGACCACGATAATGGCCTGCGGCTGCATGAAGTTGGGCAGCTCACGGCGAAAGTGCATCTGCAGCGCGGGCACCGGGTCGTCGTCTGCCTGTCCATCTGTGCGGGTCACCACCAGCACGATGGCCTGTCCCAGCATGGCATGGGCAATACCCAGCGCCACGGCGCCCGCGACCAGGCCACTGGTGTAGGCGATCTCCTCAACCTCCGACGGGCTCACGCGGTAACCCGAGGTCTTGATCATGTCGTCCTGCCGCGCGACAAAGTACAGAAAGCCCTCCTCGTCGCGCATTACCTGATCCCCGGACCACACTGCCATCTCCGGCAGTGGCAGCGCCGCATTCTGCCCTGGGCAGGGGCGGAAACGCTCCGCGGTTTTTACGGGATCGTTCCAGTAGCCGCGGGCAACCAGGGCACCGCGGTGCACCAGCTCGCCGGGTTCACCCGGTCCGCAGAGCTCACCGTCGCCGTTGACCACGAGAATCTCGGCGTTGGGAATGGCCTTGCCAATGGACTCGGGGCGGCGCTCCAGTTCTGCGGGATCAAGATAGGTGGAGCGGAAGGCCTCTGTCAGGCCATACATCAGGAAAATACGCGTCGCCGGCAAGGCCTGTTGCAGCGCGCGCGTGGTGGCGACCGGCATCTTGCCGCCGGTGTTGGTAATGTAGCGCAGGCTGCGTGCCGCTGCCTCGGGCCAGTCGCACTGCACCAGCTGGTTCCACAGCGGCGGCACGCCCGCCAGTCCGGTGACGCCGTAGCGGGCAACAGCGCGAATCACGTCCCGGGGCAGCAGGTAGTCGAGCAGCACGCAGGACGCGCCGCGGCTGAAGGCCGTGGTGAGCTGACTCAGGCCGGCGTCAAAGCTGAGTGGCAGCACAGCCAGCAGGCGATCCGCCGCGGTATTCTCCAGATACGTCGCCACGCTGTCAGCGCCGGCGAGCATATTGCGATGGCTCAGCACCACGCCCTTGGGGTTGCCGGTGCTGCCTGAGGTATAAAGAATCGCGGCCATGTCCTGGTCGATGCGCCGGTGGCCAGAGGGTTCGCCGCGCTTGGCAGTGAAATCCCGCCAGTGCATGAGCGCGACCTTGCCGCGGTGCGCCACGGACGCCGGGTTGCCGTCGACCAGCACAACGAGCTGCAGCCCCGACAGATCCACCTCTGCCTCGTGAAGCTGCTGCCAGCGCTGGGCAGAGGTCACCAATGTGTGCACCTGGCAGTGATTGGCAATATAGGCCACCTGCCGCGGCTTCAGCACGGGGTTGATCGGCACAAAGGTGGCGCCGGCGCGCGAACTGCCGAAGAGGCTGGCCACGGTCTCTGGCTGCTTGGGCAGGTAAACGCCCACCCGCTCACCCGCCCGCAGGCCGCTGGCAAGCAGGCCATTGGCAACGCCGCGCAGGTTTGCCTCCAGTTCGGCGTAGGTCAGGGTGTCGTTTTTGTGAAGCAGGGCAGGGGCGTTCGCTTGCTGTTCTGCCTGCGCCCTGATTAACTCGTGAAGAAGGTCGGCCATGTGTGGTGCATGCTCGCGGGCAATCGCCGTGGGTTAAGACTCGAGTGTGTCTGCTGTCGGCGTCAGCGGCAAGCACGTCGTGACAATCTGTGACCGATATCCCGTCGTCAGACCTGTTCCTCAGGCGAATTCCGGAGTGATGCCATGCGTGCGGTCCTCAACCTGTTTCTTCTTGTCATTACCGCGGCAGCGACGTTGTCGGCCAGCGAGTTGCCCGACGTTATCGATGCAGTGCGCCCGGCCATCGTTGGCGTTGGCACCGCCTATCCGCCGCGCCAGCCCATTGCCGGGCAGCGTCCCAACCAGCTGATGGGCACCGGGTTCTCGGTCGGCGACGGGCAGCTTATTGTGACCAATGACCATGTACTGCCAGAGAAACTCGACTACGAAAACCGTCAGTCCCTCGCTGTGTTCGCCGGCCGCGGACGCGATGCCAGGGTGCACGTGGCACGCGTTGTCGCCCGCGACAAGGCGCATGACCTGGCCATCCTGCGTATTGAGAGCACGCGCCTGCCGACGCTGTCGCTGGGTGACTCCGACACCGTGCGCGAAGGCGAGACCATGGCCTTCACCGGTTTCCCCATCGGTGCGGTACTCGGCCTGTATCCGGTAACGCATCTGGGTATTGTCTCCTCTATTACCCCGGTCGTTCGCGAGGCCGGTGACGCCAGCGAACTCACCGCGCTGCAGCTGCAGCGCATGCGTAATCGATACGATGTGTTTCAGCTCGACGCCATCGCCTATCCGGGCAACAGCGGCAGCCCGGTGTTTCGGCCGACGTCGGGTGAGGTGATCGGCGTGGTCAACAGCGTTTTCGTGAAGGAATCCAGGGAGTCCGTGCTCGAGCGGCCCTCGGGGATCAGTTATGCCATTCCGGTGGAGTACGTGCATACCCTGCTCAAGAGCATTGGCGGCAGCGACTGACATGGCGCTTACGCAGCAGCAGGCAGCCGACAGGGCACCGTGGCAATGGCTGGCGCGCCTGCTGGCAATCGTCCCGGCGGCGGGGGCGGGCGTTCTGCTGTTCACCTTGCCGGTGTTTGCACTGCCCATGGCGCTGCTGGGTGCCGGTTATGCCGCGCTGCTCTGCTGGCAGCCGCTGGCCTGGTTGTGGGTGCTGCCGGCGGCGACCGTCCTGCTGGATCTGACGTCCTGGACCGGCAGGCCGCTGGTGAACGAGTTTGATGCCCTGTTTTTGCTGACCGTTGCGCTGGCGCTGGTGCGGGGGGAATTTCGCGGCGCTGCCGGTCTGCGCTTTTTCCCGCTCGTCTGCGTGGCCGTTTTTGTGGCCCTGCTGCTTGCCTCGGTGCCCGACTGGCGCCTGTTCCTGTGGTCGGCAACCGACAACACCACGAATCCCTATTACACGGCTGACTACGCCTACAGGCTGGTCAAGGGCGCCGTCTGGGGCATGCTGCTGGCGTTGCTCTGGATCGCTCAGCACCAGCGTGAACCGCAGCGCAGCCGCAGCGCCCTGTTCGGCGGTATCTGTACGGCCGCCTGCCTGCTGGGTCTGATTGTGCTCTGGGAGCGCGGCTCTCTGGGGGTACTGCTGTCCGGCAGCGCCTGGTACCACGTGGTGAATTCCGTGCTCGACCTGGCGTCATCCTACCGGGTCACCGCACTGTTTTCCGACATGCACACCGGCGGAGAGGTCATGGACGGCGTCGTGATACTGCTGCTACCGCTGGCCTTGCACGCGCTTGTTCAGGGGCGCGGTCTGCCCCTGCGGCTGCTGGCGGCACTTGCCTTTGCGGCGCTGCTTTACTGCACGCTGGTCGGCTTCACCCGGACCACTTATGCAGTCGCGGGCGCGGTGGTCCTGATGTATGGGGTCTGGTTCGGCCTGTCGCAGCGCTCGCTACTGCTGGCGCGTCCGGGCACTGCGTTGATCGCATGCGTGGCTGCCTTGCTTGCCCTGGTGGCCGGCCCGGTGAGCTTCGCCCTGGCCGGCAGCTACGGTCTGGCGGTATTTGCCGGGCTGCAGCTTCTGGCGTATCTCGCCTGGCAGTTCGGCCAGGCGCGACCCGCTGTCGCTGCCCTGCTGCTGGTTGTCGTCGCTGCCTTGCTCGCGCTCGCAGGCCTGCAGGCGCACCTCGACAGTCGGTGGGTCACCGCAACCCCGGTCAGCATCGCCACCTTGCTGGCGGTCTGGAGTGCCAGCCTGGCGGCAACGCGCTGGGCTGTGCCGGTGCTCGCGCGCCTGTCCGTCTTCGACCGCCTGCTGGTGCTTGCCGGCCTGTTGCTCGCGCCAGCCGTGCTGGCGCTGGCGACGGGGGGTTCACAGATGAGCAGCCGCATGGACAGCGTCGAGCGCGATCTGGAGACCCGCGCTGAACACTGGTCCCGGGTGCTGGCCAGTGGCGACAGCAGCCTGCGTGCCGTCCTGCTCGGGAATGGCGTCGGTCGTTTTCCACGCAACTACGTGGCCACGTTTCCCGACAGCGTCGGCGAGGTGGGCAGCTACGCAGTAGTGGCCGATGCCTTCGACAGTTACCTGCGTCTGGGCGGTGGCCGCGACCTGGCCATCAGCCAGCGGGTCAGCATCGCGCCCGACACACAATACCTTTTGAATCTGAGCGTTCGCAGTGATGATGCGCTGCGCCTGGTGGCAAGACTGTGCGAGCGCAACGTGTTGTTCGCCAGCAACTTCATGCCACGCTGTGTCAGCGGCGTTGCCCGCGTGGAACCCACGGCGGGAGAGGTGACGACGGTTGGCATTGCCCTTGAGAGCGGCGGCGTGGGCGAGGGCAGTCTGCTGTCGCGCTGGCCAACCACGCTGACGATCAGGAATCCGCGCGTGGGTACCCTTGTCGAAATCCACGACCTGTCTCTGATCGGCGGCGAGCAGGCGGTACTGCGCAATGCAGCCTTCAGCGAGGGGATGGACCACTGGTTTTTTTATAACGATTTTGCGCACCTGCCCTGGCATATAAAAAATACCTGGCTCCAGGTCTGGTACGACACGGGCCTGCTTGGCAGCAGCCTGCTCCTGCTTCTGCTGTTGCTGGCGCTGCTGTCGGCCTGGCGGGCGCCTCGGCACGAGCCTGCGCCGGCGCTGGCCATCGCGCTGCTGGGCCTGGCTTTGCTCGGACTCTTTGGCACCCCGCTGGATTCCCCGCGGGTGGGCTGGCTCTTCTACTTTTTCCTGTTTGCGCTTGTGCTGCGGCCCCGTGAGGGTGATCTGTCCTGATGCCTGGCGTGCGAATTGTCAGCCAGGTGCTGCTGGCGGTGTCTGGCCTGGCGCTACTGGCACTGGCAACACCGCTAATCGGCAGCCTGCCGCTCTGGGGTAGCGCACTCGTGGTCGCGGGTGCCGTTTATCTTCTGTTGCTGTGGTGGCTGCCGTGGCTGTGGCTGTGGGTGCTGCCACTGGTCACCGTCGCGCTGGACCTGACCCCCTGGACGGGTTGGTTTCTGTTTAATGAGCTCGACTGGTTTTTCCTGCTGACGATCTGTGGCAGCGCAATGTTCGGGCGCTACGCCGGCATGCATCAGGCAATCGGCGGGATGACGGCGGGCCGCTGGCTTCTGGTCGCCTACGCCGTCTTGCTGTTTGCCTCTGCCCCTTCCCCGTGGTCACTCTGGCAGTCACCGCTGCTGCCGGCAGGTGACCCCTATGTGACGCCGGGCTATGGCTACAAGGTCCTGCGCGGTGTCGTCTGGGGCATCCTGCTTGCTCCGCTCTGGCTGTTATTGGCGCAGCAGGACCATGCGATCGCCCGCAGGCATCTGCTCGGCGGGCTATGTACGGCGGCGCTGGGTCTTCTGTTTATCGTGTTGTGGGAGCGGGGCGTACTGACCTGGCTGTGGCGGGCAGAAGTTGAACGCGCTCTCGCTGCGCTGCTCAATGTCAGCAGCAGTTATCGCGTGACGGGTCTGTTTTCCGATATGCACACCGGTGGAGAGGTGATCGATGCGGTGATTGTCCTCTTGCTGGCAGCAGCACTGCAGGCCGCAATAACGGTGCGCGGCGCGGCGCTGCGCAGCGTCGGGATTGCGGCAGCGGCCGGCCTTCTTTACGTCACCCTGGTGGGCTTTACGCGCGCCACCTACGCCAGTGTTGCACTTCTGCTGGCGGCCTACCCGGCCTGGCTACTGCTCGCCGAGCGTCGGCGGCTGGCGCTTTCTCTGGCCGACGTAATGCTGGCTGCCGCCGCCGTGCCCTGTGCACTGCTGGCCTCCTACCGGCTGTTCGATACCTTTGCTGCGCTGGGTTTATGGGCCTTCGTGTTACTGCCGTTCATGGCGCGGTTGGCGGCGCCGCTGCGCCCGTGGCCGCGGGGCTGGCCCGTTCTGGTGCTGTTGCTGCTGCTGATAGCGCCGGCGCTGCTGCAGGTGTTCGGCGCGGCGGACGATGCCGGTGTGTCCGGCAAGCTGGCGGCGACTGCGGCTGCAGTGGCGGCGCTGCTGTCAATGCAGCGTCTGTTTGCCGCTGCCGGGCACGTCGCCGCCGTTGACCGTGCGCTGTTGCTGGCGGCACTGCTGCTGGTGCCCGCGGGCATGGCAGGCGTGCTGGTGGCGTCGCAGATGGAGGCACGCATGGCGTCGGTAGAGCGGGACTACGGTACGCGGCTGCAGCACTGGCGCGATGCGCTGTCCGCCTCGGAGGCACCCCTTGGCAACATGGCCGGTAACGGCGTGGGCAGTTTTCCGCTCCGCTACGCAACGGCATGGCCGGCACGCCGTGCAGCGCTGGCAGGCTTCACGGCGCTGGCGGTGGACGATCGCCCTGCACTGCGTCTGAAGGGCGGTCGCGATCTCACCGTTGGTCAGCGTCTCGCCGTTGCGGGTGATGTCCTGACCCTCGAATTGCTCATGCGCGGCAGGCCCGGAGCACGTCTGCTCGTGTCTCTCTGTCAGCGCAATATACTCGATACCGGGCGCCGCGATCGCGCCTGCAGCGCAGCCCTCGTTGCGGCCCGGTCGGTTGATGATGAGCGCCGCGTCGTGCGGCTGCCGGTGCCCGGTACCCGGCTGGATGCCGTGGGCCGGCCCTTGCTGCTGGGTTTGCGACACCTGAGTGCGGCGTCAGATATGGATATTCTGGGACTGCAGGCGCTGCCCGCGAGTGCTGCCTCCCTGCGCAATGGTGATTTCGCCCAGGGAATGCAGCACTGGTTTTTTTACACTGACCTTGCGCACCTGCCTTACCACGTCAAGAATCTATGGCTGCAGGCCTGGTTCGACACCGGCTGGCTGGGTCTGGCGTGTCTGATCCTGCTGGTGGGTATTGGCGTGTGGCGTGCGCACGCTGGCGCTGGCGTGCGCCCCGAACAGCGCTTCTTTATGCTTGGCGTGCTGGTGGTGGGTGTGCTGGGGCTGTTCGGATCGCCGCTGGACTCTGCCCGGGTAAGCTGGCTGTTCTACTTTTTCCTGGCGTCGGTGCTGCTGGCGCCAGCATCGCCTCGGCGGGGTGATGCCGCATCGGGCCCGGCGTGGCACCCGCCTGACACCGGCGCGATACCAGGAGAGCGCACATGATCTTTGGCCGACCGACGCAGCGGGTCCTGTTTCTGTGCACGGCCAACGTCTGCCGTTCCCCGCTGGCGGAAGCGCTGTTGCGTCACTACCTTCGCGAACGTGGCCTGCAGCGCCGTGTCGCCGTTGCTTCCGCCGGCACCCGGGTCGGGCAGCGCGGACGGCGCCCGGATCCGCGCATTGTCCCGCTGTGCGCACAGGCGGGCGTCTCTTTACGCGGCATTCGCGCACGGGCCGTAACACCGGCAATGCTTGAGCGCAGCAGCACTATCCTGGCGATGGAGCCGCAGCACATTGATGATCTGGCTGCGCAGGATGTGTCCGATGCGCTTCTCAATCGGATAAAGCTGCTCGGCGACTTTCTGCCGCCGGCGAACAAGATGGCAGATGGCGCTGTGATTGCCGATCCGTATTTTGCCAACCCTGAAGGCTTTCGCGCGGTGTATTCACAGATTGATGCCGCGGTACGGGCGTTTCTGCAGGCAGGCAGTCTGTCAGACTGACCGCCGTTTCAAGCTGCCATGCTCAAGACATGAGGTCATCTACCGACACCGCCAGCGCGGCCGCCAGGCGCCGATAGACAGCGACCGTGCCCTCCCGCTTTCCCAGCTCAATTTGCGCCAGGTAAGCCTGAGAGATATCGCAGGCAGTGGCAAGCTGCTGCTGGGAAAATCCGCGATACCCGCGCCAGACCTTTACCGGATTAATGCTATCCAGCAGTGAATTGACCACCTCGGCAGGAACCAGTTCGTCTTCGCCATTGTCAAGCTCCTTGCGTGCGCGAGTGTAAGCCTTCAGGTCATCGTAAAGCTCGGCTTTCTCCCGCAGCGTGTCGTACTCTCGCACTGGTACGATGGCGTAGGCTCTACTGCCGTTCTCTTCAATATACTGGGTCGTCATTTGTACACACCTCCTCGCGGGCCGATGTCAAGAACCAGAACCCGCACGTCTCCATCCATGATCTCCAGAATCGCCCGATAACTGCCTATTCGCAGGCGCAAGCCTTCTGTGGCCTGCAGCTTTTTGAGATCAAGCCCCCGAGTCTCGTCGTCCGCGATTCTCTGGAAAGCCTGTCTGAATCTGTCAGCAAGTGGGCGCGGCATTTTCAGCAATGCTTTTATCGCCTGTTTTTTGTACTTCACGCGGGACACCCGCAAATAATAGCGTTTTGCTATTAAATACTCAACGCATCAATTGCATCATGTTTGTCCAAATCGCGGTACGCTCACCCACTGTCCTGCATCGCATCAAGGTTCTTCGCAATGCGACGCAGGTAGCGTTTCCGGTGTTTTCTGCCGCAGGGTCTTTGTGTGAGCTGAGCCGCCTGGGTTAATCTCATAAAGGTATCAGCAATTATGTCGGAGCAGGGTATATGGCAGTGAAAACCTGGTTGGCCAGTGTGGCCGTGGTGGCAGCGCTGGCGGCGTGTTCCGGGCAGGAGGCACCGGAGGTGCTGCTGGAGCGGGCGCGGGCCGCCCTCGCCGAGGGTAACGCCAATGCCGCGATGATCGACATCAAGACCGCCCTGCAGCAGGCCACGGAAAACCCCGAGGCGCGGCTCCTGTTTGGTCGCGCCTACATGCTGCAGAGCGACCCCGCGTCTGCTGTGGATGAGTTCCGTCGCGCTGCTGAAAAAGGCAATGTTGATGCCGAGGCGCTGTATGCACGTGCGCTGGTGGCTGCGGGTCGCGCTCCTGAGTTGATTGAATTTCACGAGGCCGCCGATGCACCGCCGGCGGCAGCCGACAGGCCGGTCTATCTGATGGCGCTGGCGCGCGCTTACAGCGACCGCGGCAATCTCGACGGCGCCAGTCGGGCACTGGAAAAGGCGCTGGACGCGGGTGCCGAAGATGCCTACCTGCTGGTCACGCAGGCGCTGGTGTCACTGCGCAGCACGCGGGAGGTCAATGAGGCCGCGGCGCTGCTCGAGCGTGCCACCGAAGTATTCCCGGACGATGCTGAAGCCTGGAGTGTTCGCGCAGACGTCGCCCGCCTTGACCGCGACCTCGCCGCTGCCGCCGATTTTTACGGCCGCGCCGCCAGACTCAATCCGGCGCGGCTGGCTGACCGGCTGAGCCTCGTGGACGTGTTGCTGCAGCTCGGTCGGAGCACCGAGGCCGAGGCCGAGCTCGCGCGCCTGGAAAAGGTGATTCCCGATCACCCCGGGGTCAATTTTGCACGCGGCCGCATGCTGGTGGAGTCCGGTGATTATGCCGGCGGACTGCAGGAGCTATCGCGGGTGCTCGGTAGCATGCCGCAGCACGCCGGCAGTCTGTACCTCGCCGGTGCCGCCAATGCCCGTGAGGGCAATCTGGCAACGGCGCAAAGCCAGCTCACGCAGTTTCTTGAGGCACAGCCCGCGCATCTGCCGGCGCGGCTTGAGCTGGCCAATGTCTACCTGCAGATGAACGAGGCCGCTGCGGCGGAAGCTGTGGCGCGGCGGGTGCTTGATGCAGATCCCGCGAACACGACGGCCATGCGCCTGCTGGCGACGGCGCTTGGCACCCAGGGCCTGTTCGCCGAAAGCGCGCAGGTCTACGCCGACCTTGCCGATGTCGAGCCCGATGCCATGGACGCGCGGGTTGGACTCGGCACCACCCGGCTGCTGTCCGGTGACAGCGAGGGCGGACTGGCAGCGCTGCGAGCGGCGCTGGAAGCGGATCCCGACAACAGAGAGCTGCGCGAACGGCTGATTGCCACCGAGATGGCGCTGGGCAACATTGAAGAGGTGCAGGCGGACGTCGCGGCCTATCGCGAGCGCAGTGGCGATAGCCTGCGGGCCCGCATCATCGCCGGCCGGTCGGCGCTGCAGGCCGGTCAGGTTGACGAGGCCCGAGAACTGTTTGAGAGCGTTCTGGCCGAAGAACCGCACAATCGCGACGCCAACGGCGGTCTTGCGGCGCTGGCGCTGGTGAACGGTGATATCGCCGCCGCGCGATCCTTTTTTGAGGACTCGCTGGCGGGGCATCCCGACGACCTGTCCACACTCATGAATCTGGCCGTTCTGACGGAGCGCTCCGGTGACAGAGACGGCATGGAGCGCTACCTGTTGGCGGCGATCGACGCCAACGACAGTGCGCTGCGACCGCGGGTGGCACTGGCGCGTTACCGCACTGGCCAGGGCAACCCCGAGGCGGCTATCCGCTTGCTGTCACCCATTGAGCGCGACAACCCTGAGTCGTTTGCCCTGCAGCACGCGCTGGCCACCGCGCACCTTGCCAACGAATCACCGGCGTTTGCGCTGGACAATGCCCGGCGCGCGCTGGAGCTGCAGCCAGAGCAGCCCGCTGCGCTGATACTTATGGCGCGGGCGGAGCAGGCCAATGGCCGCATCGAGGTGGCCGAGGCGCACCTCGAGCAAGCCCTCGCGCTGCGCGAGGATGTGCCGGCGCGCAAGCTGCTGGTGGAAAACCTGCTGCAGCAGAACAAGCTGGAGGCGGCGCGTGGACAGATTGACGCACTGCCCGAGGGTGAGCGCATGGCGCCAGCAGCGCAGCTGTTGCTGGGGCGGATTGCCATGGCGCAGGCGCGTTACAGCGAAGCCGAGGAACGTTTCCAGGCACTCTTTGACGCGCAGGCCGACAGCGTCAGTCTGGGCTACCTTACCGGGGCCATTTGGGCCCAGGAACGACAGGTAGAGGTGATGGACCGTCTGCAGGCCTGGCTGGCCGATCACCCCGATGATCTGGCGCTGCGCAATCAGCTGGCGGCCTACCACCTGAGTCTGGGTAACGACGTCGCTGCGCGCAATGAATATCGCCGTCTGGTGGACGCCGCGCCGGACAATCCACTGGTGCTCAACAACCTGGCCTGGCTTGAGCGCGAGGACAACCCCGACCTGGCCCTCGGCTATATCGAGCGTGCACTGGCGCTGGCGCCGGACAGCATCAGCATCCTGGATACCTACGCCATGGTCGAGCGTGCCCGCGGTAACCACGAGGCCGCTCTGGAACTCAGCGCCAAGGCACTGGCGGCAGCCCCGGAGGCGCCCGAATTGCTGCTCAACCGTGCTCTCGTGCTGACAAGCGCCGGCCGTGCGGATGAGGCGCGAGCGGTACTCGAACGCCTGCTGGCGAGCCCCGACTCACCCCAGCATGGGGAGGCTCAGGAGCTGCTGGCAACTCTGTGACCCGTGCCCGACGTAAGTGCCGTCCGGGACGCTGGCGTTCCCTGAGCTGGCGCGCATCCTCCTGTTCAATGCCCGGCGCTTCTGTGGTCCAATGCAGGCGTTGCGGGAGCGCAGGAGTGCAATGGGTATGGGTACACCGTTTGATTACGTCGAGGCGTTTTCCAGAAACATCGGCTGGGTGAGCCGGGACGAGCAGTCGCAGCTCAGACGCAAGCGCGTGGCGATTGCCGGCATGGGGGGCGTCGGCGGACCTCATCTGATGACCCTGGCCCGGGCCGGGGTCGGCAACTTCACAATCGCCGACCTCGACAGCTTTGAGCTCGCCAACTTCAACCGGCAGTACGGCGCCAATACCGGCACGATTGGCCTGGAAAAGGTCGACGTCATGCG
>CAZTJR010000041.1:0-10674 GCA_964613795.1 uncultured Alteromonadaceae bacterium | reverse complement strand
GGCAGTACGGCGCCAATACCGGCACGATTGGCCTGGAAAAGGTCGACGTCATGCGCGACTACTGCCAGGCGATCAACCCCGAGGCGGATGTCCGGATTTTTCCCCAGGGGGTTTCAGCGGACAACCTGGATGACTTCCTCGACGGTGTCGATCTGTACATGGACAGCCTCGATTTCTTCGCGCTGGATATCCGGCGCAAGGTATTTGCCCGCTGTCATGAGCTGGGCATCCCGGCCATTACTGCCGCGCCCATGGGCATGGGCACGGCCATGCTGGTATTCATGCCGGATGGCATGAGCTTCGAGGAGTATTTCTGTTTCGAGGACGCCAGCGGCGAGGAAGACCAACTCATCAAGTTCATGATCGGTGTGTCCCCGTCCATGCAGCAGCGGCACTACCTGACGCCGGATTCAGCGGTGGATTTCAACAACCGAAAAGTTCCCTCCATTGTCATGGGCATTGATCTTGCTGCCGGCGTTGCCTGCGCCAATGCACTGAAGGTCATGCTGGATCGCGGTGACGTGGTGACTGCGCCGCGAGGCCTGCACTTTGATGCCTATCGCAATCGCCTGATCAAGACCTGGCGGCCTCTGGGCAACCGCAACCCCCTGCAGTGGGCCATGTTCCACATTGTCAGGAGGATGCTGCGGAAGCAGAAGCAGCAGAGCCAGGGCTAGTGCGGCCCGGCAGGTAGTTGCGGACGGCGAGCAGAATGGCCGGCAGCACGAGCAGGTCGAACACCAGCGCCACCAGCAGGCCAAAGGCAGTGAGCCAGCCGAAGATGCTGGTGGGCTGGAAGCCGGAAGCGGCCAGCAGCATGAACTGCGCCACCAGAATGACGGTAGTGCCGATCACCGCGCGACCACGCTGGCGCAGGGTGCGTGCAATGGCCCAGATATCGGAGCAGCCCGCTCGCCGCCGTTCCATGTAGCCGTGCAGAATATGAATGGTATCGTCCAGCGCGATGCCCACGGCAACACTCGCCACCATGGCTGTGGCCATGTCCAGCCAGATACCGAAAACCGCCATCAGCGCGAAGATCAGCACTACGGGGGCCAGATTCGGGACCATGCTGACGACCGCCACGCTGACTGAGCGCCACATAACGAGCATCAGCACGAGCACCAGCACCACCACAACTTTCACGCTGTCTATCTGCCCCTGTATCAGCAGGCGTTCCTGATCGGCGAAAAGCCGGCCCATGCCGGCGTAGTCCCAGGTGAGGTCCGCCGGCGGGTTGGCGGCCAGATGCGTGTTGAGATCCTGCATGAGCGCATTCAGTTCACCGGCGCCGTGGGCGTTCAGGTTCAGCACCAGGCGCGTGCGCGTGAAGTCCCGGTTGACCAGCTCGTACAGGTCGCGACCATCGTAGATAAGAAGGTACTGCGCGATGAGGTTAGCGTTGTCCGGCACGCTGCGGAACGCCGGATCCTCGCCATTGAAGGCCCAGTGCATCTCACTGATGAGGTCGGGCAGGGACAGGCTGTAATCCACCTCCGGGCGCTGATCCAGCCAGGCCTGAACCTGCGCCAGGGCCCGCAGCCGCTGCGGGTCCATCAGGCTGTCAAAGTCCGGGCCGTCAAACACCACTTCCAGCGCCATCACGCCGGACAGGCTGTCCTCCACCATGCGCGTGGCGCGGGTGATCTCGTGATCTTCCGAAAAGAAGCTGTACAGGTCGGTCTCCACCTGCAGCCGTGGAATCTGCGGCACGGCGGCCGCCAGCAGCAGCACGGCCGCGGCGATCACCGCCAGTGGCTGACGCAGCGCAAGACGCGTGGATGCCGAGGTGAAGCGGTCGAGCCAGCGCATGCCATGCTGGCGTGTTGTCCAGGGCTTATTGTCCCAGCGAAGGATAATGGCGGGCAGGATCAGCACCACAATGCCGGCCGCGAGCAGCACACCGACCGCCGCGACCAGGCCAAAGGTCTCTATCGGTCGGATGGGGCTCACCATCAGTGAAATCAGTCCTGCCGCGGTGGTCAGCGCGGTAAAGAAAATGGGGTAGGCGACAGCGTCCAGTGCAATGCGCATGCGCTCGCTGCCCTCGTAGCCGCGGTAGGCGGCGTGCAGGATGGCGTTGAACAGGTGCATCAGCATGGCCACGGTGAGGGCCGTCAGCAGGGGAGGGATAATGGCCGAGATAAGCGTGAAGGGCTTGCCCAGGAAAATCAGCAGGCCCATGGCAAGACCGGTCACCGCGCTGATGGTGGCGGTAGCGACCACCAGTACGAGCGCGCGGCGAAACAGCCACCAGAGCAGCAGCAGACTGATCCCCAGGGTGCCGGGAATCAGTGTGGCCAGATCCTCGATCATGGCCCGCAGCTGGGCGACATCGAGAGCAATATGGCCCGCCACGGCCACCAGCTGCGGTTCAAGGCCCGCGTCTGCAACGCTGTCGCGCAGCAGGGTTTCCAGCTGCAGGCGCTGCAGGCTGGTCTCCATGGGGTGTGGGCGAATGATCAATGCCAGCGTGTCGCCATCGTCAGACACCACCAGCCCCGGTGCAAAGCGGTCCGCCAGTACGCGCGCGCGCAGGACATCCGGGGCAGGCAGGGGGCCGCCCTCGAGGTCAATCAGAGGCTCGACACGAAAGCCATCGGCGGTGCCGCGTATCTGATCAACGGTGGTAACGGCCAGCACCCGATCGATGCCCGGTCGGGTTTCCAGGCCCTGCACCAGTCGGTCGAATGGCTGCAAAAACGCAGCGCTGTACAGGTCGTCACCCCGGAACAGGGCAACCAGCACCTGGTCCTGCGGGAACGCCTCTCGCAGCTCCTGATCGAAGAGAACGGCGGGCGCATCCTCCGGGAAATAGGCCTCCGGTGCGTTGTCCAGCGTCACGTTCAACAACAGTGGCCCGGGCAGCAGAACAAGCAGGGCGAGTATAGCTAGCGCGAGTCGGGGCCTGTTCAGTAGCCAGCCCATCAGAAGCGTCCCCGCCAGCCAAATACAATCATGTCACGAGCCTCATAAAAACCGCCGATAGTACGGCTCTTGCCGTCAAAGAGGTGTGCGCCCAGATAAAATTCGTGTGGCTCCAGGGCGGTCCACACCAGTTCCGGGTTCAGGTAGGTCTCATCCTGCTCAATGCCAACCCAGTAGCGCATGCCGGCGCGCCAGCGATTACTGGCAAAGGGCGTGGTGATTTCGCCAAGCACTGTCAGGGTGGATGACTGGTCAAGGATGTCGGAGGCATCCTGCATCTGCATGCCCGCCAGCTGCACCGTCAGGCGCAGGTCGCCATCGCCCGGAAAGGTTTCCGCACCCAGCAGCCAGTGCCAGGCAGAGACGGTATCGAGCGCGAGGTTTTCCCGCGTCACTGGCATGTCGCTGGACCAGGCGGCCTCCATCCGCAGGGTCCAGGCCTTCACCGCGAGGCCGGCGTCAGCGCCCAGCACCCAGGAGCGCGGATGCACCGCGTCAAAGGTCAGTGGCGGTCCGCCCGGCAGGGGGCCTGTGCCCGAGAGCAGCGCCTGCCGCAGGGACTCGTCGAGGCGAAAGTAGGGCTGTGAATTGCGCACCCGCTGAACAGAGAAAGCATAATCGATGCCGCGGCCGAAGCGATTCAGGCGGATGCCACCGCCGCCATCACCGGAGGCACCCTCGTTAAACTGCGCGTTGCCGGCCAGGTCTGACAGCACCGGCGCGTCGGGCAGCCCAAGAATGCGGCCGGGATCGCTGTCTACCGGGTACCACAGGCTATCCCGCTCGGGCAGCTCACCCTCGCGGAATATCGGCAGCCAGACCAGATCGGCGTTCCAGTTGTCGCCAAACCATTCAAGGCGCAGCGCCGGATTTGCCCGGCGTCTGTCCGCCCGTGAATCGAGCAGCAGTCGGGTAAAGTCCTGGGTGCTCAATCGGTCGGTGGGGGCAATCTCGTCGCTGCGGCCCCAGATAATTTTCTGGGTGCCCACGGTAAACCGCCAGTCGTCCGCGCGGTAGCGCAGCCAGCTCTCGTCATATTCAACTTCCAGGTGCTTAAGCGTACGCTGGCCACCGGTTTCGTACTGACCATCAATGCGGGCGCCGAGGCGGATTTCGACGCTGTTCCCGAGGGTCTTCGTGACACTGGCAATGAACTGCAGATTGGCGAGGGCGTCCGCGGGTCGCTCGCTATCATACAGTGCGCCGCTCTCTACGAGGCCGCGATGCAGCCGAAGGTTCCAGTCGTCGGGTGATGCGCCCCTGTCGTCTGCGTCATTTGCCGCGGCGCTGTCGGTGGCATCGCTTATCCCGGCATTGCCGAAGACAAAGGTTGTCGGTGTGCTGGGCCCGCTATCATCGTTGTCTACCGTCTCTGTCTGTAAGTCTTCCTCTACTGTTGTTTCCGGTATTTCATCCGGCGCCTTTTCCAGTGGGCGGACCCGAAACGACACGGCCTGGGCGCCGCCACCCAGATTCCGACGCGTCACCCCCTCAAGCACCGCGGGCTGCTCCAGGTCCAGAACAAGGCGCAATGAGCCGTCGGGCTGGCGGCCGTGCCGCAAACGGTTCACGGGTCCTTTGCTGAACGCGGCAGCCGCCAGGTCATCTCTTGCCAGTGCCGCATCCGGCAGATCGACCACGGCGCGCAGCGGGTCGGACAGCAGGAAGGTGTTGACAGGCGTGTCCCGTGACACGACGAAACTGAAGTCGACGCGCCCGTCCGTTTCCGAGAGCGTGAGCTGGGTGACCGCGGTACCGGCTGACAGTGCTGCGGCCGCTGCGAAAGCGAAGCTCAGTGGCAGCAGTGATGTCATGCAGCGTCGCAAGGTCATGGCGGCATCAATCCCGGAACTCGCGTTCGTAAAAAACATCGGACAGGGCGCGCGTGCTGAACAGATCCTCGGGCAGCCCCTGGTTATAGGTGATGGCATCGACCTGCATGATGGTCTCGTGCCCGGACGCCAGGGTGGTCATTTTGCTTGCCATGACGGTCCAGTAACCCTGCACATTGTCGATACGGAGGACCTCGAAACGTTTGATCGGTGAGTCGCCACCCTGGAAAAAGTCGATACGCACCGGAATCAGGGTCTCGGGATGTATCCAGCTCAGGCGGCGGCTGTAGGCAGAGCTCGCAGGATCGACGGGAGTACTTTCCAGCAGGTAAACCGATGTGCCTGCCATATCCTGCTCGCCCAGGTAAACGTGCTCGTCCTCTTCCGGCTGCCGATCCTGCAGGTCCTCGAAATACAGGTCGGATTGAACGAAGCTGCCGCCACGGTTGTCACTGCTGACCCGTCTGACCTGCTTCGCCGCGGGCAGGTAGAGCCACTGGTCGCTGTCGCCGTTGGGGTGGTTGTGCACGAGCAGCCCGGTCTCGGCAATATTGGCGGGTGCCGTAAAGCGAATCAGGCTTTTGTTTTCGCCGTCGTCACCGTCGAGCTCGTAGGTATAGGTTCGGCGAACCCGTGTGCGGCTCCGGGCGCCCTGAAGCGTCATGCTGCCGGATACTACGGCATCCTGCCCGTCGGCGCGTTCGTACACGTCCCCGGCCAGGGCCTCGCCGGTGATGTCAGCGGCAGCGACTGGCAGGCAGAAAAAACAGACCAATACAAGGGTCCACGCGCCGCGGCACGCGGTTTGAGGGGCAGGGCGGCTTTTCACTCTGGTCATGATTCAATCGCCTTTGTCCGTGTAACACCGAGTATACGGAGGTAAAGACGTATTGCGAATATCGCCGCTTACCCGTATGCGGTAGGGCCACGTGCGCTGAGTGCGCACGTTCTGGCGGTGCTCAGGCGACGGCGGCGGTGCCGGAGATGACCAGGCTCGTGGATAGCGTATCGTGGATGCGGTCATACAGCTGTCGCACCTCTGGACGCATTCCGGAAACGGCCTGTTCCACGGTGACAAAGTGTGGCGCGCGACGCCCGTGGTAGTCCATGAAGTCCCCCGCGGGTTCCACGGCGATACCGGCGCGGCGCAGGAGGCGGGGCAGGGACGCTTCCATCATGCCAAACACGTTCGGGCGCGCAAAGACATCTGCAGTGGCAAACGCGGCGAGAAACGTGGCCGTGGTGACCAATGGATAGCAGGCGCGATTGTCGTCGAGGCACGCCGCGGGAATCCCGCCCCGTCCTGCGTTGTCGCCCAGGCGTCTGCGGATGCGAAAATCGGGCGCCACAGCAAGACGGGAAAACTCGCACAGTGCGCTTCTACCCTCACTGAGTGCGTCCATGTAATCCAGGTGCAACGCCGGCAGGCAGTAATCCTCCAGGGCGAGCGTGTGTTCTCCAGAGGCACAGATCAATCTTACGCAGCCCGCGGGCATGCCGCTCCGCCTGTGCCTGACGAGGCAGTGCAGTGCGTGTCCGTCATGCCGGTCTGCCTCGATACCGCTGGACTGCGCCGGCTCGTAAGCGAATTCCTCACAATAGACGAGGTGGCGCAGGCGGCCAACGTCGTGCATCTGCTCGCGCGACACAGCCGGCTCCACGCTGAATTGATGAAAGAAGTTATCGAAAATGTCGTCAGACAAGGACATCGTCACTGGCAGGCACTCCGGGGTTAATTTCAGGGTGTGAGATGCGTGTGCTCGTTGTGCGCTGAAATTATGTGATCTGTGTCTCAGTTTATGCGATTGAATACGCAGCGCAATGCATAATTGGCACAAAAATTCTTCGAATAGGCCCCTAAACCTGTCGTAGTTGATGGCATGTCGCGAACTGGCGCTGGCGCGGAAAACACGAATTCAGACCACGACTCTCTCCGGTTTACTCACCGGAACAGCCGGAGTAAGCTCTGGCGTGATAGAGGGTTTACCGCAAACCGTAAACTGGCACAGGTATGTAGCTATGGGCAGCGAGACCGAGCAGGCGGGAACGTCCTCCTTGTTCATGGAGTTTGCGCGTTATTTCGAACTGTCCCTGGCGCTCACGCCGGCTGAGAAAGAGGCCGTCTATGCGGTGCGCTACCGCGTCTACTGCGAAGAATTCGGCTACGAGCCGATAGAAGCGTTCCTGGACCGGCAGGAAACGGATGAGTTCGATGACCAGTCGATTCATTGTCTTGTCATGCACAAGGAAACAGGCAGGCCGGCTGGTTGTGTGCGTCTGGTGTTCGTGGAGGGGGACAACCGTCTGCCAATGGAGCTGCACGGCGGGGGCGCGATCGATGCCGACTTCATGCACCGTTTCGACCACAAGCGCGATGAAATCTGCGAAATATCGCGGCTCGCAGTGGACGGGGCGTTCCGGCGTCGTCGCGGGGAAGACGCGACCCAGTTCGGCGCCCACGATGCCTTTCTGTTCAACGACGAAGAGCGCCGCACCTTCCCGCTGATCGCTGTCGCGCTGTTCCTGGCCTCGGCGGCGGTGGCCGACATTCAGGCACGGCCCCACATCTTTGCCATTATGGAGCCGTTCCTGCCAAAAATGCTCGGGCGTATTGGCGTTAAGTTCCGACGCGTCGGGGAAGATTTTCAGTTTCGCGGCGTGCGCGCTCCATATTACGCCAACATAAACGACCTCGTTCGGGATGTCACCGATGACCTCGGGCTTTGCTACCATGCGGTTAAGGCCCAGTTTATCGATGTTCTGTATCCCGATGGGTCCATGGCCCGCCAGAGGTCGGAAGCAGGGTCGCAGCGCGTTAGCTCCAGCTCCACACGGGGCACCGTTCCGCGCGTCGCGTGACCGCCTTCACGTCCTGGCAGCTGGGGTGATTATTGCTTTGGAACGCAATGTAGGATGATTTAACTTCATTAACACAGTCTCGCCCTGAAGGAAGCCCTATGCGCCCACGCATTACTGCCGTTCTCCTCGCCTGCCTCATGGTCGCATTTCTGGGTGCCTGCTCTTCGCCTGAGACCGAGCAGGAACTTCTTGCCCGTGCCAGCACCGCACTGCAGGCTGGCAATATCAATGCAGCGACGGTGGATATCAAAACCGCGCTGCAGCAGAATCCGGACAGCGCCCCGGCAAGGCTGCTGCTCGGAGAAGCCTACATGCGCCAGCGCGATCCGGCAGCTGCCGTCATTGAGTTCCGTCGTGCTGTCGAAAATCAGGGGGGTATTGAAAGCCATGTGCGTTACGCACAGGCCCGAGTGGAGCTGGGCGATACCGGATCGCTGCTCGCGGCGCAGGCCGGAGAAAGTCCTCCTGCATCAGAAGATGCACGCTATCAGGCAGCGGTGGCCCGTGCCCACTCTTTGAATGGGGATTTCGACGCCGGGCGCGAGGCCCTGGATAGGGCGCTTAGCATAGACGGCGATAATCCTTACGTGCAGGTCACTGAGGCCTTGCTTCAGCTGCGTGAGGGATCGGGCACCTTCGACGGCGCTGAAATTCTGGCGCGCGTGACCGAAGCGTTTCCGGAGAATGATGAAGCCTGGAGCCTTCGGGCTGATGTGGCGCGCTTCGAGAAAGACTTTGCCAGTGCTGCGCAGTGGTATGCGAAAGCTGCTGACATTAACCCATTCCGCATGACGGAGCGGCTTCGTTTAGTCCTTTCTCTCATTGAGCTCGGTGATAGTGATGCAGCCAGCAAAAGGCTCGCCGAGCTTGAGAAGGTGATGCCGGACCATCCGGGCGTAAACTTTTCCCGAGGCCGTATGCTTGTCGAGGCGGGTAGGTACGAGGAGGGACTGCAGGCCTTGTCTCAAGTGCTGAGCGTTCTGCCCAATCACGCCGCTACACTCTACATTGCGGCCACCGCCAATATTCAACAAGGTAATCTTGCAACAGGCCAGCGCCAGCTAACGAAGCTTGTGAGGGATCAGCCAGGCAACGTGCCTGCGCGCCTACAACTCGCCAGCCTCAACCTGCGTCAGGATGACCCGCGCTCTGCTGAGCGGATGGCGCGCGAAGTGCTCAAGGAGGATGATATGAATATAGCGGCAATGCGTATTTTGGCGATGGCGCTGGCCTCTCAGGGCCAGTATGCGGAGAGTGCACAGGTATATCAGGAGGTGGCAGCATTGTTGCCAGACTCCGCACAGGATCGTGCGGGGCTCGGTGCGGCTCAGCTGATGTCGGGGGAAGCTGAAGTCGGAATCCAGGACCTGAAGCAGGCGGTGGCAATGGATCCCGGGAATATGTCTCTGCGGGAACGGCTTATCGAGCTGTATCTCGCTCAGGGTGATCGGACGTCTGCGCGCGATGCGGTCGCTGAATATCTCACTGTTGCCGAAGATCAGGATCGGTCACGAGCTTTCGCTGCAGGCGTGGCGTTACAGCTGGGCGATGAGGCGAAGGCGCGAGGGCTTTTTGAAGCGGTCACTGCAAGTGATCCTGGAAATATTGCTGCAAATAGCGGGCTCGCGGTCCTTGCATTACGTGCCGGGCGGTTCGATGAGGGGCGGGCGTATTTCAACGCGGCGCTCAAGGCCCATCCTGGAGACGCTAAAACTCTGATGAATCTTGCGGTTCTTGAGGAGCAGGCGGGGGACATGGCCGCAATGGCTGCCGCGCTGGAACAGGCAGTGACAGCGGATGACTCAGCCCTTGAGCCGCGTCTCGCACTGGCTCGCTATCGGTTGGGCCAGCAACGGCCGCAGGAGGCAACGCGGCTGCTGGAAGCCGTTCGCGCGGAGTACGCTGACGAGTTTGATCTGCATCAGCTGCTCGCCAGAAGCTATCTGGCACAGGAGGAAACCCGCTCCGCCGCATCCAGCGGCAGGCAGATGCTCAGGTTACGTCCAGAAGACCCTGCTACGCTGGCGCAGGTCGCGCGCATCGAGCAACTCAATGGTCATCCGCAGAAGGCAGGAGAACTGGCCGAAAAAGCCCTGGTGTCAGCGCCCGATAACGTGGCGCTGCGTAAGCTTTTCGTAGAGATCCTTCTGGCTGAAGAAGAGCTGGATAGAGCACTCAGCGAACTTCAGAAGCTCCCGACGGCCGTTCGTGAGGAGCCCATGGTAATGGCTACTGAGGGGCGACTCGCGCTGGCGCAGGGTCGCCCGGCCGATGCGGAGCGCTTGTTTCAGAGATTGTTCGACAACAATCCCGGGAGAGCGAGTCTGCTTCTACTGTCATCGGCCAAGTGGGCGAAAGGTGAACAGAGGGAGGGAAAGGCAGCTCTGGAGAACTGGTTGCAGGACAATCCGGATGACAATGTCATACGAAACGAGTTGGCTGCAAGAGAACTCGTGCTTGGCAACGAAGACGCGGCTCGCAAGCACTATGAAATGCTTCTTGCTGTCGCCCCGGAAAATCCTGCGGTACTGAATAATCTAGCATGGTTGAGCAGGGAAACCGCGCCGGAAAAAGCCCTTGAGCATGCACAGAAAGCCGTCGAACATTCATCGGGCGATATTCAGATGCTGGATACCCTTGCCATGGTTCAGCGCTCGCTCGGGAACGTTGAGGAGGCGCTTATGCTCAGTGAGCGCATATTGGGTAGCGGTGAGCGGATGGGCCCCGAGCTTGAATACCATCGGGCGTTGATCTTGCTTGACGCAGATCGAGCATCAGATGCGCTGCATCTGCTCGAAAGTCTGGTGGGAGGAGCGGCCTTCCCTCAGCAAGCAGAGGCGCGCGAATTACTGAACAGCCTGCGCTAGTGGCGAAGCTTTAGTCTGTTGGCGGCCGGGGGCATGTGCGACACCGCGCCCTCTGATGTCATGCCCTTAGTTGCCATTGCGTCCTTTCATGCCATATTTATCCAGCATCGAGTAGAGCGTCGGCCGCGTGATGCCCAGTAAATTTGCCGCGTCCGACACGTTGTCATCGGCATGGGTCATGGCGCGCT
>CAZTJR010000040.1:12393-26598 GCA_964613795.1 uncultured Alteromonadaceae bacterium | reverse complement strand
GCCCGAGGAGATAAAGAAAGCCTATCGGCGGCTGGCGCGCAAATACCACCCCGACGTCAGCAAGGAAGAGGACGCAGACGCGAAATTTCGCGAACTGGGTGAAGCCTACGAGGTGTTGAAAGACCCGGAAAAACGCGCGGAATACGACGAGTTGCGCAAGTACGGCGCGAAACCGGACGGTTCCTTTGAGCCGCCTCCCGGATGGCACAGTGGGTCTGGCTTTGCCGGTGGCGGTTATACCGACTCGGATGCCCGACAGTTCAGTGATTTCTTCGAGGAAATTTTCGGTGGCGGCCGGTCGGGCGGCTTCACCGCGGGTAGCGGGCAGAGAGGTTTCCAGCGCGACAGGTCAATGCGCGGCGAGGACGTCCATGCCAGGCTCGCCCTGTTTCTCGAGGAGGCGTTTCATGGCTGTGAGAAGCAGATATCGTTTACCGTGCACGAACCGGACCCCGACGGACGGATTGTGTCGCGGCAGAAAACCCTGAAAGTGAAGATCCCCCCCGGCATGCGCGAAGGCCAGCATATTCGCCTGAAGGGCCAGGGTGGCCCGGGTATCGGCAGCGCGGAACCGGGGGACCTTTTTATCGAGGTAGAGCTTGCCCCGCACCCACATTTCACGGTGGAAGGCCGCGACATTGTGATCGTCGTACCCATCGCCCCCTGGGAGGCAGCCCTGGGTGCCACGGTAACCGTGCCGACGGTTGGCGCCAGCGCGAAGGTGAAAGTGCCGAAAGGCTCGGGCGGCGGCCGCAAGCTCAGGCTCAAGGGCAAGGGGCTCCCGGGTAAACAGCCGGGTGACCAGATCGTGGTGCTGCAGATCGCCGTGCCCGAAAAACACAGCGCGGAAGCGGAGACGCTCTACGAACAGCTGGCCGAGGCAGAAAAAGACTTCAACCCACGCAGCAAGCTGGCGGTTTGAGGCGAGCGAACAACGAGGGAGCGCGCGATGAGCAATCCGGATCATACCCTGACGGTGGTCGTGTCGGACGAAGACGGCAGCACCTTCACCCTGCGAGAAATCTGCGAGCGCGGTGACTGCCACGCCGAGTTTGTAATCAAGCTGGTTGATTACGGCATCATCTCGCCGCGGCAGGAGGTGGCGGAAGCGAGACAGTGGCAGTTCGACGTTGCGGCGCTGAGCCGCCTGAGGAAGGCCCTGCGGCTGCAGCGCGATTTAAAGATAAACCTGCCTGGCCTGGCGATGTCGCTGGAGCTGCTGGATGAAGTCGAGCAGATGCGGCGTGAACTCGCGCGACTGAACCAGCAGCTGCGGCAACTGCGATAATCCCCCCTGACCGGCAGCGAATGGGACGACCCCCCGGGAGCGATGACTGGCGTATACTATGAGCCGCGCCGGCTCCGGGATTTCACCATGGGTTTCTACAACGAGCATGTTTTGCCGCACCTCATCAACGCGGCCTGCGGCACAGCTCCCGTTCAGCGACAGCGCGCCAGAATCGTCCCGCGCGCGCGCGGGGTCGTCCTGGAAATCGGTATTGGCACCGGGCTGAATCTGCCGTTTTATGACCCCGACGCGGTCGAGCGACTGGTGGGGCTCGACCCGTCGCAAGCCTCCTGGGCACTGGCGGCGAAGCGCAGCCACCATCTGTCCTTCCCGGTCGAATTCGTCGGCCTGCCGGGCGAGCAGATCCCTCTGGCAGATGCCAGTATTGATTGCATCGTCATGACCTACAGCCTGTGCACAATACCTGACCCGCAGGCGGCACTCGCGGGGATGGCGCGGGTGCTGAAGCCGGAGGGTGAGCTTCTCTTTTGCGAGCACGGGCTGGCGCCTGACGCCGCGGTCCGGCGTTGGCAGCAGCGCCTCAACCCCCTGTGGCGACGCATCGCCGGTGGCTGCCATCTCGACCGGGACATTCCGGCTCTGCTCAAGGATTCTGGTTTTCGCCTTCGCGAGCAGGCCTCCCTGTACCTGCCCGGCACACCGCGCTTTGCCGGCTTCAACACCTGGGGCTCGGCGGTCCGGGACTCATGACATGGATTGCAGCCAGGCTCCGGCATCAACAACCAGCATCAGAGGAGCATCCAGGGGCCGGCCGGCCAGCGCCTGAGCGAGATCGGCCGGACGGCCAACACGCGCTGCCGCGCAGCCAAAACCGCGGGCTACCGTGAGAAAATCCGGCGCGCGGATATCAACCCCCAGGCGCTCCACGCCCCTGGCATCCATGAACCGACGGATCTCCTCATAGCCGGCGTTGTGCCAAAGCAGTATCACCACTGGAAGTCGCTCTTCCACCGCCGTTGCCAGCTCCGCAAGCGTGAACATCACCCCGCCGTCACCGACCAGCGCCACCACGGGCAGCTCGGGCCGGCCGAGCCGCGCGCCCAGGGCGGCCGGCAGCCCATAGCCCAGCGTGCCGTAACCGGTCGAGGCATTGAAATAGCGACGCGGCGCTGGCTGCGACACAAGATGATTGCCCGCATACACCGGCGCGGTGGAATCGCCCACCAGTATCGCGTCTGGCATGGCGTCATGCAGCACCTCATACAGCGGCACGAAGGGCGCAAAGTCGGGATTATCCGCCAGCGCAAGCGCGGCCAACGCTCGCGCCGTACGTCCCCTGCCGTCTTTTGACAGCGGCTGGGGGAAGTGCTGCAGGAGTTGCGCGAGACCCTGCTGCGCGTCACCGACCAGCCCCAGCGAGAGTGACTGATTGCGCACCAGCTGCCGGGCGTCCAGATCGATGCGGATGAGTCTGCCGGTGAGCGCAAAGCCGTCATCGAACACCACGTCGTAATCGGTCTCGCCCAGCTCAGTGCCCACGGCAAGGATCACGTCGGCAGCTGCTGCCAGCCTGCGCACGGCCGGCAGGGCCGCGTTGGCGCCGAGGTCCAGCGGGTGATTCCGGCCGAGAAGACCCTTTGCATTGATAGTGACCACTGCCGGTGCGTCGAGGCGTTCCACCAGCGCGCGTGCCGCGTCCTGCGCATCGACACAGCCCCCGCCAAGCAGGACGAGGGGCCGTTCAGCGCAACGCAACCAGTCGGCGGCCAGGGCGATACCTTCCGCCGCGACGCAGGGTCGATAAAGACGCGCCGCCTCGCCTGATACCGCGGCCGGCGCCGCTGCCGTAAACAGGTCGACGGGAATCTCGATGTGCACCGGCCCGGGACGTTCGCCCTGGAACACAGCAAAGGCGCGGGCCAGCACCTCGGGCAGCGTTGCGGCATCCAGCAGTGTATGACTGAAACGCGCAACACCGGCCGTCAGCTGCTGCTGGCTTGCCAGTTCATGCAGTCGCCCCTGACCACCGCCCAGCGTATCGCGCCGGTTGACGCTCGAGATCACCAGCATGGGGATGGAATCGGCCAGTGCCTGACCCATGGCAGTGGCGATATTGGTCATCCCCGGGCCGCTGATAATAAGGCACACGCCGGGTTTTCCCGACGCCCGCGCATAGCCATCGGCCATGAAGCCCGCAGCCTGTTCATGCCGCGGCGTGACGTGGCGGATGCCGCTGCCGGCAAGTTCGCGATACAGCTCAACAGTGTGCACGCCGGGTATGCCGAAGACCACCTCCACGCCGTAGGTCCCGCGCAGCAGGTGAATCAGTTGCCCGGCGCAGGTCATCCCGGAATTGTGCGCTTCGTCAGTGGTACTCATCGCTTTCTTGCTCTCTCAGCAGTGCACAGACTCAATCGCGGCGCATCACGCCCGGCAGGGCACAGAGCATTTCGTAAAGCAGTGTGGCGCCCATGAGCGCGGTATTGCCGCTGCTATCGTAGGGCGGTGAAACCTCTACCAGATCGCCCCCGACAATGTTGAGACCGGCGGCGCCGCGCACCACTTCCAGACCCTGGGTGGAGGTCAGTCCGCCCATCTCAACGGTGCCGGTGCCCGGGGCAACCGAGGGGTCGAGGCCATCGATATCAAAGGTGATGTACACCGGCCTGTCGCCCATCTGCTCGCGCACCTCGGCCATCAGCGGTTCCAGCGATCGGTACCAGCATTCTTCCGCCGTGACCACACGGAAACCCTGCTGACGACACCAGTCGAAATCATCCGGCGAGTAACCCGTACCGCGCAGGCCAATCTGCACCACCCTGCCCTTTGCAAGCAATCCCTCTTCCTGAGCGCGGCGAAACGGCGTGCCATGAGCAATGGGCTCGCCGAACATATGCTCGTTGACGTCGGCGTGGGCATCGATGTGAATCAGCCCCACCGGGCCGTGTTTCTTCGCGATCGCACGCAGAATGGGCAGGGTGATCACATGGTCGCCACCCAGGCTGAGGGGAATGCAATCATGGCTCAGCAATTCATCATAAAACGCGCTGATGATGCCCACGGTTTTCGGCAGGTGAAAGGTATTGATCGGCACATCACCGATGTCCGCCACCTGCAGGCTGTCAAAGGGCGCAGCATGGGTAGCCATGTTGTAGGGACGCAGCATGCGTGATTCATCACGGATCTGGCGGGGTCCCAGTCGCGCGCCGGGGCGGTTGGATGTGGCGATATCCACCGGAACGCCGACGAATGCCGCATCAAGACCCTCAGCAGTGGCCTGGGTCGGCAGTCGCATCATCGTCGCGGGCCCGCCGAAGCGCGGCATGTCGTTACCGCTGAGTGGCTGGTTGAATCTGCTCATGGCCACTGCATCTCGGTTTGCAGCGCGTACAGAGCAAAGCTCGCCAGCCAGTGTGCACCGGCGTACTCGTCAGCACTGATCTTGTCATAGCTGAAGGCCAGGTGCTCTTCGGCGAGGCTGATGAGCGCGGGACGGTCGAGGGCCCGGCTGATCTCGTACAGACACCAGGCCCGGCTGAAGTTAAGGCCATCGAGGTGCGCCAGCTTGCCGTCCGATCGGTCGGACACCACGGCCGGCTGAAAGCCCCCCAGATTCCCGGTGAACAGCTCGGGCAGAAAGTCTTCTGCCCACACAAGGTACTCCGCAGGCGGCAGTACCTTGGCCATCAGGGCCGCCTCCTGCAGGCAGGGCGACAGGAAGTCGAAACCGCCGGGCTCCCAGGCCAGCGGGCATTGCCTGTCGCTGAGGTAATAGTCCCGTGCGCGGCTGACGATGAGAGCCTCCAGCGTATCGCGCTGGAAGCTGCGGGCGTAGTCCAGCGCGAAAGACAGGGCAAAGGCGGTATTGGGATGTTCGCCCACCCGCACCGGATAGGTGAGCTTGGGGAGGAACTCGATCAGCCGCGCTTCGAGCAGGTCGGTGAGCGGCTGCAGATGGCGTTGCAACCTGTCAGCGAGCGGGTCGTCCCAGCTGTCCAGCGCCTCCGCAAGCTTGAGCAGCCATACCCAACCGTAGGTTCTCTCGAAGGTCTCGTTGTGCTCGCGCTCAAAGTATGCCGCCTCCTGCAGAATATTCTCCCGTGTCAGGCTCCTGGCAAGCTTCTGTCGCACGGCATCACCCGCCTCCAGCTGCGGGTAAAGGGTCAGGATCTTGACCAGCGTCCAGTGGCCGTGCACTGCGCTGTGCCAGTCGAGGCAGCCGTAGAAGGCCGGATGCAGCGTCGAAGGCGTGGCCAGATCGTCGGCGTCGGCCATGGTGTGACCGGTCTTGTTCGGGTACTCCTGATCAATGCAGTGAAAGGCAAACTGATACAGGTACTCCGCCTTGTCGCGGGAAAGTGCAGTCATGGGGTCGGAGACCTCGCCGGGGTTGTTGTCTGCCCGTGCGCCGAGGCAGGTGAGCAGCAGAGCCAGCGTGACTGCCGGAATGCCCGATGTCGTCAATCGTGTTCGCACGCTGGCCGCCTTTACACGCGCCGCCCTATGTAAAGCCAGGGGAGATTTCCTTGTCTCGCCCATCATTCTGTCTCTACCATGCTGTCGTTGCTCCTTGAAACTGATAGTTGAATGAAGCGCCTGCCGTGCCGGGGCCGGCAGCGCAGCTACCGTTGCCCGGCGCGCGCCATCACTGACGGCACATTACGTTACCACTCGTGATGCGGCACAGGGTAACTCTCTTGCACGACCGTGTCCGATCCAGCGTTCTGTTTCACAGCGCCTTTCGACCATCGGTTTGCTAAACTCCACACCGTCACGAAACCTCAGGAGGCTTTATGCCCGAAGCTCGCATGATCCGCACTCATCTATTGTCCCCGGCAGATGCCAGCGTCGCTGCCAACGGTTGCCCAGACGCGATCCGCCGCTGCGCCGGACAGCTACCGCCTTCTCACCCGGGCCGCAAACCAGGTCGCCTCGCTGCAACACTGCTGCTGTCCCTGAGCGCCAGTGTATCCTTCCACGCCACACAGAGCGCTGCGGACGAATTTCCCGGGCTGGAGCGATTGATGACCGTGGAACAGTTCCGCAGCACAGGCCTGCAGAAGTTGTCAGACACTGAAATAGAGGCGTTGAACGAATGGCTGAGCGAATACACTGCCGGCAATGCTCAGCTATTGCAGGGCACCAGCGAGGGCATGCGCGAGGTAGAAAAGAACAATGAGATAAAAAGCCGCATCAGTGGCGATTTCGACGGCTGGGATGGCGACACCATCTTCCGCCTGCAAAACGGGCAGATCTGGCAACAGCGCCTCGCCGGTCGCCATCCCTACCGGGGGCCCGAGAACCCCGAGATACGTATCAGCAAGAATTTTTTCGGCTTCTATAAAATGACGCTGCTGGAGTCTGGCAAGAGTATTGGTGTAAAGCGCCTGCGATAGCGGGCGCGGCGACCGGCCGGCCTCCACAGGCGCATCGCACCGCGAGAGGATCTCTGACGACAAAAAGATGAGCGTATTGTGAATATTTCACAATCATAAGCTGCACAACGTGTGCTATACCACACACTTGCTTGAAACGGTCTGCTGCGGGGAGCGAGCAGACGCGTTAGTAGCATCGCGAGAAATGGATAAAAATCCAACACAACGTTCATTTAAGAGGGGTATCACTTTATGTTGCACAAGAAACGTCTATCCATTGCGGTCAGCGCCGCTATGGGTACTGCCTTCGCGATGGGGATGACGCCAGTCAACGCCCAGGAGGAATCGCTGGTCGAGGAAGTGGTCGTCACCGGTTCGCGCATCCAGCGCGCTAACCTGGTGTCATCCAGCCCGGTCACCCAGCTCGATAACGAGCAGCTGCGATTCACCGGCCTGAACCGCGTCGAGGACGCGTTGGCAGCCATCCCGGGTATTTCCCTGGACCAGTCCTCCGGACAGGCCATTGAATCCATCGGCACGGCCACCATGCAGTTGCGGAACCTGGGTACTACCCGAACGCTGGTGCTGATGAACGGTCGCCGCCTGCCGGCAAACTCGCCGCAAAGTCCTTCAGCCGCTGCCGATATCAACATGATACCGGGCAATCTGATTCAGCGGGTTGAAGTTCTCACTGGCGGTGCATCGTCCACCTACGGTGCAGACGCGGTGGCAGGTGTTGTCAACTTCGTCATGCAGGATGATTTCCAGGGGCTCGAGCTGGATTACCAATATTCCGGCCTGCGCCACAATAACGATGGCAACGTAGTCTCCCAGGCAGCGGAACAGGCGGGCCAGCCTTTCGCAACCGGCACCACCTTTGACGGGGAGACCACCAACGTCAGTCTCATCATAGGTGGCAACTTTGACAACAATCGCGGCAACGTCACGGCCTTTGGCTCCTATCGCGAGATTGCCGGCGTCACCCAGATCAACCGCGATTACTCGGCCTGTCCGGTCCGCGACTCACTCACCTGCCTCGGCTCGGCCACGAACGAGTCTGGCAGCATCATTGCAACCGATCCGAATTCAGCCGGGGGTAATTTTCGCGTTGAGGGCAATCAGCTACTTCCAGGATTCGGGCCAGGCTTCAACTTTGCCGCACCGTCGTTTCTGCAGCGTCCGGATGAGCGCGTCGTATTGGGCACCTTCGCTCATTATGACCTGAATGAGCACGTTGAGGCCTACACCGAGCTCATGTTCATGGACACCAAGTCCACAACCCAGTTCGGCCCGTCAGGCTTCTTCTTCAACCCCACAGAGGTGAACTGCGACAACCCGTTCATGTCGGACCAGCAGCGTGGCGTTCTCGGCTGCCAGGGTCCTGATGACACGGTTGATCTGGTGGTCGGACGTCGCAACGCAGAGGGCGGGCCACGTTACGGCAACTTCCGTCACTCGACCTATCGCGGCGTTTTCGGCGTCCGCGGCGACATCAATGATGCATGGCGTTATGACGTGTCCTATCAGTACGCAGAAGTGGACATGAACAACCGTAACGGTAACTACTTCGACATCGATCGTTTTCCCCAGGCGCTCAAGGTAGTTGAGGGCCCCGACGGAACCCCGGTCTGCGCACCTGGCGCTGACGACGGCTGCGTGCCCTACAACCTGTGGAACACTGGCGGCGTAACCCAGGAGCAGACTGACTTTCTGGAACAGCGCTTCTTCGAATGGGGTACAACCTCTCAGGAAGTGTTCATGGCCTTCGCGCAGGGCTCACTCGGCGAATACGGGATCACGTCTCCGTTCGCCGAAAGTGGTGTAGAGCTTGTCGTGGGCTACGAGTTTCGCGAAGAGACCCTGAAGTTCGATGGTTCGGACAACGTCAAGCGCCAGGGGACCATCGTGGAAACCTCAGGCCGTTACGACGTCAATGAATTCTACTTCGAAGCCAACATTCCGGTCATAGAGGACGTGACGTTAATCCAGTCTCTGTCTCTCGACGTCGGCTATCGCTACTCGGAGTACTCCTTCGGCCCGACGACAGATACCTACAAGTTTGCCGGCAGCTGGGCCATTGACGACAACCTGAAGTTTCGCGGCAGCTATCAACGCGCCGTGCGCGCCCCTAATGTGGTCGATCTGTTCCGCCCCGAGGTCGGCAGTCTCTACGCTATGGACAGGGATCCCTGCGCGAAGGCTAGTCCCGGCGCTGCATTGTCAGAATCCGGGTACTCTTTCGAGCAGTGTGCACGCTCCGGTGTGACCCAGGCGATCTGGGATCAGGGCGGCCCGCAATCGAATCCGGCTTCTCAGTACAACAGCGTTGTCGGCGGATCGACAGAGCTGCAGCCGGAGGAAGCTGATACCTTGACCGCGGGTCTCATCTTCACGCCATCCTTTGCGCCGGGTCTCACTCTCAGCGTTGATTGGTACGACATTGAGATCGAAAAGGCCATTCAGGGCGTTCAGCCGGAGACGACGCTGCTGCAGTGTATCGAAACCGGTAACCCACTCTTCTGTGACGCGGTCAATCGCGGTCTGAATGATTCCCTGTGGCTGGGACAGTCATTGCTGGATCCGAATTCGGCAGGCAGCGCAGTAGATGAGCGCAGCACGAACATCGGCTTCCTTGCGACCTCCGGCGTCGATGTCGAGATCACTTACAACTTTGATATCGGCAATCTGGGTACCATCAATATCGCCAATATCGCGGGCTATGTGCTCAGCTTCGAGCAGGAAGAGTTCCCGGGTGCCGGCGTTATCGATTGTGAAGGTACTTACGGCGGCCCCTGTGGCTTCCCGATTCCGGAGCTGAAGAACCGTATGCAGGTAACCTGGGCAACCCCCTGGAATGTCACTGGCAGCCTGATCTGGCGTCACGTGTCCGGCAGCGACCAGGAGTTCACGTCTGTTCCGAACGACCTGGAAGACATGAACTACCTGGATCTGGCAGCAACCTGGGAAGTCAGGGACTGGGCATCACTTCGCGTCGGCGTCAACAACGTATTTGACGAGGAGCCGCCTTTTGTCTACCAGGGCGTAACTGCCCGCGAGAACGGTAACACCTTCCCGGGTATTTATGACCCGCTGGGGCAATACCTGTTCGCAGGCTTTACCCTCCGGTACTGATCTGTCCACACAACAGTAGTAATGCTCTAAAGGGCCGGCTTCGCCGGCCCTTTTTTTTGCCGCCTGATCCGTAGATTCATCCGACCCATACGCTTCCGAAAGTCCCCTCCTCCAGAGCCTTGTTACGCTCTCGGTAATCCTGAACTGGCTTGTTACACTGGCCGCTCTATCGATCGGTACTGAGGTTTCTGTGAACCCGTCTGCACAAATGCTCTCCCAGGCAGCGACACTGCTGCAGCAGAAACACTTCGATGACTGTATTCGCCTGTGTCGACAGTGTCTTTCCCGGGCGCCGTCGATGACCGATTTCCAGCATCTTCTCGCCCTGGCGCAGCAGCGGAGCCATCGCAATGCAGATGCCGAGAAGACGTTTCGCCAGCTGGTCGCACGGGAGCCAAAGCGGGCGGATTACCTGCTCAGCTATGGCGCGTTCCTGCGTGCGCAGGGGCACATGGCTCAGGCCGAGAGACGCCTGCGCAAGGCCTGCAAGCTGTCTCCGGAGTTCCATCAGGCCTGGCACGCGCTGGGCCTGCTCCTGTTTGCAAGCGACAGACCGGGTGATGCCTTCGCCTGCGCACGGAAGGTGACTGCGCTCGCGACGGATTTTGCGCCCGGCTGGGAGCTCGCCGCGGCGGCGGCGCAGAGGCAGGGCAGTCTCGAGGACGCAATTCAGGCCTGTCGGGAGGGCCTGCAGCACCTGCCAACCGCGCCGCGCCTGCACTACTCGCTGGCGCAGCTCCTTCGCGAGCGCTGCGAGTTCGATGCCGCCGCCGCCGCCTATACCGCGGCCCGCGACTGCGGACTCGACAGCCCGGATCTGTACCAGAATCACGCCGATGCGCTGCTTGACGGCGGGCACCCGGAGGACGCGCTCGCGGTGGCGGAAAGCGGCGTAAAGCGCTTTACGCAGCACGCACAGCTGCAGCGCACAGCGGCGCGCCTGCATATCGAAGTGGGGGCGACAGGCGACCCACTGGCCAGACTGCGCACGGCAACGCAAAGCCAGCCTCAGAACCCTGAACTCTGGCAGACCCTGGTCGAACTGCAAAAGCGTATGGGGCAGGTGAATGAGGCAGCGACAACGCTGCGCCACGCCGCAGCCCGTGGCTGCCCTGAGACGCCGGGCATGGGGATATTGATGGCGCAGGATGCGGCGCTGCGCGGCGACTTTGCATCAGCAGAACGGCAGTTTGAACAACTGCTGGAGCACTGCCCCGGGAGTGCCGTGACGCAGATCAATTTCGCCATGCACCTCCTCGCCCGCGATCAGCCCGATCGTGCCGCCGCGTTATGCGATGACGTCCTGCGCCATGATCCGTTCAATCAGCTCGCACTGGCCTATCTCACGACAGCACTGCAGCTTCAGGGAGATGACCGCGAGCACTGGCTCTGCGACTATGAGAGCATGGTCGTGGCCGTACCCATTCCTGTGCCAGAGCCGTTTTCAAGCCGCGAAGCTTTTTTTTCCGCGCTGACCGAGGTTCTGGAAGAGCAGCACCATGCCCGCTCACACCCTATCGAGCAGAGTGTCCGTGGTGGCACGCAGACCAACGGATTTCTCTTTCGCCTGCCGCATCCCCTGCTGCGGGTGCTCGAGCAGCAGATTCGCAAGGCGGTGGCCGGCGCGATCCCGGAATTTCCACGCGATGAGCAACACCCCTTCTGGGCCCGTGCACAAGCCACTGCACCTGCGGCCGACCTGCGCTTTGCCGGCGCCTGGTCTGTTCGATTACGCGATCAGGGCTATCACACCAACCATATCCACCCCGAAGGATGGATCAGTTCAGCGCTGTATATCAGCCTTCCGGAGGTCGTCACGACGGGGCTGGGGACTGAGGGCCACATTCAGTTCGGCGCGCCGCTGGGCGAACTCGGCCTGGATCTGCCGCCGCGGCGAACGGTACGGCCCGAGGTCGGGACGCTGGTCCTGTTCCCTTCCTATATGTGGCACGGCACCGTGCCCTTTCAATCGGCGCAGTCGCGGATCACCGTGGCCTTCGATCTCCTGCCGCCGGGAAGGTAGATCAGGCGTCTACAGCCTTCCCTCGGCAGCCCTTGTGTCCAGACTCTGGTTGTCACAGCGTAAGGGGCTACCGCTGTAACAGAAACCGGACAGGTCAAGTCTGCAGCCAGTCCCGGTGTGTCACGAGCAGCGCGGAAATCAGCTCGCGTTCAGCCGCGCTGAGCAGTGGATTCCAGATATCGAAAATCATGATCACCCGCGTCTCATCGGCATCGTTCCAGGCCTCGTGCTCAATGGTGTCGTCAAAGACCCAGGCCTCACCGAGACGCCACTCGCGCTGCTGGTTGCCAACGCGAAAGCGCGCGGGGCCCGGCAGCACTAGCGGCAGGTGGACCAGCAGGCGGGCATTGGTCGAGCCCGTGTGCGGCGGGATGTGCGTGTGCGGCGCCAGCGCGGAAAACAGTGCCGTCGGGGCAAAGCCGGGCTGGTCAGCCAGCGGCAGCTGCTTGAGCAAAGCCGCGGTTTTCGGGCAGCGCGCAATGGACTCGCTCTGTGCTTCGCCGTCTTTCCACAGCCACAGGGAACTCCACTCGCGGGCATGATTCAGCGCCTTGAACTGGTTCTCCGGGGTGCCGGGCGCGTATTGCACGTAGGGTTCAAAACCCGGAAGACCCGCCTGCAGAAGACTGTCCAGTTCACCGCGAACGGTTTCGGTGGCCGCCTCCAGCGTATCCAGCCAGGGAAAGTAGCTGCGATCGAAGAAAGGGATCGCAGGCAGCTGGGGCACATGCAGCTGCACGGGCTCGGCGTTGTAGACCTTCTTTGTGCCGGCAACGATGTCCAGGCATTCCTCAAAGCGGCCGAGCGCCTCGCCCTCGTGGGATTCCAGTATCGGGCCAAGCGCGTCGCGAAAATGCGCCGCCATCGCCTCCGACTGCCGGGCAATCACCGCCCTCGCCTGCTGCATTGGCGCTGCCAGACCGGTGGGCAGCTTGGCGTCCGGCGGGGCAATGCGCAATGCATTGCGGTAGACCTCGGCAGCCTGGCGCGGGAGTCCCATCTGCTCCAGGATAGACCCTTTGGACAGCAACGCCATGAACGTATAGGGATCAATTGCCAGCACCGCGTTAAGGGACTCAATGGCCGCCGGGTAGTTGCCCAGCGCCCGCTGGGCAATGGCGACATTCATATGCAGGTCGACGCTCTCGCCGTGCACCGGCATCGCAGCCTGCAGTAATTCCAGCGCGGTGCGGGCATCGCCGCCACGCACCCGCGACTGTGCTTCCTGAAGCGTGGCCTTCAGGCTGTTCAGCTCTTTCATCCTAGTACCTGACCTGATAGGTGCGCTGTAAATCGTCCGCAGCAACGACCTTGCCATTTTCCAGGCTCGGGCGAAAGCGGACGTTGCGCAGATATTGATAGGCGCGGGTCAGCGTCAACTGGACCCGCTCATCCGTGGTCTCGGTGAGAATCTGTATATCCCTGGCCTCGCCGTGGCGGGTTACCCGGAAACCCATCTGCACCTGTGCACTGTTCTGCGTGCTCAGCGGCACAGCCCCTGGATTAAAGACCCCGCTCCGCGGCAGCTCCAGCGGCGTGGCGAATTCACGCTGCAGCCAGTCCGCGCCATCCTCCTCGTCGACCATGATGCCCCAGGCTTCCTCATACAGGCGAATGGCCTTCGCATAACGTCGGTGCCACTGGTGCCAGTCAGCCCGGGCAATGCGCGCCCTGGCCAGTTCCTCTGCCGAGCTGTCGGGGTTGGCCTGCAGAACCGCTTCCGCGCGCTCTAGCGCCTCCCGGCCGTAGCGAAAGTTGTAGTCGCGCATGCGCCAGAAGCGCAGCTGTGCCTGATTCACAAGGCTGGCGTCTATCGCCGGCCCGCCCGAGACACGCACGCCCGATTCCCGTTCACCGGGGTAGACCGAAACCAGGTAGCACAGCTCGATGCGACCCTGCAGGTAGGGCAGCAGGGCCCGGCTATCCTCACCCTCGCTGGCCTCGATGTTCTCGATCGCGCTCTCATAGAGATCGTTGAGGCCAACCAGGCGTGGATAGCGCAGACGGTCCACGTCACCGAGATAAAGGCCACGCATCCAGTCGGCATAATGCAGCGTCGCCTCACGCATCCGGGGACTGGCAGGACTGTATTCCTGGTGTTGCCTGACGCGGTACAGGTAGGCCTGCTGCTCATCGGCTGCGGCAACATCGCCTCGACGCAGATGGGCGGCAATGAGCTGCTTCAGCATCTCCTCCTGCGCCGGGGTATAGAGTCCCCGGTTGATGCGGACGAGATGCACAGCGCGCTGCAGAAAGTCTATGGCCTCGGTCAGGTGGCCCTGCGACAGCTTTGCATAGCCGAGTTCGGCGACCGGTCGGGACAGTCGTGCGGCCATGGGTCCAGCGAGAGACTCGAGTGTCTCGACCTCGGATTCAAGGCTCTCGATAGATTGCCGCGAATCCCGGACCGGCGGCAGACCGGAGCG
>CAZTJR010000040.1:6412-12293 GCA_964613795.1 uncultured Alteromonadaceae bacterium | reverse complement strand
CGCTCAACAAAGGCTTGCGCCGCAGGACTGGGCGCATCGTAGGTGGATGTGAGGAACCCCCGAGCCCGCTGCAGCATACTCGACGCCCTGTCATCACCGTAGGGGCGACCCACTGTATCCGCTGGCTCATGCAGATCAGCCTCAAGCGCATCCAGCCGTTCACCGGCGGCCTTCGCCTGCTGCTGCAGAGCGTCGTGAGCCGAGGGATCTTCCGACTGTTCGATCAGGGTTTTCACGGTGGCCAGATCCTGACGGGCACTCAGCACGCGCCGGATGGCCTGGTCGATAGTCGACTGCATGGACTGCAGCGTCAGCTGCAGACTCTGGTTCGCGGTCATCGCCGCCATCGACACACGGCTGCGCGGGTCGGCAAGCACACGCGCCTCCACCGACTGCTCCATGTCGTCGAAGGCCACGGTCAGCTGATAGGTGCCCGGCAGTACCTCGATGCCCGGGGGGAGATCGTCATTCTGCTCACTCCCCTTGCCCGGCAGCGGCGGCAGGCCGTCCCGCCTGAGATTCCAGATCACCCGGTTGATGCCCTGCTGGACATCGCTTGTGAAGGTGCGGATCACCTCACCGCTGGCGTCGGCAACTGTCACGGTCGCTCGGTGTGATTCGGCAGATGCGGAAGTCCCGTCGCCGTTCGCTGCGCCATCCTTGCCGTCCTCACCTTTCAGGCGCCGAGCGGCTTTGCGCGCCTTTTCACGCTCGACATCGGGATGCGGGAGATCGTCGCCCGATGCCATGAAGGTAAGCACGATGCCGTAGGCTTCATTCGGCGCCGTGAACTCGCCGTTGCCCCAGAAGCGGCCGGCGATGACCGGGTTGCTGCGGTACTGCTGTCCGTCGGTGGCGCCCAGCAGCGCGAATCGGCGCTCGAAGTCGTCTGCCGAGAGGCCTCGCAGCGGACTGATATCGTCGAGCACAAAAATGCCGCGGCCGTGTGTGCCGACTACCAGATCGTTCTCCCGCTCCTGGAAGGCGAGATCCATCACGGAAGAGGTTGGCAACCCGGCGGTATAGCGGGTCCAGTCCTCGCCGGCATTCAGGCTAAGGAACAGACCGAACTCGGTGCCGGCCCAGAGCAGATCGCTATTCTCGGGGTCCTGCAGCACCGATAGCGCATAGCCCGTGATCGACTCGTCGGCCAGGCTCTCCCAGCGCTGTCCGTAGTCTTCAGTGCGGTAGATATACGGGGTAAAGTCGCCGCGCCGGTGATTATCGAATACCACGAAGGCGGTGCCCGCGTTGTGGGGACTCGGGTAGATCATGGGCACCCAGGTATTATCCGGCACGCCGCGAACATTGCTCTCGACACTATTCCAGGTCTCGCCACCATCGCGGGTCACGTGAACCCGACCGTCGTCGGTACCCACCCAGATCACGCCCTGCTCAACCCGCGAGGGCGCCACGGCGATGATCGTAGTGAAATTCTCCGCGGCGGTCACATCAAAGGTGATACCGCCGGACGTGCGGAAAGTCTGCCAGTCGGGGTTGTCCGTGGTCAGGTCATCGCTAATAACGTCCCAGCTCAGGCCTCGATCGGTGGACTTGTGCAGAAACTGGCTGCCGTAATAAATGGTGGACGGCTCGAAGGGATCGATCGCAAAACCGGCAGACCAGTTGAAGCGCAGATCCGTATCGGGCTTGGGTGGATTGGGTCGGATTGATCGCTGTTCACCCGTATTCAGGTTCCAGCGACTCAGATTGCCACCCTGGCTCATGGCGTAGCCGGTATTGGAAACAACCGGATCGGGCACCGTATCGAATCCATCGCCAAAGGCGACCTCCTGCCAGTGCAGGTTGCGAATGCCACCAACATCAAAGGTCTCGGCGGGCCCGCGCCAGGAGCCGTTGTCCTGCAGGCCGCCATAAACGTGGTAAGGATGCGCGTCATCCACAGCGATATGATAGAACTGAGCCAGCGGCAAGTTCTCGACAAAGCGCCAGGTATCGCCGCCATCGCGGGTGATGGCTATGCCGCCATCGTTGCCGGCAATCATGTGCCCGGGATCGGACGGGTTGATCCACCAGGCATGGGTGTCGATATGAATCGTCTGCCCCGGCGCGCAGCAGTCAATGGCAGCAAGGTAGTCGAACGTCCTGCCACCATCAATGGAACGACGCACGCGGCTTTCCACGTTGTACACCGTATCGGGGTCCTTGGGATCGACATCCAGCAGCGTGTAATAAAAGGGCCGCACCGTCACGTTGGCGTCT
The DNA here is from genome assembly GCA_964613795.1 of uncultured Alteromonadaceae bacterium. Lineage (GTDB taxonomy): Bacteria > Pseudomonadota > Gammaproteobacteria > Pseudomonadales > Halieaceae > Chromatocurvus. Next base: position 10,070 of record CAZTJR010000040.1, on the reverse strand, counting down.
TCATTGACGGTCTTCCAGCGGACACCGCCGTCGTCGGAACGCACGAGGGCCGAGGTTTCGGCCTCAATAAGGGCATACACACGGTTCGGATCGCTCGGCGCGATGGCAAACACGGCGCGCCCCAGGTCACCTTCGGGGAGGCCGTCCTCGGCCGTCAGGGGGCTCCAGGTGTCGCCGCCGTCAATGGAGCGGAACAGCCCAGAGCCGGGCCCCCCGCTCTCGAAACGGTAAGGCCAGCGGCGAAACTCCCAGAGCGCCGCAAACAGCTTCTTCGGGTTGCGCGGGTCCATCTTGATGTCAGTGGCACCGGTGCGCTCATTGGGACCGGCGAGGATGTTGGTCCAGGTCTTGCCGCCGTCGGTGGTCCTGAATACACCGCGGTCGCCGCCATCACTCCACAGCGGCCCCAGCACCGACACATAGGCAATATCGGGATCACTGGGGTGCAGCGCAATGCGGTTGATTCTTTCGGCGCCATCGAGACCGAGCTTGACCCAGCTGCGCCCGCCATCGGTCGAGCGGTACATGCCGTCACCGATGGATGCCGAGTTGCGTGTTGCCCCTTCACCGGTACCCACCCAGATTATGTCGGGGTAAGTCTGGTTTATCGCCACCGCGCCGATAGAGTGCACCGGCTGATCATCGAACAGCGGCGCCCAGGTCAGGCCCGCATTATCTGAGCGCCACACACCGCCGCTGGCTGCGCCGACGACAATGGTCTTCGGATCGCTGGCCACCGAGGCCACTGAGGAGATGCGCCCGGACATGCCCGCCGGGCCTATATTGCGCGCGGCCATCCCCGCAAAGTGATCGGGCGTAACGGCAGCCGTCCCGATGGAAACGTGCAACAACGACGCGCCGAGCAGCGCAGAAAGCGTTTTTTTGAGGGTCATAGTGCCGTCTCCACAGGCTGTCCATCCTGCTTGTAGATCACCCCGCCCTTCATGACCATATCCACCCGGGACAGCAGGTTGATGTGGCGCAGCACATCCCCTTTTACTGCAATGATATCGGCATATTTACCAGCCGACACCGTGCCCCACTTGTCCTCGACGCCCATCATGACGGCACCCCAGTAGGTCGCGGCACGAATAGTCGTCATCGGATCCACACCCATCACATTGACCCAGACATCCATTTCATTCCAGGTGCTCTGGCAGTGAAACTTCATGGGGATACCGCTATCGGTGCCAACCAGCATCACCACGCCGGAATCCCGCAGCTGCTGGAACTTGCGCTTGAGGGTCGGCTTGCGCAGCGGCGTGAGCTGGGTGTAGCCGAGTTCGCCGGGATTCTGGATAGAGCGCCTGATGTCGGCAATCGTCGATGCTTCAAGCCCCCGATGCCAGCAGGCATTGTCGAGCTTTTCCGGGTTATCCACCGTGTACTCGTAGTTCCACAGCCCTTCCACCGTGGGCGTCCAGAACATGGGGCCGCCAGCGACACGCCCGGTTGCCGTGCGCTCTTTGAGCAGCTCAATCACATCTGCGGGGTACTCGGGCGCCGTGGTCAGACCCGTGTGCTCGAAATTGTCGACGCCGATCGCGAGACCGCGACGGATCTCATCCGGGCGGTGTGAGTGCGCGACCACCTTGAGGCCACGCCTGTGTGCCTCGTCGACCACTGCCTGGGCCTCTTCGAGCGTCATCTTGTCCTGATCGATCAGCTTGATGATGTCGACACCCGCGTCGGCCAGCTTCCTCACCTTGCGCACGCCGTCTGCGACGCCATCCACGCCCCAGCGGTAGAAATCCGTACCCGGGTAGGGCTCGTGCTGAATGAAGGGGCCTGAGATGAACAGTCGGGGACCCGGAATCTCCCCTGACTCGATGCGCTGCTTGACCGAGACGGATGCCGCCAGCGGCGCGCCCAGATCCCGTGTGGTGGTTACGCCCGCGAGCAGCATCTGCACGGCACTGGCGGGCATGATTTCGCTGGCAAAGCGATCCACATAGGTGGGGTGCCAGTGTGAGTAGTCGGCGTGACCGTTGAGCATCAGGTGCGCGTGGTTCTCCCACAGTCCCGGCAGCACATCCATGCCCTCGGTTGACACCACCTCGTAGCCCTCGGGCACGGGCAGCGTGTCGACGGTACCCACCGCCTGAATGATGCCGTCGTCGACGAGAATCACGCTGTCGGCTATCGGGCGGTGTCCGTAGCCGTCGATAAGCCGGCCGCCCACCAGTGCTGTACCCGCTTGGGCGAGCATGCTGGATAGCGCCAGGCTGGCACAGAGAATGACAGCGAACGTGCGCGTCAGAGAATGAACCATCGTTGTTGGCCTCTTTATAAAGTGGGCTGAGTATAAACCCGCGTTTCATCGAAACGCCACCCGTGCCCGCGGGCAGGTGCTGACACAGGACGCCGGGCTTGTCATGATGGTGCTTCCTGTCCGGCATCGCGGTGATGCCGGATTCGCGACCACTCAGGGGTACCTTATGAATAATACGCACCAACCCGGTTGCCGCGGCGTCACTGCCGCGGGTTTTTCAAGGCCTGTCCTTCCCTCTTCGGCAAGGATACGGGCATCGGTCAGGCCACGGGCCTTACTGCTCGCAGGCGCGCTGGCGGCCCTGCTTGGCGGGCCTGTCGCCACGACGGCCGTGTACGCCAACGACACGGCGCCGCAGATCAGCCGGGAATATCGCAGCGAGATCGAAGCGCTGCGGGCAGACCCGAAAGTCCAGGCGGCCATGGAGCACGTGCACAGTCTCGAAGCACAGTCGCTGGAAGACCTCGTCGAACTGACAGAGATTCCGGCACCGCCATTCAATGAGACAGCGCGGGCCGAGCGCTTCGCGGAAATGCTGCGGGACGCCGGCCTCGAGGATGTCCGGATAGACGGGGTCGGCAACGTGATCGGGCGACGCCCCGGTAACAGCAACGACAGGCGGGTCGCCTATGCCGCGCACCTCGACACCGTGTTTCCCGAAGGAACCGACGTCACCGTGAAAGTCGAGGGCGACAAATACATCGCGCCCGGCATCGGCGACAATACCCGGGGACTGGTAACGGTGCTGGAAGTGCTGCGCGCAATGGAGCATGCCCAACTGGAAACCGAAGCCGAGATTCTGTTCATCGGCAACGTCGGTGAGGAGGGCCTTGGCGACCTTCGCGGCGTTAAGCACCTGTTCCGCGACGGCGCTGAAAAGATCGATACGTTTATCGCCGTGGACGGCGGCAACAGCGATCGCATTGTCTACGGCGGCGTGGGCTCGCACCGTTACCGTGTGACCTTCCACGGACCTGGCGGTCACTCCTGGGGCGCCTTTGGCCTGGCCAACCCGCATCATGCGCTAGGTCGCGCCATCGCTCTGTTCGACGAGCGAGCGCCCGATGTCACGACAGTCGGCGACAAGACCAGCTACAACGTCGGCCGCATTGGCGGTGGCACATCGGTCAACTCCATTCCCTTTGAATCCTGGATGGAAATCGACATGCGCTCTGGCAATCAGGACAAGCTCGACGATATCGATGCGGTCATGCGCGCAGCGGTGATGGAGGCGCTGGAAGAGGAAAACGCAGGCAGGCTCGATGGCCCGGCGCTCACGGTAGACATCAAGCGCGTCGGCACGCGGCCGGCGGCCATGAGTGACCCCGACTCCCCCCTGGTACAGCGTACGATGGCAGCCACAGAATCTCTCGGTGTGACACCGTC
>CAZTJR010000040.1:0-6312 GCA_964613795.1 uncultured Alteromonadaceae bacterium | reverse complement strand
TCCCAGGCGTCCATGGCTTGCTGCCATTCGGGTCGCAGATCCTGCAGACGTTCGCGCTGTCCCCGGGTCAGTCCGAGCACCGCATTGTCGGCCTGCTGGTAGACATCGATCAAAAAGGCGTCCAGCCGGGGATGGAAGTTGAGCACATCCTGGAAGGTCTCACGGTCCGGCGTCGTCACTGACATCTGCCACGTTTTCAACGCCGCGAGCAGTGTCTCCGCGGCCTCTTCTACGTCCTCATCACCCGCCTCGGCCGCCAGCGCCTTGCGCAGCTCCACCTGCTTTCGCACGCTCTGGAGACTGCTGATACGTTGATAGATACCGTCAATCATGTCGAACACGTCGTCCAGGAACGCCTGCTGCTCTGCGATGGCATTCGCCTCGTAGCTGTTGACCGGGTCCCAGATCAGCTCTACGGATTCCTGCAGCGTGTCCTCGCCCAGACTCAGTCGCAGCGTATAGCTTCCCGGCGCCAGCCGATAACCGGCGATGGTCTTGTCCTTGCCCGCGCCATAGGCCACGTCGTAGTCAAGCTTGGTTGCGGGGCTCCTGCGCAGATCCCAGACAAAGCGGTTGATGCCCTCCTGCGCCGGCAGCGCCATCGCGGTGCCACTGCCCCCGCCCTTGTGCCCCATTTCCGGATCCGTAGCGAACTCGCGGACTACCTGCCCCTCGGCGTTCAGTACCTCGAGGGTGAGTGTCTGCTCGTCCAGATCGAGCTCGGCGGGCAGCGCATAGTAGATCAACGCGCCATTGGGTGCGCTCGGCGCCACACTTTCGCCACCCGTTGCCCGGCCCTCGGTCGGCGTCAGGCGGTAGGCCGGTGAGGGTGTGTACAGATGGAACGGTGCCGTTTTCTGCGCCGGTGCAAACTGCCGCAGGGGCGCGATGTCATCCAGCACCCAGAAGGCGCGGCCCTGGGTCGCCAGCACCAGGTCATTGCGGCGCACCATGAGATCCGTTATCGGAACCACTGGCAGATTCGTCTGTAGCGACTGCCAGTCAGCGCCACCGTTGAAGGACAGGTACAGCCCCCGCTCCATGCCCGCAAACAGGAGGCCCTCGCGCTCGGGATCCTCACGCACTACCCGGGCAAAGTGCGCCTCCGGCAGGCCATCGCTGATCGATGTCCAGCTGTTGCCATAGTCCGCCGTGCGATAAACATAGGGCCGATTATCGCCTTCCTTGTATTTCATCACCGTCACATAGGCTACCGCCGGGTTATGGGGAGATACCTCAATGGCATTCACCAACCCGCGGTCCACACCCCGGGGGGTCACGTTCTTCCAGTTCTCGCCAGCATCACGGGTGACATGGACCAGGCCGTCATCACTGCCGACCCACAGGGTGTTGGCATCGTGAGGGCTCTCGGCGAGGGCGAAGATCGTGTTGTACTGCTCGATATTCTCGTTGGTGTAGGGGCCTGCACCCTTGCCCTGCTTGTCATCCTCGTTGCGCGTCAGGTCGGGACTCACTTCCGTCCAGTTGAAGCCGCGATCGCTGGATTTCAGCAGCACGTTGGCAGCGTGGTAGATCACCTCCGGGTCGTGCAGCGACACGTGGATGGGTGCGTTCCAGTTGAAGCGGTACTTCGCTTTCCGAGCCAGCTGTCCAAGCCCCACCTCCGCATAGGCCTTGATGGAGCGCGTGGTGCCGGTTTTCGTATCAAACTCATCGATCAATCCGAGATAGCAACCGGCGTAGGTGTAGCGGGGATTGTCAGGATTCATCGCCACGTAAGCGCTTTCACAGCCGCCATGCACATCCCAGTCATCCCGGCCAATCTCGCCATCCCGGGACCGACTGCGAATCGCCACCGTGGAGTTGTCCTGCTGACCGCCGTAAATTCGATACTCGAAACCGTTGTCGGTGTTGACCCGGTAGAACTGCGCCGTGGGCTGATTGTCCTGACGCGACCAGCTCTCGCCACCGTCGAAGGAGACGTTCGCCCCGCCATCGTTGGCGTTGACCATCCACCGGGAGTTGTCCGGATTCACCCAGAGATAGTGATTGTCGCCGTGGGGCACCTCGACCGGGGAAAAAGTCTTGCCGCCATCAATGGACTTCATGAAGGGCGCGTTCAGAACATACACCGTATTCTCGTCATTGGGGTCTGCAAAAATGTGCATGTAATACCAGGAGCGGGCCCGAAGGATGCGCTCCTTGTTCAGATGGCTCCAGCTATCACCGCCATCATCCGAGCGGTACAGGCCACCCTCATCACCCTCGGCCTCGATAATGGCCCAGACCCGCCCCGGCTTTGCCGGCGATGCCGCAACGCCGATCTTGCCCATGCCGCCCGGCAGGTCATCGCTGAGCTTCTCCCAGGACTCGCCGCCATCCGACGAACGCCAGATGCCACTGCCCTCACCACCGGAGCGCAGTGACCAGGGCTCGCGCTGGTTATCCCAAAGGGCAGCGAACAGGACTCGCGGATTGCTCATGTCGAGGGCGAGATCCACCGCGCCGGTGGTGTCATTCGGTGCCTCGAGAACCCGGCGCCAGGTCGCCCCACCATCTACCGACTTGTAGATGCCGCCGGTGTCATCAGGCGCATAGGCATTACCCTGGGCGGCGACCCAGACCACATCGGGATTCTGCGGATGAATACGGATCTCACCGATCTGCCGGATAGACTCAAGACCCACGTGGGCCCAGCTCTTGCCGGCATTCGTCGACTTGTACACGCCATCGCCCTGTGAAGAGGCAATGTTCCGGAAAGGCGACTCACCCATGCCCACAAAAAGCACGTTAGGATCGGACGCGGCGACGGCTATCGCGCCCACAGCAGACGAACCGAAGTCCTTGTCGGAGATCGGTGCCCAGCTAGCACCGGCGTTCTCGGTTTTCCAAACACCCCCGGTGGTGCCCATGTAATAGACGTGGGGATTGTCCCTCACGCCCACGGAGACGGTTGCCCGGCCGCCGCGGAAGGGCCCGATGTTGCGGGCTTCGATGCCGTCAAAGAACGCGCGGTCTTCTTCGCTACTGAAGGCCAACGATGACGTCATTGTGGACAGTAGAGAGAGCGCGAGCGTGCAGCGGGAGAGAAAACGAATAGGTTTGACGCAGGATGACTTCATGGAATGTCCTCGGCAAAGCGTAAAAGGTGTTGGCGTTACCGTTCTGCCCGGAAGGGAATGCATGAAGGCGAACGGCAGTCGTAAAAAAGAAAGGGCGGCCGCAGCCGCCCTGTCGGTAACATCAATCAGTGCTCATACTGATCATGTCGATATCCGCCGACTTGATACGCGCATTCAGGCCAGGGATCTGCTCCGTCCAGACGGTATCCAGAATGGCGAGCTGCGCTTCAATGGCGTTGCTCAGTTCCGCCTTGACCGCCTGTGCCTGCGTTGTCGGCCCCTGATCACCCAGGGCCACCATGCGCATCAGGCTGGCGAGCTTGTCGTTCAGTCGGATCGGGAAGTTCAGCGGGTCCTGCCGACTCTGGTTCTTGGTCTGGTAGAGCGTCTCCTCCACGGCGGTGATGGTCTCACCGATGGAAAGGATCTCTGCCAGCAGAGGCGACGGCTGATCGACACTGTCGCCAGCGTCAACGAGCCGCTCCTTGAGTGAGTCGAGCTTGGATCGCAGTGTCCTAATTTTGCCGATTTCCGTGTGCGTACGGGACAGCAGATCACGGGTTTCAAGGACAAAGGCAAATTGCGCCGCCATATCGTCTACCGAGGCGCTGGAGCGCGGATCCTGCACCACGCTGAAGCCGACTTCCTGCACCTCGTCACCGACGCGAAGCTCTGCGCGGTAGTCGCCCGGGACCGCGCGCGGCCCGGCTTTCATATCAGACCACAGAATGAGTCCGTCAAATCGCTCCATGCCCGGGTAGTGAAGATCCCAGACATGCCGATTGAGGCCCGGCTCAGCGGCGAGCACGCGCGTGTCCGCAGCGCCGCTGCCTCCATTTTCTGACGCGCTCTCATCACCATCAGCTGGTTTCCTGCTCCAGGTCCAGATGGCGCCCTCATCGTCGGCAGCATAGACCGAGAGCTCCACCGGCGTATCATCACCGAGGCCGTCGGGCAGGCTGTAGTAGATCATGGCGCCCTCGGGCGGATTGGTTCCCGCGGGATCCGTATTCCTGTCGCGACCCCGCGAAAGAAGCCGATGCGTCGTTCCAGGCTTGTACAGGTGCACCGAATTGCTGTGCGCCTCATCCAGCTGTCGCAGGGGGCTCAGGTCATCCATGATCCAGTAGCCCCTGCCCTGTGTCGCAGCGACCAGGTCACCCTCTTTAACCAGCATGTCGGTGATCGGCACGATGGGCAGGTTAAGCTGGAGAGGGCTCCAGCTGCCCCCGTTATCCAGCGAGTAATAGGCGCCGCGCTCGGTGCCGGCAAACAACAGCCCCTTACGCTCGGGATCAGCACGCAGTACCCGGGTGAAATGAGTGTCCGGAATACCTGAGTCGATGCGCTTCCAGCTTTTGCCCCAGTTGTCGGTGTAGAACAGATAGGGCTTGAAGTCGTCGAGCTTGTAGCGGGTTGCCGCAAGATAGGCGCCGCCCTCGTTGAAGGGATCCGCATCGATGCTGTTGACCATGGCCCACTCGGGCAGGGCCGCGGGCGTGACATCATCCCAGGAATCACCGCCGTTGCGCGTGAGATGTACTTTTCCATCATCACTGCCGGCCCACATGACGCCAGCGTCGTGCGGCGACTCCGTCAGCGCGAAGACCGTACCGTAGTACTCGACACTGGTGTCGTCCTTGGTGATCGGTCCGCCAGATTTTCCCATCTTGCTCTTGTCATCGACCGTCAGATCAGGACTGATCTGTGTCCAGCTCTCGCCCAGATCGTCGCTGCGGAACACCGCATTGGCGGCCACGAATAGCACATCGGGATCGTGCAGGGAGAACGTGATCGGGTAGTTCCACTGGAAGCGATACTTGAGTTCCGCCGCGCCCCAGCCCATGGGGTTGTCGGGCCATACATCAATGGCGCGGCGCTCGCCCGTGCGGTGGTTGACCAGACGCAGCAGGCCGCCATAGGAGCCGCCCACGACCACATCCGGATCATCGGGTTTGGCGGCGATATGCCCGCTCTCACCCCCTGCTGTCGGCTCCCAGTCGCGAACGCTGATGGACGATCCCATGGCAGACTGCGAGCGGATGCGGACGGCAGAATTGTCCTGCTGACCGCCAAGGAGACGATACGGAAAATCGTTATCTGCGGAGACCCGGTAAAACTGCACCGTCGGCTGGTTTGCCTGGGTAGACCAGGTTTCACCGCGATCATAGGACACATTGGCACCGCCGTCGTTGGACTGGATCATGCGCAATGGGTCCGCCGGATCAATCCACAGGTCGTGGTTGTCACCGTGGGGAACCTCAATCTGACTGAAGGTCTTGCCGCCGTCCTTGGAAAAGTGGAACTGCACGTTCAGCACGTACAAAGACTCTTCATCGACGGGGTCGGCATAAATCCGTGAGTAATACCAGGCGCGCTGGCGCAGATTGCGGTTATCACTGGTCCGGGCCCAGGTCTCGCCGCCATCCCGTGAGCGGAACACACCGCCCTCTTCCGCTTCGATAATGGCGTAGACATTCTGGTTGTTGGTCGGCGATACCGTCACGCCGCTGATGCCGATGGTGCCCTTGGGAAGGCCCTCGTTGTCGGTCAGCTCTTCCCAGCTGTCGCCACCGTCCACGCTCTTGTAGATGCCGGAGCCCGGGCCACCGCTCTCGAGAGAGTAGGGCGTTCGCTTCACGCGCCAGAAGCTGGCGTAGAGGATGCGCGGGTTCGTGGGATCCATCTCAAGATCCACGGCACCGACCTCATCGTTGACGTAGAGCACCTTCTCCCAGCTTTCACCGCCGTCCAGGGTCCGGAAGACGCCCCTCTGTTCATTCGGACCGAACAGGTGTCCCATCACCGCGGCGTAGGCAACATCCGGGTTTGTCGGGTGCGTGCGTACACGGGAGATGTGCTGCGAATCCTCAAGACCCGCCCGGAACCAGGTTTCGCCCGCATCCAGCGACTTCCACATGCCATTGCCCGGGGAAACATTCCCCCGCACGGTTTTCTCGCCTGTACCCACGTAAATGACGTTGGGGTCCCAGGCCGACACTTCCACCGCGCCGATGGAGCCACCAAAATAGCCATCGGAGATATTGTCCCAGCTCGCGCCGCCGTCATCCGTTCTCCAGACACCACCGCCGGCCGCGCCAAAGTAGTAGCGATCACGATCACCCGGTATGCCGGTCACCGCCGCAGAACGACCGCCGCGAAATGGACCTACCTCGCGCCATTCGATAGCGCGAATATCCGCGGGAAAGGTGCTCTTGTCGATATCGGC
>CAZTJR010000039.1:20904-26651 GCA_964613795.1 uncultured Alteromonadaceae bacterium | reverse complement strand
TCGGCCTTGTCGTAATCCTCGTTGGAAAAGAACTTATCCATCTCTTCCTGCAGGTATTTGCGAGTCGCGGCATCCACCAGGTTAAGGTGCTTTTCGTTGATCAGCATGGTCTGGTTGGCCTGCCAGGCCTCCCAGGCTTTTTTCGAGACGTTGTTGAAAATGTCCTCGCCGCGGGGGCCGGGGAAGGGTGGCTTGTCCAGGCCCTCCAGTTCTTCACCGTATTTTCTGCAGACTACGCTACGAGCCACTGTCGTCTCCTTTCATTTGCCATTAATGCCGGGCGCCATGATAGCTTCCCTGAGGAAGAGGGCAAACGTCAGTCTGTTGCGCAATACTCAGAGTCGGGCAGCTGGGCCAGTAACCGTGCGACCGGCGCTGCGAGTCCCACCTGTGCGGGTGAGCGTGGGTCGTACCAGAGGAAGCGGTCCGTGGCCATAATCTGTGCCGGCACGTTTGGCAGGTGCAGCTGCACCGGACTGATGTCCAGATGGTAGTGGCTGAAGGTATGGCGAAAAGGCATCAGCGGTAGGATGGCCGCCGGTTCCAGCTGCAGCTGGTCGAGGCACCAGCGCTGCGCGATATCCACGGGCGTAAGTACCGGTACGCTGTCAGCCACAGCGGGGAAACACCACAGCCCGCCCCAGATACCGCTCGGGGGGCGCTGTTCGAGCAGCCATTCACCGCCGCTGTGCGCCAGGATAAATGTTGTGGCGCGCACAGGCAGTGCTTTTCTTGGTTTCCTGCCCGGGTAGCCAGTCGGCGTTCCCTCGCTGTAAGCCCTGCATTCTGAAGATAGTGGGCACTTACTGCAGGCGGGGGAGCTGCGGGTGCAGACTGTAGCGCCCAGGTCCATGATGGCCTGGGTGTAGTCGGCCACGCGCTCAGTCGGCGTGTGCTGCTCGGCGTATTGCCACAGCGTTTTCGCCACGTCTGCCTTCCCCGGCCAGCCGTCTACCGCGTGATAGCGCGCCAGCACGCGTTTGACGTTACCGTCGAGGATGGGCGCGCGGCCACCGCAGGCAATGCTGACAATGGCACCGGCAGTGGAGCGGCCGATGCCGGGCAGTGCGCAGAGACCGTCCACCGTAGCCGGGAACACAGCCGCGTGCTCGTTACAGATCACTTTCGCCGCACGGTGCAGGTTGCGCGCCCGGGCGTAGTAACCAAGGCCGGTCCAGTGGTGCAGCACCGCGTCAGCGGGGGCCTCCGCCAGATGCTGCACGCTGGGAAACGACGCCATGAAACGCTCGAAATAGGGTATGACAGTGCTGACCTGGGTCTGCTGCAGCATGATCTCGGATACCCAGACCCGATAGGGGGAGATGTCCTGCTGCCACGGCAGGTGCCTGCGGCCGTGCTGGTCGAACCAGGACAGGAGCTTGCTGGGAAGGGGACTTACCATGCGCGCATGATAACCTCCTCCTGTCTGTTGACACAGCTGTGGTGAATTACCTGTCGCAACACCCTATAATGCGCCGCTTTCCCCGCGCCGGGCAGACCCCGGCGCTTCGCAGAGCACCCGGAGCAGGCAATGACTGAACGCAAGGCATCGGTCACACGCAACACCCTGGAGACGCAGATCACGGTCACCGTGAACCTGGACGGCAGTGGCAAAGCCGATTTCAACACGGGTGTGCCGTTTCTCGAGCACATGCTGGATCAGATCGCGCGTCACGGCATGATGGATATCGCCGTCGATGCGGTGGGCGATCTGCATATCGATGCCCACCACACAGTCGAGGATATCGGCATTACGCTGGGCCAGGCCTTTGCAAAGGCGGTCGGCGACAAGAAGGGCATTCTGCGTTATGGCCATGCCTATGTACCGCTGGACGAGGCGCTGTCGCGGGTCGTGGTGGATTTCTCCGGGCGTCCGGGCCTGGTGTTCCAGGTCCCCTTTGTGCGCGCGGCCATCGGTACCTTTGATGTCGATCTGTTTCACGAGTTTTTTCAGGGCTTCGTCAATCACGCGCTGGTCACCCTGCATGTGGACAATCTGCGCGGCGAGAATGCCCACCACCAGGCGGAAACGGTGTTCAAGGCCTGCGGGCGCGCCCTGCGCATGGCGCTGTCGGATGATCCGGCGATGGCAGGCATTACGCCATCCACGAAAGGTGTGCTGTAGGTCCCATGAGCGGCACGGTTGCGGTGATCGATTATGGCATGGGCAACCTGCATTCGGTTGCCAGCGCGCTTGAGCACGCCGGCGCCGGCCGCGTGGTGGTGTCCTGCGACGCCGACGAGATCAGTGCCGCGGACCGGGTGGTCTTTCCCGGTGTCGGTGCCATCCGCGACTGCATGGCAGAGATCCGCCGGCTGCGCTGCGATGAACTGCTGGTGCGGGCACTGTCTGACGAACGTAAGCCGGTGCTGGCGATATGTGTTGGCATGCAGGCATTGCTGGACCGCTCCGAGGAGAACGGCGGTGTCGACTGCCTGGGCCTGATCCCTGGCGAGGTGCGCTTTTTCGGGCATCCTCTCAACGATAAAGAGGGCCAGCGCCTGAAGGTCCCGCACATGGGCTGGAACGAAGTGCGGCAGGTGCGGAGCCATCCTTTGTGGGCAGGCATTGCCGATGGTGCGCGCTTTTATTTTGTTCACAGCTATTATGTAAAGGTAGAAGATCGCGCGCTGGTGGCTGGCGCCGTGGATTACGGTGTCAGCATCGATGCGGCGCTGTCCCGGGACAATCTGTTCGCGGTGCAGTTTCACCCGGAGAAAAGCCACACGGCAGGGCTTCGCCTGCTGAAGAACTTTCTGGAGTGGGATGGAACATGCTGATAATACCGGCGATTGACCTCAAGGATGGCCAGTGTGTCCGCCTGCGGCAGGGCGCCATGGAAGACAGCACGGTGTTCTCCGACGACCCGGTGGCCACGGCCGGGCGCTGGGTGGATGCGGGCTGTCGGCGCCTGCATCTGGTGGACCTCAACGGCGCCTTTGCCGGCGCGCCGGTGAACGGCGAGGCGGTCACCGCCATTGTCAAAGCCTATCCCGGGCTGCCGGTGCAGATCGGCGGCGGTATTCGCACGCTCGACACCATAGCGCATTATATTGATGCGGGAGTCAGCTATGTGATTCTCGGTACCGCGGCGGTAAAGCGCCCGGTCTTTGTGCGTGAGGCCTGTCGCGCCTTTCCCGGCAAGGTCATTGTCGGACTGGATGCCCGCGACGGCCGTGTCGCCACCGATGGCTGGGCGGAGGTCTCCGCCCTCATGGCCACCGACCTGGCGAAGCGCTTCGAGGCCGACGGCGTCAGCGCCATTGTCTATACGGACATTGCCCGCGACGGCATGATGCAGGGGGTGAATGTAGACGCCACTCTGGCCATGGCGCGGGCCTCTTCTATTCCCGTGATAGCCTCCGGCGGTATTACCAACATGGACGATATTCGTGCTCTGGCGGCGATAGCGCACGAGGGCATTAGCGGCGCGATCACCGGCCGCGCCATCTATGAGGGCACGCTGGACGTGACTGAAGCTCAGCGCCTGTGTGACGAGACCCGCTGATGGGGTTAGCGCGGCGCATCATTCCCTGCCTCGATGTGGATAACGGACGCGTGGTCAAGGGCGTCAATTTTGTCGGCATACGCGATGCCGGCGATCCGGTGGATATTGCTCGCCGCTACAACGAGGAGGGTGCGGATGAGATTACCTTCCTCGATATCACTGCCAGCCACGAAGACCGCGACACGACGGCACATACAGTTGAAGCCATCGCCCGGGAGGTTTTTATTCCCCTGACGGTCGGCGGCGGCATCCGTTCGCTGGCGGACATTCGCAACATGCTCAATGCGGGTGCCGACAAGGTCAGCATCAATACCGCTGCCATCACCAACCCGCAGCTGGTGCAGGAAGCATCACAGCGCTTTGGCGCCCAGTGCATCGTGGTGGCTATAGACGCCAAGCGGGTGGCGGATGTGGACGGCGAGCCGCATTACGAAATCTTCACCCACGGCGGCCGTCGTCCCACCGGTATCGACGCCGTAGCGTGGGCGCGCAGAATGGCGGCCCTAGGCGCGGGTGAACTGCTGCTGACCAGCATGGACCGCGATGGCACCCGCGACGGCTTCGAGCTGGGTGTAACCCGTGCAATCACGGATGCCGTGGACATCCCGGTCATCGCCTCCGGGGGCGTAGGCAGTCTGGAGCATCTCGCGGAGGGTATCCTCATCGGTGGTGCCGATGCCGTGCTCGCCGCGAGCATCTTTCACTTTGGCGACTATTCCATTGCCCAGGCCAAGGATCACCTGGCTAGCCGTGGCATCGAAGTCAGATACTGAACAGCCGCCCTTGGGCCGCTGGCTCAGCTATCGCCTGATCGTGCCTGGCGTGCCAGGGTTGCGGCAGTCGGACGGCTGCGATTCATGCCGAGGATGTTGACACCCTTCAGCAGGGTCAGCGCCTCGTAAAGCTGGTTGTCGCGTGACTGCAGCTCACTGGCTTCAATCTTGCGTCGCTCTTCACCATCACCGTTACCGAGGTGTCCGATCAGATCGGCTTCACTGATACGCCCTTCCTCGCCAATCGCTGTCACGCGGGCGCGGTCCACGCGTATGTCCGGCACGATGCCCGCCGCCTGTATCGAGCGGCCGCCGGGAGTGAAGTACAGCGCGGTGGTAAGCTTTACCGCGCGCGTTTCTGAAATCGGCATGACGGTCTGCACCGATCCCTTGCCGAAGCTGTCAGTGCCCATAATGATGGCGCGGCCGTGGTCCTGCAGGGCTCCGGCAACGATTTCCGAGGCACTCGCCGACCCTCTGTTGATAAGCACTACAACCGGTGCGCCGTTAGTGATGTCATCTTCGCTGGCGCCGTAGGATTGCGCCGAGTTCGGCAACCGGCCCTCCGTGTATACAACCTCGCCGCCGCGCATGAACAGCCCCGCGACATCCACGCTGGCGCCAAGGACGCCGCCCGGGTTGTTGCGCAGGTCGAGCACGACGCCCTTCAGCTCATGGTCTTCTTTAAGGGTTTCCAGCGCCTTGGCGACGTCTTCGCCGGTAGATTTCTGGAATTGGGAAACGCGCACATAGGCGTAGCCGTCCTCCAGCCAGCGCTCGCGTACGCTGGCAACCTTGATCACGTCGCGGGTCAGGTTCAGCGTGAGCGGCTGCGATTCTCCGGAGCGGCCGATAGTGAGCTCAATCTCGCTGCCCTTCGGACCACGCATCTTGCCCACCGCATCACTCAGGCTCATGCCCTTGAGGGGGTTGTTGTCCAGTTTGAGGATGATGTCGCCGGGCTGCACGCCGGCTTCCGCGGCCGGCGAGCCATCAATGGGGGCGATGACGCGCAGCAGCCCGTTCTCCATACCCACCTCCAGACCCAGCCCGGAGAATTCACCGCTGGTGGATGTCTGCAGGTCGTCGAAGGCATCGCTGGTAAGATAGACAGAGTGGGGGTCCAGCCCGCTCAGCATGCCTTCGATGGCGTATTGCAGCAGCGTACTGTCATCAATTTCCTCGACATAGCCCTGGCGGATCTGGTTGAACACGTCGGCGAAAGTGCGCAGGTCATCGAGCGCGTAGCTGCTCTCGCTCTCCTTGGCAAATGCGGGTGCCGCCAGCTGGCAGGCCAGAAGCCCGCCCGCGCACAGCAGCGAAAGCGCCTGCGAGCGCCGGCGAGTAAGCCTAGGTGTTTGCATGGGAGCCGCCATAGAATCCTGAGATAAGTGGGAATACGACAGCAAGTGTAGCGCAATCGTTCCAGCCTTTGATATTGCCAGCCCGGGCGGGGTCCTGCCGC
>CAZTJR010000039.1:0-20804 GCA_964613795.1 uncultured Alteromonadaceae bacterium | reverse complement strand
GCGCTGCCCGCTTCCGCTTCGATATTGATGCCGTGCCAGACCATCTTGCCCTGGTTGCGGGGCCGACCAAAGCTGTTGCTGCGGCGGCCGCTCACTGGCCAGGGCATGGCGCCCCGGCCCTCAATAAAGGCCTGCATATTTTCTGGAGTCTGCATCTCCTGAACCGTCGCTTCAATTTCCTCCAGCAGGGATTCGAGCTGCTCGCGGTCCTGTTCGAGACGCGCCAGGCTGGCGCCGCGGGCTTCCATGTCAGCCGCAATCTTCGCCAGCGTCTGCCGGCGCTCCTGCCTGGCGCGCTCAAGCGCGACCCTGCGGTTTTCGAGGTCCTCGCGGCTGGCGGTCAGCCGTTTGCGCGTGGCCAGCACCTCCAGTACCACGTCGGAGAGGGCGTCCAGGGTTGCGCGGAATTCATCTATACGTGCCTGGCGGGCGCGGAACAGGTAGCCGTAATAGGTGGAAACGCGGGATAGTGTCTGCGGGCTCTCCTGATTGAGCAGCAGCTTTACCTGCCCCTGGTTGCCGAGCTGCCATGCCTGACGCACATCCTGGCTGATCTGCGCCCGCTGATCGTCACGTTGGGCGCTTAGCCGCTCACGCTCACTGGCAAGGCTGTCCAGTCTTGCGCTGGTGGCCTCAATGTCGGCCTCCAGGTTATCGATGCGCCCCTGCAGCGTGGCCATTTCGGTTTCGGCCCGGCGCAGCGATCGCTGCAGCTCACCGCGCCGCGCTTCGTCTTCACGCTGCCTGCGCGTGATGGCCTCAATCTCCCGGGTGAGCTGCTGCAGGCGTTCACGGGTTTCCTGCTTGTCGGCCGCGTTGGCTGAAACCGCGATCGCCGCAAGAAGCGTCATCCGCCAGATTGCGCGTCTCACCGGCCTGTATCCGCCTCAGGATTGATGGCTGACCAGGCTGTGCCCGGTCATTTCGTCGGGCACCGGAAGCTGCATGAGATCAAGAACGGTTGGCGCGATGTCGGCAAGCCGGCCGCCTTCCGCCGTCAGCTGCAGGTCGCGCTCACCGATATAGACCAGAGGGACTGCCTCTGTCGTGTGCTGCGTGTGTTGCTGGCCGGAGTCATAGTCCTGCATCTGTTCGCAGTTGCCGTGGTCGGCGGTAACCAGTGCCTGGCCGCCAACGGCCAGAACGGCTTCCTCTACCCGGCCAAGACAGGCATCAAGGGCCTCCACTGCGGCCACGGTGGCGTCGTAATTGCCCGTGTGTCCGACCATGTCGCCATTGGCGTAGTTGCAGACAATGAGGTCGTAGTCGCCTGAGCGTATGGCCTCTACCAGCCGGTCGGTGACCTCGGGGGCACTCATCTCAGGCTGCAGATCATAGGTTGCGACGTCAGGCGATGGCACCAGCACCCGGGTTTCGCCCTCAAAGGCCTCATCTCTGCCGCCGCTGAAGAAAAAAGTCACGTGGGCGTATTTCTCGGTCTCGGCGATGCGCAGCTGGGTCCTGTCCAGTGTGGACAGATAGTCGCCCAGGGTGTTGGCGAGGGACTTTGGGGGATAGGCAACCGGTGCGTCGATATCTGCGGCGTATTGTGTCGTCTGCACGAACGCGGCAAGTTCGGGACGCACCCGGCGCGTGAAGCCGCTGAAGTCCGGGTCCAGCAACGCGTAGCTGAGCTGGCGCGAACGGTCGGCGCGGAAATTCATGAACAGCACGCAGTCGCCATCCTCAATGCGCGGGGCACTGCCGCCGCTGTCGGTAATCACGGTCGGGGCAACAAATTCATCGTTCTCACCGCGCTCGTAGGCGGCCTCCAGGCCTGCGACAGCGCTGTCGAAGCGATGCTCTCCATCTCCCTCGGTCAGCAGGCGATAGGCGCGCTCCACGCGATCCCAGCGCTGGTCGCGATCCATGGCATAGTAGCGGCCGCACAGGCTGGCGATGCGACCACAGCCGATGTCCCGACACACCGCCTCGGCGCGCTGCACCGAGTCAAGTGCGCTGCGCGGTGGTGTATCGCGGCCATCGAGGAAGGCGTGCAGAAACACCTGACTCGCGCCCCGGGCCGCGGCGAGGCGCAGTGCAGCGAACAGGTGGTTTTCATGGCTGTGTACACCGCCCGGTGACAGCAGGCCCATGACATGCACGGCGCCACCCCGATCCACGGCTGCATCGATGGCCTCGGTGTAGACCGGATTGTCGTTGAAGCTGCCATCGTCGATCGCCTTGTCGATGCGCGTGATGCTCTGATAGATGATGCGTCCGGCGCCCAGGCTCATGTGCCCAACTTCGGAATTGCCCATCTGCCCGGCGGGCAGGCCGACATCACGGCCGGAGCCGGATATCAGCGTGTGGGGCGAGTCTTGCCATAGACGGTCCCAGTTCGGGCTGTCAGCGCCGGCTATGGCGTTGTCCCGTGTGTCTTCGCGGTGCCCCCAGCCATCCAGTATGATCAATACGACGGGGTGTTTCGCGCTGTGGTTCATGCCGATGCCTGCCTGGAGGTGGTTTCTGGAAGGTTGTTTTCAGACACTTAGTCTACCCTTTCACCCGTCGCCGCGCACAATGCGCCCGGCCTTTCGCCAGGTCTTGCGACACACCCCTGTCGGGAGCGGGTGTGTCGCGCTGGAGCCGACAGGCCGGAGGCAGTATACTGCCGGCCTTTCAAAGGCCCGCACGTGTGCGGGCGCAATGCATCGGTTGAGCGTTCCAACATGGCCCTGTTTATCGAATTTCTGCTCCAGCAATGGATTCTGGTAGCAGCACTGCTGACTGCCCTCGGCATGCTCGTGTTTCACGAGTCACGCAAGGCAGGGCCGGCAATGACCCCGCAGCAGGCGATCAAGCTGGTCAACAACGAGGACGGCATTTTTCTTGATGTGCGCGATGGCAACGATTATAAGCAGGGGCACATTGCGGATGCCCTGCACATACCCTTTGCCAAGCTCAAGGCACGGGAGGATGAGCTCAGCGATTATCGCGAACGCCCGATCGTGATCGTCTGCAAGATGGGCCAGCAGTCCGCCGCCGCAGCCAAGCAGTTGCGGGCGTCAGGCTTCCAGAAAGTTCACAAGATGGCCGGCGGCATGCTCGAGTGGCGCAATCTGCAGCTGCCGGTCGTGCGCTAGCGAATTGACAGCAATACCCCCTACTTTTTCAGACAACCTTAAACGGAGGACGGCGCGATGGCCGAAGAACAGGCAGCAGCAGCCCAGGAAGGTCAGCAGCAACAGCAGTTCGGGATACAGCGTATCTACAACAAGGACGTGTCATTCGAGTCACCGGCGACACCGGATGTCTTCCGCAGGCAGTGGCAGCCGAAGTTTAACGTCGATCTCAACACCAAGAGCAATGCGGTGGACGAGGAGGGCAACTTCGAGGTCGTCCTGACCATTACGGTGACCGCAAAGATCGAGGAAGAGACCATTTTCCTGGTGGAAGTGCAGCAGGCCGGCATTTTCCTGATCACGGGCTTTGAGGGTGAAAACCTGCGCCGTCTGCTGGGCACCGCGGCGCCGAACGTGCTGTTCCCTTACGCCCGTGAAAACATTGACGCGCTGGTCGTGAAAGGTGGCTTCCCGGCCATCATGCTGTCGCCGGTGAACTTCGATGCCCTGTATCAGCAGGCGGTGGCGCAGACGGAAAGTCGTGCCCAGCAGGCGGCCGAGAATGGCGGCGAGCCCGCCACGCACTGAGTCGCGTCAGGGCAGCAGCCCCGGAAAACCCAGCTGTCGCAGTGCTTCATAGGTAACCAGGGCTGCGGCATTGCTCAGGTTGAGACTGCGGCTGTCTGTCTGCATGGGAATACGCAGGCAGTGCGTGTCGCCCAGTTGCTTCAGCAGCGTATCTGGCAGGCCCCGGGTTTCGGGGCCGAACAGCAGTGCGTCCCCGGGTTCATAGCAGACATCGCTGTAGCGGCGCTGTGCCCGCGTGGTCAGTGCGAACAGCCTGCCGGGGTTGGCGCTGTCGACAAAGGCGTCAAAACTGGCGTGGGTCTGCAGCAATGCAAACTCCCGGTAGTCCAGGCCTGCGCGGCGCAGTTTTCTGTCATCCAGCTCGAAACCCAGCGGTTCAATGAGGTGCAGGGAACACCCGGTGTTGGCGCACAGACGGATGATGTTGCCGGTGTTCGGTGGGATTTCCGGCTCGTAGAGGGCGATATGCAGCATGGCGGCATTGTGCCCGTGGCCGTCGGTTCTGGCTACATATCCAGCTCCTTCATCTTTCGCGTCAGCGTATTGCGCCCCCAGCCGAGCAGCTCGGCGGCGTCACGCTTGCGACCCTGGGTGTGTTCCAGCGCCACGTCGATCATGGCGCGCTCGAACGCTGGAACGGCACCGCGCAGGATATGCTGTTTGCCCTGGATCAGTTCGTTGCGCGCCCACTCGGTCAGCAGTTCCCGCCAGTCGCCGTGCTGGTCCGCGTCGGCCGCGGGGCTTCGTCTACCAAGCTCTGGTGGCAGATCGCTGAGGTGGATTTCCCGGCCCGACGCCATGACGGTAATCCAGCGGCAGGTATTCTCAAGCTGGCGCACATTGCCTGGCCACTCGAGTGACGTCAGGAATCGTTCCGTTTCCGGAAGTAGCACCTTGGTGTCACCGCCGAGCTCATTGGCCGCCTTGCGGAAAAAGAACGCCATCAATCGCGGGATGTCCGTGCGCCGCTCCGACAGCCTCGGAATGTGGATGCGTATGACGTTGAGGCGATGAAACAGATCCTCGCGAAAGTCGCCGCGGGCGACGCGCTCCTCAAGATCCTGATGCGTTGCCGCAATGATGCGGACGTCGACGCGAGTCGGCGTATGGCCACCCACACGATAGAACTCGCCGTCTGCCAGAACGCGCAGCAGCCGCGTCTGTGTTTCTGCCGGCATGTCGCCAATCTCGTCGAGAAACAGTGTGCCGCTATTGGCCTGCTCGAAGCGGCCTTCGCGCCGGGAGTTGGCGCCGGTAAAGGCGCCCTTCTCATGACCGAACAGCTCTGACTCCATGAGATCCCGGGGAATGGCCGCCATGTTCAGTGCAATGAAGGGATTCCCCGTCCGTGGACTGTGACGGTGCAGGGCACGTGCCACGAGCTCCTTGCCCGTGCCCGATTCGCCATTGATCAACACGGTAATATTGCTGTGGGCCAGTCGACCGATTGCGCGGAATACCTCCTGCATGGCCGGAGCCTCGCCGATGATTTCCGCATCCGGCTCATCCAGGGCCTGGACTGCACTGTCGGGCAGCTGCTCCCTGGCATGCGATAGCGCCCGCTCGGTTATTGCCACGACCTCGTCAATGTCGAACGGCTTCGGCAGGTATTCAAAGGCCCCCTGCTGGTAGGACGCTACCGCGCTGTCAAGGTCCGAATGTGCCGTGGTGATGATGACCGGCAGCTTCGGGTGGCTCCCGCTGAGCTTTTCAAGCAGCGCCAGGCCGTCCGTTCCGGGCATGCGGATATCGCTGATGACCGCGTCGGGCTGGGCGTCGCGCAGACGTCTGAGCAGCTTGTCGGCGCTGGAGAATGTCTCGCTGTTCATGCCGGCCTGGCTCAGTGCCCGCTCCAGAACCCAGCGTATGGACTGGTCGTCGTCGACCACCCAGACTGTTGCGGATTTATGCATGCGTCGCGTCCATGGGCAAGTATAGGGAAAATCGCGTGTTTCCGGGCTCGCTGGCGCAGTTGAGCAGGCCGCCGTGGCGGTTGACGATAGACTGCGAAATTGACAGGCCGAGGCCGGAACCGTTGGCGCGGCCGCTGACCATCGGTACGAACAGCGAGGGTTTGAGCGCATCCGGCACGCCCGGTCCGTTATCGATGATATCGACCCGGCACACAAGGCGGTGGCGTTTGTTGCCGATGGTGAACTGGCGCTGTGAGCGGCTCACCACGCGCAGGCGCGCATCGGCCTGTTCACTGAGAACTTCCAGGGCGTTGCGCATGATGTTCAGTACGGCCTGGATCAGCTGGGGCCGGTCGCCCTGGATGTCCGGTAGGCTGGGATCATAATCCTTGTCCAGCTGCAGGTGGCCCCCCGCTTCGACGCGTATCAGCTGGCACACGTGTTCGAGAATCTCGTGAATATTGAGTTGCTCGAAGGTGGGTCGGGTATTCGGGCCCAGAAGTCGGTCGACCAGGTCGCGCAGCCGGTCCGCTTCACGGATGATGATTTCGGTGTATTCGTGCAGTTCGCCCGCCGGAAGCTCGCGCGCGAGAAGCTGTGCCGCTCCCCGCACGCCCCCGAGGGGGTTTTTTATCTCATGCGCCAGTCCGCGGATGACGGATCGCGTGGCCTCCTGCGCGCTTAACAGGCTTTCTTCGCGGCTGATGCGCAGGAGGCGGTCGATGGCCTGCAGTTCGGCGAGAACGGCCAGGGGGCCCCCGTCCTGAAGAGGCGTCACCACCAGATCGACCTGTTTCTCGATGCCGTTGTGCAGACGCAGCGTCAGTCCGCGTCTGACGATCGCGTGCCTGTCCCGCCGCGCCTGTTGCAGGGTCTCGATCCATGCCAGCGGCATTGCGATCAGCGAGTCCGCGTTTAGCCCTGCAACGCGTGCGCTCGATATCTCCAGCATTGCCTCTGCTGCAGGGTTGAGGAATCGGACGCACAAATCCTTATCGAGACCGACAATCCCGGTGCTGATGTTCTCCAGTAGTTCCTGCTGCAGCATAGTGGCTCGTGTGGTGGCGACGATAATCCCGAGACGTCACGGTTGATGAATGCAAAGCAAGAATAGCGCCAGAACGATACACGGCCGCCTCTCAGTCCCTGCGCTGGCTTTGCGAAGGCGCCAGTGCGTGGCTCTGACGTCACGCAATGCACCAGTATGGTGCGTTGCGATGCCCGGGTAAAGCCCGTGGCAGGGCATTCCGGGTTCAGCGCCGCCGGGGCTGGTTTACCGAGGGGCGAAGAACGTAGATGCGGACGCTCTCCGAGCGAGCCAGGCTATTCCCATCGCGGTCAAGTCGCTCCACCGCAAGGTCGTGTGGTCCGCGCATGAGACCCTGCAGGGCCCAGGTCATGCTGTTCCGGGGCTCGCCGAAGGCTTCTCCATCGAGGTAAAGCTGCACCTGTTCAAGGCGTCTCAGGGGCGGCGTGGCCTGTGCGGTGACCGTGACGTTGCCGGGGCCCATGGCAATCGTGGTTTCGTCGTCGGGCGATGCGATGCGAATGTCGAACTCTGCCTGCTCCGGCGGTTCGGACGATGCTGATTCTCTTTCCGGCGCTGCAGACGTGTCGATGGCCGGGGTGGTATTCAGCTCGCGCAGCTCGACCTTCTCGGCGCTCTCTCCCGGTGCCGGCGGCTGGTCGCTGAACGTGACGTTACCCTCGGCATCCACATGCTTGTAGATCTGCGTTGCGTTGGCGAGAGCCGAAGCGGCCAGCAACAGCAGGGCGGTTGATGCGATGTGGCGGAGCAGTCGGGTGGCCATGGCGTTTCTCACAATGTCGGGTCACAGCTACAACACTAGCGCAAAAAAGGTCCGCGCAAAAAAAACCCGCCGTTCGGCGGGTTTTTTTCGTGATGCGGGGCTCTATACCGAGTAATACAGGTCGAACTCCACCGGGTGGGTCGTCATGCGCAGACGCTCGACTTCTTCTTCTTTCAGTTCGATGTAGGCATCGATCATGTCATCCGTGAAGACGCCACCCCGCGTCAGGAACTCGCGATCCGAATCCAGTGCCGCCAGCGCCATGTCGAAGCTTGAGGCGACAGTGGGGATGGCCTTGCCTTCCTCCGGCGGCAGGTCGTATAGATCCTTGTCCGCGGCGTCCCCGGGGTGGATCTTGTTCTGGATGCCGTCAAGGCCGGCCATCAGCAGGGCGGCAAAGGCGAGGTAGGGATTGGCCGTCGGGTCCGGGAAACGCACTTCCACGCGCTTGCCCTTCGGGCTGGGCTCGTAGGGTATGCGAATGGATGCGGAGCGATTGCGCGCGGAATAGGCGAGCATGACCGGCGCCTCGAATCCGGGTACCAGACGCTTGTAGGAGTTGGTTGACGCATTGGTGAACGCGTTCAGGGCGCGGGCGTGCTTGATCACGCCGCCGATGTAGTAAAGCGCCGTCTCGGACAGACCGGCGTAGCCGTCGCCGGCAAAGATGTTCTCACCGTCCTTGGAGATGGACTGGTGCACGTGCATGCCTGAGCCGTTGTCACCGACCAGCGGCTTGGGCATGAAAGTGGCTGTCTTGCCGTAGGCGTGGGCCACGTTGTGCACGCAGTATTTGAGAATCTGTACTTCGTCTGCTTTTTTGATCAGCGTATTGAATTTGACGCCGATCTCACACTGCCCGGCGGTGCCTACCTCATGGTGGTGAACCTCGATAGGGAGACCCATTTCGGACATGGCGCCGCACATTGCCGCGCGGATATCATGCAGCGAATCCACCGGCGGTACCGGGAAATAGCCGCCCTTGACCCGCGGACGATGGCCGATGTTGCCCTCGTCGAAGGTGTGATTGGAGGTCCACGCCGCTTCCTCGGAGTGAATCTTGTACATGGAGCCGCTCATGTCCGAGTGCCATTTAACGTCGTCGAACACGAAGAATTCTGGCTCCGGACCAAAGAAGGCGGTATCGCCAATGCCTGTGGACACGAGGTATTCCTCTGCGCGACGCGCCACGGAGCGCGGGTCGCGATCGTAGCCCTGCAGGGTGGTGGGCTCGACAATGTCGCAGCGAAGAATAATGGTGGGGTCGTCAGTGAACGGATCGACCACGCTCGTGCTGTCATCCGGCATCAGGATCATGTCGGACTCGTTGATGCCTTTCCAGCCGTTGATGGAAGAGCCATCGAACATCTTGCCTTCGTCAAAGAAGTCCTCGTCAACCTCGCTGGCGGGAATCGTGACGTGCTGTTCCTTGCCGCGGCTGTCGGTGAAGCGCAGGTCCACCCAGCTGATTTCGTGTTCCTTTATCAGGTCCAGAGTCTTCTCGGACATCATCGATCCTCCGTCATGGTATGTGGCCGGCCCTGCGGGCTACGGCAGTATGGCTTCAAAGCAAGAGGTGTGCCAAAAGAGTGCCTCTCGCAAGCGCATGATAGCATTCTGATTTTTCAGCGACTGCCGCTCTCTGAACCGGCGCTCGCACCACAATATAGCACTAATACACCATTATGGTGCGGCTGCACTGCGCGCTAAACCCTTTTGCACTAGATCGATACAGCACTGCACATGAGAAAAAGTCCTCGCGGGACCCGGGTTTCAGGTATACTCCGCGCCCATTTTGCTCGCGAACGGCTCCTGGAGTGCCCCCGTGATAGATAACCTTCGCAACATCGCCATCATCGCCCACGTCGATCACGGCAAGACCACCCTGGTAGACTGCCTGCTACACCAGTCGGGCACGCTCGACCGCCGCAATGTTGGCTCCGAGCGTATCATGGACTCCAACGACCAGGAAAAAGAGCGCGGTATCACCATTCTCGCCAAGAATACGGCGCTGCGTTATGGCGATTATCGCATCAATATTGTCGACACTCCCGGACACGCCGACTTCGGTGGCGAGGTGGAGCGCGTCATGTCGATGGTGGATTCGGTGCTGCTGCTGGTGGATGCGGTTGATGGTCCCATGCCGCAGACCCGCTTTGTCACGTCAAAGGCCTTCGAGCAGGGCCTGCGGCCGATTGTGGTGGTGAACAAGGTCGATCGCCCCGGCGCGCGCCCCGACTGGGCCGTCGATCAGGTTTTCGATCTCTTCGATGCGCTCGGGGCGACCGAGGAGCAGCTGGACTTCCCGGTGATCTATGCCGCGGCAATCGAGGGGATTGCAGGTCTGGATCATGCCGACATGGCCACTGACATGAAGCCCCTGTTCGAGGCAATTATCGAGCATGTACCGTCGCCGGCGGTGAATTCAGACGGACCGCTGCAAATGCAGGTTAGTGCGCTGGACTACAACAGTTACGTGGGCGTTATCGGTGTCGGGCGCATCACCCGCGGCCGGCTGACGCCGAATACCCAGGTGGCGGTTCTCAGCCGCGAGGGTGACAAGCGCAATGGCCGCGTGCTGCAGGTCATGGGTTACCACGGTCTGGACCGCGTGGATGTGCCAGCTGCGGAAGCGGGCGACATTGTCTGCGTTACCGGCATAGAGGGCCTGAATATTTCCGACACGCTGTGCGATCCGGCCGCGCCGGAGGCCCTGCCGCCGCTGAGCGTGGACGAACCCACCGTCAGCATGACATTTCAGGTGAATGATTCCCCGTTCGCCGGTAAAGAGGGCAAGTACGTCACCTCGCGCAATATTGCCGAGCGGCTGCAGCGCGAGCTCATTCACAATGTTGCCCTGCGCGTCGAGCCCGGCGACAGTCCGGACAAATTCAAGGTCTCCGGGCGCGGCGAGCTGCACCTGTCGGTGCTGATTGAGACCATGCGCCGCGAGGGTTTCGAGCTCGGTGTGTCGCGGCCGGAGGTAATACAGCGCGAGATCGACGGCGTGCTGCAAGAGCCTTTCGAGCAGCTGGTCATCGATGTCGAGGAACAGCATCAGGGTTCCATTATGGAGGAGCTGGGCCAGCGGCGCGCCGAACTTGGCAACATGGTCCCTGACGGCAAAGGCCGGGTGCGACTGGAGTTCGTCATCCCCGCCCGCGGCCTGATTGGCTTCCGCTCCCAGTTTCTGACAATGACGTCTGGCAGTGGCACTATGAATCATATTTTCGACCACTACGGCCCGGTCAAGGGCGGCGACATGAGCCACCGCGTCAATGGTGTTCTGGTGTCAATGGTCAAGGGCAAGACGCTGGCCTACGGGCTGTTCAATCTGCAGGATCGCGGCCGTCTGTTCGTGCTGCCGAACGTGGATGTCTACGAGGGCCAGATCATCGGCCTGCACAGCCGCGGCAACGATCTTGTGGTCAACCCCACCAAAGCCAAGCAGCTCACCAACGTGCGCGCCTCCGGCACCGACGAGGCCCTGACCCTGACGCCGCCGGTGCAGCACACGCTGGAACAGGCGCTGGAGTTCATCGAGGAAGACGAGCTGGTGGAGGTCACACCGTTGAGTATTCGCCTGCGCAAGAAGCTGCTGCTGGAGCACGAGAGAAAGCGCGCGTCCCGCAGCTGAGTCGTTAGCTTGGGCGCCTGCCAGGGGCGCACTTGAAGAAGATTGCCTTCATCCGTACGGTAGCGGAGTGGCCCGTGTTTTGTGGCGGGCACGCAACGCTGACAGGACGCGAGGATGGCTGGCGGGGAAGCAGGCGAAACAGACAAGCCACTTGTACTGATCACCGGCGCGGCCGGCGGTATCGGCACCGCGCTGACGCAGTCGCTGCAACCCGACTATCGGGTAATCGGTCTGGACATGGTGCCCGCGAAGGCAGCGGATGCCTCTTTTGAGTTCGACCTGACCTCGGCAGAGTCGGTACAGCTGGCGCTGCAGAAAGTTGCCGATGAGCAGGGCAAGCAGCTGGCTGCCGTGGTTCATCTCGCCGCTTACTTTGACTTCTCCGGAGAGGAGTCGCCGATGTACCAGGCCGTCAACCTGGACGGCACCCGTCACCTGCTCAGGGCGCTGCGCGACTTCGAGGTAGCGCGGTTCATCTACTCCAGTACCATGCTGGTTCACCAGCCGGGCGTACCGGGGCAGAAAATCACCGAGAACACGCCCATCGGCCCCCGCTGGATCTATCCACGCTCCAAGGCGCAGACTGAGGACATCATCCGGGAAGAGGCGGGTGCAATGCCCTACACCCTGCTGCGCCTGGCGGGGGTATATGACGAACATAGCTGTGTGCCCACCCTGTCGCACCAGATCGCCCGCATCTACGAACGCAGCCTGAAAAGCCATCTATATGCGGGCGATACCGGCGTCGGTCAGGCCTTCCTGCACAAGCGGGATATGCTGGAGGCGTTCCGCCGCACGATCGACCGGCGTGATGAGCTGCCGCAGAAAGGTGCGATCCTGATCGGCGAGGAGCACTGCGACAGTTACGAGGCCATCCAGAATCGCCTGGGTGCGCTGCTGCACGGCGAGGAGGAATGGAAGACCGTCAGCGTTCCGGCACCGGCGGCCAAGGTCGGCGCCTGGGCCGAAGCCGGGGCGGAGCCGGTCGTTCCGGATGACTTCGACAAGGGCGAGAAACCCTTCATCCGTCCATTCATGATCGACCTCGCCAACGACCACTACGACCTGGACACCAGCCGCGCTGGGGAGCTGCTGGGTTGGCGACCTCGCCACCGGCTTTTCGACGGCCTGGCGGCACTGGTGGACAACCTGAAAAAGGACCCCAGGGGCTGGTATGAAGCCAATGGCATCACGCCGCCGGACTGGATGGCAAAGGCCGATGAGCTGGGTCGCAGCCCGGATCGCCTGCTGGCGCAGCACAACGAGGGCTATCGGCGGCAACACGGTCAGTCCCAGTGGGCGCATTTCTTCAATATGGCGGTGGGCGCCTGGTTGATCACATCGCCGCCGGCGCTCGGTTACGGCGGAACGTGGCTGGCCTCCAGTGACGTCTTTTCAGGTCTGGCTCTGCTGGTGTTTGCCGGCATCTCCCTGTCCTGGCGTAACGGCTGGGCACGCTGGCTGTGCGCGCTGACAGGTGTGTGGCTGATGTTTGCGCCGCTGCTGTTCTGGACTGAAAGCGCGGCGGGTTATCTCAACGGGACTATTACCGGCCTCCTGGCCATCGGCCTTGCGGTGCTGGTGAGGCCGGCTCCGGGCGTGTCGCCGGTAGCAGTCACCAGCGGGCCGACAACGCCGCCCGGCTGGGACAATAATCCCTCCAGTTGGTACCAGCGCTTTCCGATCATACTGCTGGCGCTGGTGGGTTTCTTCATATCGCGCTATCTGGCCGCTTACCAGCTCGGTCATATTGATGGCGTCTGGGAGCCCTTCTTTGCCGGTACCGGGGTCGAGGGCAAGAACGCCACCGAGGAGATCATTAGCTCAGAGCTGTCCGAGGCCTGGCCGGTGCCTGACGCCGGCCTCGGGGGCATTGTCTATGCCCTGGAGGTCATGCTGGGCCTGCTCGGAGGTACCCGTCGCTGGCGCACCATGCCCTGGGTCGTGGCGTCTTTCGGTATTCTGATCATTCCTCTGGGGGCGGTGTCCATTACCTTCATCATCATCCAGCCGATTCTGATCGGCACCTGGTGTACGCTGTGTCTGGCTGGCGCCGGCGCCATGCTGCTGCAGATTGCGTATGCCTTCAACGAGCTGGTGGCCACCGCCGGATTCCTGCTGCGCCGTCGCCGGGCCGGCGCAGCGGTACTGAAAATATTCTTTACCGGCGACACCGACGAAGGCCCGAGTGAACCTGAGGATTATACCTTTCAGCAATGCGGCCCCCGGCGCCTGCTGCGCGAGGCCTTCACTACCGGTGTCAATCTGCCCTGGAACCTGGCGCTGTGTGTTCTGATCGGTGCCTGGCTGATGTTCACCCGGGTGACTCTGGGCGCCGAGGGCGGCATGGCGGACTGGAACCACTTTGTGGGCGCTATGATCATTGCGATCGCCGTGGTTGCCATGGCGGGTGCCGCCCGATGCCTGCGCTGGCTGCTGCTTCCTCTTGCGCTCGTTCTGCTCGTCGCGCCCTGGGTTTACGGTGTGGCGATTCCCTCCCTGGTCGCCAGCCTGGTATGTGCCATCGGACTGGCTGCGTTGACTCTGCGCCGCGGGCCCGTTCCGGGCCAGTACGGTGAATGGAGTCGGGTGCTGAAATGACAGGCCGATTTCCTCCTGCTGCTGTAATTTGAAAGTAGCCTGCACGTGTACTAGTGTTAAAAAGTAAGAGGTTGGTATCGCCGATGTGCTGCGAGTGACCGACAATCAGACCGCCGCATCCGTCGGCATCTTTGCCTGGCACTCGCCCAGGCGCCTCTCATAAAGCCCCACGCAAACCGGTTTCTGTAGAAGTGGCGACAGCGCAACCGCGACTGCGCCCCGACAGGTGTCTCAGCGCTCTTTCAGAAAACGGTCAGTCAGGAAAAGGAGGTCGACATGAAAGTACAGCAAGCCATGACCGGGAATGTGAAGTACATACCGATGGATACCACGTTGACGCAGGCCTCGCAGATGATGCGTGATCAGGACTGCGGTTTCCTGCCCATTGGCAATGACAGTGATGAACGATTGCTCGGAGTCGTGACGGACAGGGATATCGTGATCCGCGGCATTGCCGAAGGACAGGACCCCAACAGCGCCACCGTCGATAGCATGAAGACCGACAAGGTGCTGTATTGCTTCCGCGACGACGATCTGCAGGATGTCGCCAAAAACATGAAGACGCAGCAGGTCTATCGACTGGTTGTACTGGATGACCCCCAGAGCAAGCAGCTATGCGGCGTAATCAGTCTGGGCGACATCGCCAGAGAAGGAATGGACCAGCTAACCGGTGAAGCAGCGACCGGGATCGCGTCTTAAGAGGGCGCAGCTTTCCGGATGAACGTTACCCGGCGGAACGTGTTTTCGCCGGGTTTTTCTGTGCCCTGGCAATGCCGGTTGCGTTCCCCTTCCTGACCGCCGACCCCTGATATGGATTTTTTCGGTCTTCCCTTGTGGCAGAACCTGCTGGTTTTTCTTGCTGCCGCCGTGATCATTACATGGGTTGGCTCCCATCTCGCTGGCCTCGCCGATCGTCTGGCCGACCGCACGGGACTCGGCGAGGCAATTGCGGGGACCTTTTTCCTGGGCATGATAACCTCACTCCCCGGACTCGCCGCATCGGTTACCGCGGCCCTGGAAGGGCGTCCGGCGCTGGCCATCAGCAACGCCCTGGGTGGCATCGCAGTGCAGACGGCGTTCCTTGCCCTGGCTGATATCAGCTATCGCAAGGCCAACCTGGAGCACGCCGCCGCGTCGCTTCAGAACATCGGTCAGATTGCGCTGCTGGTCATCACCCTGGCGCTGGTGCTTCTCGCCCTGGCCGGGCCCAGCGTCAGTTTTGGGCCGATCCACCCGCTCACGCCGCTCATCCTCGCCGTCCTGATCGCCGGTGTCGTGATCGTCTACCGGATGGGCGAGAAGCCCATGTGGTCACCCCGGTCGACCCGTGAAACCGTGCCCGACAATCCCGACAGCGACGCCCGGCGGGAACCTCTGACGCCGCTGATCATCAAATTCACCCTGGCGGGGGTTATCGTGATGTTTGCCGGAGTGGCTGTCGCCCATGCCACTGGCGTTATTGCCGACACCACCGGCATCTCGGATAGCGTGGCAGGCGCCATGCTCTCCGGGGTGGTGACGTCTCTGCCTGAACTGGTCACCACGCTGGCGGCCGTAAGACGCGGCGCGCTGACGCTGGCGGTAGCGGATATCGTTGGCGGCAATACCTTTGACATGCTCTTTATCGTGGCAATAGATCTTGCCTTTGTCTCAGGCTCGGTCTTTGGTGCAGCCGGGGTAGGAATGCCGGAAATCTTTCTCACTGCCCTGATTATTCTGCTGAACGTGATTCTGTTGCTCGGAATGCTGTACCGGCAGACCGGTGGACCCGGTAATATCGGTCTCGAAAGTGTGCTGACGCTCATCGTGTACGTGGGCGGATTCGTCGTGCTGACACGAATGGGTTGAGCATGAAAGATGAAACAGTCGCGAGTCTGGATGACGTACTTGACCGTATTTTTCGCGCATCCCGGGAGCAGGATCCGGTAAGCGTTGAGGCCGTCATGAGGGCCATCGGCGAGCGTTCCTTCGGCGCCTTGCTGCTGTTGGCGGGTTTCGTCGTGCTGGCGCCAATCATCGGCGATATCCCCACGGTTCCTACCGTCATGGCGGTGTTCGTTTTTCTCATTTCTGCGCAGTTGCTCGCCAACCGGCGCTATTTCTGGCTGCCGCGCTGGCTGCGCAGTCGCTCGCTCAAGGCGCAGACGCTGCAGAAGGCGGTGGAAAAGTCCCGGGGCGCGGCACGGCTTGTCGACCGGTTGCTCAAACCGAGACTGCTGTTCTTCATTGCGGGGCCGGCGCATTATGCCACTGCCATTGCCTGTATGATCATTGCGCTGGTCATTCCGCCCATGGAGCTGATTCCCTTCAGCGCCAATATCGCCGGGCTGGCGCTGAGTCTGTTCGGTCTCGCCCACATCGCACGCGATGGCCTGCTGGCTCTGGTCGCTTTTCTCTTCACCCTGGCCGGCATCGTCGCGCTGGCCTACGGCTTCAGCTGATCCTGAACGCGCCGAATCCGGCCCGTGTGGCTTGTCGCAGATAGACTTTCTGACCATTATGGTTAAATCAGAAAGCCTGGGCGCTATCACCATCATTCTCAAACGGGTCACAGTCATGTTCGCCACAGCCGCGGCGCGCGCAGGTAGCGCCGCTCTACCGCTTTCCTGGCACCAGAGGCTGCTGCCCGCGGTACTGTGTGCCTTGTTGTGCGTCGTTGCGGGCGTCGAGGCGCAGCCGGCGGACGGTGAGGGCGAGGCGTTTTCCCGACAAGGCGTCGTTGAGCGCGCCAGGCGGCTGTCTCAGCAGCCTTTCACGCCGCCGGCGCAGGCGCCGGAACCGCTGTCCGGGCTGGATTACTCCGACTACCGCAAAATCAATTACCGGCAGAACGCGGCTGTCTGGGGCCGCACACCGACACGTTTCTCCATACAGCTGTTCGCCCCGGGCTATCTGTACCGGGACCTGATCGACATTGATATTGTAGAAAATGGCAGGAGTTCTCCGCTCACCGTTTCCGAGGGCTCATTCCGCGTGCCGGCTCCCGAGCTGGCGAGTGTGCTGGCAGAGATCGGTAAATACGCGGGGATGCGACTGCACTATCCCCTCAACAGCGAGACCTACGCAGACGAATTCCTGGTATTCCAGGGCGCCAGCTACTTCCGCGGCGTCTCCGAGGGCCAGCTGTATGGCCTGTCGGCGCGTGGTCTGGCCATTGATGTCGCGGAGCCAAAGGGCGAGGAGTATCCGCTCTTCCGCCACTTCTGGGTGGAGCGGCCCCCGGACAACCAGGAATCGATTGTGGTGCATGCCCTGCTGGACAGCGAGCGCGTGACTGGCGCCTACCGGTTTGATATTTATCCCGGTGCGCCGCTGCGCATGGACATTGAGGTAACGCTGTTCCCCCGGGAAGACCTTGCGCATGTGGGGCTGGCGCCACTCACGTCAATGTTCCTGCACGGGCCGCTGGATCACGCAGATCGCAGTGACTATCGGCCCGCGGTGCACGATTCCGAGGGTCTCGCCATCCGACGTGGCAACGGTGAGCGACTCTGGCGGCCGCTGAGCAATCCGCGAAATCTTCAGATCAGTGCCTTCGTCGACAACAACCCCAGGGGCTTTGGCCTGATTCAGCGTCAGCGCGAATTTGCCGCTTATCAGGATCTGGAAGCCCGTTACGAACGGCGGCCCTCGGCATGGGTGCAGCCTCTGGGTGACTGGGGCAAGGGGCATGTGGAACTGGTGGAGATTCCCACTGACGCCGAGACCAATGACAATATCGTGGCGTACTGGCGGCCTGAGGCAGGCCTCAGGCAGGGCGAGCCATTCAAGTATGCCTATCGGCTGAACTGGCCCGACCGGGTCCCCTGGGCCGCAGAAGCTGCCCGGGTCGTGCGCAGCGCTGGCGGCCAGAAGCTGTTTAGCGACCGGCAGGAAATCGTTATTGATTATGCTCATCTGGACGCCCGGGGCCTGGACGGGATCACGCTAAACGCCAGCATGAGCCCGGGCCACATACTGGAGTCACGCATCCAGCCCAATCCTGCCATCCGCGGTGCCCGCGTATTTCTCACGCTGGACGAAAACGACGCGTCTGTCGCGGAGATGCGTGTCGAGCTGAAACGCGATGATGAGCCCGTTGCGGAAACCTGGCTCTACCGCAAGCTGAATGAGTAGTGATCCCGCGATAAGGCCGCCGGCGCCCCGACAGCCTCGCGTTTTTGCCACCCTCTATTTTCCCAGAGGCGCCAGCGCACGCTGGCTGTCCGAGCGATAGCTGCTGCCTCGGCGTTTTCCGCTGTGTGCGATACCGAACACAACGTGGGGGAATCGACAGGCTACACTCAATGTCGAGGACGAAAACAGAGAGCCTACGGATGACGTCAGCACAGCCGCCCACGGTCAGCGACCTTCGTCCTGACGTCAATCATTTGCTGGCTGCACTCGAGCCGTGCACCCTGAGTCGCCTGCGGCATCGACTGAAGTTCGTGCAGCTGCCCCTCGGCCAGGTGCTTTATGACCCCGGGGTCGAGATGCAGCAGGTGTATTTTCCCACCGATTGCATCATCTCCCTCCTGTGTGTGATGCAGGATGGCGCCTCCGCGGAGATCGCCGTTGTTGGCAACGAGGGCCTGCTGGGTGTATCGCTGTTCATGGGAGGAGAGAGCACGCCCAGCCGCGCCGTGGTGCAGAGTGCAGGCGGTGCTTTCAGTCTGCCGCGCCTTGCCGTGAGGGAAGAGTTCAACCGTCACGGCGAGCTGATGCACCTGATGCTGCGCTACACACAGTCGTTGCTTACCCAGATGGCGCAGACGGCCGTCTGCAATCGGCACCACACCGTGGACCAGCAGTTGTGCCGCTGGCTGTTGATGTCAATTGACCGACTGTCATGTAATCGGCTGCTGATGACCCAGGAGTTGATAGCCAACATGCTGGGCGTCAGGCGCGAGGGCGTGACGGAAGCGGCGGGAAAACTACAGAAACGCGGCATCATTACCTATAAGCGCGGAAAGATCGAAGTGCTTGATCGCGCAGGCCTGGAGCGGCTGAGCTGTGAATGCTATTCCGTCGTGAAAAGGGAAACCGATCGGCTGTTAAGCCACACGTCACGACAGCACTGACCTCATCGTCGATTGGCAGTCTGCGATGCGAAGGCCCCCTGAATGCAAAGCGTCATGTATCTCGCAGCATGTGGATGTGCTCGATACCGTCTTCAAGGTACAGATTCCCCGCTACCCGAAAGCCCAGTGCGGCGTAGAAGCTCTGCAGGTGAGCCTGGGCGCCGATGCGTATCGGGCTATCGGGCCAGCGCGCCCGGTTGTGCTCAATGCCCCGCTGCACCAGCCGCGATCCGAGTCTTTCACCACGCGACTCCGGCGCGACAATGATGCGCCCGATCGAGCTCTCCGCAAAGGCGCTTCCCGGCGGCAGGCAACGTTGGTAAGCGATGGGTTCACCATTACGCAGGAGACACAGGTGGTCCCCGCACTGGTCCAGATTATCCAGATCCTGGTAGACGCAGTTCTGCTCGACCACGAAGACCGCCTGGCGCAGCCGCAGAATGGCGTACAGCAGGGTGGGTGACAGGGACGTGAAATCACTGATCATCCAGCTGTCGCTTGTACCCTGCATAGCTAACTTCCTGTGAAATAAAGCGGCAGCATCC
The DNA here is from genome assembly GCA_964613795.1 of uncultured Alteromonadaceae bacterium. GTDB lineage: Bacteria > Pseudomonadota > Gammaproteobacteria > Pseudomonadales > Halieaceae > Chromatocurvus. The sequence goes on along the minus strand of CAZTJR010000039.1, from coordinate 1,584 downwards.
TAGCGGCATACGCCGAGGAAAACCAGCTGCGCACTGTTCTGGGACGGCGCGGTTTCAGTTCTCGCGCTGTGCAGAACTTGTTATGATCCGGGTCCAGCCATGCGCGGCGCCGGGTCCGGATGCACCAGACAGATTCACCTCCGGCAAGGACTGGCGATGACAGGATTCAACACGTATGTTGGCAAGCGTAGAGTTACCTGCGGATTTCAAGTTGCTGAATCGCCAATTCAGGGATCTTGTGCAGGCGTTGCTCGACGAGATTGAACTCTATCCTGATCGGGTAGAGGTCACGCCGAACCGTGACGGGAATTTCCGCCATTTTGACGGCGGCAGATTCTTCCGCGTGGACAGTGGCACTATCACCGTGCGCTACCGCCACCGTAATGTCTGTCTGCTTGAAGAGGGTGACATGCTGCTCCCCGATATCGCGGGGTCTGCGGATCCGGACGCCGCCGTGTCCTACGGCAGTGAGGCCGGCGCCAGCCTGGCAAGTTACCCGGCCCTGGAGTTCATGCAGCAGGTTTTTGCCAATTCCGCGACTACCAAGCTCTGGACCCGGCTGCTGGTGACCTATTCCGGTATGATGCTGCGCCTGGCTGCTGCCGCAACGGCAGTGGACGTGGTGACTACGCCGGGCTTCGAGGTTTTCGAGCCGGGCGACATCATCATTGCCCAGGGCGACAGGGCCCACTTTGTCTTCAACATGACGTCCGGCGTTGCCGACGTTCTGGTGGACGGTGTGCAGGTCGGGCGCATCAGCGCTGGCGAGATTTTCGGTGCCATGGCTGCCCTGACCCACGCCGATCGCAGCGCTACGGTGCGTGCGCGCACTGCCTGTTCGGTAGTCAAGGTGCCGACCAACCAGTTTGCGGAGCTGATTCGCAGCAATCCCGGCACCATCCAGAGTCTGCTCTCGGACATGGCCAACTCCATTGTCAGCCTGAACGAGCAGATCGTCAGATTGCAGGGCGGCGATGCCCGAAAGTAGCGCCTGATCGTCTGCAGCATCATTTCATCAAGAGAGTCCTGAATGTCTGAAACACCAGCCACAGATCCCGACGGCGTCGAACAGATAGCCCTGCGGGACTATGCAGAAAAAGCCTACCTGGATTATTCCATGTACGTCATTCTGGACCGGGCCCTGCCGCACATCGGTGATGGCCTGAAACCGGTCCAGCGGCGTATTGTCTACGCCATGAGCGAGCTGGGCCTCAAGGCCGGCGCCAAGTTCAAGAAGTCGGCGCGCACGGTGGGCGACGTGATCGGCAAGTTCCACCCCCATGGTGACAGCGCTGCCTACGAGGCCATGGTGCTGATGGCGCAGAACTTCAGCTACCGCTACCCGCTGGTGGACGGCCAGGGTAACTGGGGTTCCGCGGATGATCCGAAGTCGTTCGCGGCGATGCGCTATACCGAGTCCCGCCTTGCGGCTTACGCGGAGGCGCTTCTGGGTGAGCTCGGCCAGGGCACGGTGGACTGGGTGCCGAACTTCGACGGCACCCTGGAAGAGCCGGCGCTGCTGCCGGCGCAGGTGCCCAACGTGCTGCTCAATGGCACCACCGGTATCGCCGTCGGCATGGCGAC
>CAZTJR010000038.1:21907-27082 GCA_964613795.1 uncultured Alteromonadaceae bacterium | reverse complement strand
TTTGATATCAGCGCTTTCGATAAGGAACAGCTTCCGGAAGGCCTGGTTGAACCGGAGCTGATTATCAAACACCACGCGCTGCCCCTCTTTCACCGCGGCAAGCGCCTGTTCATTGCCGTGTCCGATCCTACCAATCTCGCAGCGCTCGACGAGATCAAGTTCCACACCGGTATCAGCACAGAGCCGATCATTGTTGATGAAATCAGCCTGAGTCGCGCCATTTCCGAATGGATCGAGGGGCAGGATACGCTCGGCGGCGGCCTGGAAGATCTGGAGGCGGGCGAGCTCGACGGCATTGATGTCGGTGAGCCTGAAAACCCCAACAAGGAAGCGGAGGATGCGGCGATTGATGAAACGCCCATCGTGCGCTTCGTTAACAAGGTACTGCTGGACGCGATTCGCCAGGGCGCCTCGGACATTCATTTCGAGCCTTACGAGAAGGATTACCGGGTGCGTTTCCGCACCGACGGCATGCTGCAGGAAGTTGTGCGGCCGCCTCGGAATCTTGCCCCCCGGCTGTCGGCCCGATTGAAAGTGATGTCGCAGATGGACATTTCTGAGCGCCGTATCCCGCAGGATGGCCGCATCCAGATGAAGCTGACCAAGAACCGCAATATCGATTTTCGCGTCAACACCCTGCCGACGCTGTTCGGCGAGAAGATCGTGCTGCGGATTCTCGATCCCACCAGCGCGCAGATGGGAATCGACGCGCTGGGCTACGAGCCAGACCAGAAGCAAATGTACATGCGCGCACTGGATCAGCCGCAGGGCATGATTCTCGTTACCGGTCCTACGGGGTCGGGCAAGACGGTGTCGCTGTACACCGGGCTGAATATTCTCAACGAGCCGCACCGCAACATCTCGACCGCGGAAGATCCGGTAGAGATCAACCTGTCGGGGATCAACCAGGTGCACGTTAACCCGCGGGTCGGTCTGGGTTTTGCGGAAGCGCTGCGCTCTTTCTTGCGCCAGGACCCGGACGTGATCATGGTTGGTGAGATTCGCGACCTGGAAACGGCGGAAATTGCCATCAAGGCGGCGCAGACGGGTCACCTTGTGCTGTCGACACTGCACACCAACAGCGCCGCGGAAACCATTACCCGTCTGCTCAATATGGGTGTCCCTGCGTTCAATCTCGCCACCTCCGTCAGTCTCATTATTGCCCAGCGCCTCGCCCGCCGCCTGTGCAAGGAATGCAAGGCGCCGGCAGACCATATTCCGCATGACGTTCTGCTGGAGCAGGGTTTTACGGAAGAGATGTTGCACGGCGCCACCATCATGAAGGCCGTCGGCTGTGACAGGTGCAGCGATGGCTTCAAGGGTCGGGTGGGTGTGTATGAGGTGGTGCGTATCACCCAGAGCATTGCCAACCTGGTCATGACCAATGCCAATTCCATGGAGATTGCCCGGCAGGCGCGCCAGGAAGGTTTCCACGATCTGCGTTCGGCGGCCCTGCTCAAGGCGGCCCAGGGCCTGATCACTTTGGAAGAGGTCAACCGCGTAACAATCGACTAGACTAACGGCCTGTTGATCACACAGAGCCCCCATAATCGGAAAACGCCATGGCTACCAGTGCAACCAGTGATCTGTTCATCTGGAACGGAACCGACAAGAACGGCCGCCAGACAAAGGGCGAAATCAATGCCGCCTCCCAGGCCATGGCCAGGGCACAGCTGCGCCAGCGCGGCATTACGCCGAAGTCGGTCAAGCGCAAGCCCAAGCCGCTGTTCGGCGCCCGCAAGAAACCCATCAAGCCGGCGGACATCGCCATCTTCACCCGCCAGCTCGCCACCATGATGAAAGCCGGTGTGCCGTTAGTGCAGAGCTTCGACATCGTCGCAGACGGCCTGGAAAACCCGACCATGCGCAAGCTGGTCACCACCATCAAGAACGATGTCGCCGGCGGTACCGGCCTGGCGGTGTCTCTGAGCAAATACCCACGGCATTTTGACGAATTGTTCTGCAGCCTCGTCGGCGCCGGTGAATCCGCAGGTACCCTGGAGGTCATGCTCGACCGCGTGGCGACCTACAAGGAAAAGACCGAGGCGCTCAAGGCCAAGATCAAAAAGGCCATGACTTATCCCATCGCGGTTATTGTGGTGGCGCTGGTTGTCACCGGTATTCTGCTGGTGAAGGTCGTGCCCCAGTTCGCGGAAACATTCCAGAGCTTCGGCTCCGACCTGCCCGCTTTTACCCTCATGGTGCTGCGCCTGTCTGAGTTCATGCAGTCCTGGTGGCTGATCATCCTCGGCGTCATCGTCGCAATGGTGTATGGTTTTCGTGAGGCGCGGCTGCGCTCGCCGGCCTTCGCCGAAAACATCGACAAGCTGTCTCTCAAGCTGCCCATCGTCGGCGGCATTGTGCACGACGCGGTAGTCGCCCGTTTCTCGCGCACGCTCGCAACCACGTTCAATGCCGGTGTACCGCTGGTGGAAGCGCTGGAATCCACCGCGGGAGCCGCCGGCAATTCGGTCTATGCCAAGGCTATTCTGGTCATCCGCGACGACGTCACCACGGGGACCACGCTTTACCAGTCGGTCAAATCCACCGGACTGTTTCCCAACATGCTGCTGCAGATGATTTCCATCGGCGAGGAATCCGGTGCGCTGGATGACATGCTCGACAAGGTCGCCACCTTCTATGAAGAGGCGGTAGATAACGCCGTCGACAGCCTGAGCTCGCTGATGGAACCCATGATCATGTCCATTCTCGGGGTGCTCGTGGGCGGCCTGATGGTGGCGATGTACCTGCCCATCTTCATGCTCGGCTCGGTAATCTGATGCTGCCCCGCTCCCTCAAGCGGCGCTCTGCCCGATCTTGCTGTCGATCTGTCCTTCTTCGGTGAGGTGTTCATGACCTGGCTCATAGAGCACACCCTGTGGTTCTACGGTGTGCTGGGAATACTCGGCCTGCTCGTCGGCAGCTTTCTCAACGTGGTGATCCTGCGCCTGCCGCGCATTCTCGAGCATCGCTGGCGTCAGGAATGCACCGAGTTTCTCGGCACTGCCCCTGCGCGGGAGGCAGCTGACGACACCTCAGGCGGTGTGGAATCCACAGCTACACTGTCACTGGCCTATCCGCCATCGCATTGCCCGCACTGCAAGCATCCCATTCGTCCCTGGCACAACGTTCCCGTCATCGGCTGGCTGTGGCTGCGCGGTCGCTGCCCCGACTGCGGCGCGGGTATTTCGGCGCGCTATCCCATTATTGAGGCACTTACGGGGATCATCACCGTTTACCTGGGTCTGCAGTTCGGCGTCTCCCTCCTGCTGGCAGGCGCGCTGCTGCTGAGCTGGGCCCTGATCGCCCTCACCGTTATCGACATTGATACCCAGCTGCTTCCCGACGACATCACCCTGCCTTTGCTCTGGCTGGGACTGCTATTCAATCTTGCGACCGGCATGGTGCCCCTCGCCGACGCCGTGATCGGTGCCGCGGCGGGCTACCTTCTGCTGTGGAGTCTTTACTGGGCGTTCAAGCTGCTGACCGGCAAGGAAGGCATGGGCTATGGCGACTTCAAGCTGCTCGCCGCCCTCGGCGCCTGGCTCGGCTGGCAGAGCCTGCCGATGATCATCCTGCTGTCCTCACTGGTGGGCGCCGTTGTCGGCATTGCGCTGATCGTGCTCACCCGCCGCGGACGCGACGTACCGATCCCCTACGGCCCTTACCTGGCTGCCGCCGGATGGATCAGCCTGGTCTGGGGCGACGTCATCAACACGACCTACCTGCGCATTATCGGCGTTTGACGGCGATGTTCGTTGTTGGCATCACGGGCGGCATTGGCAGCGGCAAGTCAGCCGTCACCTCGCGGCTCGCCGCAAAAGGCATTGATATTGTCGACGCCGATCTCGCTGCACGTACCGTTGTCGAACCCGGCACCCCTGGCCTTGCGGCCATCGTCGCGCACTTCGGCGATGCGATTCTCCAGGAAAACGGCAGCCTCAACCGTGCCGCGCTGCGCGAGCACATCTTCAGTGATCCCGATCAGCGGCGCTGGCTGGAACAGCTCACCCACCCTCTGATCGGTGAGGAAATCCACCGACAGCTGGCCACCGCGCAATCCCCCTACGTCGTCCTTAGCTCTCCACTGCTGCTGGAATCGTCACAGCATACCCTGACAGACTGCATCGTCGTCGTCGACGCCCCCGAAGCGCTGCAGCTCTCCCGCACCATGGCCCGTGACAACAACAGCGAAGCGCTTGTACGCCGCATAATGAGCGCCCAACTGCCACGCGACAAACGCCTGCAGCGCGCCGACATCGTCATCGACAACACCACGCCCCTCGACATCCTCGACGCACGCGTCAACGCACTGCATGCGGATCTGCTGCAACGCGCTGAACGCTGAACGCTGAATGCTGAATGCTGAATGCTGAATGCTTTCAGATAGTGACCGAGTTACGCAGGCAATAGCATCGCTCACCCGATGGGCAGACCACGCTCAAGGTCTTTCTCCCTGCCGGCCAGTGGTCGAGACCGTCGGCCGCATGGATGCGGCCGCCGAGCCCCCATGGACGGGTTCACGGCGAGTCTCGACCGCTGGTCGGCAGGGAGAAAGACCGGGCTACGAAGCAGCCTCCCCAAAACCGCCACTCATCGCCTCGACAATCGGACCATTCGCCTCGGGGAAATCGTATTCCCCGAGGGCTGACACTGCGACCCACTGCACTCGCTGCCCCTCGAGCCCCTCCGCCTCACCCGCAAAGCGATGCACGCGGAACACCTCCAGCGTCACCTGCCGATCCGGATAATCAAACGACACCTCAAGCCAGGCATCCGCCGCATGCACCGTAATCCCGACCTCTTCCCTCAGCTCACGGACCAGCGCCTCCCGCGCCGTCTCCCCCGCTTCCACCTTGCCGCCGGGAAACTCCCACAGCCCCCCCTGATGCCGATGCGCTGCCCGCCGGGCGATGAGTACCCGGTCATCGCCGTCGAGCACAACCCCGACCGCCACGCGAAGTCGCTGCATTCAGGTACGGTACTCAGCGTTGATGCGTACGTACTCGTAGGAAAAATCCGATGTCCAGACCGTTTCCACAGCCTGGCCGCGGGCCAGCGCAATATCGATCGCGATATCACCGGCAGCCATGGCGGTGGCACCCTGCTCCTCGGTATACGATGCCGCGCGACAGCCATTCTCGGCAATCAGCACGCCGTTCAGGCGCAGACTCA
>CAZTJR010000038.1:0-21807 GCA_964613795.1 uncultured Alteromonadaceae bacterium | reverse complement strand
TTGCCCGCTGCGCCGGTGGCCACCAGCACGCAGGCGTCGTTGGTGGAGGTGTCGCCATCCACGCTGATACGGTGAAACGACGCGTCCACAGCCTGCTGCAGCAACTGCTGCAGCAGTGGCCGGGTTACCGCGGCATCCGTGGCGATGTAGGCCAGCATGGTGGCCATGTCCGGTCGCAGCATGCCGGACCCTTTTGCCATGCCAGTGACATTAAAGGTATGACCCTCGCAGGTGACACTGGCCGAGAACAGCTTGGGGCGGGTGTCAGTGGTCATGATCCCCCGCGCCGCCGCCTCCCAGCCTTCCGCGGACAGGGCTGCCCGGGCGGCCGGTATGGCCTGGGTAATCACGCTTACCGGCAGGTGCTCGCCGATGACGCCCGTGGAGAAAGGCAGCACGGTCGAGACGTCGACACCGGAGGCCTTGGCCACAGTCTCGCTGCACGACCGGGCATCTGCAATGCCGCGCGCGCCGGTACCGGCGTTAGCGTTGCCGGTATTGATCAGCAGGTAGCGCGCAAGGCCGTCGCAGGCCGCCAGTGACTCCCGTGCGACGGCGACGGGCGCGGCGCAGAAAGCGTTGCGGGTGAACACTGCCGCGCAGCGTGTGCCCGCTGCCAGCTCCACCAGCACCAGATCGTCGCGGTCCGGCTTGCGCACGCCCGCGGCAACCGTGCCGAGGCGAACCCCGGCAATTGGCTGCGCGTTCTCGCTGGTCTTGTCGCTGGCGTCAGGCACCGCGGGGCCCTGATCTACAGTGCGCCGTGGCACTGCTTGTATTTCTTGCCGCTGCCGCAGGGGCAGGGATCGTTACGGCCCACCTTGGGTGCCTCGCGGGTGAACGTCTGGGGCGCGGCAGCCGCTTCCTGAGTGCCGGAGGGCCCGGCATCGCCCCGCGCTGGCGATTCGGTCTCCGTGGCCAGCGCTGAGGCGGCCGCGTGCTGAAACGCCAGCTTCTCTCGCTCCGCCGCTTCCCGACGCTTCTGGTCGATCAGCGCCGATTCATCCTTGTTCTGTACCTGAACGTGGCTCAGGAACTTGATGACCTCGTACTTGAGGTTATTGAGCAGGGTCTCAAACAGCGCAAAGGACTCGCGCTTGTATTCCTGCTTCGGATTCTTCTGCGCATAGGCGCGCAGGTGAATGCCCTGGCGCAGGTGATCCATGGTCGCCAGGTGCTCTTTCCACAGTGTGTCCAGCACCTGCAGCATGATCTGCTTCTCGATGCGGCGCATGTTCTCGCCCACCAGCTCGCACTTTTCATCGTAAGCGGCCTGCACCGCATCGCAGATGCGATCGCGGATCTTCTCCTCATGCAGCTTGTCGTCTTCCTCCAGCCATTGCTGCAGCGGCAGGGTGATCGCGAACTCCGCCTCCAGCTGCCGCTCCAGGCCCGGAATATCCCACTGCTCTTCCACGCTCATCGGCGGGATATAGCTGTCGATGGCTTCGTTCACCACATCGCGGCGAATGGCCGTGATGGTCTCGGAGACATCTGCCTCGCCCAGCAGCTCGTTGCGCTGGCCGTAGATGATCTGGCGCTGGTCGTTGGCGACGTCGTCGTACTCCAGCAGCTGCTTGCGGATATCGAAGTTACGGCCTTCTACCTTGCGCTGGGCCTTCTCGATGGCGTTGGACACCATGCGGTGCTCGATGGCCTCGCCCTTTTCCATGCCCAGGGCCTGCATGAAGTTCTTTACCCGCTCCGAGGCGAAGATACGCATCAGGCTGTCTTCCAGCGAGAGATAGAAGCGGGACAGGCCCGGATCGCCCTGGCGTCCCGCGCGACCGCGCAACTGGTTGTCGATACGCCGCGATTCGTGACGCTCGGTGCCCAGGATGTGCAGGCCACCGGCCTCGATCACCCGCCTGTGGCGCTCCTCCCAGTCTGTGGTCTGGGCGGTGCGCTGCGCTTCGGATATGTCGTCACCCATGGCAGCGAGCTCGGCATCCAGGTTGCCACCGAGCACGATGTCGGTGCCGCGGCCCGCCATGTTGGTGGCGATGGTGACGACGCCGGGGCGTCCGGCCTGAGCGATGATCTCCGCTTCCTGCTCGTGGTACTTGGCGTTGAGCACCTTATGCTCGATTTTCGACTGGCGAAAGCGCGTCGACAGCTCTTCCGAGGTTTCCACGGAGGCGGTACCGACCAGCACCGGCGCACCCTGCTCCATGCAGGACTGTACGTCGGCCACAATAGCGTCGAACTTCTCTTCCCGGGTCATGTAGACAAGGTCGTTGAGGTCCTGGCGCAGCATGGGCTTGTTGGTGGGAATGGCGATGACCTCGAGGCCGTAAATCTGGCGGAACTCGAAGGCTTCGGTATCGGCCGTGCCGGTCATGCCGGCCAGCTTGTCATAGAGCCGGAAATAGTTCTGGAAGGTGGTAGAGGCCAGGGTCTGGCTCTCGCTCTGGATGCCGACACCCTCCTTGGCCTCGATTGCCTGGTGCAGGCCTTCCGACAGGCGCCGGCCAGGCATCGTGCGGCCGGTGTGCTCATCGATCAGGACGACCTGTCCACCCTGCACCATGTACTCCACGTCGCGGTTGAACAGCACGTGGGCACGCAGGCCGGAATAAACATGATGAAGGAGCTGCAGGTTGGTTGCCGCGTACAGGCTTTCGCCCTCTTCGAGCAGACCCTGGTCAACCAGCAGCTGCTCGACATGCTCGTGCCCTTCCTCCGTGAGCTCAATCTGGCGCTGTTTCTCATCCACCGTGAAGTGGCCTTCCTGACCCTCATCCTCGCGCTTGAGACCGGGGATCAGGGCGTTGATCTGCTTGTACAGCTGGGAGCTGTCCTCGGAGGCACCGGAGATGATCAATGGCGTGCGCGACTCGTCGATAAGAATGGAGTCCACCTCGTCGACGATGGCGAAGCTGAGATCGCGCTGCAGCTTGTCTTCCAGCGTGAATGCCATATTGTCGCGCAGGTAGTCGAAGCCGAATTCGTTGTTGGTACCGTAAATCACGTCCGAGGCGTAGGCTGCGCGCTTCTGCTCGGGCAGCTGTCCGGAGCGCACAACGCCCACGGTGAGGCCGAGGAAGGCGTACAGCGGGCCCATCCACTGGGCATCGCGACTGGCCAGGTAGTCATTCACCGTGATCAGGTGCACGCTGCCGCCACCGAGGGTATTGAGATAGGTGGGCAGCGTCGCCACCAGGGTCTTGCCCTCGCCGGTCTTCATTTCGGCAATCTTGCCCTCGTGCAGGGCCATGCCGCCGATCAGCTGCACATCAAAATGGCGCATGCCGAGCACGCGCTGGCTTGCCTCGCGTACCACCGCAAAGGCCTCCGGCAACAGGGCATCGAGGCTCTCGCCGGCGGCGTTGCGCTCGCGCAGCGCCGCGGTGCAAGCCGCGAGTTCATCATCAGACAGCGCCTGCATGGATTCCTCCAGCGCATTGATGCGCCGCACCGTCTTGCGCATGCGCTTGAGCTCGCGCTCATTGCGGGTGCCAAAAACTTTCTTCAGTGTCGTATTGATCATCGCGAACAGGTCATCCAGTCAGTAAGCCACGGCCTTAAGGGCGGTGCCGCAGACCGGTCAGGCCATCTGGCAAGGACCGGTCGAGCTGCGGATCAAGGAACAGGCCGGGAAGATTACGCCCAGCTTAAAAGGCGCCAAGTGTCGCATAGTGGCGGGGATTTTTCCACGCAGCGGCGCGGCGTCAGGCAGCCGGCGCCTGAATCTGGCCGAGGCCGAGAGGTGCCCGGGAAGCATCGGCAAAAGTGATCGTCTCCCAGGCATCCGTCTGTGCAATAAGTGACCGCAGAGCGCGATTGTTCAGCGCATGACCGGATTTGTAGGCACGGTACTCACCGATCAGGGGACTGCCCAGCAGGTACAGGTCACCCATGGCATCGAGCACCTTGTGTTTGACAAACTCGTCGTCAAAGCGCAGACCATCGCGATTGAGAATACGGTACTCATCGAGAATGATCGCGTTGTCCTCGCTGCCGCCGCGGGCGAGCCCACGGGAGCGCATGTACTCGAGCTCGTGCATGAAACCGAAGGTCCGCGCACTGCTCACCTCATCGACAAACGATACCCGCGAGAAATCCAGCTCGATGTGGCCGCGTCGCTGGCGGAATTCAGGGTGGTCGAAATCGATGGTGAAGGTAATCTTGAAGCCGTCAAAGGGCAGGAAGGTGGCCTGCTTGTCGCCATCGCTCAGCGTGACGGGGCGCTTTATGCGCACAAAACGCCGCAGCGCATCCTGCTCGAGAATGCCTGCGGACTGAATAAGAAAAACAAACGGACGGGCACTGCCGTCCATAATCGGAACTTCTGCGGCGCTGATGTCAACGCGGACGTTGTCAACACCAAGACCGGCCAGCGCTGACATCAGATGTTCCACGGTGGATACGCGGTGTCCATATGATGTCAGCGTGGTCGACAGCAGGGTGTCGCCGACGTTCCCGGCGGTGGCGGGGATGTCCACCACCGGGTCGAGGTCGATGCGACGAAACACGATACCGCTGTTCACCGGCGCCGGATATAGCCCCAGATGTACGGTTTCCCCCGTATGCAGGCCAATACCGGTCGCCTTGATGGCGCTGCGCAAGGTCCGCTGTCGGATCATGTCTCCTCCCTACTGCCGTCGGAAATACCGACGGCGTCAGTCTGCCTGGCGACGCAGGAAAGTGGGAATATCGAAATACTCACCACCTGCGGTCGCTTCAGTGGGCGCTGCTGGTGCTGCGCCCGCCGCTGCACGACGACGTGCCGGCGGCGTTTCGTAATCGGCGTAATCCGGCTGCGCCGGCACCTCTTCCGCGGCCGGCGTGCGGCGTGCAGGCGCCTCGACAACCTGCAGCGGCACGCGCGCGGGCTCAGCGCCAAGTCCGGTCGCCACCACGGTTACGCGCAGCTCGTCGGTGATGTTCGGATCGATCACCGTACCGACGACGACAGTCGCCTCTTCAGAGGCGAATTCCTCGATGGTGTCACCCACCTCGGAAAACTCGCCCAGTGACAGATCGAGGCCAGCCGTAATGTTGACCAGGATGCCGCGCGCGCCCTGCAGATCGATATCATCCAGCAGCGGACTGTTGATTGCCCGCTCCGCGGCTTCACGCGCCCGGTTCTCACCCCGTGCACTGCCGGTGCCCATCATGGCCATGCCCATTTCTGACATGACGGTGCGCACATCGGCAAAGTCCACGTTGATCATGCCGGGGCGGATGATCAGATCGGCAATACCCTGCACTGCGCCCAACAGTACATCATTCGCTTCTTTGAACGCATCGAGGAGGCTGGTATTTTTCCCGAGCACCTCGAGCAATTTCTCGTTCGGAATTGTGATTAGAGAGTCAACATGCTGCTGAAGTTCCCTGACTCCGGCTTCGGCAATACCGAGGCGCTTCTTGCCCTCAAAGGGGAAGGGTCGCGTAACGACCGCGACCGTGAGAATGCCCAGCTCCCGGGCAACCTCGGCCACCACCGGCGCGCCTCCGGTGCCGGTGCCGCCGCCCATGCCGGCGGTGATGAACACCATGTCCGCGCCGCGCAGGGACTCGGCGATGCGATCCCGATCTTCCATGGCGGCAGCGCGCCCGATATCCGGGTTGGCACCGGCGCCCAGACCCTTGGTGATGTCGCCGCCGAGCTGCAGCACCGTGCGTGACTCGATGTCCGAGAGCGCCTGCGCGTCGGTATTGGCGCAGATGAAATCCACGCCTTCCACGCTGTTCTCGATCATGTGCTTGACGGCGTTGCCACCGCCACCACCGACACCGATCACCTTGATAACTGCGTTCTGAGGTACATTATCGATTAGTTCAAACATAGTCTTTCTCCCCGTTGATGAAAGTCGCGCAGCACGCGACACCTCTACTACAAAAGTCGTGCTTAGAAATTACTGCTTAACCAGGCGCGCAGACGCGCCCACCAGCCTGCGCCTGTCCCCGTCGCGGCGCTTCGCGGCGCCTCGCCCGGATGCTGAAAACCGTAGTGCAGCAGGCCCACCGACGTGGCGTAGATAGGATTGCGCACAATGTCTGCCATGCCCTGCACCGCGTGCGGATAACCGACGCGCACCGGCATGTGAAAGATTTCCTCCGCCAGTTCCACCACCCCTTCCATCTTCGAGGTGCCACCGCAGAGAACAATGCCCGCGGGAATGAGATCCTCATAGCCGCTGCGGCGCAGCTCCGCCTGCACCAGGGTGAACAATTCGTCATAGCGCGGCTCGACCACCTCGGCCAGCGACTGCCGCGACAGATCCCGCGGCGGGCGATCGCCCACGCTCGGCACCTTGATGGTCTGGTCGGCGCCGGCAAGCTGGGTCAGTGCACAGGCGTACTTGATCTTGATTTCCTCGGCGTACTGCGACGGCGTGCGCAATGCCATCGCAATATCGTTGGTCACCTGATCGCCGGCGATCGGGATCACGCCGGTGTGGCGGATAGAGCCTTCGGTGAATACCGCGATATCGGAGGTGCCGCCGCCGATGTCCACCAGGCAGACGCCGAGTTCACGCTCGTCCTCGGTGAGCACCGCATAGCTGCTCGCGAGCTGCTCAAGAATGACCTCCTCGACCTCCAGGCCACAGCGACGGATGCACTTCTCGATGTTCTGCGCCGCGTTCACTGCGCAGGTCACCAGGTGCACTTTCGCCTCCAGGCGCACGCCGGACATGCCCAGCGGCTCGCGGATGCCTTCCTGATTATCGATCACGTATTCCTGCGGCAGAATGTGCAGAACCTTCTGGTCGGCGGGGATGGCGACCGCCCGCGCTGCCTCCAGCACCTGATCCACGTCGGCCAGCACTACCTCGCGATCGCGAATGGCCACAATGCCGTGGGAATTGAGGCTGCGCACGTGGCTGCCCGCAATGCCGACAAACACCGAATGTATCTGACAGCCGGCCATCAGCTCGGCTTCCTCTACCGCGCGCTGTATCGACTGCACCGTGGACTCGATATTGACGACGACGCCTTTCTTCATGCCCTTGGAGGGGTGCGAGCCAATACCGACGATTTCGATGCGCCCGTCCGAATCGGTCTCGCCGACAATGGCGACGACCTTGGACGTCCCGATATCCAGGCCTACGATCATTCCTTTGTCTTTTACATTAGCCATGTTGGCGTCGTTTCCTCATTGGCTTATTCCTTTTCCACGGCGGCGAGCTGCGGCGTCTCGTGAAACGTCACCGCCGCACCCTTGGCGTAACGCAGGTCGACACTGGCCACCGCTTCTGCTCGCTGTACCAGGTCATTGCGATACAGATCGAGAAAGCGCTGCACGCGCAGCAGAAAATCGTCATTTCCCAGATTAATGCGCAGCCCCGACTGCAGTTCGGCGTGCAGCTGACCGAGCGTGTCCTGTTCGAGTCTGGCGACCGACAGCTCTGCAGTGGCCAGCAGATCGTGCAGACGCTGGTAATGCTGCATCAGACGACGCGCCGAACCGGCGGGACCGTGAATGATGGGGAGCTCCGCCCACGCCTCACTGCCACTGGCGGCAAAGACCAGGCCCTCGTGATTCAGGAAGCCGCTGTCGCCCCAGCGGGCAATGGGCAGCTGCTCGACCACGCGAATAGCCAGCGTATCCGGCCATCGGCGCCGCACGGATGCGCTGTACACCCAGGGCAGCGCTGCCAACGCCTCGCGTACCCGCGACAGATCGGCGGCGACAAAGCCGCCGTCAAGCGCTTTCTGCACGGCAGACTGCAGTGCCTGCTGCCGGGCGGTATCCAGGGTGCCGACAACGGCGATGCGCCCTACCGGCATCGACGCGAGCGCTTCCCAGGCACGCTGGCCGACAAGCAGAACAATGGCGAGTCCGGTGACCAACAGCAGGCGGTTCAGCCACAGCGCAAACGCTGCCCTGTCCGGTGCGCGACGCGCGGGCTGCCGGCGGCTGGCGCTGGCGCGACTCCGGCGCGACGCGCTGGCAATCCGCAGCGCGATCATTGGTGCCCCCCCCGAGCCAGACTGAGCCCCATGATCTGCGTCACCAGATCCTCGATACCGATACCGGCCGCGCGTGCCGCCATGGGTACCAGACTATGGGACGTCATGCCGGGAATGGTGTTCGCCTCCAGCAGCATGAAGTTCCCGGCGATGTCACGCATGACGTCAACGCGTCCCCAGATCGCGCAGTCGAGCGCGTGGAATGCGCGCAGTGCCAACGTCCCCAGCGCCCGCTCCTCGTCTTCGGACAGGCCGCAGGGAATATCGTAGCGGGTATCATGCGACAGATACTTGGCCTGGTAGTCGTAGAATTCCCCGGCCGGCACCAGGCGGATGACCGGCAGCGCGTGGTCCCCGAGGAGGGAGACCGTGTATTCGGGGCCGGCAATAAAGCGCTCTGCCAGGACACGCTGCCCGTGCTGCGCGGCGATGCCGTAGGCCGCCGCCAGTGCGCCGGCGTCCGCGGCGGGTGTCATGCCGATGCTGGACCCCTCGCCAACCGGCTTCACGAACACTTTCCCCAGATGGTCGATAACGCCCTGCCAGTCGCTGTCCTTGTGCAGTTCGACAAAATCGGCGGTGGGCAGACCCTGACCACGCCACAGCTGCTTGCTGCGCAGCTTGTCCATGGCAAGCGCCGAGCCGAGCACCCCCGAGCCGCTGTAGGGCACGCCCAGGTGCTCAAGAAGCCCCTGCATACTGCCATCTTCGCCGCCGGGACCGTGCAGAATGTTGAACACGAAATCGGCATTGCCGAGCTGTTCAATCCAGCCTTTCTCGGCCGGATCAACGACGCGGACGCGAAAGCCCGCCGCGTCGAGCGCCGCCTGCACTGTGACGCCGCTGTTCAGCGATACTTCGCGCTCTGCCGAGCAGCCGCCCTGGAGCAGCGCCACGCAGCCGCCGCGAAGTGCCGCCAGATTCATGCCTGCCTCCCGGGAATGCCATTGCTCGCCAGCTCACGGGCGAGCCCGGCAATATCGCCGGCACCCTGGGTTATCACAACATCCCCATCCTCCAGCAGATCTGCCAGCAGGCCGGGCACCTGCGCCGCATCCGGCACATAAACGGGCTCCAGCTGACCGCGCTGGCGAATGCTGCGCGCCAGCGAGCGACTGTCGGCACCATTCACCGGCGGTTCACCTGCGGCATACACTTCAAGCAGCACGAGGGCGTCAAAGCCCGACAGCACGCTGACGAAATCCTCGTACAGGTCCCGGGTGCGCGTATACCGATGGGGCTGATACACCATGACCAGGCGGCGTTCGGGCCAGGCCTGGCGCGCCGACGCAAGCGTGGCGTTTACCTCGGTGGGATGGTGGCCGTAGTCATCCACCAGGGTGACGCTGCCGTCGGCCAGCGCCAGTTCGCCGAGAACGGAGAAGCGCCGGCCAACGCCCCCGAAGTGCGACAGACTGTCGGCGATGGCCGCGGCATCCAGCCCCTGATCCGTGGCGACGGCAACCGCGGCGGCGGCGTTCAGTGCGTTGTGACGGCCCGGCATGGCGAGATCAACCGACACCGGGCTGTCATCCGGTCGCTGCACGGTAAAGCGCGTGCGCAGACCGGCGGGCGCCAGGTCGGTGATGCGAAAGTCAGCCTGCGCGGAAAAGCCGTAGGTGAGGATCGGCCGACCGATCACGGGCAGTAGCTCGCGGATGATCGGGTCATCGACGCAGACCACCGCCAGGCCGTAAAAAGGCAGGTTGTGCAGAAACTCCACGAACACCTGCTTCAGGCGGCTGAAATCGCCCCCGTAGGTATCCATGTGATCCGCCTCTATGTTGGTGATCACCGTGACCATGGGCTGCAGGTGTAGAAAGGAGGCGTCGCTCTCGTCGGCTTCGGCAATCAGGAAGCGACTGGCACCGAGCTGGGCATGGCTGCCCGTGCTGTTAACACGCCCGCCAATCACAAAGGTGGGGTCGAGGCCGGCGGCGGCAAAGGTGGCTGCAATCAGGCTGGTGGTTGTGGTCTTGCCGTGGGTTCCCGCTACCGCAATACCGTAGCGATAGCGCATCAGCTCTGCCAGCATTTCCGCCCGCGGCACCACGGGAATGCGGGCTTCCCGCGCCGCCAGCAGCTCCGGATTGTCGGCGGGCACCGCGCTGGAGGTGACCACGACATCGGCACTGCCGATATTGCCGGCGCGGTGCCCCAGGTGAACAGTAACCCCAAATTCACGCAGGCGCGCCGTTGCGGCGCTGTCGTGCAGGTCTGAGCCGGAAACGCGATAGCCCAGATTGGCCAGCACTTCAGCGATACCGCTCATGCCGGTACCCCCAACGCCAATCATGTGGATATCGCGCACACGGCGCATCTCCGGCATCGGCTGCACGCTCGCACCCCTCATTTCAGCACCTCTTCACAGCGCTCGACCACCGCATCCGTCGCCGTGGGCATGGCGCAGGCACCGGCCTTGCGCGACATGACAGCAAGCCGCTGTGGATCGCGCAGCAGGCCAAGAATCTCTTCGGCCAGACCCTGCGCTGTCAGCGATGACTGCGACAACAGCAGAGCGGCACCGCGATCGCTCAGGTACAGGGCGTTGTGGCGCTGATGGTCATCAATTGCGTGCGGCAAAGGCAGCAGCAGCGACGGGCGCGACATGGCCGCCAGCTCGGCGACGGTCAGCGCACCCGCGCGGCACAGCACCAGGTCAGCCCAGGCGTAAGCTTCTGCCATGTCGTCGATGAACGGTGCGCAGCGCACGCCCTCAAGTCCGGCCTCGGCATACGCGCTGGCCGTGGCCTCGGCATGGGCATCGCCACACTGGTGCCACACCTTCGGCAGGGGGTCGCAGCCCGCCGCCTGCAGGGCCAGCAGCGCCGTGGGCATCAGCTGGTTGATCGGGCGGGCGCCGAGACTGCCGCCCAGCACCAGCAGGTGCAGCGGCCGCGAACCATCGTAATACCACTGCTGTGATCGCGCGGTGGCCAGCAGCTCGGCGCGCACGGGATTGCCGACGAAGTCGCCACCATGGCGCCCCGGAAAAGCGCCGGGAAATCCGGCCAGGCGCACCGAGGCAAGCGGCGCCAGCAGTCGGTTCGTGGTGCCGGCCACTGCGTTCTGTTCATGCAGCACCAGCGGACGACGCAGCAGGCGGGCCACAAGGCCTACTGGCCCCGAGGCGTATCCACCCATGCCGATCACGCAGCCGGGCGCCTTGCGCAGCACCAGCCAGAAAGCCAGAACCAGAGACACCAGCAGCGCCAACAGCCCACGCAGCGTATCGACAGCACCCTTGCCGCGCAGTCCGCGCACCGGCAGGTGATGCAGCGGGAAACCGGCGGCGGGCGCAACACGGCCTTCCAGCCCGCGACGGGTACCGACCCACTCAACGCGATAGCCGCGGGCCACCAGCGCGCGGGCAACCGCGAGGGCCGGGTACACATGACCGCCGGTGCCGCCGGCAAGAATCAGAATCAGCGGCGCGCTCATGCCCGGCCTCCCGGCCTGCGCTCACTATCGATGCGCAGGACAATCGCCAGCAGGCAGGCGCTCATTACCAGCGCGCTGCCGCCATAGCTGACAAAAGGCAGCGTCAGACCCTTGGTCGGCAGCAGGCCGGAGCTTGCGCCCATGTTGATGAAGGCCTGGCCGGCGAACATCATCGCGACGCCGTAACACACGTAGCTGGCGAAGACATCACCGGCCCGCGCCGCGGCGCGGCCGATGGCACCGATGCGCAGCACCAGCAGCAGCACCAGAACCAGCAAGCTGAGGGCACCGATGAACCCGGTCTCCTCTGCCCAGATGGAAAAAACGAAATCGGTGTGCGCCTCGGGCAGGTAGAACAGCTTCTGCACACTGTTGCCGAGCCCGACGCCAAACCATTCGCCGCGGCCAAAGGCAATCAGCGACTGCACCAGCTGGAAGCCGCTGCCGTAGGGATCCGCCCAGGGATCGGTGTAGGCCGTCAGGCGCTGCAGGCGGTAGGGCGCTGTGACAATCAGTCCGGCCAGACCCAGAATGCTGAGCGCCACGACGATGAAAAAATGCAGCAGCTTCATGCCCGCAAGGAACAACAGGCCAAAGGCCGTACCCAGCACAATCACGGTGGCGCCGAAGTCGGGCTCAAACAGGAGCAGCAATGCCACCACGCCGAGCACGAACATGGGCCGCAGGAAACCCTGCCACTGTTCACGCACGACCGCTTCCTGGCGCACCAGATAGCCCGACAGGAACAGAATGCTGCTGCCCTTTACCACTTCGGAGGGCTGCAGCGTGAAAGGGCCGAGTGGTAACCAGCGCTGGCTGCCGTTGACGTCCTTGCCGATGCCGGGCACCAGAACCAGCGCCAGCAGCGCGAGGGACAGCACCAGCCAGAGCCAGGCCGTGTGATACCAGAAAATAGACGGCATGCGGTAAACCAGCACGGCGCAGATGAGTGATACCGCGAGATAAAAACCGTGGCGCTGCGCGTGGTGCCAGGGGTTGGCAAAGTTCTGCTCGGCGTAACCGATGGACGCCGAGGTGATGGCCACGAGCCCTAGCAGGGCCAGGCTGCCCCCAAACAGCAGCAGCAGGGGATCGACAGCGACCGTATTGCGCCCTTCGCTCATGCGTCCCCCCCGCTCAGGTCGCGCACCGCAGCGGCAAAGGCATCGCCGCGTTCGCCGTAATTGCCGAACATGTCGAAGCTGGCGCAGGCCGGGGACAGCAGCACGCAGTCACCGGCCGCCGCTATTGACGCCGCGGCCTGCACCGCCTGCTGCAGACTGTCACAATGCTGCAGCGAAACCGTATCGCCGAGATCACGCTCGAGCTGTCCCGCCGTCTCGCCGATCAGCAAAACCGCTTTACAGCAGTCCGCGACAGGCCGCCTGAGATCGGTAAAAGCGCCGCCCTTGCCGCGTCCACCGGCGATCAGCACCAGGTTGCGCCCCTGCCCCATACCCTCGATCGCCGCCCTCGCGGCGCCGACATTGGTCGCCTTGGAGTCGTTGATCCAGCGTACACCCTCGCGCTCCGCCACCAGCTGGCAGCGATGCGGCAGGCCCTGGAAGTCGCGCAGCGCAGCCAGCATGGCCGGCATCGGCAGCCCCGCACTGTGGCCGATTGCCACCGCGGCCAGCGCGTTAGCGAGATTGTGTCGCCCGGAAAGCGCCAACTCGGCAACCGGCATCAGGTCGTCAAAGCCACGCGCCAGCCACTCCGTGCCGTTATCGTCGCGGTGAATGCCGAAACCGTGCAGGTCCGGCTCGCGCAGACGCCAGGCGCTGACCTGCATGCCGTCGCCTCCGGGGGGGATGGTCAGGGGATCGTCCGAGTTGACAACCGCATGACGGCAGCCGCGGAAAATCCGATGCTTGGCCTGGTGGTAGCGCGGCATGCTGCCATGGCGATCGAGGTGGTCGGCGCTCAGGTTGAGCACGCACGCCACCGCCAGATTGAGAGAGTCGCTGCGCTCCAGCTGAAAACTGGACAGTTCCAGCACATACAGATCGCGCTCGTCTGCCAGCAGATCCAGGGCCGGCGGTCCCAGGTTGCCGCCGACGCCGGCGTTTCTGCCCGCGGCGCGCGCCATGGTACCGACCAGCGCCGTGACCGTGGATTTTGCATTCGAGCCTGTAATACCGATCACTGGCGCCTGCGCGGCCTCGACGAACAGGTCGGCATCGCCCCGAATGATGGCGCCTGCGGCGACGGCCTCCTGCAGAAAGGGCAGATCCGGCGCCAGCCCGGGGCTGACGATCAATTCCGATGCCGCGTTCAGCAGCGACTGGGGAAACTCTCCGGCAAACACACTGACATCCGGGAATTCATCCCGCAGCTGGGCCAGCCCCGGCGGCTCCTCGCGAGTATCCACCACGGCGAAGCGCTCGCCGCGATGCGCCAGGTGGCGTACCACGGACAGGCCGGTATCGCCGAGGCCCACCACAATACGCTGGGTGCTGCTGGCGATGATGCCGTCGCTCGCGGATTGTCGGGCCGCACTCATCATCGCAGCTTCAACGTGGCCAGCCCGATCAGGACCAGCATGACGGTAATGATCCAGAAACGCACGATGACCCGCGGCTCTGGCCAGCCCTTGAGCTCGTAGTGGTGGTGGATGGGCGCCATGCGGAAGATACGCTTGCCCGTCAGCTTGAAAGAGGCCACCTGCAGGATGACCGAGACCGTCTCCAGCACAAAGATCCCGCCCATGATGAAAAACACAATTTCATGGCGCGTGATCACGGCGACCGTACCCAGCGCGGCCCCCAGCGCCAGCGCACCGACATCGCCCATGAACACCTGCGCCGGATAGGTGTTGAACCACAGGAAGCCGAGACCGGCGCCGGCAATGGCACCGCAGAATACGGCCAGCTCACCGCTGCCGGCAACGTAGGGAATGTGTAGATAATCGGCAAAATCGACGTGGCCGGTGAGGTAGGCAATCAGGCCCAGCGCAGTGCCCACAAGCACCGTGGGCAGGATGGCGAGGCCGTCGAGACCGTCCGTGAGATTGACCGCATTACTGGCGCCGACAATCACGAAATAGCTCAGTAAGAGGAAGAGCAGACCCAGCTCGATGATCACGTCCTTGAAGAACGGCACGTAAAGCTGCGTGGTCACGGGCACATCCACCACGAAGTAGAGAAACAGGGCTGCGGAGATCCCGATGACGGACTGCCAGAGGTATTTCCAGCGCGCCGGCAGCCCCCGCGAATCCCGCGCGACCACCTTGCGGTAGTCGTCCACCCAGCCGACCGCGCCAAACAGGCCCGTGACCAGCAGCGCAACCCAGACGTAGAGGTTTGACAGGTCGGCCCAGAGGAGCGTGCTGACGGCGATGGCGACCAGTATCAGTGCGCCACCCATGGTCGGAGTACCGGACTTACCCAGGTGTGTCTGCGGGCCGTCGCTGCGCACGGCCTGCCCCACCTGATAGTGGTTCAGGCGCCGTATCATGACCGGCCCGACCATCAGGGAAATCAGCAACGCCGTTACCGCCGCAAGAATCCCGCGCAGGGTCAGGTACTGGAACACCGTGAAAAAGGATTCGTAGCGCGCCAGAAATTCGGCGAAAAGCATCAGCATGAGGGGGTCTCCTCAGTCTGCAATGCCGCAAGCACCTGCTCCATCGCGGCGCCGCGCGATCCCTTCACCAGGATCGTCGCTGCGCCCGCGCTCCAGTCTTCCGCCGCTGCTATCGCTTCGGCGTTGCCGGCAAACCAGCTTGCCCCGTCACCGAAAGCTGTGGTCGCCGCCTGTGGCGCTGCGCCCACGCCGACAAAACGATCAATGCCGCGCTCCCTCGCGTAGCGCCCGACCGCGGCATGCTCCTGCGCACTCTGCTCCCCCAGCTCCAGCATGCTGCCGAGGACCAGCACCCGCGGACTGTCACAGCAGGCCAGGACATCGATCGCTGCCCGGACAGAGGCGGGATTGGCGTTGTAGGCATCATCGATCAGGCTGATGCCGCCGCGGCCCGTTTGCCGCAGCAGCCGACCCGCGGTCGGCTGTACCTCGCCGAGACCCTCGGCGATGTCGGATACTGCCAGACCGCAGGCGATTGCCGCCGCAGCGGTCGCCAGCGCATTGCTGACACTGTGTTCGCCGGGGACCGGCAACCGCACCTGCGCGCTGTCACCAGCGTGATGCAGCAGGAAACGGCAGTGATCTGGGCCGAGCTCAATGCCCGACGCAGTCACCGAGGCAAGCGCCTCGAGGCCATAGCTGATGACCCGCGCACCGCTGGCCCGCGCCCGCGCCGTCCACTCCGCGGCAAACGGCGAGTCGGCGTTGACCACGGCAACGCCCTGGGGCGTGAGCTGATCGTAAATTTCACCCTTCGCTTCCACCACCGCCTGCAGGCTGCCAAAGCCATCCAGGTGCGCGGCAGAGGCATTCAGGAGCATGGCGATATCGGGCACGGCGAGTCGACACAGGTAATCGATATGGCCGCGACCGCGGGCCCCCATTTCCACTACCGCGATACCGTCATCGGGAGACAGTCGCAGCAGGGTCAGCGGCACGCCAATTTCATTATTCAGATTGCCGGCGGTGGCGAGCACCCGGGCCCGCCGCGCAAGAACCGTGGACAGCATGCCTTTCACCGAGGTCTTGCCGCAACTGCCGGTCACCGCGATCAGCGGACCGGTGAAGCTGCGGCGGTTGAACGCAGCCAGCCGGCCGAGCGCTGTCAGCGCGTCGTCAACGACGAGCTGCGGCAGCGCAGCGGCCTGCGCCTGCGTCACCAGCGCCGCCGCGGCGCCCCTGTCAGCGGCTTCCGCCAGAAAGGCATGCCCGTCAACCCGCGCGCCCGGTAGCGCCACGAACAGATCACCCGGCTGCACACTGCGACTATCGATGGCGACGCCATGCACCACGATATCCGCACCCTGGTGCCGGACACCCAGCGCCGATGCCAGTTCCGACAGCCTGTAGCCTCGCATCATGATTTTGCGACCTCCAATGCGGCCTGCGCTTCGGCCAGATCTGAAAACGGGCGCTTGTCGGCGCCAATAACCTGGTAGTTCTCGTGGCCCTTGCCAGCGACAAGCACGCAGTCGCCCTCTCTCGCCGAAGTAATCGCCGCGCGTATCGCCTCTGCGCGGTCCTCAACCAGGCTGTAATTCCCGCTGCAGCCCGCCGCCACATCGTCCATGATCGCCGCCGGCTCTTCGTGGCGCGGATTATCGGAGGTCACGTAAACGACATCGGCCAAGGCACAGGCAAGGCAGCCCATGGCCGCCCGCTTGCCGCGATCACGGTCGCCCCCGCAGCCAAACACAGCGATCAGCCGTCCACGCACATGATCCCGTAGCGCCGACAACGCTTTCTCCAGCGCGTCCGGCGTATGCGCGTAGTCGATCACCACCTGCAGCCCTCTGTCATTCGACACGGTCTGCATGCGACCGGGCACTGCAGTCAGCTGAGGCAGCCCGGCAACCACCTGATCAAAGTTACAGCCGGACAGAACCGCGGCCGCAATGGCGGCGGCGACGTTGGACAGATTGAACGCGCCAATCAGTGGGCACTGGATCGACGCCTCGCCCCAGGGCGTGGCGAGCTGCGCCTGCAGGCCGGAGCCGGTATATCGCGCGCGGGACACTCGCAGCGTTGCCGCCGGGTTGTCTTTGACCGAATACGTGAGAATATCGCTGCGTCCAGCAATGCGCTCGATCAGGCTGCTCGCCGCCGGATCATCTATATTGATTACCGCGCTGCGCAGCCCCGGCATAAGGAACAGCCGCAGCTTCGCCTCGGCGTAGGCCGCCATGCTGCCGTGGTAGTCGAGATGGTCCCGTGACAGGTTAGTGAACACGGCGGTATCGAACTGCACACCATTGACCCGTCCCTGCACCAGCGCATGCGAGGACGCCTCCATGACCGTGGCAACGGCGCCGGACTCGCGCCAGGCAGCCAGCTGTCGCTGCAGGCCGATGGCATCCGGCGTGGTATTCAGGGCGTCTGTCGGCGTGCCGTCCAGACTGGCACCAAGCGTTCCGATGACGCCGCAGGAATAACCGCAGGCGCGCAGCAGCTGACCGGCCAGCTGGCTGACCGTGGTCTTGCCGTTGGTACCGGTCACGCCGGTCACGCGTAGATAGCGGCTGGGCTCGCCGAAGAATCTGGCGGCAATCGGCCCCAACTGCTGCTGCAGGTCGGCCCGCTCTATAACAGGCACCTCCGTCGGGAAATCCTCGGGCGCCACCGGCGGTTCCGCAACCACGGCACGGGCACCCTGTGCCACGGCCTGGCGGATGAAATGGCGACCGTCGTGCTGGTCCCCCGGCAGAGCGAAGAACAGATCCCCGGGCTGTATCTGCCGACTGTCGCTGTGGATACCGGTCACGCTGATCGCCGGCGCGGCAGGGCTTTCCAGCAGATCGGTCAGCGGCACGCCGCCGGCGGGATTCTCGCGCGAAGCCATCATGGCTCATTCCTCTCGATGGCCGCCACATCCTGCACCGGCGGCATGCCAGGCAGCTCGGAAGGCGCCACATCCAGCAGGCGCAGAATGCCGCTGGCGACCCGCGCAAATACCGGCGCCGCGGCGGCGCCGCCGCCATAGTTGTCGCCCTTGGGACGGTCCAGCACCACAACCGTGACAAAGCGCGGCTCATCGATCGGCGCCATGCCGGCAAACAGGGCGATGTACTGGTCCTGGAGATAGCCCCCGGCACCAACCTTGTGGACCGTGCCGGTCTTGCCGCCCACCGCGTAGCCCTCGACACGCGCCCTGCGGGCCGTGCCGTGTTCACCGGTAACCCTGTGCAGCACGTCAAGAACCTGCCATGCGGTTTCACTGCTGATGACCCGCTGCCCGGGAGGCCTTTCCTCATCCACCCGCAGCAGCGACACCTGCGGCAGGATGCCGCCATTGGCAAAGGCACTGTAGGCGCGTGCCAGCTGCAGCGGGGTTGCCGTCAGGCCGTAGCCGAAGGCCAGGGTGACCTGCTCTATGGGACTCCAGCGCTGACGCGACGGCAGCTGCCCCGCGCTCTCGCCAGGAAAGCCGGTGCCCGTTGCCTCACCGAGTCCGAAGCGGCGAAAGACTTCCCACACCGGCTCGTGTCCCAGCGCGAGCGACACCTTGGTGACACCCACCTGACTGGATTTCTCGATCACCCGTGAAAGAGTGATTTCGCCGTAATTGCTCGGGTCGGGCAGTACCTTGCGACCAACCCGGATACGCCCCGGAGAGGTATCGATCATGGTTTCCGTCGTAAAATCGCCGCTCTCGAGGGCCGCTACCAGGGTCAGCGGCTTCATGGTCGAGCCGGGCTCGAGAACGTCGGTCATGGCCCGGTTGCGCGTGGCACCCGGCGTCAGCGCCTCGCGATCATTCGGGTTGTAGGCAGGATCGGACACCATCGCCAGGACTTCGCCGGTGCGGCTGTCCAGCGTGACAATAGAGCCCGACTCCGACCCGGTAACCTGCATGGCACGCTGAAGCTCGGTATGCAGCAGATACTGCAGCCGCAGGTCAATGCTCAGCTGCAGCGGGCGCCCGGGCTGCGCCGCCTGCAGGACGCCGATATCGCGCACTGCCTCGCCGTGAAGATCCTTGATGTACTGCTTGCGACCGGCAACCCCGCGCAACCAGTCATCGTAGGCCAGCTCGAGACCGGCAATTCCTGTGCCGTCGACGTTGGTAAAGCCGACCAGCTGGGCCGCCACCTCACCCGCTGGATAAAAACGCCGGTATTCGCGGTTCCAGTGCACGCCGGGCGTGTGAAGATCGAGTATACGCCGCGCGGAATCCGGCTCGTGATGACGACTGAGATACATAAAGCGCTTGCCGCTGTACTGTGCCAGCCGCTTCTCCAGATCGTCGACGCTGATCTCGAGTGCACTGGCAAGAGGCGTGAGATCCGCCACCGTGGACAGCACACGCGGATCCGCCCAAAGCGATATCACGGGTGTACTGACCGCCAGCGGCTCACCGCGACGGTCAGTGATCAGGCCCCGATAAGCCGGTATCTCGGCGGTGCGCACAGAGCGCATGGCACCCTGACTCTTGAGGAACTCGCGACCGCCCTCCACTTCCAGTACCTGCAGAAAAAGAATCCGACCAGCCACGGAGACGAACAGCACCACGATCACGCCGAGCATCACATACAGACGCCACTCGTAGCTCTCACGCTGCGCACGCTGGCGGCTCATCGCTCGAGCACCCGCCGATCATCGAGCGTCGGCGCCTGCATCGACATCTCGCTCTCGGCCACCTGCTCCACCCGGTAGTGGGACGCCCAGGCGCTCTGCTCCAGCAACAGGCGGCTGTACTCCTCATCCAGGTACCAGCGCGCGGCCTCAAGATCCTGCAGCTTTGCATAGAGCTTGCGGCATTCATGCGTGGCATAGATAGTGGCAAAACTCGACACCAGGCACAGCATCATGATGCCCGCGCAACGCCAGACGCTGCGCAGGTCAACGCTGCGCTGCGCCTGACCGGCCTCCCGGGTTGCCTGTGAGCGCGACGCAGCCATCAGGCCACTTTCTCCGCGATGCGCATGATCGCGCTGCGCGCACGCGGGTTCGCTGCCACCTCTTCTGCGCTGGCACGCACCGCCTTGCCCAACAGACGCAGCGGCCGCACGCGCTCGCTGTCCTGCACCGGCAGGCCGCGCGGCAGGGGCGCACCACGTGACTGGTCCCGCATGTAGCGCTTGACGATGCGGTCCTCCAGAGAATGAAAACTGATCACAACCAGTCGGCCATTGTCAGTCAGTAGATCCAGCGCCGCGTCCAGCAGCAGGCGCAGGTCGTCGAGCTCACGGTTGATCCACAGGCGTATTGCCTGGAACGAGCGGGTTGCCGGGTGCTTGTGCTTTTCCCAGCGCGGGTTGGCCTCGCTGACAATCTGCGCCAGCCGGCCGGTATGCGTGATGGGCGCCTCGGCACGCTCGCGGACGATAGCCGCGGCGATCCGGCGCGCGAACCGCTCCTCGCCGAGTTCGCGCAGGACCTGCACGATATCCGCCTCCTCCGCCCGCGCCAGCCATGCCGCGGCGGTCTCACCGCGGCTGTTGTCCATGCGCATATCCAGAGGGCCATCGTGCTGAAAACTGAAGCCACGTTCTCCCTGGTCCAGCTGCGGGCTGGAGACCCCCAGATCGAGGAGAATGCCGTCAAACGGGGGTAGGTCGTTGGCCCGCCGGTAGGCCGGCAGATCGGCAAAGGAACCGCGGTAAAAAGACAGCCGGGGCTCCGACGTCATCCATTCCCGCGCCAGGGCTTCCGCCTGGGGATCCTTGTCCACGGCGAGCAGACGCCCCTGCGTACCCAGGCTGTCGAGAATCTGGCGGGCGTGGCCCCCGCGCCCGAATGTGCCATCTACATAGAAGCCGTCAGCGTTGGTGACCAGCGCACTGACAGCCTCCCGCAATAACACCGTTTCATGCATGGACGACACCTACAGGGTCAACGACATGAGTTCTTCCGGCAATTCAGCATCGTTGCCGGACTCCAGCAGTGCCTGATCGCGCTCCGCAAACCACAGGGCCTCAGACCACAGCTCCAGCTTGTTGCCCTGACCCACGACCACGAGTTTCTTATCGAGCTGTGCGTATTCGCGCAGAGACTGCGGCAACAGCATGCGGCCGTTGGCATCCAGCTCGAGGTCGGTGGCATAGCCGAGGGTCAGACGCTGGAAACGGCGAATGGCGGGCTTCATTGCGGGCAATGCCTGCACTTCGCTTTCGAAGCGCTCCCACTCAGGCAGGGGGTAAATGACGAGACAGGTAGCCTGGGTGTCGATAGTCACAACGATCTTGCCACCGCAGCGTTCGGCGAGGGGCTCGCGCTGGCGCGCCGGCATCGCCAGGCGACCCTTCGCGTCCATATTGATGTGCTGCACCCCTCGGAACACCCGAAATCTCCCACGCTTCTGGCTGTTTTCCCACAAAACGCCAGAACTTCCCACTTATCACCACTTATCTACACTATAGGTGCGCAGGAAAGCCCCTGTCAAGCAAAGCTGGACAAGAAAAACGCTTTAATTTCAGCTAATTAGATACGAATCTGCGGCGGGAAATAGCCGCGGGCAAGAGCTCAGGGGAAATAAATACAACAGCAAAACAGGCAGCTAAATCCGCCTCTTGAGTAATTACTTTAAGTATCGGTTTTTATGGCGATCAGGCCCGACAGTCGATAGCCAGCGGTCTGGACAGCGCTGACGCCTCGCCTGTGAGCCCCACCGGGACAGCCGGCACGCGGACCTGCAGCCAGGCGTAAACAAGAAGGTGAGTCGGTCGATAAGCCGGGTTCTGTCGTGGACGATCATTCATCTGGGACGGATGTCGCCATCCGCCTCTAGCGACCTACCCGAATCCACCGCGGGCCGCGGCATATGGATTCCTATTTGGTCTTGCTCCAGGTGGGGTTTACCATCGCCGCGCCTGTTGCCAGCCGCGCGGTGCGCTCTTACCGCACCTTTTCACCCTTACCGCT
>CAZTJR010000037.1:0-29990 GCA_964613795.1 uncultured Alteromonadaceae bacterium | reverse complement strand
GAGCGCACGGCCGAGCGTGACCGTCTGCTGACAGAATGGCACCAGCTTGATGCATCGCATACGCAACTTGCCGCCGCACATGAGCAGGAGGTGGCGAACCATAAGGGGACCATCGCTCAACGTGATACGTTGATAAATGATCTGGATACATCACAGGCCGAGCTCGCCGCACGGGAATATGAACTCGCCGCGCGCGAACATGCACTCGCCGAAATAACGGACAAAACCAACTACCTTTTCCACGAGCTCTCACAGGCCTATACGCATTTGCTGGCCTATGAGCAGTCCAGTCTGGCGCGCGTGAATCGCTGGGCAACGGGCCTGTACAAGCTTGCTACCGGTCAGCGTCGGGAAAACAGCCGCTACGACGACGTTCTGGCCAATGCGCGTCAATATATGACTGATAACGCACTGGAGATGCCTGAAGCCCGTCCCGGCAAGCTCGCTATGCTGGGTAATGTGCTGCGTTACATGGCGAGCAATCCCGCAGGCTCGCTCCGCAGCATTAGCTGGCCGCGCATCCGCCGTGGCTTTTCCGTTTTTTTTGGCTCGTCCGCGGCCGATCTGCAGGTGTGGATTGATGCGCGCTTTCCTGAGCAGGCAAACGCCCGCATGGCGCTGGCCCCGGCGGAGCTCAGTCCCGGTCTGGATAACCTTGAGCTGGAGTTTCCAGCGGCAGAGTCGCCGCGCGTCTCCATAGTCGTACCGGTCTATAACGACTATCGGGTAACGGTTCACTGCCTGCAGTCGCTGCTGCGACACAGCCCTGCAGGGCTGTACGAAGTCATTCTCGCCGATGATGGCTCTACGGATCTTACCAGCACTATTGAATCGCGCATCCGGGGTATTCAGGTGGTTCGCGGGGGCAACCTCGGCTTTTTGCGCAACTGCAATCGGGCTGCTGAACAGGCCCGGGGCGACGTCGTGCTGCTGCTGAATAACGACACCGCAGTCACCGCGGGCTGGCTGCCGGCGCTGCTCGACGTGTTTGAAGATCCTGAGGTGGGTGCCGTCGGACCGACTTTGTTATTCGCTAACGGCGCGCTGCAGGAAGCCGGCGGCATCATGTGGAAGGACGGGTCGGCGTGGAATTTCGGTCGCATGGATGATGCCGCCAAACCGGCTTACAGTTATGTGAAGGATGCGGACTACATCTCCGGGGCCTGTCTGATGCTGCGCCGCAGTCTGTGGCAGCAGCTGGGCGGTTTTGATGAGCGTTTCGTGCCGGCCTACTACGAAGATGCGGATATCTGCTTTGCGGTGCGTGAGGCGGGGTATCGCGTGGTCTACCAACCAGCTGCCCGCATCTTCCATTTCGAGGGTGTCAGCAACGGCACGGACCTGACGGCCGGCATAAAGCAGCACCAGGTCACCAACCAGCAGGTGTTCGCGGACAAGTGGCGGACGGTACTGGAGCGCGATCATTTCCCGAATGCCGAGCACGTTATCTGGGCGCGGGATCGCTCGGCCAGCAAGCCCTGCGTGCTGTTCATCGACCATTACGTGCCGCATTACGATAAGGATGCGGGCTCCCGTTCTACTTTCATGTACGTAAAACTGCTGCTGGCCATGGACTACCGCGTGCAGTTCATGGGCGCCAATTTTTTTGCCCACGCACCCTATACGGAGACGCTGCAGCAGCTGGGTGTGGAAGTGCTCGTAGGCGAATCCATCGCCCGCGGCCTGGATGCCTGGCTCGCCGAGCATGCGCCCTACATCAACCAGATATTCCTGCACCGCCCCCACGTGGCCGAGCAGTTTTTGCCACACCTGAAAAAGCTGCCCACCTGTCCGCCGATCAACTTTGTCGGCCACGACCTTCATTACCTGCGCATTGGCCGGGAGGCGGCGCTGCAGTCGGACCCGGCCCTGCAGAAAAGCGCCGACAGCTGGCGCCAGCGCGAGTACGCCGTGTTCGATCAGGTGGACCGCATCTACTATTTTTCCCAGGCGGAGACCGAGGAAATCGCCCGTCATCGCCCCGACCTGGCCCTGCGCACCATTCCCCTGCACGCCCTGGAAGACAAGCCGCTGCCGCCGTATGCGCCCACCCGGCCAACGCACCTGCTCTTTGTCGGTGGCTTCAACCACCCGCCCAACGTCGACGCGGCGCGCTGGTGTGTGGAAGAGATTCTGCCTCAAGTGTCTGCCGCCGTTCCCGATTGCCACTTCCACCTGGTGGGCTCCAACCCCAACAGCGCGGTAAAGGCACTGGCGGCAGGCAACGTCACCGTGCACGGCTACGTGGACGACGAAGCGCTGGACGCCATGTACCGCGAAGTGGGCCTGGCCGTGGTGCCACTACGCTACGGGGCGGGCGTGAAAGGGAAGGTGCTGGAGGCCGTGCAGCAGAACGTGCCCCTGGTCACCACACATATCGGCGCCGAGGGTATTCCCGATGCCGACACCGTCATGTGGATTGCCGATGACGCTCAGGCCATAGCCGATGCGGTGATCGGGCTTTTGAGCGGCAGCATCGATCCCGCCGAGCGCATGGCGCGCTACGGCAGCTGGCTGGAGCAGCACTTCAGCAGCAGCCGGGCCGAGGCCTTGTTGCGGGCAGATTTTGACGAGGTCCCAGGTGACGAGGAGGAAGCAGCGTCGTAGCACCACTGAAAAACGCCGGTGATGATTCTTGATACGGTTTGAATGGCGGTATAACCACAGTTATACTGACTTGATGAAGACCGCGATCTCTATACCAGACGATATCTTCGAAGCCGCCGACCGCACAGCCAGGCGGCTTGGCATATCAAGAAGTGAGTTTTATGCAAATGCTGTCCATGAATACCTGGAGCGACATAAGATCGCCGATGTCACTACGCGATTGAACGATCTTTATGCATCAGAGAACTCTGGACTGGACGGGCATCTTGGCCAAATGCAGCGTGAAAGCATAGAGAAGGAAGATTGGTAAATGAGGCGTGGCGAGGTCTGGTGGGCTGAACTCCCCGACCCTGGTGCCTCTGAGCCCGGTTTCAGACGCCCGGTACTTATTTTGCAGGCTAATGCATTCAATCGTAGTCGCATCAATACCGTAGTCGTTGCCTCAATTACGTCAAATATCAAGCTTGCTGCTGCTCCGGGCAATGTTGCGCTTTCCAGGCGTAGCGCAAACCTTGGCCGTGAATCCGTCGTCAACATTTCTCAAATCGTGACTCTTGACAAGTCCTTTCTACGAGAGCGTGTTGGAAAACTGCAGGATCGCAAACTCCGTGAAGTCGAGGAGGGCGTTCGCCTGATTCTTTCTCTATAACAACGCATGGCAGCCGAGACCTTTCCAAATGATGTATGCACTATGTATAGATCCTTGGTTTGATTTATGATCTACATACAGATCATAATCCGGTTATGCCCAAGTCAATCACACGCACCTATTCACGCTACACCGAAGACGCGATGGCGCTACTCGGCGGACTAATTCGCGAGGCACGTATCGAGCGCAGAATGACGGCCCGGGAACTCGCCGAGCGCGTCGGCATTTCCCGTGGCCTGCTCCAGCGCATCGAAAAAGGTGATCTCAAGTGCGAGATCGGTGTTGTCTTCGAGGCCGCGGCGCTGGTCGGCCTCCCGCTTTTCGATGCCGATAGCGCCACCTTATCCCGCCACCTGAGCCACAACAGGGACAAGTTGGCCCTGATGCCAAAATCTATCCGCCGCAAGCCCACCAAGGTGCACGATGACTTCTGATCGAGGCCGCGAGGCACCTTTTCCTGCCTTCCCCACTTACTTACCCGTTAATAGACCCGGGTAACGCTCCGAATACCGACGCCCCGCCATGCTCGCGAATTGCAGCGACAAATGGTGCCGATCATAGAATGCGGGTGTGCCATCCTCCGCGCTCATGGCGCAGCTCTCCAGCTGACGGTTAGGGCACAGCAGGTCCACCCGGTCCACAAAATGATCTGTCAGCGTCATGATGTCGTGGTGCATGGGCTGGGCCTGTGGTGCATCAGCAAAGTAGGACACATTGGCGGGATGCCTGCAGGCCGAGGTTGAGCGGGCGGCGTTGATGAGTCGCCAGCAGTCGGTGCGGGTATTGATGTAGCCGCCCATGGTGATGACCCGCAGTGTGGGCTTGAGTCGCTTCAATTCGCGCAGTATCCCGACGTAGGGTGCCTTGTTGTCCAAGAAGGGTTTGTTGGCGACGTAAAACAGAACATCGAGTGACTCGATCACCTCGGGTGAAAACAGCGCCGCCATTCGCTGCGCACAGTCAGCGCTCTCGGCCACGCCCTCCGGCGCCAGGCCCGGACAGGCGTTGGTGGTGCCAAAGCGAATGAGGTTGACGTTGTCCGAGCGGTAGCCGGCGTGCAGGAAGTTGAAGCCATCCGGCTCGTGGGAGTTGCCGAACACCAGCACCTGTCGTGGCCGACTGAGGTCGCAGGCGTCATGCGTTGCCAGTTCTTCTATGGGGCAGGCGCTGCGCACGTGGATGTAGCGCTCTTGCATGCCCTGTTTGATGGCGTCGGCCGTGAGTACCACATCCGGCTCGCGCCACGACCAGCCATCGCCCAGCCAGGCGCTCAGGGGCAGCACGCTGACCAGTAGCAGGCTGGCCAGGATGGCCGCAATCGGGCCCCGGTGTCGCGAACGGCTTGAAGCCGAGTGCGGAGCGTGGCTTGCGCTCGCGCGCCCCGGCTTTTCCAATGCCGTGGAGCGTGCGGTGCTCCGCTCATAGAAGCGGCGTTCCACGCCGTAGTGCAGCAGCCAGGTGGCGGCGACAATGCCCACTGCAAGCCAAACCTGCGCCGATGCCGTTGGCTCCCGACCTGCCTCGTAGTAATACAGCGCAACCATCGGCCAGTGCACCAGATACATGGCGTAGGAGGCCCGCCCGACCCAGAGGCTCAGAGGGTTGTCGAGAAGTCCTGCCAGTGGGCGCTGCGTGTTTGCAGGCGAGGCGCTTGCCCACTGACTGCCGGCAAAGAGCACCAGTGCCGTACCCAGAGACGGGACCAGCGCCGCCGAGCCGGGAAACAGGGTGTCGGCATCAAAGGTAAACACCGCAAACAGTATCAGCAACAGGCCGGCGCCCATAGCGCTCACGGGGCCCCATCGGGCGTGCAGCAGCTGCCTCGCCAGTGCCGTTGCGGCCAGCGGGACCACCAGGGCTCCCAGCGCAAACTGAAAAACCCGGAACGGGAGCAGATAGAATGCCGCCGCTGCATCGATGGCGGTATAGGCAATGCAAAGCGCTACCCCGGCCGCTGTAATAGTCAGCAATGGCAGGCCAAGGCCGCGCGGGCCGCGCCAGGTGAGCAGGCCGACAATCGTTGCCGGCCACAGCAGATAGAACTGCTCCTCAACGCCCAGCGACCAGGTGTGCAGCAGCGGTTTGAGCTCCGAGGCGCTGTCCCAGTAACCGGCTTCACTGAAGAACAGAATATTGGATACGCTGAACAGCGTGGCAACGGCGGAGCGCCCATAGGCAATCATGTCATAGGGTTCGAGAATGGCCGCGCAGGCGAGTGTGGTGGCGAGAACTGTGGCAATGAGCGGCGGGAAAAGCCGGCGCACACGCCGCGCGTAGAACTGCGCAAAGGAAAAGCGGCCTGCGGTGTGCTGCGCAAGGATAATCGATGTGATCAGGTAGCCGGAGATGACGAAGAACACATCCACGCCAACATAGCCGCCCTCAAAGCCGGGCACGCCCAGATGAAAGATCACCACGGCGAGCACGGCGACGGCGCGCAGGCCGTCGATATCGGGGCGGTAGTTCACCTGTAGTCAGTCCGGCGGAAAACGCGCAAGAAAATGCTCAGCTCTTGCCACCCCCTCGGGAGAATCATCCCAGGCCCAGAAGCGATCCGCTCGCGTGCTGTGTGTCGCCGGTACGCCGCTGGCCACGGCGTAGCGGGGCACGTCGCGGGTCACCACGCTGCCCAGAGCGACCACGGCGAAAGCGCCAAGGCGCACGTTCTTCAGGATGGCCGCACGCTCGCCCAGCCATACGTGGGGCTCAATGACGATATCGCCCGCGGGCTGGTTGATCTGGTGGCGGCTTGCCCGATCAAATACCGGGTGACCATCGGTATTGCGCAGAATCACGTCCCTGGCCACCACGCAGCAGTCGCCCATGACAATCCCGGGACGGGCGTTGCCGCCGCGCAAGCCGGAAATCCAGGTGCCCGGACCAGTCACCGCCACGCTGTTCCCGATAAAAATGGCGTCGTCGGGCTGGCGGGATCGCAGGGCGAGACTGTTGAAGTCGCAGTCGCGGCCAATGAAGACGGTGGCGTTGTCGTTGCGCAGCGCGATGGTCAAGCTGCCTTGCAGGTTGTCGCCCAGAAAGACGCGGCAGCCGCGAACATCGCCAAAGGTGATCGCCACATCGCCTGCCAGTTTGCCGCGAAGGAAAATGTGGTTGTCGTGGCCCTTGCCGGATAAGTGCAGGCGTGACGGCAGTGCCTGGTGGTCAACAATGGCCGGATAGTCCGCCGGGTCTACGCTGAAGTCGTGGATGAATGAACGGGCTTTATCGAGGAATGTCATGCGCGAAGTCTAGAGGAGCGTTTGTCGCTTGTCATCGCAAACGCTAAGCTCCGGTCCTGATTCGACACTGATTGCTCTATGCGCCACATTCTTCTGCACGGCCACATTTTCAAGAACGCGGGCTCTACGCTGGACTGGTCCCTGCGTCGCAGCTTCGGCTCGGCGTTCTGCCAACACCGGGATGACGCGGCCATGCGTGCGGCGCCGCAGGACACGCTGGCCGCGGCCGTGGCGGATGCGTCGATGGTGGCGCTGTCCAGCCACAACCTGCCCAGCCCGCCGCCGCCACTCGACGGTATTGCGTTTCACCCGGTGTTTCTGCTGCGCCATCCCATTGAGCGCGTGCTCTCGGTCTATGCCTTTGAGCGACAGCAGCAGGCGATGACGCCCGGTGCGCAGGCCGCCAAGCGCCTGAACCTGCAGGACTATGTTGCCTGGCGCCTGCAGGACGACGTGCGCCCGGTTATCCGCAATTTCCAGACGCGGTTCCTGGCCGACGGCAGTGCGCGTCACGCGCTCGATCCGCTGTCGGCGGAGGCCGTTGCCGCGGCCCGTCAGCAACTCTCCGATGGGGCGCTCATCGGCATCGTGGAGCGCTATGACGAGAGTATGGTCGTACTGGAAGAAGCACTGAAGCCGTTGTTTCCGCCGCTCGATCTGGCCTGTGTGCCGCAGAACGTGACCCCGTCATCCGCGCGTGGCGCCGAGTCGGCTCGGGCACAGCTCGGCGCTCTGTGGGACGACGTCCTGGCGCATAACCGCGAGGATCTGGCGCTCTATGACGAGGCGCTAGCGGTGCTCGACCGGCAGATTACGTCAATCCCCGCATTTCCCCGCAAGCTGGGCCATTTCCGCGAGCGGTCTGCGGCACTGCGACCGTAACAGGGCCGGCGTCGTCAGCGCCGTGCGCCGGGTGGTAACATGCGCGGCGTCGCAGCCGCACTGTGAGTGCCATGTCCGCCTTGACACATCGTCCGCCTGTCTGGATGTCCGGGATTGTCGTGTGCCGCGTGTCCGTTCGCCACGGCAGCAGCCGCAGGGGGCCTGATCCGTGCGCCTGATCCTGCACGTCGGTACCGAGAAAACCGGGTCGACGGCGATTCAGCAGCACCTGTTGATCAATCGCGAAACGCTCGCTGAACGCGGCGTTCATCTGTGCAGGTCCCTGGGCGGGGGCAATCACCGGGCGCTGGTCGCCGCCTTTATGCCCCCGGATACCCTGGATGATTTTTTGCGGGCGCAGAACCTGGCCGATGCCGAGCAGCGCGCTGTCTGGGCGGCGGGCGTGCTGGATGGCTTTGCCGCCGAGGTTGCGGCGGCAAAGGCTGACGCGGGCATGGAGACTGTTGTGGTTTCCTCGGAGCACTTCCATTCCCGCCTGCTTGAGCCCGACAGCGTGACGCGGCTGGCGACCTTCCTCGACGGCCTGTTCACCGACGTATCCGTCATCTGCTACCTCCGTCGCCAGGACCAGATGGCCCTGAGTTTTTATAGTCAGAAACTGCGCGCCGGTTTCGTGCCGCCAGAGATTCTGCCGTTGAGCAAGGTCCGTCGGCGCGCCGACAGCCTGCCGCCGTATTTTGATTTTGACTCGCTTCTTCATCGCTGGAGCGAGGCCTTCGGTGCCTCCCGCGTGCGCCCCAGGCTGTACCAGACCGACAGCCTTGCAGGCGGTGATGTAGTGGAGGACTTCTTTCAGGCGGCGGGTCTTGGTGTACCGGACAGTCGTCTGCCAAGAGCCGCCAACCCATCGCTGTGCCGCGCGTCGCAGGTAGCGCTGAGAGTCTTCAACGCGCAGTGTGGCGGCTACGACCCCGCCACCCGCGATTGCCACGGCAGCCGCCGACGCGCGCTGGTGGATTACCTCGAGCGGACAGGTGGCGACGACCGTGGGCAACTGCCAACCCGCGACGAGGCGCAGGCCTTTTACGCCGCCTTTGCGTCATCCAATGCCCGCGTCGCCGCACGGTGGTTTCAGCGGGAATCCCTGTTCAATGAAGATTTCTCCGCTTATCCCGATAGGTCCCAGCCGGTCGACTGGGAAGACGCGGCGACCCGGCTGGCCGGGTTTATGGTGGAGGAGGGTGAGCGCGAAGCCCTGGCCCGCGCTGAAGCAGACGCCCGGGCGACCAAAGAGCTCGACGCCGCGGAAGCGGCGCAGCCCGCGGCTGCGCGCGGCTCAACGGCGGGAGAGGCGTAGGCGTCGTTGTGCTGATTTCCCTGCATCTGCCCAAGACCGCCGGCACCTCCTTCCACGCGCTGCTGGCGTCCCACTTTGGCGATCGGCTGCGCGATGACTACGCCGATCGTCCCCTGCATGCCACGGTGACGGCACGCCGCCTGCGGGCGCTGCGCGCGGGCATCCGGCTGCTGCAGCGACCCGGTGAGCTGACCGGGGTAGATGCTGTCCATGGCCATTTCCTCGCGATCAAATACAGCCTGTGGCGCGGTGGACCAGGCTGGCGCCGGGTCACCTGGCTGCGCGAACCCGTTGAGCGCCTCGCCTCGCACTACCATTACTGGCGCCGCAGCTATGCGCCGGAGAGCGCTGGTCTTCTGCATCGCCGGATGATGGAAGAGGGCTGGTCGCTGGAGCGCTTCTGCCTGGGGCCGGAGCTGCGCAATATCTATCAGCAATTTCTCTGGGGGGTGCCGCTGGGGCGCTTCGATTTCGTCGGTATCACCGAGCACTTCGATCACGATATCGATGATTTTGCGCGGCGCATCCTGGGCATTGGCAGTCTTTGCGCTCTTGATGGGGACGGAGCTGGGGCCAACGTCAACCCGGCGGCGCCGTCGCGTTACGTTGAGGATGCGTCACTGCGTGCGCGCATCGAACGGTACCACGCCGCCGATGTGACGCTGTACCGCGCCGCCTGCGCGCGCCGGCAGCAGCGATTGCAGCAGGGCTGATTCGCGATCGAGGCTTTCCGTTCTCGGGCGCGTACTTTAAGGTGTGCGCTGGTTTGGGGGCGGTTCGCCCGTCAGGGGTCCAGCGTACAGAGGCGACAGCACCTTGAACAATGCGAGTCATCGGGTCGCCGCCTGCCAGTGAACAGGTCCGGGTGCGATAGCCGGCCCCATCCTTACTAAACTCTTGCGAGCGCCCATGGCAGACACCAATGTTGGCTCGATAGCGGCCAGTCGGCTATCTTTCTCACGTGCCATCCTCAACCGGCGCATGCTTATCTGCGTGTTCACGGGATTGGCCTCGGGCATGCCGCTGTACGTACTTATCCAGCTGGTGCCGGCCTGGCTGCGGGATCAGGGCGTATCACTGGCGGAGATCGGCCTGTTCGCGCTGGTGGGCATGCCCTACACCTGGAAATTCGTGTGGGCGCCGCTGCTCGACCGCTTCGCGCCGATGGGCATGGGCCGGCGCCGCGGCTGGCTGATGCTCTCGCAGCTGGCGCTGGTGCTGGGGATTGGCAGCATGGGCTTTCTCGAGCCGGCGCAGAATACCGCCCTGGTGGCGGTGTTCGCTGTGGCGGTGGCGTTTTTCAGCGCCAGTCAGGATGTCGCCATCGATGCCTTTCGCCGGGAGATCCTGCCGGATAGCGAGCTGGGCCTCGGTAACGCCATTCATGTGCAGGCCTACCGGATTTCCAGCCTGGTTCCGGGCTCGCTGTCGCTGATTCTCGCCGATGCGCTGCCCTGGAAGACGGTCTTTATGGTAACCGCGGCCTTCATGGGCGTCGGCATCGCCATGACCCTGGCGGTGAGCGAACCGGAGAGCGCGCCGCCGAAGAAGCTGAGTATCCGGGATTCCGTGGTCGCCCCCTTTGCCGAGTACCTGTCGCGGCGCGGCTGGCACGGCGTGCTGCTGGTGCTCGGTTTCATGGTGATGTACAAAATCGGCGACAACATGGCCACCGCGCTGGCAACCCCCTTCTATCTGGACATGGGATTCAGCATGACGGAGATTGGCCTGGTCGCCAAGCATGCGGCATTGTGGCCGGCGATTATCGGCGGCCTGCTGGGCGGTCTGGTCATGATCCGGCTCGGCATCAACCGCGCACTCTGGGTGTTCGGCGTCGTACAGGTGGTGAGCATTTTCGGCTTCGCCGTTCTCGCCCAGCAGGGCCATGTGCTCTGGCTGCTGGCCCTGGTGATCAGCTTCGAGTACCTCGGCGTGGGGATGGGCACCGCCGCCTTCACGGCCTTTATCGCCCGCGAGACCAGCCGCACCTTTGCCGCTACGCAGTTTGCCCTGTTCACGGCGCTCGCCTCCCTGCCGCGGACCTTCGCCAATGCCAGTACCGGCGTGCTGGTGGAAAACATGGGCTGGGTGACGTTTTTCCTGTTCTGCGCGGCGGTGGCCGTGCCGGGCATGCTGCTGTTGTTCTGGGTGGCGCCCTGGGGGGACGATCCGCTGCCTCGACCGCCGGATTCCGAGCGTCTTTAGTGCGATCGCGGAACCCTTGAGCCTGCAGACGGTTCCCTACACCGGCTTGAGCTGCTCCCATCCGGTCAACAGCGCCTGCGTCCCCCCGGCCATAGGGTCCACGCAGGGCAGCCCGTAGCGGTCAGACAGCATCTGCAGATAGCCGGTACGTTCCCCGCCGGGTAGCCCTGAGGTATTGACGCTGATTCCCACGCAGCGAATGGCCGCACTGGTGAGTCGGCCGATGGCCACGGTGCGCTCGATTACCTCGCCGATGGTGGGCAGCGGCATGTGCGGCCAGCCGCTCACGACTTCCCGATGCGCCTCGTGACAGACGACGAACACGTCCGGCTGCGAGCCGATCAGCAAACCGTGGGTGACCGCCGCATAACCCGGATGAAAAATGGCGCCCTGGCCCTCGATGATGTCCCAGTGGTCGTCGGTGTTGTCCGGCGACAGAACTTCGGCCGCGCCGGAGATGAAATCTGCCACCACACAATCGATGGGTACGCCGCTGCCCGCGATCATGATGCCGGTCTGGCCTGTGGCGCGGAAGCGGGCGTTGAGGCCCTGCGCCAGCATGTCGCGTTCGATCTGCAGCGCGGTGTACTTCTTGCCCAGCGCACAGTCGGTGCCGACGGTGAGCAGACGCCTGCCGCGGCGCTTTCTGCCGCTGCCCACGGGCAGGTTGGCGGGCGGCGTGCGCACGTCGATCAGCCCCGCGCCGCCCTCGCTTGCCGCGGCCACGAGCGCGGGGATACTGTCCAGCCGCGAATGCAGGCCGGCAACGATGTCCATGCCGCCCCGCGCGGCGCGGCACAGGGTATTGATCCACGCCGCCGGGATACTGCCGCCCACCAGGGCCGTGCCGACAATCAGTGAGCCGGCGCCCGCGGCAATGGCCTCCTCCACGCTGAGGTCGGGCAGACCGATGTGCAGTGTGTCCGGCGTCAGGCGCAGCTGCCCGGCGCAGTGTTCCGGGCGCCAGTCGGCAATGCCCTGGCCCGTTTTGCCGTAGGTTTTGCG
This sequence comes from uncultured Alteromonadaceae bacterium, assembly GCA_964613795.1. Classification (GTDB taxonomy): domain Bacteria; phylum Pseudomonadota; class Gammaproteobacteria; order Pseudomonadales; family Halieaceae; genus Chromatocurvus. The sequence goes on along the minus strand of CAZTJR010000037.1, from coordinate 18,085 downwards.
CGTTTCATCGCCAAGAAAGATCAGGTAGGGCGGTCGCAGCGTCAGCGTCGTCGTCATCCGGTTCAGCCCCACAGTTCGATCGGAGGCGGCATGACCACGCCGCCGCTATAGCGCATGGGATGGTCGCGATCCCGGCGCAGCAGTAGCGCGCCATCCAGGTCGACAAAGCGGCACTGCTGGGCGATGACGAAACCCGGCGCCATGCCCAGAGACGTGCCCACCATATTGCCGACCATGATCTCGATGCCGCTGTCGCGAGCCATTGCGGCAAGGCGCAGTGCCTCGGTGAGTCCGCCCGTCTTGTCCAGCTTGATGTTGATCATCTGGTAGCGCTGCGCGGCCTGCTCGAACTCGTTGGTGTCGAGGCAGGACTCGTCGGCGCACAGGGGCAGGGGTGCTTCGTAGCCTTCCAGCTCACTGTCGCCGCCGCGCGGCAGCGGCTGCTCGATCATGGCAACGCCCAGATCCCGGAAGCGGGGGGCGAGCGCGGTAAGCTGCGCGAAGGTCCAGCCGGCGTTGACGTCAACCACAATCACGGCGTCTGGTCGCGCGTTGCGTACGGCGCGGATGCGTTCGAGGGGCATGTCGCCGTCCAGCTTGACCTTGATATGGTCGGTATCCAGTTCGCTCGCCACGTTCGCCATCTCTGCTGGCGACCCAATGCCCACCGTATTCACCGTCACCACGGGCTCGCTGCGGATACCCAGCATCTCCCAGACTCGTTCCCCGGCCTGCTTGGCTTCCAGATCCCAGAGCGCGCAGTCCAGGGCATTGCGCGCACCGCCGGCTGGCAACAGCCGCAGCAGGTCCTCACGGGAGGCGCCGTCGGCTATGGCGCCGCCGACACTCTGCGCCTGCGCGAGAAGGCTGCTGCCGGTTTCCCCCAAATAATAGATGCCCGTGGCTTCACCTTGTCCCAGCTCATCGCCATCGCGAATACTGGCCTGGAGTATCGCTACCTCATCGAAACGGTAGCCGGTGATGTGAAAAGGCCGCTTCAGCGACCAGTGCTCGACAGAGCATGTCAGTTGACGCACGCATGTCTCCTTTGGCGTCTGCGGTGAGTCACGCAGCGGCTGATGATTCTCGAAGAACCGGTGCCGAATCGCAATCCCGGCGATCGGCGCTACATCACCGGTCTGCGCTAGCAGCGCTGATCTACCGCTCAGACGCCGTAACGACGCAGGTCGATACGGCCGTTGGCTTCGGGAATCACGCCTTCGCTGAGGAGTCGGTCCCACTGGTCCCGGGCAGCCTTGCTGCCCTGGGGTATTGCGATCCGTCCCTGTGCATTGATCACCCGATACCAGGGAATCTGGCTGTCCGGGGGCAGCGCTCCCAGCGCGCGTCCAACGCGTCTGGCGCCCCGCGGCAAGCCGGCGGCGCTGGCGACGGCACCATAGGTGCTTACGCGTCCTGCGGGAATGGCGGCAACGGCAAGCCAGATGCGCTCATTGATGCTGATCGGTTCGGTCATATCCACCCACTCATCAGTCCCAGGCCAATTACCAGCATCATCATCGAGACCGCTAAGCGCACGGCGGACATGGTGACTTTCGTCAGCAGCTGCCGACCGAGCAGCGAGCCCGCGCAGGCGCACAGCGTCCCCACCAGTACCGGCCACAGCAGCGGGCTGTGGAGGAATCCCGGGCCGCCAGCATTGCCGGTAGGCCAAAGGCGGCCACAACCCGCCAGCTGGCATTGCGCACCGTCAGGCCGAGCTTGAACAGATTGTTTACCACGTGCACCACCGCCGTGGCGGCAATCGCCAGCGGCAGGGGAAAGAACAGGGCAAACACCGGTGTCATCAGTGTGCCAACGCCAAAGCCTGAGAAAAAGTCAGTGCTGCAGCGAACAACGCCGCTATGCCGATGACGAGCAGTTCCATGGGCCAGGCTGCTCCTGTTCCTGGTTGCGAGGGCGAGAAGCCGGCGACAGTAGCAGCCTTTCATGGCGGTGCAAACTGTGCCGGCACGGGCCTGCGCACAAGCTGCGCTTGAAAAGCCGTTGCCAGCCCCCATACTCACTGCATGAGATACGTAATATTGTTGATGCCCTGGCTGGAATTACTGACGCTGATCCAGCTTGGTGTGGCGGTAGGTGCCCTGACTGCGCTGGCCTATGTGTTTCTGACCCTGGTCGCCGGTATCATGCTGCTGCGCTTCCAGGGGCGGGACATGTTCATGCGTCTGCGCGAGGCGCAGGACGGCCGCATTTTCGGGCCGCAGATGCTTGTGGATGACATGGCCGTGGGACTTGCAGCGCTGCTGCTGATGATTCCCGGTCTGATCACCGATGTCGCCGCGCTGCTGGTGCTGTTCGGGCCATTGCGCCGTCGCCTGTCCCGCTGGCTCTTCGGGCGCGGGCCGGCCTCGGGAGCGGAGTCACGGGGCCCCGACCAGCGCGATCCCCAGGGGTCTGCCACCATTGAAGGTGAATACCGCCGTGTTGACGAGGAGAGGCGCTAAGCCTCTGTTTTTCAGACGATAAGTCTTGTTTCTGGTGGCGTTGGCCAGCTCCTCGCATAGCAATATCGCCACCGGGTCGCCGTTCCACCACCCCACCTTGCCGCCAGCGCCGAAAAATTTTTAGCACTCTCGCAAAAAGAGTGCTAATTCTCTCTTGAATTCCCGGCTGTCGACCCCAATACAGTGCGCAGGCCCCGATTGGGGGAGTTGATAACACTGAATGAACTGGAGATCGTAATCCATGAAAATCCGTCCGCTGTACGACCGCGTGGTCGTTCGTCGCAAGGAAGAAGAAGAGAAAACCTCCGGAGGCATCGTGCTGCCGGGTTCAGCCAAAGAAAAGCCGAACCAGGGTGAGGTGGTCGCGGTTGGTGACGGCAAGGTGCTGGACAACGGCGAGCAGCGCCCGGTTGCGGTCAAGGTAGGTGACACCGTGGTCTTCGGTCAGTACGCCGGCAGCAACACCATCAAGATTGAAGGCGAAGAGCTGATCATCATGAGCGAGAGCGAGCTTTACGCTGTCGTTGAGTAAGCGCGCCCAGGCGAGACTCACTACCCATTAAACGCAAACAGTAAAGGTAAAGGAAAAAATCATGGCTGCTAAAGATGTATATTTTGGCGATGAAGCCCGCCAGGCAATGCTGCGGGGCGTGAACGTCCTTGCGGATGCCGTCAAGGCTACGCTGGGACCCAAGGGCCGCAATGTGGTTCTCGACAAGTCATTCGGTGCACCCACCGTCACCAAGGACGGTGTGTCTGTTGCCAAGGAAATCGAGCTGAAAGACAAGTTCGAGAACATGGGCGCGCAGATGGTGAAGGAAGTGGCGTCACAGGCTTCCGACGCTGCCGGTGACGGCACCACCACCGCAACCGTTCTGGCTCAGGGTATTGTCAGCGAAGGCCTGAAGGCCGTTATCGCCGGCATGAACCCGATGGATCTCAAGCGCGGTATCGACAAGGCGATTGCCGCTGCGGTTGAGGAAATCCACAAGGCGTCCATTCCCTGTGAGGACAACAAGGCGATCACCCAGGTGGGTACCATTTCCGCCAACAGCGACCATGCCATCGGTAAAATCATTGCCGACGCCATGGACAAGGTCGGCAAGGAAGGCGTGATCACCGTTGAGGAAGGTTCCGGCCTGGAAAACGAGCTGGACGTGGTAGAAGGCATGCAGTTCGACCGCGGCTACCTGTCCCCGTACTTCATCTCCAATCAGGACAACATGATGGTCGAGTCTGACTCGCCCTACATCCTGCTGGTGGACAAGAAGGTTTCCAACATCCGTGAGCTGCTGCCTCTGCTGGAGCAGGTTGCCAAGTCGTCCAAGCCGCTGGTCATTATCGCCGAAGACGTTGAAGGTGAGGCGCTGGCGACGCTGGTGGTCAACAACATGCGCGGTATCGTCAAGGTTGCGGCCTGTAAGGCACCGGGCTTCGGCGATCGTCGCAAGGCCATGCTGCAGGACATCGCTGTCCTGACCGGCGGCACCGTGATCTCCGAAGAAGTGGGTCTGGATCTGGAGTCAGCCACTCTGGAGCACCTGGGCACCGCCAAGCGCGTGACCATGGACAAGGACAACACCACCATCATCGACGGTGAGGGTGACGGTGCGGCCATCGAGGCGCGCGTAAAGGAAGTACGTGTCCAGATCGAGAACACGTCCTCCGACTACGACCGTGAGAAGCTGCAGGAGCGCGTGGCCAAGCTGGCAGGCGGTGTTGCGGTAATCAAGGTGGGTGCTGCCACCGAGTTCGAAATGAAAGAGAAGAAAGCCCGCGTTGAAGATGCACTGCACGCAACCCGTGCCGCGGTCGAAGAGGGCGTGGTTGCCGGTGGCGGCGTTGCACTCATTCGCGCTATCGATGCGATCAAGGGCCTGAAGGGCGACAATCACGATCAGGACATCGGTATTGCCGCTGCCCTGCGCGCGATGGAAAACCCGCTGCGTCACATCGTCAGCAACGCCGGTGGTGAAGCCTCCGTGGTGCTCGACAAGGTGCGCCAGAGCTCTGGCAACAATGGCTTTGATGCGGCCACCGGTGAATATGTCGACATGTTCGATGCCGGCATCATCGATCCCGCCAAGGTAACCCGCACAGCCCTGCAGGCTGCTGGCTCCGTCGCCGGTCTCATGATCACCACGCAAGTGATGATTGCTGACTCACCGGAAGAGAAGGAAGGCGGTGGCGCCCCGGATATGGGCGGCATGGGTGGAATGGGTGGCATGGGCGGCATGATGTAAGCCAGCCCGTTCCCGGAAAGCTGCGCCTGGCGCAGCTTTCTTTCTTCTGCACAAAAAAAACCCCGGAATCAATCCGGGGTTTTTTTTGTCTGCATGAAGCCTTTTATCAGGACATGTTGCCAGCAACAAAATCCCAGTTGACCAGCGCCCAGAACGCTTCCAGGTACTTCGGCCGCGCGTTGCGATAATCAATGTAGTACGCGTGCTCCCAGACATCGACGGTGAGCAGCGGTGTCACGCTGTCGTCGGTGAGCGGTGTCTCGGCGTCGTCGGTGTTGACGATGGCGACGGACCCATCCTGCTTCTGCACCAGCCAGGTCCAGCCGGAACCGAAGTTGCCGATGGCGCTGTTGGTGAACTCGTCCTTGAACTTGTCAAAGGAACCGAAGACCTCGCCGATCTTGGCAGCCAGCTCGCCATCGGGGGCACCGCCGCCATTGGGCGACAGGCAGTTCCAGTAGAAGGTGTGGTTCCACACCTGTGCCGCATTGTTGAACATGCCGCCAGAGGCCGCCTTGACGACGTCCTCGAGGGACTTGTTTGCCATGTCGGTGCCTTCGACCATGCCATTCAGCTTGTCGACGTAGGTCTTGTGATGCTTGCCGTAGTGGTATTCCAGCGTCTCGGCCGAGATGTGCGGCTCCAGTGCATTCTTTTCGTAGGGCAGTTCGGGCAATTCAAAAGCCATGAAAGTCTCCTTCCTTTTCCAGTGTTAAAATACTGCGTGACGCGCTGCGCCGCGCCGGTTGCTGTTGGTGGACTGTACGGGTAAGACCCGATGTCCGATGTGTTCACCCCGTGCTGATTTTTCACACCAGTTTAACATGCCTGGCGGTCGCTGCGTGAGACAGCCGCGATGCGCGTACCGGGGATGGCGATAAGCGCGTGTGGTGAGTGCAGGCTATCGCGCGCATCGCTTTAAGCCGGCCGCCGGCACTGCGTATAATAAAGTCCCACATTTTCGGTGCAGCAACCATGGCCAGAGACGACGATCTAGACGCTATCCCTTCCATTGTGCCGAGCCGCGATGATGATCCTTCAGGTCGAGCGCCAGCGGGTGGCGGCAGCGGCCGCCGGGCGCCGCGCCGCGAGCGCACGGGTGGCTCGCGCGGCGGTAGCGGAGGCTCCGGCGGTGGCGCCGGGGCGAGCCCCGGTGGTGGAGGCAGCGGTGGCAGTCCGCTGCTGATGCGGCTGATCGTCACGCTGTCACTGGTGGTTGCAGTGGTGGCCTGCGCCTGGGCCTGGCAGCTGGACGAGAAGCTGACCCAGGCATCGTTCGAGACCGAGCGCTATGCCAAACGTATCAGCGACCTGGAAGACCGGCTTTCGGACACCGACCAGGGTCTCAGCCAGAATACCGCGCAGATGGCGGTGAAGATCAAGGAGCTGTACTCCGAAGTCGACAAGCTCTGGGCCTCTGCATGGCGGCGCAACAAGGCCAATATCGAGGAGCTGCAGGGCACCACAACGAATCTGGACAAGAAAATCGCCGGCCTTGACGGCTCTCTCAGCAGTGCCACCAACGACCTGGCCGGTCTCAAAAGCGATGTAACCAGGCTCAAGAGCGTCGCCAGCGACCTCGATCGCCTTATGAGCAACGCCAGGGCGAACCAGGCCAGCATGGAGCGCGTTGCCGATACGGTGAACAAACTGAATCTCGATGTGGCCCGACTCAACAAGCGCGTTAGCAGCAACGAGGAGTGGGTCGAATCCATCAACAATTTCCGCCGCCAGATCAACGGCAGTATCAATGAGCTGCAGCGCGCGTTGCGTGCGCTGCAGCAGCCCGGCGCCTGACAGGGAGACCTACATGACGACCATTCGCCAGGATGATTTCATCGATAGTGTGGCCGATGCGCTGCAGTTCATTTCCTACTATCACCCGCTGGATTTTGTGCAGGGGGTGCACAGGGCCTGGGAGATGGAGCAGAACCCGGCGGCAAAAGATGCCATGGCGCAGATCCTGATTAATTCGCGGATGTGTGCCCAGGGCCACCGCCCGATCTGCCAGGACACGGGTATCGTGACGGTGTTTCTGCGCATTGGCATGAACGTGCGCTGGGATGCCACGCTGTCGGTGGCGGCCATGGTCAACGAGGGCGTGCGTCGCGCTTACACGCATCCGGATAATGTCCTGCGTGCCTCTATTCTCGAGGACCCAGCCGGGAAGCGACGCAACACTGGCGACAACACGCCGGCGGTGATCCACATGGAGGTGGTCGAGGGCGATACGGTGGATGTGCGGGTGGCGGCCAAGGGCGGTGGCTCGGAGAACAAGAGCAAACTGGCGATGCTCAACCCGTCGGACTCCGTGCTCGACTGGGTCGTTAAAACGGTGCCCACCATGGGTGCCGGCTGGTGTCCACCGGGTATGCTGGGCATCGGTATTGGCGGTACTGCTGAGAAGGCCGCGGTGCTGGCGAAGGAATCGCTCATGGATCCGATCGACATTCACGAGCTGCGCCAGCGCGGACCGACCAATCGTGGCGAGGAGCTGCGTCTTGAGATTATGGATGCCGTCAACCGCCTCGGTATCGGCGCCCAGGGGCTGGGCGGCCTGACCACCGTGCTGGACGTGAAGATCAAGGAGTTTCCGACCCACGCAGCCTCGCTGCCCGTCGCCATGATTCCCAATTGCGCCGCCACCCGCCATGCGCATTTTGTCCTCGACGGCTCGGGGCCGGCTTTGCAGACACCACCGGATATCAATGACTGGCCCGATATTACCTGGGAGGTTGGCGAGGGTGTGCGTCGGGTCAATCTCGACAGCGTGACGCGTGAAGAGGCGGCGAGCTGGCAGCCGGGCAATACCCTTCTGCTGTCAGGAAAAATGCTCACCGGCCGCGATGCGGCACACAAGAAAATGCAGGAACTGATCGCCAGCGGTGAAGGGCTGCCGGATGGGGTCGATCTGCGCGACCGCTTTATCTACTACGTGGGGCCGGTGGATCCGGTGCGGGATGAAGTGGTGGGTCCCGCCGGTCCCACAACGTCCACGCGAATGGACAAGTTCACCGATTTTATTCTCGAGCAGACGGGCCTGCTCGGGATGATCGGCAAGGCGGAACGCGGTCCTGCCGGCATCGAGGCCATCAGGAAACACAAGGCGGTTTACCTGATGGCGGTGGGCGGCGCCGCCTATCTGGTCTCCAAGGCCATTACCTCGTCGAGGGTGGTGGCCTTTCCCGAACTGGGCATGGAAGCCATCTACGAGTTCGAGGTGAAGGATATGCCGGTGAGCGTCGCCGTGGACAGTCGTGGCATCTCGGTGCACGACACCGGCCCGGCAATCTGGCATGAGAAAATCGAAACGCAGGCGCTGGAACTCATTTGAACCGGCGGCGCGCGCAGAATGTCTGACGAGACCTTCTACTGGCACGACTACGAGACCTTCGGGACCGACCCGGTGCGCGACCGGCCGGTGCAGTTTGCCGGTCAGCGCACCGATGCCGACTTCAACCCGATCGGCGAGCCGCTGGTCATCTATGCGCGGCCTGCCGATGATTATCTGCCGCAGCCCGGGGCCTGCCTGGTCACCGGCATTACGCCCCAGCATGCGCTGGAAAACGGCCTGCCTGAGTGCGAGTTCATGGGGCGCATTCACGACGAACTTGCGCTGCCGGGCACCTGCGGCGTGGGCTACAACTCCATCCGCTTTGACGATGAGGTTACCCGCAACACTCTGTATCGCAACCTGTTCGATCCTTACGCCCGGGAGTGGCAGAACGGCAATTCCCGCTGGGACATTATCGACCCCCTGCGCGCGGCCTATGCCCTGCGTCCAGAGGGCATTGAGTGGCCGCTGCGCGAGGATGGCCTGCCCAGTTTTCGCCTTGAGGAACTGACCGTAGCCAACGGCATCGAGCACGCGTCGGCGCATGATGCGCTGTCCGATGTGACGGCGACCATCGCCGTTGCGCGCCTGCTCCGCGAGCGTCAGCCGCGGCTGTACGATTACATGCTGCGCCTGCGACGCAAGCCCGCCGCCAGTGCCATGCTGGACGTGCAGTCGATGAAGCCGGTGCTGCATGTGTCGGGCAAGTTCGGCGCCGCGCGCCACAACATCGGGCTCATTGCGCCGCTGATGGCCCACCCCGCCAACCGCAACGAAATTCTCTGCTACGACCTCGATGTCGACCCCGGCGCGCTTATCGAGCTGGACGCGGATACGCTGCGCGGCCATCTGTTCAGTCGCCATGATGATCTGCCTGAGGGCGTCCAGCGGCCCGGCTTGAAATCCGTACATGTGAACCGCAGTCCGGTGCTGGTCACAGCGCGCATGGCCGATGCGCAGGTCGCGGCGCGACTCGGCCTTGACGGCGAGCGCTGTCGCCGGCACCTGGCAATGCTGCGGCGCTGGCGGGACAGCGATCCCCAGGCATTCAACGACAAGCTGTCGGCCATTCACGCCCCCCGCAGCGCATCGGAAGACAGGGACCCGGATACGCAGCTGTACGGTGGCGGGTTTTTCAGTGACAGTGACCGGCGCAGCCTGGACAGCCTGCGCCGGCTGCCGGCGGACGCGCTGGCGGCGGCGACGCCGGCGTTCGAGGACGCCCGCCTGTCCGAGCTGTTTTTCCGTTACCGGGCGCGCAATTACCCGCACACGCTGGACAGCGAGGAACGGGAGCGCTGGGACGAGTTCCGACTGTACCGCCTGTCCGGTGAGGCGCCGGGCTTTCCCCTGGGGCTCGAGGACTATCAGGCGGATCTCCAGCAGCGCATTGAGTCGCTGCCACCGGGGGCCGCGGGACGACCGGTGCTGGAGGCGCTGCAGGCCTGGGGTGATACGCTGCTGGCCTGAATTGGCGGGCGATGCGCGTGTATAATGCCCGCCGCGCGGCAGCAGTCCGATCACGGGCATGCAGTGGCGCGTAAGAAGATGCGGCGTCGGGACGGGAATAATTCAAAGGAAATAGCCATGCAGTTTGCCGGAAGCCACATTCTGTCGATCAGCCAGTTCGAGCGTGTGGATGTCGAACGGCTCTTTGCGGTGGCCGACAACATGGAGCCTTACGCGCGACGTCGCCGCCGCACCCGCGTTCTGGACGGTGCGATTCTTGGCGCCATGTTCTTCGAACCCAGCACCCGCACCCGGGTCAGCTTTGGCAGCGCCTTCAACCTGCTCGGCGGCGAAGTTCGCGAGACCACCGGCTTTGAACAGTCGGCCATCGCCAAGGGCGAGTCTCTGTATGACACGGCGCGGGTGCTCAGCGGTTACTCCGACGTCATTGCCATGCGTCATCCGGTAGCGGGCTCAGTGGCCGAATTCGCCGCCGCCAGCCGCGTACCCGTGATCAACGGCGGTGATGGCAGCAACGAGCATCCCAGCCAGGCCTTGCTGGATCTCTACACCATCAAGGCCGAGCTGGCGGGGCGCGGTCGCGGGGTCGACAAGCTGCGCATCGCCATGCTCGGGGATCTGCGTTACGGGCGTACGGTGCACTCGCTGTGCAAGCTGCTGGGGCTCTTCGAGGCGGTGCAGTTCGTGCTGGTATCGCCCGCCGAACTGCGCATGCCAGCGGAGATCGTCGAAACCCTGAAGGCCCGGGGGCATGAGGTGATCGAGTCGGACGCAATGGAAGCGAGCATTTCCCGAGTCGATATCGTCTACAGCACGCGCCTGCAGGAAGAGCGCTTCACCACGCGTGAGGAAGCGGATCTCTATCGCGGCCGTTTTCGCCTGAACCAGAGCATCTACACGGCCCACTGCGAGCCGAATACGGTCATCATGCACCCGCTGCCGCGGGACTCGCGGGAGAATGCCCGCGAGCTGGATGACGATCTCAACGATAATCCGAACCTGGCCATCTTCCGCCAGACCGACAATGGACTGCTGGTGCGCATGGCCCTGTTTGCCTTGGTGCTGGATGTTGTCGATCAGGTGGATGCCTGCTCGACGCCGGTGAAGTGGTACACCGGAAGGCGCGAGCTGTGAGCTTTCGCCTGCGCTTCGCTGCGGCTGACGTTCGCATTCTTGAGGAGCAGGATGCGTTCAGCGGGTATTTTCGCGTTGCGCGTGTAACCCTGGAGCATCGCTGCTTCAACGGTGGCTGGAGCGCGCCGCTCACCCGCGAGGTGTTTCACCGCGGTGACGCCGTTGGCGTGCTGCCCTATGAGCCGGAGACTGACTCGCTCATTATGCTGGAGCAGTTCCGGCCCGGCGCGCTGCGCGGCGACGCATCGCCATGGATGCTGGAGCTGGTGGCCGGCATTGTGGAGCCGGGCGAGTCCGACGCCGACGTCGTGCACCGAGAGGGCCGCGAAGAGGCCGACTGCGAACTGGCGGAGCTGGTGCCGGTTGCCAGCTTTTTCCCCAGCCCCGGCGCCTGCTCGGAGCATGTGCGTCTGTTCTGTGGCCGCGTTCTGCGCGCCGGCGCGGGGGAGGTGCACGGTCTCGACAGTGAAGGCGAGGATATCCTCGTGCACCGGATTCCCCGCAGCGAGGCACTGGCGTTGCTGGCCGCCGACCGCATTGCCAATGCTCACACGCTGGTTGCGTTGCAGTGGCTGGCGCTGCACGGCGAGCGCCTGCGCCAGCGCTGGCTGGCGGCAGAGGTGCCCGGCCAGCAGACACCGGAATGAGCGGCACCCCGGTCGTCAGGCCGGCTCCGGGGCTGCTGCGCTCCAGCGCGGTGGTGGGCAGCATGACCATGCTGTCCCGTGTGCTGGGCCTGGTGCGCGATGTGGTGCTGGCGTCTTTTATTGGCGCCAGCGGCAACGCCGACGCCTTTTTCGTCGCCTTCAAGATACCCAACTTCCTGCGTCGTTTATTTGCCGAGGGCGCGTTTGCCCAGGCTTTTGTGCCGGTGCTCAGCGACTACCGTGAAGAGGGCGGGCAGGCGGCGGTACGCGATCTGATCGACCGTGTTGCCGGCGTTCTCGGTGGCACTCTGGTGCTGCTGACGCTGATCACGATTGTTGCAGCGCCAGCGGTAGCCGCGGTATTTGCGCCGGGCTTCATGCGCGACGCACAGAAGTTCGCGCTCACCGCCGATCTTATCCGCGTCACCTTTCCCTACCTGATGCTTATCTCCATGACCGGTCTGTGTGGCGCCATTCTCAACAGCTACGGTCGCTTTGCGGTGCCCGCCTTCACGCCGGTGCTGCTCAACCTGTCTCTGATCAGCGCCGCGACACTGGCGGCGCCCGCCTTTGCCGAGCCTGCCTTTGCTCTCGCCTGGGGCGTGGCCTTCGCAGGCCTGGTGCAGCTGCTGTTCCAGCTGCCCTTCCTGTATCGGCTCGACCTGGTGCCGCGACCGCGCTGGGACACACGGCACCCCGGCGTGCGTCGTATTCTGGTGCTTATGGTGCCGGCGCTGTTTGGCGTCTCCGTGAGTCAGATCAATCTCCTGCTGGATACGGTGCTGGCCTCGTTTCTGCCCACCGGCAGCGTCTCCTGGCTGTATTACTCTGATCGGCTGACAGAGCTGCCCCTCGGCGTTTTCGGCATTGCCATCGCCACCGTCATACTGCCCAGTCTGTCCGCCGACCAGTCGGCAGCGCGTAGCGATCGCTTCGCCCTGACGCTCGACTGGGCGGTGCGCGGCGTGCTTCTGATCGCGGTGCCGGCGACGGTCGCGCTGGTTGTCCTTGCCGAGCCAATTCTCATTACCCTGTTCCAGTACGGTGCCCTGTCGCCGCAGGACGTCAGCATGTCGGCCTACAGTCTGCGTGCCTATGCCCTCGGGCTCTGCGCCTACATGCTGATCAAGGTGCTTGCGCCGGGATTCTATGCGCGCAAGGACATGATGACGCCGGTGTCCATCGGCATCCGCGCCATGCTGGCCAACATGCTGCTGAACGTCATGTTCGTTGTTCCGCTGATGTTCTGGTTCAACCTCGGGCATGTGGGGCTGGCGCTTGCAACCAGCGTCGCCGCCTGCCTGAACGCGGCACTGCTCTGGCGCGGGCTAGTGCGCGAGTCGGTGTACCGGTTCAGTCCTGCCTGGCGTGCCTATGCCGGTCGTCTGCTGCTGGCGACACTGGCGATGCTCGCGGTGCTGATGCTGTTGGCATCCCCCACCGGGGTCTGGCTGGCCTGGTCCTGGGCGGAGCGCAGTCTGCAGCTTGCACTGCTCTGCAGTGCCGGTGGTCTGGTCTACGTGCTGGTCCACGCGCTGGCGGGAACGCGGCTGGCACACCTGCGCACGCCGCGAAGCGGCTGACGGCCCTGTCATGTCAGCGCGACCCTGTCGGGCGTATGCCCGCCCCGCGGTTTTCGATATACTGTTTCTTTTACGCTGAAAGTGTCCCTGAACATCGATGGAGCTGATCCGAGGTCTGCATAATCTGCGACCCCGCCACCGCGGCTGCGTCGCGACTATCGGGGCATTTGACGGCGTGCATCTGGGCCACCAGACAGTGCTCGGCCAGCTGATCGACGAGGCGGGCGCCCTGTCCCTGCCGTCGGTGGTTATCGTGTTCGAGCCCTTGCCGCGTGAGTATCTGGCCCCCGGAGAGGCGCCGGCGCGACTGATGAGTTTCCGTGAGAAGTGTCTGCGGCTGTCCCAACTGGGCGTCGACCGATTGCTATGCATTCGTTTCGATGAATCGCTGCGTGGTATGTCGGCGATGGATTTCGCGCAGGCACTGTTCGTGCGTGGGCTCGGCGTACAGCGGCTGGTGCTGGGGGATGATTTCCGCTTCGGACGTGAGCGCGAAGGGGATGCGGCCTTTCTCCGCCAGCTCGGCCAGCGTGAGGGCTTCAGTACCCTGCCGACGCAGACCTGTGCCCTGGACGACGAGCGCATCAGCAGCACACGCGTGCGTGACGCGCTCGCGGCGGGCAATCTTGCGCTGGCGTCACGACTGCTCGGGCGCGACTACGCCATCAGTGGTCGCGTGGTGCGCGGTCATCAGCTGGGTCGTCAACTCGGTGCACCGACGGCGAACGTGGAATTGAAGCGGCTGCGTTCGCCACTGGCCGGCGTGTTTGCGGTGCGGGTGGACGGTGCCGGGCTGAGCGCTGTCCCCGGCGTCGCCAATGTCGGTACGCGACCCACGGTGAGCAACGGCACCCGCGCCAACCTCGAGGTGCACCTGCTCGAGGGTTCACCCGACCTCTACGGTCGGCGCATCGACGTGCGTTTCGTGCACCGTCTGCGCGCCGAGAAGAAGTACGATTCCCTGGATGCGCTCCGCGATGCCATCCGGGCAGACATTGACACCGCGCAGCGCTGGTTTGAGCAGAATTCGCCGGCGCCCCGCCACAGTATGGACAGCAGCGACACATGAGCGACTACAAAGCGACCCTGAATCTGCCACAGACAGACTTCCCGATGAAGGCGGGACTGGCGCAGCGCGAGCCCGAGCGTCTTGCCCGCTGGCGCGAGATGGATCTGTACGCGCGCATTCGCGAGGTGAGCGCCGGTCGGCCGAAGTTCATTCTTCACGACGGCCCGCCCTATGCCAACGGCGAGCTGCACGTGGGCCACGCGGTGAACAAGATTCTCAAGGACATGATCGTCAAGTCGCGCACGCTGGCCGGCTATGATGCGCCCTACGTGCCAGGCTGGGACTGCCACGGCCTGCCGATTGAGCTCAATGTTGAGAAAAAAGTCGGCAAGGCCGGCGTGAAGGTCAGCGCCGCGGCGTTCCGCGATCACTGCCGAGACTATGCGCGTAAACAGATCGACAACCAGCGCGAGGACTTCGTGCGCATGGGGGTGTTCGGCGAGTGGGACAGGCCCTACCTCACCATGGATCCCCTGTTCGAAGCGGATATTATCCGCACGCTCGGCCGCCTGATCGATAATGGCCACCTGCACAAGGGCTTCAAGCCCGTGCACTGGTGCACGGACTGTGGTTCCGCGCTGGCCGAGGCGGAGGTTGAGTACGAGAACAAGGTTTCGACCGCGATTGACGTTGCCTATGCGGCCCGCGACAGCGCAGCGATCGCCGACGCCTGCGGCGCGCCGGGGGCGGACAACATTGCCGTGGCCATCTGGACCACCACCCCCTGGACCATTCCCGCAAGCATGGCGGTGAGTCTGCACCCGGAGCTTGAGTATGTCCTGCTGGCCGACGGTGACCGCCAGCTGCTGGTGGCGGCGGAGCTGGCCGAGAACTGCGCGTCGCGCTTCGGGCTTGAGCAGGTCGACATTCTCGGGCGCTGCGCGGGCAGTGCGCTGGAGCGCCAGCGCCTGTGTCACCCCTACCTCGACCGCGACATCGTCGTGGTGCTTGGTGACCACGTGACGACCGAGGCGGGCACGGGTGCGGTGCACACGGCGCCGGCCCATGGTCAGGATGACTTCGTGGTGGGGGCGATTTACGGTATCGAGGTATACAACCCGGTGGGCGGCAATGGTGTGTATTTGCCGGAAACGCCGCATTTCGCCGGTGAGCACGTGTTCAAGGCGAATGCCGCTATCGTGCAACTGCTGCGCGAACACGGGGCGCTGCTGCACGCCGAGGACTACACCCATTCTTATCCGCACTGCTGGCGACACAAGACCCCGATCATTTTCCGCGCCACGCCGCAGTGGTTTGTCAGCATGCACCAGAATGGACTGCTGCGGGAGGCGCTGGCCGCCGTCGACGGCGTGCGCTGGATGCCAGAATGGGGCCGGGCCCGCATTGACGGCATGCTGTCCAGCCGCCCGGACTGGTGCGTGTCGCGACAGCGCACCTGGGGCGTGCCGATCGCGCTGTTCGTTCACCGCGAGACGGCGGAGCTGCACCCGCGCAGCGTGGAGCTGATCGAGGCGGTGGCGAAGCGCGTGGAGGCCGGCGGCATCGACGCCTGGTACGATCTCGACGCCAGCGAACTGCTGGGTGATGAGGCCGCTGCCTACGAGAAGGTTACCGATACCCTGGATGTGTGGTTTGACTCCGGTGTCACCCACGCCTGTGTCCTGCGGCGCCGCGACGGCCTGCGTTCGCCTGCAGATCTCTACCTGGAGGGCTCCGACCAGCATCGCGGCTGGTTCCAGTCCTCCCTGTTGACCGCCGTTGGCGCCTATGGCGAGGCACCCTATCGCACGGTGCTCACCCACGGCTTTACCGTCGACGGCGATGGTCACAAGATGTCCAAGTCCCGCGGCAACATCCTGCCCGCGAAAAAAGCCATGAATGATCTTGGCGCCGACATTGTGCGTCTCTGGGTGGCGGCCTCCGACTACCGTGGCGAGCTGGCGGTGAGCGACGAAATCTTCAAGCGCACCGCGGACGCCTACCGACGCATCCGCAATACGGCGCGTTTCCTGCTTTCCAATCTTGCCGGCTTTGATCCCGCAAGGCACGCGGTGCCCGCGGCGGACATGCTGTCGCTGGATCGCTGGGCGGCAGACCGCGCGGCCCTGCTGCAGGATGAAATTCTCGCTGCCTACGACAGCTACCAGTTCCACACCATTTATCACCGCCTGCACAATTTTTGCGCCATCGACCTCGGCGGCTTCTATCTGGACGTGATCAAGGATCGCCAGTACACAACACAGGCTGACAGCATCGCCCGTCGCTCAGCGCAGACGGCGCTGTACCATATCGCCGATGCCATGGTGCGCTGGATTGCGCCGATTCTGAGCTTTACCGCCGAGGAAATCTGGGAAAACCTGCCGGGAGAACGCGCCGATTCGGTCTTTCTGGTCGAGTGGGTGACGGATCTGCCGCGGCTGGAAGACAGCGCGACCATGGGCCGCGATTTCTGGCAGCAGGTCATGGACGTGCGCGCAGCGGTAAACCGCGAGATGGAAGCCCAGCGCGCGGCGGGCAATCTGCGCGGGTCGCTGGATGCGGAGGTGGTGCTGTACTGCGATGAAGCGCTGCGGGCCACCGTCGATGCACTCGGCAATGAACTGCGCTTTGCCCTGATCACGTCGGGCGCCAGCGTTGCCGCGCTGGCAGAGGCCCCGGCCGACGCCACCGAGACCGGCGTCGAGGGCCTGAAGCTGTCGGTGACCGTATCGGGCAATGACAAGTGTGAGCGCTGCTGGCACCGCGGTGCCGATGTCGGTCAGCACACGGCGCATCCCACCCTGTGTGGGCGATGTGTGCTCAACGTGGACGGCAGCGGCGAGCAGCGCCACTTTGCCTGAGCGCGCGATGGTATGGGCCGCCTATGCGCTGGCGCTGCTGGTGCTGGTACTCGACCAGGGCAGCAAGGTTCTGGCGCAGTCACTGCTGGAGTATGCGCGCCCGGAGCCGGTGTTCTCCTGGTTTAACCTGACCCTGCACTATAACGAGGGCGCGGCGTTCAGTTTCCTGAGCAATGCCGGCGGCTGGCAGCGCTGGCTGTTTACCGGGCTGGCGCTGGCGGTGAGCGGCGCGCTCATCGTCTGGGTCTGGCGACTGCCGCGCGAACAGGGTCTGCTGGCACTGGCACTGGCGCTGGTACTCGGGGGCGCCCTGGGTAACGCCATTGACAGGGTCCTGCTCGGGCACGTCGTCGATTTCATTTCTGTGCATTACGCCGGCCGGTATTTCCCCACCTTCAACATTGCCGACGCCGCCATCAGCGTGGGCGCCGTTCTGCTGCTGCTGGATGGCTTTCGGGGCTCAGGTCGTGCCTGAGCCGGCATGAGGACCGGGCACTTGGGTTTTAGCATCGCGTTTTGTATAACAGAGCGCGAATTGTGAGGAGCATGAGCATGAACACGGATAGTAACGAGGGTGAGGTCGGCGTTGGTGAAGGTACCCGGGTATTCCTCAACTTTGCTCTGACGCTCGAGGACGGCGCCGAGATCGACTCGAATTTCGGCGACGATCCCGTGGACTTTACCATTGGCGACGGCAGCCTTCTGCCGGGCTTCGAGCGGCTGCTGTTCGGCATGCAGCCGGGGCAGCGGCAGCTTTTTTCGGTCACGCCGGAGGAGGCTTTCGGGCAGCCCAATGACAACAATATCCAGGTGATAAAGCGCGACCAGTTTGACAAGGATCTGGCGTTGGAGGTCGGCCTGGTGTGCTCTTTTGCCGACGCCGCGGGTGGTGAACTGCCGGGGCTGGTGGTGGCGGTGGATGACAGCGAAGTCACGGTAGACTTCAATCATCCGTTGGCGGGGCGTACTATTCTGTTTGATGTTCTCGTACACCGGGTTGAACCGGCGGAGTTGCACTGATGGACGTACAACTGGCAAACCCCCGCGGCTTCTGTGCTGGCGTTGACCGCGCCATCGATATCGTCAACCGGGCGCTGGAGGTTTTCGGCAAGCCGATCTATGTTCGCCACGAGGTGGTGCACAATCGCTTTGTGGTGGATGATCTGCGCGCTCGCGGGGCCATCTTCGTCGAGGAGCTCGACGAGGTGCCCGACGACCGCATCGTTATTTTCAGTGCCCACGGCGTCTCCCAGGCGGTGCGCATGGACGCCGAACACCGCGGCCTCAAGGTGTTCGATGCCACCTGCCCGCTGGTGACCAAGGTGCACCTGGAGGT
>CAZTJR010000036.1:0-30169 GCA_964613795.1 uncultured Alteromonadaceae bacterium | reverse complement strand
GTGGCCCACTAGTGGCCAGCTCTCCCCTGCGCGTCGCCATGGTAGCCGGCGAGGCTTCGGGTGATACTCTGGGTGCCCGCAGCATCGCGGCGCTGCGCGACCGAATGGGCGAGGTCGAGGTCTCGGGTATCGGCGGACCGCTGATGCAGGCAGAGGGCATGCTGTCGCTGTTTCCCATGGAAAGGCTGTCGGTGATGGGGTTTGTGGACCCGTTGCGCCGACTGCCGGAGCTGCTGCGGATTCGACGCGAACTGTTTCGTCATTTTCGTCGACAGCCGCCGGATTTCTTTCTTGGTATTGATGCGCCGGATTTCAACCTGGGGCTCGCGCGGCGTCTGCGGCGCCAGGGTATTGCCACCGCGCACCTGGTCAGTCCTTCCATCTGGGCGTGGCGTGCAGGCCGGATACGCCAGATAGCCGATGCCGTTGACCTGATGCTCTGCCTGTTCCCCTTCGAGGTGTCGCTCTATGAGCAAGCAGGCGTGCAGGCGCGTTGCGTGGGACACCCGCTGGCGCAGTCACTGAAGCCCGCCGACGCCATGCGCCGCAGTGCGCTGCGCCAGGCGCTGGACATCCCTGTGGGCGCGCCGGTTCTCGGGCTGCTGCCCGGCAGTCGGGCATCGGAAGTGGCACAGATCGGCCCGGCCTTTGTGCAGGCCGCGCAGCGCCTTCATCGGGAGCTGCCGGCGCTGAAGGTGCTTGTCGCCGCGTCTGATACCGCGCGTCTGGCCCAGGTTCGGTCATTGCTGCCCGATGCAGCGACCTTGCCAGTCAGCCTGCTGGAGGGCCGTTCCCGCGACGTGATGTCAGTTGCCGATGCGC
Organism: uncultured Alteromonadaceae bacterium; assembly: GCA_964613795.1. Lineage (GTDB taxonomy): Bacteria > Pseudomonadota > Gammaproteobacteria > Pseudomonadales > Halieaceae > Chromatocurvus. The sequence continues at coordinate 29,347 of CAZTJR010000036.1, read as the reverse complement.
TGCTGGTCGCCTCTGGCACCGCCACGCTGGAAGCCGCGCTGCTGGACGCACCCATGGTCGTGGGATACCGCATGCAGCCGCTGTCCTGGGCTCTCGTGTCGCGTCTCGTGCGCACGCCCTATGCAGCCCTGCCGAACATCCTCAGCGGCAAGGCAGTGGTGGCCGAGTGTCTCCAGGGGGCGCTGACCGCCGATGCGCTGACCGCCGAGCTGCTGCCGCTGTTTGCACCGGGCGGCGCGCAGGCGCAGCGCGCCGCCTTCGCGGAGATACGTGGGGCACTGGCGGTGGATTTTCCCGCGGCATTTACCCAGGCGGTCCAGGAGCGCCTTCTGCAGCATGGATGATGCGCTGGCAGCAGAGTTCAACGCCGATAGGCGGTCGGCAGGGCATCTCGCCGGCGTCGATGAGGTCGGTCGTGGACCTCTCGCGGGTGATGTGGTGGCGGCGGCGGTGATTCTTGACCCAGCACGGCCGATTCGGGGACTGGCGGATTCCAAGACCCTGAGCCGGCGGCGCCGTGAACAGCTAGCCGATTGTATACGCGAGCAGTCACTGGGCTGGGCGCTGGGCCGTGCCAGCGTGGTGGAAATAGACACGATCAACATACTGCAGGCGAGTCTGCAGGCCATGCATCGTGCCGTGGCGGCACTGGCGATTGTGCCCGACCTGGTTCTGGTGGACGGCAATCGTCTGCCGCAGTGGCCTTATCGGGCGCAAGCTGTTATCAAGGGCGACAGCCGCTGTGCGTCGATTGCCGCGGCGTCCATCCTGGCCAAGGTTCAGCGCGATGCCGAGCTGGTAGAGCTGGAGCAGCGCTTTCCCGGTTACGGGTTTGCACAGCACAAGGGTTACCCCACCGTGGCGCATCTCGAGGCGCTTGTCCGGCTTGGACCGACGGTGGCGCACCGGCGCAGTTTTGCGCCGGTGAGACGAATTATCGCGGCTGGCGAGACAGCGTCGGTGCGCAAGGAGTAGATTGCCCGCATGACTGACTTTGTTCATCTCCGTCTGCACACGGAATACTCGCTGGTGGATGGCCTGGTGCGCATCAAGCCGCTTATGCGGCGCAGCGCCGAGCTTGGAATGGGAGCCGTGGCGGTCACCGACCTGTGCAATTTCTATGGCCTGGTCAAGTTCAGCAAGGCGGCCTATGCCGCGGGCATCAAGCCGATCTTCGGCGCCGAACTGGCCGTTGTGGACAGCCACGATGCGGAGGAAGCTTTTCCGCTCGTGCTGCTGGTCGCGAGTGAAACGGGCTACCGCAACCTGACCCGCCTGATTTCGGTCGCCTATACCGAAGGGCAGCACCTTGGCATGCCGCGGGTAAACCGGGAGTGGTTGGGGCAGTACAGTGAGGGGCTGATTGCGCTGTCCGGAGGTGCGCGGGGCGATATCGGTCGCGCGCTGCTGGTAGGGCGTGAAGAGCAGGCGTCGCAGCGTCTGCGCTACTGGATGCGCTGCTTCCCTGACCGTTTCTATCTGGAAGTGCACCGGACCGGCCGGGAAGGGGATGAAGATCACCTGCATGCGGCTGTCGCGCTAGCTGGCGCACATGCCTGTCCGGTCGTTGCGACCAACGATGTGCGTTTTCTCACGCGCGACGAGTTCGAGGCCCATGAGGCGCGGGTCTGTATCGGGGAGAGCCGCACGCTGGACGATCCGCGTCGGGCGCGCCGCTACTCAGAGCAGCAATACCTGCGCTCGCCGCAGGAGATGGTCGAGCTGTTCGCCGATCTGCCCGAAGCCATCGAGAACTCCGTGTGTATCGCCATGCGCTGCAACTTTTCCCTGACGCTCGGTCAGCCCTGCCTGCCAGACTATCCGGTACCACGGGAGCTGGGCATGGAGGCCTATTTTCGGCGTCTGTCTCACGAGGGGCTGAATGAACGGCTGGCAAAGCTTGGCCGCGACGCTGACCCCGATGCGGTCTCTGCCTACCGGCAGCGTCTGGATTTCGAGCTGGACACCATCATTCAGATGGGTTTCCCGGGCTATTTCCTCATCGTCATGGATTTTATCCGCTGGGCCAAGCAGAACGGCATTCCGGTGGGTCCGGGGCGTGGCTCCGGGGCGGGATCGCTAGTCGCCTATGCGCTTGAGATTACCGACCTCGACCCCCTGCAGTACGATCTGCTGTTCGAGCGCTTCCTGAATCCCGAGCGTGTTTCCATGCCCGACTTCGATGTCGACTTCTGCATGGAGCGGCGCGACCGGGTGATCGACTACGTGGCCGACAAATACGGACGCGAGGCGGTCTCCCAGATCATCACCTTTGGCACCATGGCCGCCAAGGCCGTGGTTCGCGACGTGGCGCGGGTGCAGGGCAAGCCCTACGGACTTGCCGACCGATTGTCCAAAATGATTCCCTTCGAAGTAGGGATGACCCTCGGCAAGGCGCTGGAGCAGGAAGAGACGCTGCGCGAGTTCCTCGCCGAGGACCCGCAGGCCCAGGAAATCTGGGATATGGCGGAACAGCTCGAGGGCCTGACCCGAAACGTCGGCAAGCATGCCGGCGGTGTCGTGATCGCCCCGGCGCGGATTACCGATTTTTCACCCCTGTTCTGTGACGAAGGCGGCAGCGGGCTGGTCACGCAGTATGACAAGGGCGATGTCGAGGACGCCGGTCTGGTGAAATTCGACTTTCTCGGCCTGCGCACGCTGACCATCATCGATTGGGCGGTGCGCATCATCAATGACGAGCGTGCGGCGCAGGGCGAGACGCTGCTGGACATCGAGCAGCTACCGCTTGACGACAGCGCCACCTTCGATCTGCTCAAGCAGGCAGAAACCACCGCGGTGTTCCAGCTGGAGTCCCGCGGCATGAAGGAGCTTATTGCGCGGCTGAAGCCGGATTCCTTCGAGGACATTATCGCTCTTGTTGCCCTGTTCCGTCCGGGCCCGCTGCAGTCGGGCATGGTGGATAACTTCATCAACCGCAAGCACGGGCGCGAGGCCATTGCCTACCCCGACCACAGCTATCAGCACGAGTGCCTGAAGCCCATCCTTGAGCCTACCTACGGCATTATCCTGTACCAGGAACAGGTCATGCAGATCGCCCAGGAGCTGGCGGGCTACAGCCTTGGCGAGGCCGACCTGCTGCGCCGCGCCATGGGCAAGAAGAAGCCCGAGGAAATGGCCAAGCAGCGCGAGGTATTCGCCGAAGGCGCCGCGGGGCGCGGTATCGATGCCGGTCTCGCCACGCGCATTTTCGATCTGGTGGAAAAGTTCGCTGGCTACGGTTTCAACAAGTCACACTCGGCGGCTTATGCGCTGGTGTCCTATCAGACCGCCTGGCTGAAGACCCATTACCCCGCTGCATTCATGGCCGCGGTCATGAGTTCGGAAATGCAGAACACCGACAAGGTGGTGGTCCTGATCGAAGAAGCCAGGCGCATGGGGCTCACGGTCAAGCTGCCTGATGTCAACGAGGGCGAGTACCGTTTTACCGTGAATGCCCGGCACGAGATCGTCTATGGACTGGGGGCGATCAAGGGCCTGGGTGAAGGGCCCATCGAGCTGCTGCTGGCCGCCCGCGCGGGCGACGGGCGCTTTACCGACCTGTTCGATTTCTGCGCGCGCACTGACCCGCGCAAGGTGAATCGGCGCGCCATCGAGGCGCTGGTGCGCGCCGGGGCCTTCGATTCACTGAAGGTTGCGCGCTGGGTTCTCATGGCCAGCATCGACGACGCGCTGCGCGCGGCCGAACAGAACGCGGCCAATCGCGATGCCGGAATGCTCGACCTGTTTGGCGACTCGGTAGTCACGGCCGATGCCGCCGCCGGCGATCCCTATGCGGGGTTTCGCAGTGTTCGTCCCTGGTCGGATCGCGAGCGATTGAGCGGTGAAAAAGACACCCTGGGCCTGTATGTAACGGGGCACCCGATAGACGAATACGAAGCCGAGGTACGGCGCATGGCGCCCGTTCGCATCGCCGACATGCGCGCGGATGGCAAGGCGACCCAGCGGCTGGCGGGGCTTGTCATTTCCCTGCGAACGGTGAAGACGGCCCGGGGCACCATGGCGATCGCGGTGGTGGACGATCGCAGCGCGCGCATCGAAGTCACCGCGTTTGCAGAGACCTATAACGAGTGTCGGGCAGTGCTGGTCAAGGACGCAATCGTCGTGGCCGAGGGGCGTATCGCCCAGGATGATTTCAACAACGGTGCGCTGGTGATGCGCGCCACCGGCATCCGCAGCCTGGCCGAGGAGCGTGAGCGGCTCGCCAGGGAGCTGACGCTGGAGGTGCATGACACCGCGCTGGATGATGCCTTCGGTGATTTTCTCGCCCAGTCCCTGGGTGAGACGCCGGGGGCGTGTCCGGTGAGACTGTTGTACTGCAGCGCGGGCATACGTGCCCCCCTGATTTTCGGCGAGGCCTGGCGGGTGAGGCCCACCGAGGACCTGCTCGAAACCTTGCGTGCGCGACTCGGCAACGCTAACGTCAGGCTGGTGTTTTCATGACGGGAGTCGACGCATGACCGAGGACAATGTAAAGCGCGAGCGCGATATCGAGGCCGCGGTTTTCCGCCGGCTGCTGGAGCATCTGGACAGCCGTAAGGATGTGCAGAATATCGAACTGATGAACCTCGCCGGGTTCTGCCGTAACTGTCTGTCGAAGTGGTACCGCGCGGCAGCGGAAGAGCAGGGCCTGACGCTGGCGGATGCCGAGGCCCGGGAGCGCATCTACGGCATGCCCTACGAGGAATGGAAGGCGCGTTATCAGGCGCCGGCGACCGCGGAACAGCGGGCGGCGTTCGAGGGGTCGCGGGAGGCCTGATCGGGAGCGGGGGCCTTCGCGGTGTATTTCAAAGTGAAGGGAGAGCATTCACTTTGAAATACACCGCGAAGGTCCTCTCGAATCGCTGCCGTCGCCGAGGGCGAAATTGCCTGTAAGTTCCGGATATACCAGGGTTTTTTTTTGGTTTGTTCGGCGGGGTACTTGTGGCACACATTCTGCAAGGTGGTAGTGGTATGTAAGGTACCAGGCTGACAGGAGGGTGTGCTCATGGCGAAACCATTAGCGGGATTGCGCGTTCTGGATCTCACCCACATGCTCTCGGGGCCCTATGGGGCGATGATCCTCGCCGACCTGGGCGCGGAAACCATCAAGGTCGAGCCACTCACGGGTGAGGGCACGCGCAAATTGCTGGCCACGGACCCCGCCAATTCCCTGGATGGCCAGGGTGCCTACTACATCACGCTGAATCGCAACAAGCAGAGTGTCGCTCTGGATCTGAAGAGTGCGGAGGGCCTTGAGGTCTTCTATGACCTGGTGCGATCCGCCGATATCGTGATAGAGAACTTCAGCGCCGGCGTCGCCGACAAACTGAAAATCAGCTACCCCTTTTTATGTGATATCAACCCTCGCATCATAACCTGCGCCATCAGCGGCTTCGGGTCCGCCGGGCCCAGCTTTCAGCGCCCTGCCTTTGACCAGGTGGTGCAGGCGCTGGGCGGCGGCATGTCCATCACCGGCACGGACGCGGAGCATCCGACCCGTGCGGGCATACCCATCGGGGATCTCGGTGGCGGCATGTTCGGTGCGATGGGCGTCATGGCAGCCCTGTACGAGCGTGAGCGCAGCGGCCAGGGTCAGCATGTGGACATCTCGATGCTGGACTGCCAGATTTCCATGCTGAACTACATGGCCACCATGCATTTCCTTTCCGGAAAGGAGCCGGCACCCATCGGCAACAGCCATTTCGTGCATGTGCCCTACAACAGCTACCGCACCGCCGATGGCCATATCATCATCGCAGTCATCTTTGACAGTTTCTGGGACAACCTGCTGGAGGTAGTCGATTTCGCGCCCTTCCGCGACGAGAAATACAGGACGCAGCCCGGGCGGCTCGCTGACAAGGACTTCATCGACGGCAAACTCAATGAGCTGCTGAAAACCAACACCTCTGAGTACTGGCTGCGCCGTCTGGAGGAAAAGCGCATTCCCTGCGCCAGGGTCAACCGCCTGGGCGAGGCTCTGGCCGACGAGCAGGTCCTGTCACGCAATATGGTTGTTGACCTGCATCATCCGAACGGCAGTCACACGCGCGGCCCCGGCAATCCGATCAAATTGTCGCGAACGGATGAAGAGTCCTTCAGTCCGGCGCCGCTGCTGGGTGAGCACACGGACGGCGTTCTGGCAAATATTCTGGGGTATAGTGAAGCGCAGATTCGGGCGCTTCGGGAAGAGGGCAGAATCGCATGAAAGACGACACGATTCGCATCAACGAGGTTGGCCTGCGCGACGGCCTGCAGAGCCAGTCCCGCCACCTGAGTCTCGATGAGCGGCTGCGCCTGGCAACTGCACTCATTGAGGCAGGTCTGAAATACCTGGAAATTGGCAGCTTTGTCTCGCCCAGGGCGGTTCCGCAGATGGCAGGCACCGGGGATCTGATTGCCGCACTCGACGTAAGCAGCGACACGCATCTCAGCGCGCTGATTCCGAACATGAAGGGCTACGAACTGGCCCGTGCTTCCGGGATCGGCACGGTGGCTGTCGTGGTGTCGGCCACAGAAACCATGAACCTCAAGAATATCAACATGAGCCTGGAGCGGACGCTGGCGGTGGCGCAGGACATCATTGCGCGAGGCAAGGCCGAGGGCATGAAGGTTCAGGCCTACCTTGCGGTGGCCTTTGAGTGCCCCTTCGAAGGACCAACGCCGCGGGAGACCGTTCTCGCCCAGGCGGCGCAGCTGGCCGAGTGGGGCGCGGACCAGATTGTCATCGCGGATACCATCGGTGCCGCCAACCCGGCGGCGGTGCGCGATTTGATGGACGCGCTGGTGGTGGCTCACCGCAGCGACCGGCTTGCCTGTCACTTTCACGATACCCGGGCCATGGGTCTTGCCAACGTCTTTGCCGCCATCGAAAGCGGGGTTCGTCAGTTTGACAGTGCGGTGGGTGGGCTGGGTGGCTGTCCGTTCGCACCGGGCGCCAAGGGCAACGTGGCGACAGAGGATGTGGTGATGCTGTGTGAGCAGATGGGCTTTGCCACCGGTGTCGACATGCCAGCGCTTCTTCGCTCGGTGGATTTGGTCAGTGAGCTGATCGGCACACCCCAGGGTGGCCGGGCGCATTACTGGTTGAGCCGCAACGCGGCATAAAGCAGGCAGGGGCTCAGGCGCGGCGCAAGCGGACCCCTTGGGCGCCTGCGACGGCGTCACCGCTAACACATAACAGCGAGGAGACATAACGCATGGCATACAGACTGGGTGTCGACGTTGGCGGCACGTTCACGGATTTCCTGTTGATGAATGATGCGACCGGCGAGACCCATACGGCAAAAGTGCCGTCTACGCCGGAGGATTCCTCCATTGGTGTCCTCAACGGCATTGCCCGTGTCTGCGAAGAAACCGGCATCGATCCGACCGACATCCGTCTCGTCATGCACGGTACCACGGTTGCCACCAACGCCGTGCTGACCGGTCGCGGCGCGAAAGTCGGTCTGGTCACAACCGCCGGCTTCGAGGACACCCTGCAGGTGGCTCGCTCCTATTGCCCCGGTGGGCTTGCCGGCTGGGTAAGCTACATCAAGAGTCCGCTGCTGGCGCCGCTGGAGCTGACAATCGGCGCACACGAACGCATGGCGGCGGACGGTTCAGTGGTCACACCGCTCGACGCGGACCGCCTGCGCGAGGATCTGCGCCGGCTGCACGCGACGGGCGACGTCGAGGCGCTGACGATCTGTTTTATCAACGCCTACATCAACCGGGAGCATGAAGAGCAGGCGCGCGCCATCGCCAGTGACATCTTCACCGATACACCGATCTCGATTTCCAGCGACGTGGTGCCGGAAATGCAGGAGTACGAGCGTACCGAGACCACAGTGGTGAACTCCTATGTCAGACCCCAGGTGGCGCGCTATATCGATAATCTGCAGCGTGCGCTGCAAGACCGCATGGGTGGCGATACCCACCTGTCAATTCTGCGCTCCGACGGGGGTCTTGCTTCTGCCCGCGCCGCCTCGGAATCGCCGGTGAACCTTCTGATGTCGGGGCCCGCCGGTGGCGTTGCCGGGGCCATCTATTTCTGCAGCCGCGCTGGTTACGACAATATTCTGACCTTCGACATGGGCGGCACGTCTACGGATGTGGCGCTGATCCAGGATTCCAGGGCACGGGTGCGCCGTGAAACCTATGTCGGCGATGTGCGCGTGCGTGCCCCCTCGGTGGATGTGCGTACCGTCGGCGCGGGTGGCGGCTCGATCGCGTTCGTGCCGGCGCTGACCAAAGCGCTGCGCGTGGGCCCCGAGTCAGCGGGTGCTGTCCCCGGTCCCGCGTGTTACATGAAAGGCGGCGAGGAGCCTACGGTCTGCGACGCCAACGTCGTGCTCGGCTATCTGCCCTCCGACGTGCAGCTCGGCGGTAAGATGGAGATCAACTATGACGCGTCGGTGACGGCCGTACAGAAGGTGGCCGACGCCATGGGCATCGGGCTTATGGAGGCCGCGGAAGGCATCGTTCGCATCGTCAACGAATCCATGTTCGGCGCCCTGCGGCTGGTATCGGTGGAGCAGGGCTATGACCCGCGCGACTTTGCCCTGGTGGGTTTTGGTGGCGCCGGCCCGCTGCATGCCAATGCGCTTGGAATTCTTACCAGCGCCTGGCCGGTGATTGTTCCGCCGGGCCCCGGCGTGCTGTGTGCCTATGGCGATGCCACAACGCAGGTGCAGGATGAGGCGTCGCGGACTTACCTGATGATGGCGGGTGACCTGACCAACGACCGCCTGATGGCAGACCTGAAAGAGCTGCAGGAGCGTGCAGGGGCCTCGCTGCGTGCAGACGGTATTGCGGCAGAGGCGCAGGAGGTGATCTTCCAGGCCGACCTGCGCTACGTCGGCCAGGCATTCCAGATTACAGTTGACTTCACGGAAGAGGAACTGCGCGGCAAGGGAGTCAGCCTGTTGACTGATGCCTTCGATGCCGAGCACGAGCAGCTGTTCACCTTCAAGCTTGGCGATGGCCATGAGGTGCTGATGATCCGGGCGGTCGCCAGGGCCCGCACCCGCACCATTGAAGCCGCCGCAGCCGGTGATGCCTCGGCGGCACTGGCGGACTGCATCATTCACCAGAGCCGCTTCTACGTGGACGGCGAGTGGCACGACATCAATATCTACAGACGTGAAAAGCTGCATGCGGGGCTGACCGTGCCCGGTCCCGCCATCGTTCTGGAAATGGACTCCACCACCGTTGTGTTGCCAGGCTACGCCGCAGGCGTGGATACCATCGGCAACCTCTTGATCAACCCGGCCGCCTGAGGAGACAGACCGATGGGAGCACGAATCATTGAGACAAACCCGGCGCCGCTGAAGACCGTCGATGTGGACGGCGTCACCGTGGATATCATTGAAAATGCCCTGAAGAACGCCCGCGTGGAAATGGATGCGGTGCTGTTCCGCACGGCGATGTCCCCGGGTATTCGCGAGCAGGGAGACTGTTTTCCCATGATTGCCAATCGTGAGGGGAAAATGGTGGTGGGACAGTTCGGCTCCTTTATCGGGCCGTTTCTGTCGGTCTATGATGCGGACATCGAAGAAGGTGACATCATCCTCACCAACGACCCCTACCTGTGCAACGCCGCGGTGTCGCACCTGCCCGACTGGCTGGTCCTGGTGCCCGTCTTCAAGGACGGGCGACACATTGCCTGGAGCGCCATGTTCGGCCATATGTCAGACAACGGGGGCATGGTGCCAGGGTCAATCCCTGTCGAGGCCACCAACATCTTCCAGGAAGGCATTCGCATCCCGCCCACGAAGCTTTACCGGAAGGGCGTTCTGCAGGAGGACATACTCGAACTGATACTGCACAACGTGCGCACGCCGCAGTGGAATCGCTTCGACCTGAATGCGCTGGTAGCCGCGTGCAAGACGGCGTCACGGCGCTGTATTGAGCTGGCAGAACGCTTTGGCGATGATGTTCTCGGCACGACCATGGATGTCATGCTGCAGCGCAACCACGATGCCATGCAGCACATCATCGAGAACTTCATCCCGGAGGAGCCACGCGAATTCGAGGATTATCTGTGCGATGACGGCATGGGCATGGGTCCCTATCGCATCAAGTGCCGGATGTGGCGCGAGGGATCGAAAGCCATCTTCGATTTTGACGGCACTGACCCACAGGCGCAGAGCTCGGTGAACTTCTTCCTCAACGAGGACATGTTCAAGATGTTCTTCGGTTCGTTCACCATCAACGTGGTGGACCCGCAGATTGTCTTCAACGACGGTTTCTACGACCTGGTGGACGTGCGCATACCTGAGGGCACATTGCTCAAGCCAGCCTTTCCCGCAGCGCTGTCAGGCCGCACGCATGCGCTCGGTCGGCTGTTTGACCTGCTCGGCGCACTGCTCGGCATGGGTGCACCGGAGCAGATGCTCAACGCCGCCGGGTTCTCGGATTCGCCGCATCTGTTCTACTCGGGCTATGACAGCAAGGGGGAATGGTTCCAGCTGTTCCAGATTGGCTTTGGCGGTATTCCCGGACGCCCGGTTGGCGATGGGCCGGATGGCCACTCCCTGTGGCCCGGATTCACCAACGTCCCCAACGAGTTCATCGAAAGTTATTTCCCACTGCGCATCGAGCGCTACGCCACCATTCCCGACTCCGGCGGCGCGGGCCTGCACCGCGGCGGCAACGGCCTCAACGTGGCCTATCGCTTTCTTGTCGATGGCGATATTGCGATCCACGACGATCGCTGGCTGACCTACCCCTGGGGCGTCCTCGGTGGTGAAACAGGCATGCGCTCCAGCAAACGCCTGGTGCGTGCGGATGGCAGCGAGGAGTGGCTGCCATCCAAAGTGGAAAATGTGAAGGTCAGGGAAGGTGACGTGCTGCACTTCAACACCTGGGGTGGTGGTGGCTGGGGCGATCCTTTCGAGCGTGAAGCCGAACGCGTGCGCCAGGATGTCAACCGCAGGCTGGTCACCCGCGAGGGCGCGAAGCGCTACGGGGTTGTGATTGCGGATGATGGCAGCGTCGATGTTGCGGCAACCGAAGCCCTGCGGCAGGAGCTGCGGGCCTCACGCGGCGAGATTGCGCTGTTCAATCGCGGCGGCAGCATAGAGGAGCTCAAGGCGCGCTGTGAGGCAGAGACGCACCTCAAGCCGCCGGTTGCGCCCAGCTTTCGCAGAGGGGCGGCGTAGTCCGCCGCGGCCCCTGTGACGGATAACGCGATCATCGGGAGTCTGGCGTCGTGACCGATCGGGTAAACGTGCTTGTGGTGGGTTACCGAAAGTTCAGCGAACTGATTAATGCGCTGCTGCCGGAATTTGCCGACGAGGCCGATGTCGTGATCGTGGAGTCGGTGGCATCCGATCAGCGTGATTACAGCGAGATGGTCAAGCGCTACGCGGCTGATGTCGTGGTCAGTGCGGGCTCCAACGCTGCCTATCTCAAAGCCACGCTGAAGGTACCCGTGGTGTCGCAGCGGGTGTCTGATACCGACGTCATCGAGGCCATCGGCAAGGCGCGTCGGGTGGCCTCAACGATGCACCTTTTCAGCTATTCCGAGGAGCCTGAACCCAGTGCCCGACTCCTGGACAGCCTGCCCGAACTTCTGGGCGTCTCTGTGCAGGCGCGCAGCTATACCACGACGGATGAGGCGGCCGAGAGCCTGCTGCTGGCGCTTGCGAGCGAGGCGCCCGAGGTGATTGTCGGTCCCAGCTACATCTGCCGCCTCGCCGAGCAGCGAGGTGTGCCAGCGATACTCGTTTACAGCCGAAGCTCGGCGCGGCTGATGCTGCGCGAGGCGATAGAGGCCGCGCGCGCGGCGCAATCTGTCTCGCGAGTGTTCGCCGAGAACCGCGATGCGGGCCCCTTCGTTATCCGCTCGCCGCAGATGGAGCGCGTTTCTGCCCTTGCGAGCACCTACGCTCGCGGTCGCGCAGCGGTGCTGCTCGAGGGGGAAAGCGGCACCGGCAAGGAGCATATTGCCCGGGAGATTCACCGCCAGAGCGAGTTCGCCGGCGGGCGGCTGGTACCGGTCAACTGCGGCAGCATTCCCAATGAACTGTTTGAAAGTGAGCTTTTTGGCTACGTTGAAGGCGCGTTCACCAGCTCCCGTCGCGGCGGCCGGGTCGGGCTGGTGGAGCGGGCGAACGGTGGTGTGCTGTTTCTCGACGAAGTAGGCGAGATGCCGCTCCAGCAGCAGGTCAAGCTGCTGCGCGCGCTGCAGGAGCGGCGCATACGGCCGGTGGGTAGCAACCGGGAAATTGCGCTCGACTTCAAGGTCATTGCGGCTACCAACCGCGACCTGCGCGATGCGGTGACGCGGGGTGATTTTCGCGACGACCTGTATTTTCGGCTGAATGTTTTCTCGCTGCGCATTCCCGCGCTGCGCGACCGCCCGGAGGATATTCCGCCGATAGCCGGCCATTACCTGCGCGAATACGCGCGGCAGTACGCCAGCGCTATCGATACCGAGAGCCTGCTGGCGCAGGTGGTGGATCGGCTGCTGGGCTATGCCTGGCCCGGGAATGTGCGGGAACTGCAGAATTTTGCCGAGCGGCTGGTGGTGAACTGCCTCGAGCACGGTGCCGCGGCCATTACGCCGCAGACCCTGCGCGATATTCTTCCGGAGCTTTTTGCGGCGGACAGTACGCTGCAGTCGTCCGGCGCGCTGAAGGCACAGGAGCAGGCGGCCATAGACGCTGCCATGCAGCGGTTTGGGGGTGACCGTCAGCGGGTGGCCGAGTATCTGGGTATCAGTACCACAACCCTGTGGCGACGCCTGAATGCCATGGGCCGAGCCGGGGTCTCGAATATTAATTAATACAGCGACAACAACCTTTTAAAAAAGAGCGGGAGGAGACACATGCAACACACCAGGCGACCTTTGATCGCTGCCCTCGTGGTGGCGGGTGCTGCGTTGGGCAACACCACACAGGTGAACGCGCAGCAGAGCGGCTTTTCCATCGAAGAAGTGGTGGTCACCGCGCGCAAGCGCTCAGAAAACCTGCAGGAAGTCCCGATCGCGATCAATGCGCTCAACGCGCAGGACCTCGAGCGTGCCGGTATCAATCGACCCAGTGACTATATGGGCCTGATCCCCAATGTCACGATTGTCGACGCCGCCAACGTCGGTGACACCCAGGTCAGCATACGCGGCATTGTCTCTACGCGTGATGCAGAGTCCACCTTTGCCTACGTTGTCGACGGCGTTCTCAGCACCAACCCCAACAGCTTCAATGAGCAGCTGTTTGATGTTGAGCAGATCGAGGTTCTGAAGGGTCCCCAGGGCGCCCTGTATGGCCGCAACGCGGTCACCGGTGCCATCCTGGTCACCACCAAACAGCCGACCAACGAATTTGAGGCGCGCGTTGGCGGCACGCTGGGCAATGTTGGTACCTACCGCGCCAACGCGATGGTCAGCGGTCCCATCATTGAGGACAGGCTGCTCGGCAGGCTCGCTGTCAGTACCAGCGAAACCGATGGCTTCTACGAGAACATATTCACCGGCCAGGATGACGTGGTGGACTTCCTCGAAGACACCAGCGTGCGTGGACGTATGATTTTCAATGCCACGCCGGACCTGACGTTCGACATGCGAGCGGGATACTCGGAGGTAAGCGCAGGCGCCATCAACTTCAATGCCGCCTTCGCCATCCCCGCGTTTGTCGAAGCCTTCGGTGCACCGAACTATTTCCAGGATCCCAACGATCTGGATTTCCGCTTTATCTTCAATGTGCCCGGGGAGAATGAGCAGGAAACCACCGAGTTTGCCATCAAGGCCGACTGGGCGCTGGGCTTTGCCGACCTGGTCGCCAGCTTTTCCTATAACGATCTTGAGGAATACCTGCTGTCTGACGGGACGGCGGCAACCTTCTACGGTTACGAGCTCACGCCCTCCTGCCAGTCCGACCGCGCGGAGCTGAACAGCTTCACCCGCCCGGACCTGTTTGGTGAACCCTTCAACCCCTTCGGCGTGCTGCCCCCCGGCAATGACTTCGAGGGCGTTTACGGTCCGTATACCGCGTTGTCCTGCGACGGCTTCCAGTACCAGGAGCGCAATCAGACGGACATGAGCCTGGATGTGCGCCTGGTGTCAGCCCAGGATCAGCCGCTGCGCTGGATTGCCGGTCTGTACGCGGCAGATATCGAGCGCGAAGTGGTGGTGTCCTACGGTGCCGACCGCGGCCAGGGCTTTGTCCGCGCGCCCTACGTGCCCGCAGACGGTATCAGCCCCACCGACCTGCTGTTCTGGGACGATTTCAGGACGCGGGTGTATTCCGGTTATGGTCAGCTCGAGTTTGATCTCAGCGATCGCATGGAAGTGTCACTGGCACTGCGCTATGACCGCGAGGAGCGCGAGGTGGAAAATCGTGTGCCGAACGTGCCCAATTCAGGGCTCAACGTCAACCTCCTGGACGAGAACTTCGCGCCGCTGCCCATCAACCCGGCGTTTGGCAACAACCCCGATGGCATTCCCGATCGCGACCGTACTTTCACGCAGTTCCAGCCCAAGGTCACCTGGAGCTGGGCGGCAACCGACGCCGTCAACGTCTACGCCAGCTATGGCATCGGTTTCCGCAGCGGTGGCTTCAACTCCGTGGGCACAGAGGATCTGCTGAACTTCTGGTTTAACGCCGGTTTTGGCGGTCCCGGCGAAGTGGTTAATGCCGGTATCACTGTCACCGATGATTACGACAAGGAAGTGTCGGAAGCCTGGGAGCTGGGCCTGAAGTCCGAGTGGCTGGATCGTCGACTGCGCATCAACGCGGCGGTGTTCCGTACCGATGTCGAGGACAATCAGTTCTTCGAGTTCTTCGCCGGCCCCTTCGGTCTGCTGCGCTCGGTCACGACCATCGACGAGATGTACATCCAGGGCCTCGAGGCAGACTTCACCTTCGTTGCCAGCGACGGCCTGACCTTCTACGGCGGTATCGGTCTGATGGACTCGGAAATCGAGAAGAACGTGAACCGGCCGCTGTCTGTCGGCAATGACGTACCACAGGCGCCGGACATGACCGGTAATCTTGGCGCGGAATGGGTTCTCCCGGTTGCCAATGGTCTTGATCTGGTCAGTCGCCTGGACTGGAAATACACCGGTGAGATGTGGTTCCACACGCTGCAGGGTGAGCAGACGCCGACCATCTGGAATGCCTTTTTCGGTCCGGGCTTCAATCAGGATTTCTCCAACTCCTCCCGCGATGCCTTCAGCACGCTTGATCTTCGTGTCGGGCTGGAGTCCCCGAGCTGGACCCTGACTGCCTGGGGACGGAACATCACTGACGAGGAGTATCTGCAGGAGATTATTCCCGCGCCCGAGTTCGGCGGCACCTTCAACCACCCTTCCGCACTGCGCAGCTACGGTGTCGATTTCTCCTACCGCTTCTAGCGCAGGCACCACCGGGACGCGCAGGCGCTCCCGGTGGTTCGACCGACCACGCTATTCCGGGGAGATGTTGGCCACTTGATGGCAGAGCGGACCCGCCGCTGCCGCGTGGTCCGCTACTGCAGCTGGTTCAGCTCCACAGTGAAGCCGTCCGGATCCTGCATGGCGCTGATCAGGACCGTGATGGCCTTCTCACCTGCGTAGGAGGGATAGGTAATCCGCTCCGGTTCGTCCAGAACCACCACGCCGGGCAACTCGCGTGCGCGGGCAAAGCTTTCCTCGAGTTCATCCGTGTTGAATACCAGTACCGTGGTGCCTTCCCGGAAAGCCGCGCCCTTCAGGTCAACCCGAGGGTTTTCGGGCTTTATGTACTGCAGCAATCCGATCATGCCGACGTAATCGTCATTGGCGCGCAGTAAGACGAGCCGTCGAACAGACTCGGCATCATCCCGGGATGCATCGCGGGGCGTGACGATTGTTCTGTCGTAGGTCACTACCATGCCGAGGGCATCGCGATAGAAGGCGAGTGAGCGATCGATATCGGCAACGATAAGCGTTGTGCGCCGAAGGTCGATGGGAGCGCGTTGCTCTGGATCGACCGGTGCGGCAGTCGCCTGCGGCAGCAGGACCGACAGCGCCAGGCAAAGAAGGATGCTGGCAGAATAGTGTGTAGACATGACGGCGCCTCCCGGGGCAACGCTGGCTGGTTGTGCTGCCGATTGGCCTGCCGGCGTTTGCGCCTGATGCAGACACGTTCGCGCATTGGATGGCACAGGGTAGCTCAGGCCGGTTGTCAATTTCCATTGGTTGCCCTGGCGCTGGTGGGTGTCGTCTGTGGCCGACGGCGATAACGCTCAAAAAACGGTAGACTGCACGGCGTGCGTAGCGGGCGAGCTGGGAGCGCAGAATGTTCAGGGATTTCAACGGGCTGATGGGGGTCGTTCTGCGTGGCGGTCTGCCCACGCTGATCTTCCTG
The DNA here is from genome assembly GCA_964613795.1 of uncultured Alteromonadaceae bacterium. Lineage (GTDB taxonomy): Bacteria > Pseudomonadota > Gammaproteobacteria > Pseudomonadales > Halieaceae > Chromatocurvus. Next base: position 13,040 of record CAZTJR010000036.1, on the reverse strand, counting down.
GGCGCGCTGTTGGCGGGGATGCTGGCACTGCAGCTGACGCCGCGAGAGGAAGAACCGCAGATTGTGGTGCCCATGGTGGATGTGCTGGTCGACGCCCCCGGGCTAAGCGCCCGGCAGACCGAGCGTCAGGTCACTGTCCCGCTGGAAAAACTGCTCAATCAGATTCCCGGTGTCGAGCATGTGTATTCAAGTACCCGGGCTGGCAGTGTTGCCGTCACACTGCGCTTTCATGTGGGTGAGGATCGCGAGCGTTCTCTGCTCAACACCTATAACAAGCTGTATTCCAACCAGGACCGGATTCCGCAGGTTGTCTCGCGCTGGCAGCTGAAGCCGATCGAGATCGACGACGTGCCGATTCTGGTTGTGGCCCTGTGGAGCACGGACAGTGAGCGCTACGGGGACTACGAACTGGGACGCATGGCGCAGGAATTCGCCACCGGTCTGCAGGCCATACCCCAGACAAACGGCGTCGCCGTGACCGGAGAGCGGGAGCGCAGGCTGCGTATACTGCTCGATCCTGAAGCCATGGGGGCGCGCCGCACCACCCCTATGGACATCGTTGAAGCACTGGCCTCTGCCAATCATCTGCGCGAGGCGGGCGACTGGGTCGTGGGCAACGCGGCAATATCGCTGCAGGCCGGAGATGTCCTGCGCGAGGCCGGCGAACTGCGCCAGATCGTGGTCAATGTGATTGACGGCGCGCCGGTATTCCTGCGCGACGTCGCCGATGTCGTTGACGGACCGCAGGAGCCGGAGGCCTACAGCTGGCTGCAGGCCGTTTCCGGTGACGCGGGCAGCACCGAACACCCCATGGTGACCCTGGCGGTGGCCAAGCAGCGCGGCGCCAACGCGGTGACGGTATCCGGGCAGGCTCTGGCCACGCTTGAGCGGCTGCAGTCGGATATTCTGCCGCCCGAGGTTCGTCTCGCTGTGCTGCGCGACTACGGCGAAACCGCGGATGCCAAGGTCAACGACCTGGTTACCTCGCTGGGTTTTGCCGTGCTCACGGTGGTGGTGTTCATTGGCGTATTCCTGGGCTGGCGGGCGGCACTGGTCGTTGGGCTGGCGTTGCCGGTCTGCTACGGCGCCGCGCTGGCGCTGGACCTGGTTTTTGGCTACACGATCAACCGGGTAACGCTGTTTGCCCTTATTCTCTCACTGGGCCTGCTGGTAGATGATCCGATCACCGGTGTGGATAACATCGATCGATATCTGCGCCGTGGCGAGGGGTCGCTCGCCGAGCGCGTGGCGGGCGCGATGCGGGAAATCCGCTCGCCGTTGATCATGTCCACGATGACCATTGTGGTGGCCTTTCTGCCCTTGGCGTTCATTACTGGCATGATGGGGCCTTATATGGCGCCGATGGCGTTCAATGTGCCGGTCAGCGTGATCATCAGCACCCTCGTGGCGTTTCTGGTGACACCCTTTGTCGCCAGCCGCCTGCTGCAGGCTGAGGGCCCCGCTGATAACCAGGCTACGCCGGCCGGTCACAAGCTGTATCGATCTCTGCTGATCCCGTTTCTCGACAGCCGATCGCGTGCGCGTCTGCTGATTGCTGTCGTTGTCCTGCTCTTCGTTGCCTCGGCCCTGCTGCCGGCCCTGCGCGCCGTGCCCCTGAAACTGCTTCCCTACGACAACAAGAACGAGGTGCAGGTGCTGCTGGACATGCCGGAGGGCAGCAGTCTCGAGCACACGGCGGCGACTCTGCGGCAGCTGTCTGCTGCCGTGTCGCGGGTTCCCGAGGTGAGCTGGGTGGCGGCCTTTGCCGGTGAGCCCTCGCCGATGGATTTCAATGGCATGGTGCGCCGTTACTATCAGCGCCTGGCACCGCATCAGGGTGAGCTGCGCCTGGTGCTGGCGGACAAGGACATGCGCGAACACCAGTCGCATGCGGTGGTGCTGCGACTGCGGGCACTGCTGACGCCGCTGGTTGCCGACGGCATTTCGGTCAAGGTGGTGGAGGTGCCGCCAGGTCCGCCGGTGCTGAGCACCCTGGTGGCCGAGGTGTATGCCGATACGCTTACGCCCTATGCAACGCAGAAGGCGGCAGCCCGGGAGCTGTTGCGCCGTCTGGCACTTGAGCCCCACGTGGTTGAGATCGACTCGACGCTGGAAGCATCGCAGTCGCAGCAACGATTTATCACCGATAAACAGAAAGCCGCGCTTTCGGGCATATCGACCCTTGACGTGGCCCGCCTGCTGACCCTGGCTAACGCCGGGGAGGTTGCCGGTTACCTGCAGGATCCCGACGAGATGCTGCCCGTGCCCCTGGAGCTGCGTCTTCCCCGGTCCGGGCGTGTACAGGAACGGGATTTTCTGCGCCTTCTGGTACGTGGCCGTGCCGGTATTACGGCCACGACGACAGAGCAGGGTCTGGAGGTGGCCCCCCAGCCCCTCGTGGCGCTGGGTGAGCTCGGTGCGTTCGAGTCACGCAGCGTAGACCGCACGATTCATCGCAAGGACCTGCGCCAGGTGGTGTATGTCATGGCCGAGCTGAACGGTCGCACGCCCGCCGAAGTGATTGCCGATATCCACGCAGACCAGCGGCAGCGTGGCGATACCCGGTCCGCGGACGCCAGTGCGCCGCACTGGGAGTCGCGCACGTTCTTCAACAGCGGCGGTGGCGAGCCCTGGCAACTGCCGCCGGGTACCGAGGTGAGCTGGACGGGCGAGGGGGAGCTGGCCATCACGCTGGACGTGTTTCGCGACATGGGCCTGGGATATGCCTTCGCTCTGCTGGCCATCTTCGGCATTCTGCGCGTGCAGACACAGTCGACGGCTTTGTCACTGATCATCATGTCGGCCATCCCGCTGACCGTGATCGGCATCATGCCCGGGTTCTGGCTGATGAACCAGGTGGGTGAGCGCGTGGTAGCAGGTGCACCGGATCCGGTCATGTTTACCGCCACGGCGATGATCGGCATGATTGCGCTGGCGGGCATCGTGGTGCGTAATTCACTGATTCTGGTGGAGTTTATCGCGCAATCCCGGGCCGAAGGTGAGTCCTTGCGCGAGGCCGTGCTGCAGGCCGGTGCGGTGCGCATGCGCCCGGTTATGCTGACCGCCGGCACCACGCTGCTCGGCAACCTGATCATCACTCTCGATCCGGTGTTCAACGGCCTGGCGCTGGCCATCATATTCGGGATTGTTGCGTCCACCCTGTTTACCCTGTTGATCGTGCCGGTGGTGTACTGGCTGGTGTTCAGTGACGCCAGCGGGCCGGCATCTGCGGAGTCTGCATCATGATTCAAGCCCGGAAATTTCTCCTGCCTGTGGCCGCCCTGTGCCTGTTACTGCTGGTCATCGCCTGGATGGCGGGACTGTTCAATGACCGCATTGCGCCAGGTGTGGAGTCCGGCGATGGTCAGTCCGTGGAGGATGTGCTGGTCGTCAGCTCCAGCATGGAGCCCATCACAGAGGCGGTGCCGGCATCGGTGCAGGCGGTGGAGCATACCGTGGTCAGTTCGCGACTGCTGGCACGGGTCAGTCGCCTGCTGGTGCGCTCCGGTGATACGGTCGAGGCCGGCGCATTGCTGGTCGCGCTGGAAGACGATGACCTGACCGCCCAGACGCGTCAGGCGCGGGAGTCCGTCAACAGCATCCAGGCGCAGCTGGACGAGGCATCGCGCAATCTGCAGCGCGCAACCAGCATGCATGAACGTGGTCTTATTGCAGATACGGACCTCGACGCCGCCATCTCGAGCGCGCGCACGCTGGAAGCCGACCTGCAGCGCGCCAGGCGCCGGGTCGAGGAGAGCGAGGCGGCGGAGTCCTATGCGCGGGTACGCGCACCCATCGGCGGCCGCGTGGTGGAGCGTTTTGTGGAACCCGGCGATACCGTGTCGCCGGGGGAGCCCATGGTGTCGCTATACAACCCTGTGTCGCTGCGGGTGGAGGCCTGGGTGCGGGAGTCGCTGGCGCTGTCACTCAGCGAGGGCGACACGCTTGCAGTGACCATTCCGGCCCTCGACCAGGGGCTGGAAGGCACGATTGAGGAGATCGTGCCGGCGGCAGATCCCGGTGCGCGGGCCTTTATGGTCCGCGTCCGCCTGCCGCCTGCTGACTCGCTGCAGCCGGGGATGTATGCCCGGATGCAGATTCCCGCCGGCAGTGCTGAGCGACTGCTGATACCGCAGGCACGCGTTCGCTCCATCGGCCAGCTCAATGTGCTCTGGGTGCAGGGCGAGAGCGGTCCAGAGCGTCGCTTCGTGCGTCTTGGCGCCGCCCGCGATGACAATATGGTTGAGGTGGTGGCGGGTCTGTCAGCGGGTGACAGGGTGCTGGCGCCACAGGATCGCGGCAATCTGCCCTGACCGGCGCCTCCGCGTCGCGGGCTGGCGCGATAGATGTCCCTTGTAATTGATAATGGTTATTAGTATCGTTCGCACCTGTTAGCGCAGGTGCCGGAAAAGCGCACGGGCCGTGCCAATCCGGGCACACGATCACACAGTGGACGATTCAGAGGATAACGCATGAGCAAACACGGGATGGGACAGGGCAGGCTGGGGGCCGCGGTCGCATCGGCAGTCATGGCGCTTGCGGGCGCGAGTGTACAGTCGGCGGAACTGGAAGAGGTCACCATTGTTGGCTCGGTCGCTGATGCCCGGATCCTGCCAGGCTCTGGCAGCGTGATCGACAATGAACAGATGACCATCGAATTTGCCAATGACATCAACCAGATGCTGAAAACTGTTCCGGGCGTCTATATCCGGGAGGAGGACGGTTACGGGCTGCGGCCGAATATCGGCATTCGCGGTGCCACCTCAGAGCGTGCCTCCAAGGTGACGTTGATGGAGGATGGCGTCATGATTGCGCCGGCGCCGTATTCCAACCCGGCCGCCTACTATTTTCCGACCACGCTGCGCATGCACACTATCGAGGTGGTCAAGGGCGCGCCGCTGCTGCGCTACGGCCCGCAGACCACCGGTGGCGTGATCAACATGGTATCGACCCCGATTCCCGATGAGTTCGGCGGGCAGGTGAATCTGCGCTACGGTCAGAATGCGGAAGCCGACCTTCTGGCCAGCGTGGGTGGCAAGCGCAACGGTTTTGGTGTCCTGCTGGAAACAGCGCAGCGCCGCAGTGATGGCTTCAAGGATATCGACCGCGCCGACCGCGACGCCGGTTACGATATACAGGATTATGTGTTCAAGCTGGGTTGGGAGGGCGACCGCCAGAGCCTGTTGTTCAAGGCCCAGTATTCGGACGAGGTCTCCGACGAAACCTATCTCGGAGTCACCGACCGCGACTTCGCCCGCGACGAAGATCGACGCTACGGCCTGTCCGCCATTGATGAAATGAACAATGAGCACGAGGGTTACAGCCTGACCTATCGCCTGGCTATGACCGACACGATCGACCTTACGGCCATTGCCTACCGCAACAACTTCAGCCGCAACTGGTTCAAGCTCAGCGGCGGCGGTAGCCTTGTCAGCGCAGCAAACGCCGGCGACGCCGACGCCCAGGCCGTGCTCGACGGCACCCGGGATATCAGCGGTCTTAACTACAAGAACAACAGCCGCGACTACACCTCCGAAGGTCTGGACCTGAACGTTGATATCGACCTCGGTGGGCACCAGCTGGCGCTTGGCGGGCGGCTGCACCAGGACGACATGGATCGCTTTCAGCCGGTGGATATCTACGACCAGATTGACGGGCAGCTGGTGCAGACAGGCACCGTACTGCCAACCGGCGGTGACAACCGGCTGGAGGAAGCGGAGGCCATGACCTTCTGGGCGGTGGATACCTGGCAGGTCAGCGAGGCGTTGAAACTGAACCTGGCGCTGCGCTATGAAGACGTTGAGTCCCGCCGTCGACAGTATGGCGATGTTGATCGCCTGACGGCACCCTCGGTTCGGGGGAATGACTCGGCAGAGTGGCTTCCGGGCGCGTCCTTCACCTACGCTGTCACAGATAGCTGGCAGGTTCTGGGTGGCGTGCACCGCGGCTTTTCGCCGCTGGGTGGCGGCGCAAGAGAGAACGAAGACGCGGAAACCAGCGTGAACTACGAGGCGGGCGTCCGCTACAGTGGAGCGTTGTTCCTCGAGGCCATCGCCTTTTACAGCGACTTCGAGAACAAGAGCGAGAACTGCTCTAACGCCAGCCCCTGCAGCAACGGGGCGACCAGCGGCGCATTTGTCACCGGCGAGGCAGAAATCTCTGGTGTGGAGATGCAGCTTGGCACCACCGTGGACGTGGGCGGACTGAGCATGCCGATAGATGCGATGTACACCTACACGCAGGCGGAAGTCAGCGGCAATAACGAGAGCCTCGGCTTTAACGATGGTGATCGTCTGGCCTCGGTGCCGGAAAACGTGTTCAGCCTGCGCGTCGGTCTTGAGAGTGACAGGGGCTGGAACAACTATGCGGTGGTGAAATACATCGATGACATGTGCGTGAACATCGGCTGCAATGGTGTCGCCAGCGACTTTGGCAAAACGGAAGAGCTGCTGGTGATCGACTACATCAGCCGCTATGCACTCAAGAATGACGCGGTGGTCTTTCTCAAGGTCGATAACCTGCTGGATGAGCGGTCCATCGTATCGCGTGAGCCCGACGGTGCACGTCCGAACCGACCGCGCACGGCCTCCGTTGGCGTGCAGTGGTCGTTCTGATCAGGCGCTATCGCTGGCCTTGTCGAAACGGTAGTCCACCGCAGTGATGACGTAGCGCTGCTCGCCCGCCGGGGTCGCCACGCTCGCCTCGTCGTCCAGCGCTTTGCCTAGAAGGGCGCGGGCGACGGGAGAGTCGATAGACAGTTTTCCCCCGGGCAGGTCGAACTCGTCCGGCCCGACAATATGCCAGTGGGTTTCCTCGCCGGCGTCGCTCTCCAGCGTAACGTGACAGCCAAAGTAGACCCTGCCGGCGTCGGCCGGCGGACGGTCCACGATCGTCACCTCGTCGAGACGCTTGCCGAGAAAACGCACCCGGCTGTCGATTTCGCGCAGCCGCCGCTTGCCGTAGATATAGTCGCCGTTTTCCGAGCGGTCACCGTTCTTGGCGGCCTCGCGCACCACGTCGGTCACCTGCGGTCGCTCCACCTTCCACAATTGATATAATTCATCGCGCAGGGCGCGCTCTCCCTCCGGGGTGATCAGCGCAGTGCCGCGGCGGCGGGGTGGTCGGTAGCGTGACATGGCGCGCAGTGTAGCGCGACATCGGCCAGCCGGTAAGATGCCCTCTGACCCGCCGGGACAGCTACTTGCCGGAAGGTGAGTGGAAATGGAGAGTGAAGACAGGGAGTGCGAGCAACAATGTCATGGACAACACCGACACTACGATGGCGTGAACTGCTGTTTATCGGCGCTGCGGCGACTGCGTCTGTCGCTCACGCCCAGTGCGTTGATATCAGCGGCGATCCGACCCAGGGAGGCGTTATCTGGGGCAGGGTCGCGCCCGAGGCCAGAGTGGCCCTCGATGGCGAAGCGATCGATGTGCTGTCCAACGGCTACTTCGTAGTTGGCTTTGGCCGCGATGCCACCGCTCGCAGCCTGCTGGTCGTGGAGCAGGACGATCCGGGCAAGCGCTGCGAACAGGCGCTGGCGGTGACAACCCGCGAGTACCGGATAGACCGGGTTGAGGGCGTGCCCCAGCGAACGGTGACGCCGCCACCGGACGAGCTCGAGCGCATACGTCGCGAGCGGGCGCTGGTGGCTGCGGCAAAGCGCCAGCGCGTAGAGCGTCCGGACTGGTTGCTGCAGGTGGATGGCGGATTCGACTGGCCCGCGACGGGGCGCATCTCCGGCGTTTACGGCAGTCAGCGCGTCTACAACGGAAAGCCCGGCAATCCGCACTACGGTGTCGATGTTGCCGTTCCCACGGGCACCCCGGTGCTGGCGCCGGCGGCCGGCGTCGTCACGCTGGCCGAGGATGACCTGTTTTATTCCGGTGGCACTGTGGTCCTCGATCACGGCTACCGGCTGTCCTCTTCCTTCCTGCACATGAGCCGCGTGCTGGTGTCTGTGGGTGACGAACTGGCGCAGGGCGATCTTATCGGCGAGGTAGGCGCCACGGGGCGCGCCACCGGCCCCCATCTCGACTGGCGCATGAGCTGGCGGCAGGAGCGGGTGGACCCGCAGCTGCTGGTTCCGCCCATGCCCAAGCCCTGAAAAATCCGTATACTATTGCGTTTCGAATCCTCGCAGGTCCTGCAATGGAGTCAGTATGATCGACAAGAAACTGCTCAGCATTCTGGTGTGCCCGGTGACCAAAGCGCCACTTCAGTATGATGCGGAAAAAGAAGAGCTCGTTTGCAAGGCCAGCGGGCTCGCCTACCCGGTTCGCGATGGCATTCCCGTCATGCTCGAGAGCGAAGCGCGCCAGCTCACCGCCGACGAGAAATTGGGGTAGGCCGTGTCCGATACTATTTTTGGCAAGATCATTGCGGGCGAAATCCCGGCAGACAAGCTGTACGAGGACGAGCACTGTATCGCCATACGCGACATCAATCCGCAGGCCCCGGTACACGTGCTGGTGATACCCAGGAAGGCGATCGCCAGGCTCTCGGATGCCGGCAACGATGACCAGGCACTGCTTGGTCATCTTATGCTGGCAGCGAGCAGGGTTGCTGAGCAGGAAGGCGTGGGCGATGCCTTCCGCCTGATCGTCAACAACGGTGAGGAGGCGGGTCAGACCGTGTTCCATCTGCACCTGCACATCATCGCCGGCCGGGAATTCGCCGAAGGCCATCTGGCGGGCTGAGCCCGCCCTTCACTGACAGAGACCCACTATGAAGACCGGAGACATACGCGAGGCGTTCCTGGCGTTTTTCGAGAGCCACGGGCATACCCGGGTGCCCAGCAGTTCGCTGGTTCCCGTGGACGACCCGACCCTGCTTTTCACCAATGCCGGCATGAACCAGTTCAAGGACACCTTCCTTGGCAATGATCCGCGCCCCTATGCGCGCGCGACCAGTTCCCAGCGCTGCGTGCGTGCCGGCGGCAAGCACAACGATCTCGAGAACGTGGGCTATACCGCGCGCCACCACACCTTTTTTGAGATGCTCGGCAACTTCAGCTTCGGCGATTATTTCAAGCGCGACGCCATTCGCTTCGCCTGGAGGTTCCTCACCGAGGAGCTCCGCCTGCCGCCAGAGCGCCTGTGGGTCACGGTGCATGTTTCCGACGACGAGGCCGAGCAAATCTGGATCGAGGATATCGGCTTCCCCGCCGAGCGCATCTCGCGGCTGGATGAGGACAATTTCTGGCAGATGGGGGACACCGGTCCCTGCGGCCCCTGTTCCGAGGTGTTCTACGATCACGGTCCTGACGTGCCCGGCGGCCCTCCCGGCAGCCCCGACGACGACCTCGATCGCTATATCGAGATCTGGAATCTGGTGTTCATGCAGTTCAACCGCGATGCCTCCGGGGAAATGAATCCCCTGCCCAAGCCTTCGGTCGATACCGGCATGGGCCTTGAGCGTATCGCCGCCGTGCTGCAGGGCGTGCACAGCAACTACGAGATCGACCTGTTCCAGGCTCTGATCCATGCCGCCGCCGACACCCTGGGCGTGGCTGACCGCGAGGCGTCATCGCTGCGGGTGATCGCCGATCACATCCGCTCCTGCGCCTTCCTGGTGGTGGATGGCGTATTACCCGGCAACGAAGGCCGCGGCTACGTGCTGCGCCGCATCCTGCGCCGGGCGATCCGCCACGGCAACAAGCTCGGAGCAGACAGGCCCTTCTTCCATCGCCTGGTCGCGCCCCTGGTGGAGCAGATGGGCGATGCCTATCCCGAACTGCGACGGCAACAGGCAGCTATCGAAAAGGCGCTGCTGGCAGAAGAGGAGCAGTTCGCCAAGACGCTGGACAACGGCATGGCCATCCTTGACGAGGCCCTGGCGGCACTGGACGGTGACGAGATCCCGGGCGACCTAGTGTTCCGGCTATACGATACCTACGGCTTCCCCACCGATCTGACGAATGACATCGCCCGCGAACGCGGCCTGACGCTGGACATGGAAGGCTACGAGGCGGCCATGAGCGCCCAGCGCGAACGCTCCAAGGAAGGCGGCAGTTTCCGCGTTGACTACAACGCGGCGCTCAAGCTCGAGGGCAGCACAGAGTTTACCGGCTACGACCGCACCGACGGCAGTGGACGGGTGCTTGCCGTGCTGCGTGACGGCGAAGCGGTGACCTCGCTAGCGGCCAACGAAAGCGGCGTGATAGTGCTCGACAGCACCCCCTTCTACGCCGAGTCCGGTGGACAGATGGGCGATACGGGCTTCCTGAGCGCGGATGGCGTGCGTCTGGAAGTGACCGACACCACGAAGGCCCAGTCCCACCACCTGCATCACGTGAAAGTGCTTGAGGGCCAGGTGTCAGAGGGGGATATTCTCCAAGCCCGCGTCAACAACAGCCTGCGCCAGCGCACACGACTGAACCACTCGGCAACGCACCTGCTGCACGCTGCGCTGCGGGAAATTCTGGGAGACCATGTCACCCAGAAAGGCTCGCTGGTGGATTCGCGCCGTCTGCGCTTCGATTTCTCCCACCCCGACGCAGTGAACCACGAGCAGCTGCATGCCATCAGCGAGCGGGTGAATGCACAGATCCGCGCGAATACGCCCGTGACCACGCGTCTCATGAGTATGGACGAGGCCATGGCAGCGGGCGCGATGGCGCTGTTCGGAGAGAAGTATGGAGAGGAGGTGCGCGTGCTCAGCATGGGTGAGAGCAACTTCTCCGTCGAGCTTTGCGGAGGCACTCACGTCGATCGAACGGGCGACATCGGCTTTTTCCGGATAACGTCAGAAGCCGGCGTTGCCGCTGGGGTGCGCCGTATAGAGGCCGTGACCGGCGAAGGCGCCATTGCCGTCGTCGATGCCCAGTCAGAACAGGTGCAGGCACTGTGCGAGGCCGTGAAGGCGACTCCTGCAACGCTGGTAGATCGCGTTGTCGGCCTGCGCAGCGAAGCGAGGGAGCTGGAAAAGGAGGTGGCCCGGCTCAAGCAGAAGCTCGCCACGTCCGCAGGGGGCGATCTGACGTCCCGGGCCGTCGCCGTGGGTGATACAAAGGTGCTGGCCGTCAACGTTGACGGCGCGGACGCCAAAACCCTGCGCGAGACCATGGACCAATGCAAGAACAAGCTCGGCAGCGGCGTCGTCTTCCTTGCCACCGTAAATGACGACAAAGTGTCGCTGACCTGTGGTGTCACGTCAGACCTGACCGATCGTGTGAAGGCCGGTGACGTAATGCGGGAGTTCGCCGGCCGCCTCGGCGGCAAGGGTGGCGGCCGACCCGACATGGCCCAGGGCGGCGGCACTGACGTTGCTGCCCTGGACAGCGTGCTGGCGGCCATTCCCGACTGGGTGGCTGAGCGGATGGGCTTCAGTGCGTGAGTCTGCTGGTCCAGAAGTTCGGCGGTACCTCCGTCGGCTCGGTCGCCCGCATTGAGCAGGTAGCAGAGAAGGTCGCGGGGTTTCGCGCCGCCGAACACGATATCGTGGTGGTGGTGTCCGCCATGAGTGGCGAAACCAATCGACTGATTGGTCTCGCGCACGAGATTACCGAGCATCCCCTGCCGCGGGAACTCGACGTGCTGGTTTCCACGGGTGAGCAGGTCACCACGGCGCTGCTCGCCATGGCGCTGGAGAAGCGCGGTGTGAGGGCCAGGAGCTACACCGGCTCCCAGGTGCGCATTCTTACCGACAGCGCCCACACCAAGGCGCGCATTCGCGAGATCGACAGCCAGCGGATGCATGCTGACCTCGCGGGGGGCAGCGTGGTGGTTGTGGCAGGCTTTCAGGGCGTGGACGAACACGGCAGCATCACAACGCTGGGCAGAGGCGGCTCGGATACCACGGCCGTGGCATTGGCGGCGGCATTGCAGGCTGACGAATGCCAGATCTACACTGATGTCGACGGCGTCTACACCACCGACCCCCGGGTCGTGGACGGCGCTCGACGCCTCGATCGCATCACCTTCGAGGAAATGCTGGAAATGGCCAGCCTGGGTTCCCGGGTGCTGCAGATACGCGCCGTGGAGTTCGCCGGTAAATACAGTGTGCCGCTGCGCGTGCTGCACAGCTTCAAAGACGGCCCGGGTACGCTGATCACCCTCGAGGAGGACGAGTCCATGGAAACGCCGACGATTGCCGGGATCGCCTTCAGTCGCGACGAGGCCAAGCTTACCGTGCGCGGTGTGCCCGACACGCCGGGTGCCGCCTATCGCATTCTGGGGCCGATCGGCGAGGGTAATATCGGAGTCGACGTGATCGTGCAGAATGTCGCCGGCGACAACACCACTGACTTCACGTTCACCGTCGCCCGCAACGATCTGGCCGAGGCCGAGGCGGTGCTGCGCGGCGTGGTGGCGAGCATGGATTCTGCCGAGGTCCGCAGTGACAGCCGCATTGCCAAGGTCTCTGTCGTTGGCGTTGGTATGCGTTCCCACGCCGGCGTTGCCAGCCAGATGTTCGCGGCGCTGGCCGAGGTCGGCATCAATATCCAGATGATTACGACCTCGGAAATCAAGATTTCGGTGATCATCGAGGAGAAATACATGGAGCTCGCCGTGCGGGCTCTGCATTCCTCATTCGGGCTGGACGGGGAACCCCGGGACGAGCACGCTGCCTAAGGCCATGGCGTCGGTTGGTCTGCGGTGATTAAACCGCTAGAACGGTATCGATGTGGCGGGGTGAACGTGGCCCCACATCCGCAAGCAACCGCCGACTGCGGCGATCACGGACGATACAGGCTGAACGATATGTTGATTCTCACGCGCAAAGTAAACGAATCGCTCGTCGTGGGCGATAACATCACCATCACCGTCCTGGGCGTCAAGGGAAACCAGGTCCGTATTGGCGTGGATGCGCCCAAGGACGTTGCGGTGCACCGGGAGGAAATCTATCAGCGCATTGCCGACAAGCCGGAAGAAGACAACGAACCCTCCTGATGGGAATCAGTTTTTGATTTCTTGCAGCAGCCAATGCTATCATTCCGCGCCCCGGAGAGGTGGCCGAGTGGCTGAAGGCGCTCCCCTGCTAAGGGAGTATAGGGTTTGTAGCCCTATCGAGGGTTCGAATCCCTCTCTCTCCGCCA
>CAZTJR010000035.1:17439-32142 GCA_964613795.1 uncultured Alteromonadaceae bacterium | reverse complement strand
TCATATTCCCACGCCACCTTCATCGTTGAAAATTTGGAAGTTACCCAAACTCCAGCAGTTTGCTGACTCGTTGAGCTGCTCGTCCCCGCACGCAGGGGTACTGAGATTCAACATAGATGGCCGAAGATGATCATTACAGACCGCGCCATACCCCCAATGGGGTATAAAGTTGTTTGGCGGGCGGTAAACGAAAGTAAAGCTTGGGTGGGTCAGTCGGGAGGTGTGCGTTAGTTATTATTGCGCAGTGCTTCAATTGCCGACCTTTCCATCTGGTAGATTTGTCTCCAGTCAGGGATCAGCGCGTTCGTGGGTTGTTCTTCGTTACTATTTTCAAGGCGTTCCACGTGGGCTTTGACGCCCCATCGTCTGGTTTCGCTCAGTCCTTTCTCCGAAGTGCTGCCGTCGTAGATCATCTCGAGATCTGGCAGCGTGGGGTTTTCGATGTCGTCGAGAATTGCCGGGCCATGGAAGAAATCCAGGTGAGCGATATCTTTGTCGATGTCCATTCCGGCGTTTCCGCAGCCGGTTTCGCCAAGCGTAATTGCGCGATGAATGCTGACGTAGCCCGAGCCCTGCTGGAATGGGCTGTAACTCAGTTTGCCATCCGCGTTGATGGCGGGGTCGGCGCTGCTGGTGAGCATGCATTTTACGTTGTCTGGCGATAGCGTAGGGTCAAGCTGTAATAGCAGGGCCACAAGACCGGAGACGACAGCGGTCGACTGCGAGGTACCGGTCATGACGAAATCGCCAGTGGACAACTGATACTCCGGAAACTCGGTGTGAAGGGTGGATCCCGGCCGCGTTAATCCGGACATGTGGCCGCCCGGTGCAACAATGTCGGGTTTTATATGACCGCTTGGCGTTGGGCCCCGTGAGGAGAAATCGGGTATGTAGTCGTCGTTCTCTGTATCGGTTGTCCAGGAATCGGTGACGCTGCCAACGGTTATGATGTACGGCAGGTTGCCGGGCGAGCCGACGGTCATGCTGCCTGGGCCCTCGTTCCCGGCCGCGGCAACCACAACAATGCCTGCCTGCCACAGACGCATCACTGCCTGGTTGATCGGGTCGAGCCAGTAGGGCCAGCGTGGTCGGGCAGCGAAAGACAGGTTAAGAATACGGATATCGTATCGTTCCCGGTTGTCGTGCACCCATTGAAGGCCTCGAATAATACTCAGGAAGTCTCCCTGGCCATTGGCTTCGAATGCTTTCACGCTGACCAGGTTCACATCCGGCGCGATACCGCGGAAGCTGCCTCCCTCGGCTGTCCTGGCCTCACCGCTTTGCGCAATGATGCTGGTCATGTGGGTGCCATGGCCGCTGTCGTCGAATGACTGGTCTGCGATGTCGGCCACCGCATCATACCGGGCAAGAACCCTCATGCTTCCGCGCGTGTTGCGAGCAATGCTGTCGCTTTCCCACAGTCCGGAATCGAGAACTGCCACAGTCACGCCATCTCCCGTGATGCCGTGTTGGTGCAACAGGTTGGCGCCGGTCACGGTGGGGTAGTAGGTGTCGGCGCTGTTGTCCGGATAGCCGGGAATCAGCTCAACGGAGCAGTGTTCTCCAAAGCGCGCTGTCAGGGCGAAATCGCGCTGAGGATGCTTCGCGGCATCAACGGGTCTGTTGAACAACAGTGAGAGCTCAATATCGTCGTGGCTTGCGATACGCTGCGGCGTTGCAGGAACCAGGGTGTCCGGACGCGCCTCCCCGGCATTCGCGTTCTGCTGCAGTGGCACGGGCTCTCCGTCCCAGCGTATGGTGTCCAGGCCAGCCAATGCGTCGGGCGCTGTCACGGACACATCCACCAGCTCGATATCGCTATCGCCCTTGTTGTAAAGCCGCCAGTGTGCTGCAGCTTCCCGATAGTGCAGCTCCAGGGACGCGGCAGCGCTACACGCATTTTTTTCTTCAGGGTTTTCGGGTTCCGGCGAGACGGTGTCGAGGTCATCAATCAGTCGCGCGATGGCCGGTGAGTCGCTAATGCTTTCCAGCTGCTTGACCGAAACGCGTGCACCCACGGCATGTATTATCGGCAATCTGTGGCTAATGTGAGCGTCGGCGGCTTCCACTTCCCGAATGATCTGTCGATAGGCGTCCTTCGAGTCGCCCTGCAGCATTACGCGGAATGTCTCGGGGTCGGCTGTATCAGCCGCCGTATCGTGTGATTGCAGTAGGGTCAGACTCAGCAGCAGGAAGAGCGCGGTCAGGTATGCTGCCATGAGCCGTCAGGTCAGATCCGTCAGGGCTTCGGTAATATCGCGAGCGTAGTTTTGCCGCAGTGCTTCGGGCACGTCCTCCGGGTAGAGCGGTCGCGCAAAATAATAGCCCTGAAGCAGGTCGCACTTTTTCTGTACCATGTGGCGCAACTGCTCCTGCGTTTCAATGCCTTCTGCTATGGATCGAAGGTTAAGGGTTTTCGCAAGGACGATAATGGCATCGACAATGGCAACGCCATCCGCGCTGGACATGTCGGCGACAAAGCTCTGGTCAATCTTGAGGGTGGTTATCGGGAACCGTTTCAGGTAGCTCAGGGAGGAGTATCCCGTGCCGAAGTCGTCTACCGCCAGATCCAGCCCCAGCGCCGCCAGTTCCTTGAGCTTTTCAATATTTGCCCGGGCGTCCGTCATGATGGCGCTTTCGGTAAGTTCCAGTTCTATACGGCGCGGATCAAGGCCGGAGCGCTCCAGGAAGTCGCGGATGGTGCGCGTAAGCTCGGGTTGGTTGAATTGTAGCGGAGAGATGTTGACACAAACCCGGAAGTGATCAAGGCCAAGCGTGTCCCAATAGGTGCAGTGACGCGCCACCTCGGACATTACCCAGGCGCCCAGCTCGATAATCTGCCCGGTGCGCTCTGCGACGGGTATGAAATCGCCCGGGGAAATCATTCCACGCCTGGGGTGTTTCCAGCGCACCAGTGCCTCCAGGCTGACCACGGCACCGGAACTGGCGTCGATCTGGGGCTGGTAGCGCAGCTCAAGCTGGTTCTGTCGCATTGCCTCGCGCAGGTCTTCTTCCAGCTTCAGCTGTTCGACCGAGCGCGCGTTCATTTCCTCGTTGTAAAAACGAAAGCAGCAGCGCCCGTCGGCTTTTGCGGCATACATGGCGGTGTCTGCGTTGCGCACCAGGCTATCAGCGTCGGTGCCGTCCTGGGGGTAAAGGGCAATGCCGATACTCGGCGTGACAACGGGGTTGTGCGAGTGCAGGGCAATCGGTTCTGAGAGACTGGCAATGATTCGCGCCGCAACTACCTCGACCTCTCGGGTTCCCCTAACGTCGGAAAGCACCACGGTAAATTCATCGCCACCAAGGCGCGCAATCTCGGTATTGCCGTCCGTCGCCTCGATGTCGCTGCCGAGAGGGTCGGAAAAATAGTTGATGGCATCGTCTTCGCGCAGCTCGTTTGACAGACGCTTGGCAATCTCGACCAGCAGCCGGTCGCCGCGTCCATGGCCAATGGAATCGTTGATGCGCTTGAAATTATCCAGGTCTATGAACAGCAGCGCCGCCGATGTCTCAGTGCGCTGGGAGCGCTTGAGTATACGATTGAGCTGTTCGTTGAAGCTGCGCCGATTGGGCAGATTGGTCAGTGGGTCGTAGTAGGCGAGGTAACGCAGTCGGTCTTCCTGCCGCTTCAGGCTATTGAAGGCATTGCTGGCGCGCAGCATATACTGAACGTCGCGACCGAGGAGAGACCAGTTCACCGGCTTGGTCTTGTACTGCGTTGCGCCGGCTTCAAAGCCTTCATCTATGGATTTGCGATCGTCTGATCCGGTCACGATCATGATGGGAATGTTTGCGCCCTGTGGCATATCGCGTATGCGGCGACAGACCTCAAGACCTGTCATGCCGGGCATTTCCACGTCGAGAAACACGAGGTCAGGACGTTCCCGGATAAACACCTCGAGAGCCTGATGTCCGTCTGCGGCCTCCACGACGACCATGCCTTCCGCCTCGAGGCATTGCCGCGTCAACAACCTGACATTCATGTCGTCATCGCTGACGAGCACCTTGGGGTGTTGATCGGCAGCGCCTGAAGCTGTTTGCATGAGACTCGCAGTGGTTAACATTGGCAAAGACAAAAGGCTAACACTCTTGCCCGAATGTGCCTAGCGCGTTGAATATAAAGCAGATTGGGGGCGGGATTGGCTTGTGTTAAAATGATTCGCCCTGCCTAAAAGAGTGTTTGGCAATTGACCATGAGCCTGGCAACGGAAAAACTGGAAACGATTCGCCTCGAGGTGCAGCAGCATCTGGATGCGGCAGAGCGGCAATCGTTGTCGCCCGATCAGGAGCGGGCACTCAAGGAGCGCATATCGGGTCTGTTGAAGCAGCACAATGCTGTTATCGTGGCGCATTATTACACGTCTCCGCAAATTCAGGCGCTAGCCGAGGAAACCGGCGGATGTGTTGCCGATTCCCTGGAGATGGCGCGTTTTGGCCACGACCATCCGGCCCAGACGCTTATCGTTGCCGGGGTGCGCTTCATGGGTGAAACGGCAAAGATACTCACGCCCGAGAAGCGGGTTCTGATGCCGACGCTCGAAGCTACCTGCTCGCTGGACATCGGGTGTCCGGCGGACGAGTTCGCCGCGTTCTGCGACGCGCACCCGGATCGCGAGGTGGTGGTCTATGCCAATACCTCGGCAGCGGTGAAGGCGCGGGCCGACTGGGTGGTTACGTCCAGCATTGCGCTTCAGGTTGCCGAGTACCTGTCGGAGCGCGGTCGCAAGATTCTGTGGGCACCCGATCGTCATCTGGGTGACTATGTGCAGCGCGAAACCGGGGCCGACATGGTCATGTGGGAAGGTGCTTGCATTGTGCACGAGGAGTTCAAGTCGCGCGGCCTGGCAGATATGAAGAAGGTGTATCCCGACGCCGCGGTGCTGGTCCATCCTGAATCGCCCGCTGCCGTTATCGCGCAGGCAGACGTTGTCGGCTCCACAACGCAGATCATTAATGCGGCGCGGGAAATGGACAATCCGCGTTTCATTATTGCCACAGACCAGGGAATTTTCTACAAACTGCAGCAGCAGGCACCGGACAAGGAATTCATCATTGCCCCCACCGGGGGCAAGGGCGCGACCTGCCGCAGCTGCGCCCACTGCCCGTGGATGGCGATGAACGCGCTGGACAACCTGGCTACGGTATTTGAGCGCAGCGATAACGAGATCGTGGTCGATCCCGTGATTGCCGAAAAGGCCATGCGCCCACTGCGGCGGATGCTGGATTTTGCGGCGGGCAATCGCTATTGAGTGGCGTATGCCGGCGTCTGACATGCGTGCACTCTGTTGACGCAGACTCAGCTCAGGAGTCGAGTCGCTCCCGCATATCCGACACGTCGCGCAAGCGCTGGTTGATCCGGGCACTCACCGTGTAATTGTCTTCGGCGGTGCGCAGCGCATAGCGCAGCTGTTTTTCCGCTTCATCGAGAATGCCGTTGAGTATGAAATACTCGGCGCGGGACTGATGCAGGCCTGTAATATTGCCGGCAAGGCCCTGGACTTCCGCAAGCAGATACCACAGGTGTGGGTCGTTGGGGCGACGCTTCGATTGCTCGACAAGCACTGCCTCGGCCACATGCGGTTCCCCGGCACTCATCAGCGCCCGGGCATAAGTCATGACCAGCGCGTGGTTACCGGGTGAATTGAGCAGGTGACGCTTGAGTTTTTGCGCTGCCTGTTCCGGGGCATTGCGGGCAATATCGATTTCGCTGTCGGCAATGATGTATTCCAGTCGATCGCGGTCGCGCGACCACAGGGGATCCAGCATCAGGGCGGCTTCATCGGTTCGACCGGCGTTGGTGAGTGCTACCACCAGTCCATAGCGAGAGGCCTCGGGAGAGCGCGGCGACCCCTCCAGATCGGTGCGGAATCTGGCGATAGCCTGCTCCGGGGTATCAGAGAGCTGGTTCAGCACCCGTGCGCGCATCAGCTGGTAGGTAAGATCGACCTGTTGAATGCGTTTGGGGTACTGCCGGGCGCGGTTGCGGGTATCCGCAATGCGGTTCTCCGACAGCGGGTGGGTGCGCAGGAATTCCGGCACGCGATTGCCAATGGCGTAGCGGGAAATTTGCAGCATGCGTTCAAACATGCTCGGTGCCGCATGCGGGTCCATTCCGGCCTTGACCAGGGTCTGCATGCCGATGCGGTCCGCTTCTGCCTCATTGCTGCGGCTGTAGCGAAGCGCCGAATCCTGGGCTGCGGCCTGGGCCGCCGACAGGGCGGCCATGCCAACGTCGCCGCCAACCGTGGCCATGAGCACGAAGCCTGCCAGCATGGAGGCCAGGGTGAGTGGTTGCTGCTGCTTCTGAAACTCTACTCGCCGCGAGAAATGGCGTTGGCTCAGGTGGGCAATCTCGTGCGCGATAACGGTTGCCAGCTCATCCTCGGACTGGGCGTGCATCAGCAGCCCGTTGTGAATGCCAATCACGCCGCCGGGCACGGCGAAGGCATTGATGGTCGGGTTGTCAACGACCACGATGTCGACGCGCCGGTCCTTCAGCTCGCTGTGATTGACGAGCCGGAAGACCAGGTCCTCAAGGTAGCTGAAGAGCAGGGGATCATTGACCAGCGGCACCTGGCCACGAAAAATCTGCAGCCAGGCCCGACCGAGCTGGTATTCGTACTCTGCAGAGAACAGGCTGGTGCTGGCGTCGCCAAGGTTTGGCAGCTTCAGATCCTGGTAGGCGTGGGCCGGCACTGCGAGTGAAAAACACAGTAAAACCGTCGCTACCAGGCGGCCGATCTTTCCCTGCAGATTGTTGGCTGGCGATGAAAACACGTCTTGCTCGTTGGTCTGCCTGAGTGGGTTGGCGTATTCTATGGTAACGCAACTGGCGGTTGTAGCTGCCCTTGAGGATACGTAGCAATGACGGAAATGGTCGACACAGAAGTAGATGCAAAGGGCCTGCGCTGCCCTATGCCGCTGTTGAAGGCGAAGCGGGCCCTCAACGGCATGCAGTCTGGCGAGGTGCTCAGAGTGCTGTCGACAGATGCCGGCTCAGCGCGTGACTTTGCCGTTTTCAGCGAGCAGAGTGGGCATGCCCTGCTCGCCAGTGAACAGGACGGGGACGTCTACACCCTCATCCTGCGCAAGTCGTAATCTTGTCTTCACCGCTCGCACATCGAGCCTCGGGATTCTCCAGACATGTTTGAAGTGTTCAACAAGTGGTATCGCCGGTATTTGCAGGAGGAGGAGTCCATTCTGCTGCTTGTACTGCTCATCACAGCCCTGGTGCTGCTCATCACGGTTGGTGACATTCTCGCCCCCCTGTTTGCCGCCATCGTTCTGGCCTATCTGGTGCAGGGTGTGGCCAACCTCATGACCCGTCTGGGTCTGCCGCAATGGCTGGGCTTCACGTTTTCTTTTCTGGTGTTCGTCGGCGCCTTTTTCGGGGTGTTGCTCGGTCTGTTGCCGCTGGTATGGCGCCAGCTGGTGTCCCTTGCCGGCGAGTTGCCGCGCATGCTGGAAGGGGGGCGACAGATGCTCGCCGTGCTCCCCAGCAAGTATCCCGAGCTGTTCAACCAGGAGCAGATCAACCAGGTGGTTGCCGCGGCGCAGGTGGAGATAGCCACCTACGGACAGCGTCTGGTCACGCGCACGCTGGCGGGCATTCCCGGCTTCCTCACGGTCGTGATCTACCTGGTCTTGATCCCCATCATGGTGTTTTTCTTTCTCAAGGACCGGCATCAGGTAATGCGCTGGGTGAGCAGCTTTCTGCCGTCCAGGCGGCCGCTGCTGACACGCATCTGGGAGGAAATGAATCAGCAGTTTGCCAACTATGCGCGCGGCAAGGTGGTGGAGGTGGTGATTGTCGGTGCCGTCACCTATGTGTCATTTACCTGGCTGCACCTGGCCTATGCGGCCCTGCTGGCGTTGATGGTCGGGCTTTCCGTGATCATTCCCTACATTGGGGCGCTGCTGGTCACCCTGCCCATCCTCGCCGTGGCCTTGTTTCAGTGGGGACTGTCCAGCGAATTTTATTACGTCCTTGCGGTCTACATGCTTATCCAGATCCTGGACGGCAATGTGTTGGTGCCTCTGTTGTTTTCAGAAGCTGTTAACCTTCATCCTGTCGCGATTATTGTCGCCGTGCTCTTTTTCGGCGGTATATGGGGGCTATGGGGCGTGTTTTTTGCCATTCCGCTCGCCACCCTGATCAAGGCCGTGATCAACGCCTGGCCGACGCGCCTCGACGACGCGCCTGCCGACGTCAACGTCAAAACCGGAGAGTAAAACGATGTCTGATCCATCCGTGCGCCTGCCCGGCGCCTGGTTGCGTTATGTGTTTGCCCTGGCAGTCACCGCACTTGCCGCCACGGTCTCCCTCGCCGCAGACCCTGTCGAATCGGTCACCCGGCCCGCGCAGAGTCCAAACGATGACTATGCCTACCGCCTGGTGACGCTGGATAACGGCCTGCAGGCCCTGCTGGTGTCGGATCCCGATACGCAGAAGGCGGCGGCATCGCTCGATGTGATGGTGGGTAGTGGCGACAATCCGCGCGATCGCGAGGGTCTGGCGCATTTCCTTGAGCACATGCTGTTCCTGGGGACTGAAAAATACCCCGATGCGGCGGAGTACGAGCGCTACATCACCGAGCACGGCGGGTCGCGCAATGCCTACACCAGCCTCGAACACACCAATTACTTCTTTGATATCGATGCCGCGCACCTCGATGAGGCGCTGGATCGCTTCGCCCAGTTCTTTGTCGCCCCGAATTTTGACGCGGTGTACGTTGACCGGGAGAAGAATGCCGTTGAGGCGGAGTACCAGATGGGCCTGAAGAGCGACGGCCGTCGCGGCCTGGACGTGCTGCAGGAGGTAATGAACCCGAGACACCCCTTCAGCCAGTTTTCGGTGGGCAGCCTCGAGACACTGGCTGATCGGCCGGGTGCCAGCATCCGCGATGACCTGATCGCCTTTTACCGCAAGCACTACTCCGCCAACGTGATGCGACTGGTGGTGATGGGCGCCGAGCCGCTGGACGAGCTTGAAGCCATGGTCGCGAAGCGTTTCGCGCAGATTCCCAACCACAATTACACGCCGGAGCGCATCGCTGCACCGCTGTTTGATCCGCGTGAACTGCCCATGCTGGTCACGGTGCAGCCACAGGCAGTCTCGCGCCAGCTGCAGGTGAGTTTCACTCTCCCCGAGTACCGATACGAGTACACCAGCAAGCCCGTGTCCTACCTCGGCAACCTCATTGGCCACGAGGGAGAGGGCAGCGTGCTGGCGCTGCTCAAGAAAGAGGGTCTCGCTGACGGGCTCGGCGCCGGTGGGGGGCTGGACTGGCGCGGCGGCTCTTTATTCAGCGTGTCTGTGTCCCTGACGGACAAGGGCGTGGACGAGTACGAGCGTGTTCTGCAGATCCTGTTCGCCTACTTTGATCTGTTGCGCGAGGAGGGGCCCAGGCAGTGGCTGTTCGAGGAGCAGGCGCAGCTGGCCGCGCTGTCTTTCCGCTTTCGCGAGCAGGGCGCGCCCATCGGCTACGTGAGCTCGCTGTCTAGCGGCATGCATGACTATGCGCCGCAGGATGTCCTCGTCGGACCTTACCTGATGCAGGACTATCGGCCCGATCTTATCAGTGAGGCGCTCGCCGCGCTGAGGCCGGAGCAGGCGCAGGTTGTGCTGACGGCGCCGGGCGTGCCGACGGACCGTCGCTCGGAAAAATACGACGTGCCCTACAGCGTGAAAACAGCGACCGAAGAGGCCATCGCCGGCTGGGTGGCGGATAAGCGGCCCGACGAGTTGCGTCTGCCGGATCCGAACGCGTTTATCGCCGAGGATGTCGCCCTGCTGCCCGTGTCGGAGGAGAACCCCGAGCTGCCGGCGGTGCGACACGAGGCGGGGCGCCAGCGCATCTGGTACCGTCAGTCCGAGGAGTTCCGCGTGCCGCGCGGCGCCCTGTACATCAACTTCCGCTCACCCGCCGTGGGCGAGTCCGCAGCGCAGACGGCAGCGGCGGTGCTATATACCAACCTGCTCAGTGATCGTGTCAATACCTTCACCTACCCGGCGACTCTGGCAGGGCTGAACTTCTCAATTTACAAGCATGCCCAGGGCATCAGCATGCGTATCAGCGGCTACAACGACAAACAGCTGACTCTGCTGAAGCGGCTGCTGGGCGTTATCGCGGAGCCGGCATTCACGCAGGACCGCTTTGACAACGTGCGCGCCGATCTGGTGCGCTCGCTGGAGAATGCGGTTGCCAAGCGCCCGTCGAGCCAGGTGCTGGATGATCTGCGTGAAGCGCTGCAGTACGGCGAATATGGGGAGGCGGCGCTCATCCATGAGCTCAAGGCGCTCGACCTGAAGGGCCTCATGGCCTATGCGGACAGGTTCTGGCGCGAGGCACAGGCCGAAGCGCTGCTGTATGGCAATTACCCCGCGTCTGCCGTCGGTGAGCTGTCCGATCTGCTGGCGGGACAGCTGCCCGATGGCGACGCACCGGCGCTGCCCCCGCTGCGCGTGCTCAAGCTCGCGGCGGACGAATCGATCCGCTTCGTTACCGATGTGCCCCATGCCGATGCCGTGGTTGCGTGGTATCTGCAGGGTGCCGGCGACGCCGTGACAGACCGAGCTGCAGCCTCGTTGACGGCGCAGACCATGCGTTCCGGCTTCTTTCAGCAGCTGCGAACCGAGCAGCAGCTGGGCTATGTGGTCAGTGCGTTCTCCTGGCCGCAGCACGACGTCCCTGGGCTGGTAATGCTGGTGCAGGCGCCAGGGCATTCGTCGGCGCACGTGGCCGACGCCATGCAGGCGTTTATGCAGAAGCTGCCGGAGGATGTGGACGAGCCAGCCTTCCTGCGGCACCGCCAGGCCCTGGTGAATGACATCATGGAGCCGGACAAGAACCTGCTGGAGCGTGCGGAATACTACTGGCAGTCCATCGCCCGCAAACAGTTCGCGTTTGACCGGCGCCAGCGCCTGGCGGAGGCGGTTGAGAGAATGTCGCGGCAAGAATGGCTGGATTACTACCGCGAGCACTTTCTCAAGACCCGACGCTCCCTATTGGTGGTGGCGCCGGGAGAGCAGGGCGATATCCCCGACGGGCGGGCGCGTGAATTGGGCGCCGCTGACGCCATAAAGGCCGACCACGAGGTCTATACGATCGAATGATCCTATAAGGTTCCTTAAAGGAACTGATCTGTCGGTCGGGTGCTTTTTGGTGTACGATGTCGGGATTACTGTGGTGTCGTCACGCGGCGGAGTTCGCGTGACGACACCGCGCACCGATAATAGTTCCACTATAGAATGATAAGTGGGGCGAATCACCGCTGGAGCCGGATGACCTCATGATTGAAGACAACGATCCCCAGGAAACCCGCGAGTGGCTGGATGCACTCGACGCCGTGGTCAAGAACGCTGGCGAAGAGCGCGCCACCTACCTGATGGACGAGCTGACCAAGCGGGCCTTTGCCGATGGCATCCGGCTGCCCGCTGCCATCACTACCCCGTTCCGCAATACCATTTCCCCCGCCGAGCAGAAGCAGATGCCGGGCGATCTGTTCATGGAGCGCCGCATCCGCTCACTGGTACGCTGGAATGCCCTGGCCATGGTCATGCGCGCCAACGACAACGACGAGGGGCTGGGCGGCCATATTTCCAGCTTCTCCTCGAGCGCAACGCTGTACGATGTCGGCTGCAACTACTTCTTCCGCGGCAGTGACGGCGATCACCCCGGTGACCTGGTCTTCTACCAGGGCCACAGCGCGCCGGGCATGTACGCCCGCTCCTACCTCGAGGGCCGGCTGACCGAGGAGCAGCTGGACAATTTCCGTCGTGAAGTCGACGGCAACGGCCTGTCATCCTACCCGCACCCCTGGCTGATGCCGGACTACTGGCAGTTCCCCACGGTCTCAATGGGCCTTGGGCCGATCCAGGCCATTTATCAGGCGCGCGTCATGAAGTATCAGACCGATCGCGGTCTGGTCGATCACGCTGACCGCAACGTGTGGTGCTTCATGGGCGACGGTGAGTGCGACGAACCGGAGTCGCTGGGTGCCATCTCCCTGGCGGGACGCGAAAAGCTCGGTAACCTCATATTTGTTGTCAACTGCAACCTGCAGCGCCTGGACGGGCCGGTGCGCGGCAACGGCAAAATCATGCAGGAGCTCGAGGGCGTGTTCCGTGGAGCCGGCTGGGATGTGCTCAAGGTTGTCTGGGGCCGCAAGTGGGACCCGCTGCTGGAGCGCGATGAAAAGGGCCTGCTGCAGAAGCGCATGGACGAGGTCTGCGACGGCGAGCTGCAGAACTACAAATACAACGGCGGTGCCTATACCCGGGAGCACTTCTTCGGCAAATACCCCGAGCTGCTGGAGATGGTGTCTGACCTGTCGGACGACGACATCATGTACCTGAATCGCGGTGGCCACGACCCCTACAAGGTGTATGCGGCCTACGCCGAGGCGGCCTCGCAATACGAGCGGCCAACCGTGGTGCTGGCGCTCACCGTGAAGGGCTATGGCACGGGCGAATCCGGCGAGGCAAACAACGAGACCCACTCCCTGAAGAAGCTCGATCTGGACAGCCTCAAGGCCTTCCGCGATCGCTTCGCCATCCCGATCAGCGATTCCGAGCTGGCCAGCGTGCCGTACTACCGGCCGGCGCCGGATGCCCCGGAAATGAAGTATCTGCGCGAGCGTCGCGAGGCGCTGGGCGGCTTTATCCCCGCGCGTCGCCACGCCGACAATCCGCTGGATGTGCCTGAACTTGAAGCTTTCAAGGCCCAGCTCAAGGGCAGCGGTGAGCGTGCGGCGTCCACCACCATGGGCTTTGTCCGGCTGCTGTCCACGCTGACCAAAGACAAGGCCATCGGAGAGCGTGTAGTGCCCATTGTGCCCGACGAGGCGCGCACCTTCGGCATGGAGGGCATGTTCCGCCAGCTCGGCATTTATTCCTCGGTTGGCCAGCGCTACACGCCGCAGGATGCCGGCCAGATCATGTTCTACAAGGAAGACATCAAGGGGCAGATTCTGCAGGAGGGCATCAACGAGGCCGGCGCATTCTCGGCCTGGCTGGCGGCGGCCACCTCTTACAGTACCAGCAGTTACCCCATGGTGCCTTTCTACATTTTCTATTCCATGTTCGGTTTCCAGCGTATCGGCGACCTCGCCTGGGCTGCGGGCGACAG
Organism: uncultured Alteromonadaceae bacterium; assembly: GCA_964613795.1. Taxonomy (GTDB): domain Bacteria; phylum Pseudomonadota; class Gammaproteobacteria; order Pseudomonadales; family Halieaceae; genus Chromatocurvus. The sequence goes on along the minus strand of CAZTJR010000035.1, from coordinate 19,009 downwards.
TCAGGCGCGTGGCTTCCTGATCGGGGCGACGTCGGGGCGCACAACGCTGAACGGTGAGGGGCTGCAGCACCAGGATGGTCATAGCCACCTGCTCGCCAGCACCGTGCCCAACTGCATCAGCTACGACCCGACCTATGCCTATGAGCTGGCGGTAATCATTCAGGATGGCCTGCGGCGCATGTTCTTGGAGTGCGAGAACAAGTTCTACTACATCACCACCATGAACGAGAACTACCCGCAGCCGGAAATGCCCAAAGGTGTTGAGGAAGGCATCGTGCGCGGCATGTACAGTCTGCGCCAGTCGACGCGCAACGAGGGCGCGGCTGTGCAGCTGATGGGCTCGGGCAGCATTCTGCGGGAAGTGGAGGCCGCCGCCGAGATCCTGTCTCGCGACTACGATGTCAGCGCCGATGTCTGGAGCGTCACCAGCGTGAACGAACTGTTCCGCGAAGGTCGCTCGGTGCGGCGCTGGAATCTGCTGCACCCGGAAGAGGAGCCGAAGGTGCCCTATGTCACGGGTCTGCTGGCCGATGCCCGGGGCCCCTGTGTTATGGCAACCGACTACATTGCGGCCTATTCAGAGCAGCTGCGGGCATTTATCCCCGGTCGCTTTGTGGTGCTGGGTACGGACGGTTTCGGGCGCAGCGATACCCGCGCCAAACTGCGGGGATTCTTTGAGGTCAGCCGCGAATTTGTCGTTCTGGCCGCGCTGTCGGCGTTGGTGGAGGAGGGCAGCATCGAGCGCGATGTACTGATAGCGGCGCGCCGCAATCTGGGCATTGATCCGGACAAGATCGATCCGATGCTGGCATGAGACTCCCGCCCCGCGTGATCGCACCGCGGGCGCAACGCAGACGATAACGAGGACTGACAGGTGGCAAAAGAGAAAGTACTGGTACCGGACATCGGCGGCGCAGAAGCGGCGGAAGTCGTCGAATTGCTGGTCGCCGCGGGCGACACCATCGCGATCGATGATGGACTCATCGTGCTGGAGTCGGACAAGGCATCCATGGAGATTCCCTCCACTGCAGCGGGCGAGGTGCTCGAGGTGCTCGTCAAGGAAGGCGACGAGCTCGCCGAGGGCGACGCGATTGCGCTGATCGAGACCGCGGATGCAGATGCCGGTGATGAGGCGGCAGACGTTTCCACCAAGGAGGATGCCGAATCATCTTCAGCCGATGCGGACGCGTCATCGGACGCGACCGACGCTGCCGGCGCGTCACAGGCAGACAGCGCGGAGAATACGGCCAGCGCCGATAACGATGGCGGCGCTGCGGACGATGCCGATGCCCACGCCGACGCCGGAACCGGCGAGCGACAGACCATGCGCGTGCCGGACATCGGCGGTGCCGACGCGGCAGAGGTGGTCGAGCTGCTGGTGGCCGAGGGCGATACCATCGACATCGACGCCGGTCTCGTGGTGCTCGAGTCGGACAAGGCATCCATGGAAGTCCCGGCAAGTGTGGCCGGTAAGGTGGTCGAATTGCTGGTCAAGGAGGGCGATCAGCTCTCCGAGGGCGACGATGTCGCGGTCATCGAGGTGGCCGCTGCAGACTCTTCGGCGCAGGAC
>CAZTJR010000035.1:15918-17339 GCA_964613795.1 uncultured Alteromonadaceae bacterium | reverse complement strand
GGGCGACGATGTCGCGGTCATCGAGGTGGCCGCTGCAGACTCTTCGGCGCAGGACGCCGGTGCTGCGGCGGGCAAGGCCGCGGAATCGGGATCGGCAGACGAGTCGTCGGCGCAGGACAAGGCAGCATCGGCTGATGGCGGAAAAACGAAGGCCGCGGCTGCAGACCCGGACGCGGACGGCGGCGCCGCGGAAAAAACGCCAGCGGCGGAGCGCCCGGCAGCAGACAGCGGCGCCGTCGCCGAGGCGGGCAAGGCAGATGAGGCCGGTGCCAATGTCTACGCCGGCCCCGCAGTGCGCAAGCTGGCTCGGGAGTTCGCCATCCCGCTGGGCAGGGTCAGCGGCTCTGGTCCGCGTGGGCGCGTGCTCAAGGAAGACCTGCACGCCTACGCGCAGAAAGCCCGCAAAAGCCAGGCCGGGGCCCTGCCGGCAGCGACTGACGGCGCCGGTATTCCACCCATTCCCGACGTGGATTTCTCTGCCTTCGGCGAGGTGGAGATCGAGAAGCGTGGCAAGCTCGACCTGCTCACTGCAGTCAATATGCAGCGCAGCTGGCTCAACCTGCCGCACGTTACGCACTTCGACGATGCGGACATCACCGAGCTGGAGGCTTTCCGCAAGTCCCTGAAGGCCGAGGCCGAAGAGCGCGGCACACGGCTCACGCCGATGCCCTTCCTGATCAAGGCCTGCGCGGTTGCTCTGCGGGAACACCCGAAATTCAATGCGTCGCTCACCGATGGCGGCAACAGCCTGGCCTACAAAAAGTATGTCCACATCGGTATGGCGGTGGATACTCCGGCCGGCCTGATGGTCCCGGTGATCCGCGATGTCGACCGGAAGTCGCTCTGGGAGCTGGCCGCGGAAATTCTGACGCTGGCCGAGAAGGCCCGCGAGCGCAAGCTCAAGCCGGACGAGATGCGCGGTGGCTGCTTTACCGTTTCCAGTCTGGGCGGCATCGGTGGCAACGGCTTCACGCCGATTATCAATGCGCCGGAGGTGGGCATACTCGGCGTCAGTCGTGCGGCGGTGAAGCCGGTCTGGGACGGCGAGGCCTTCCAGCCACGCACGCTGCTGCCGCTGACGCTGTCCTACGATCACCGCGTGATCAACGGCGGCGACGCCGGTCGCTTCATGACCACGCTCACCGCGCTGATCAGCGATATCCGTCGCCTGGTGATGTAATGGCCCTGCCGGCGTCGCGCGCGGCTGTCGATGGCTGAGCAATCCGCCGTCGATACGTCGATCGCGCCCTGGCAGCGCGACTTTCTGCAGCGCCAGCAGCTTCCCGCGGCCTATATTGAAAGCGCGGGCCACTGGTTTGATCCCCTGGCACTGCGCCTGCGCACGGTGGCAGTGAGGATGCCAGCTGTGGCGGCAGCGTTGCCATTCCCCGATTCGACAAGGCGGCGGACGATCGCGCGCC
>CAZTJR010000035.1:0-15818 GCA_964613795.1 uncultured Alteromonadaceae bacterium | reverse complement strand
GTGGCGGCAGCGTTGCCATTCCCCGATTCGACAAGGCGGCGGACGATCGCGCGCCGATTGCGCAGTGGGACCGGATAAGTCAGCCCGTGGATATTATCCTGCTGGAAGGCTGGTGCCTCGGCGCATTGCCCGTCAGCGTGATCGAGCCGCCGCTGAATGCGCTGGAAGCCGCCGACGACCCGGACGGCAGCTGGCGGCGCCGCATCAACGCGGTCCTGGCCGCGGATTTCCTCCCGCTCTACCGGCAGATCGACCTGTGGGTCATGCTGCGTGCGCCGGGCATGGATTGCGTCTACCGCTGGCGCCTCGAGCAGGAGCGCAAGCGTGCTCTGGCGGGCGAGGGCTCCGATAAAGGCGCAGGCGTTATGTCAGAACCAGAACTCGCCAGGTTCATCCAGCATTACGAGCGACTCACGCGCCACTGCCTTGCGACCCTGCCTGCCAGAGTGGATGTTCTGTACCAGCTCGATGCTTGTCGGCGTATCCGCTCCGTCGCGGGCGACCTGCACGGCCCGACGCGGCCGGGACCTGAGCCCGCGAGGCTGTGATAGAATCCAGTCCTGTTTTTTTGACCCGGCAGGAACATACACCATGGTAATAAAACCCCGCGTTCGCGGTTTCCTGTGCATCACCACGCACCCCGTTGGCTGTGCCGCCAACGTCAAGGCGCAGATTGCCCACGTTGTGGCGCAGGGGCCTATTCCCAATGCGCCAAAGCGCGTGCTGGTGATCGGTGCGTCCACCGGCTACGGCCTGGCTTCACGCATTACCGCGGCATTCGGCGGCGGCGCCGACACCCTGGGCATCTTTTTTGAAAAAGAAGGCAGCGAGCGCAAGCCGGGATCAGCGGGCTGGTACAACAGCGCGGCCTTCCACGCCGAGGCCGAGGCGGCCGGCCTCTATGCGCGCAGTATCAACGGCGATGCCTTCAGTGACGAGATCAAGGCCCGGGCGATCGAGGAGATCAAGTCACACATGGGCCAGGTCGATCTCGTGGTCTACAGCCTGGCTTCGCCGCGGCGTCAGCATCCCCGGACGGGCGTTGTGCATACGTCCACCCTCAAGCCCATCGGCAAGGACACGGTGCAGAAGGGCGTGAACACGGACAAGGAGGCCATTCAGGACTACCACCTGGAGGCGGCCACTCAGGAAGAGATCGACAACACGGTCGCGGTGATGGGCGGCGAGGACTGGCAGTTCTGGATTGAGGCGCTCGACGAGGCCGGTGTGCTGGCGGAGGGCTGCAAGACGACGGCCTATACCTACATTGGTGAGCAGATTACCTGGGACATCTACTGGCACGGCACCATCGGTGCGGCCAAGAAGGATCTCGACCGACGCGTGCTCGCCCTGCGCGAGCGCCTGTCGAAGAAAGGTGGCGATGCCAGGGTGTCTGTGCTCAAGGCGGTAGTCACCCAGGCCAGTGCGGCCATCCCTGCCATGCCCATCTATCTGGCCCTGCTGTTCAAGGTCATGAAAGAGCGCGCTGTCCACGAGGGCTGCATCGAGCAGATCGACGGACTGTTCCGGCAGGCCCTGTATGGCGATGAGCCGGTACTGGATAGCGACGGACGTCTGCGCATGGACGGCAAGGAGTTGGACCCTGCCGTGCAGGCTGAGGTGGCCGCGCTCTGGCAGCAGGTGTCTACCGAGAATCTGCACGAGCTGTCGGATTTTGCCGGCTACCGCAGGGAGTTTCTGCAGCTGTTCGGCTTCGAGGTGCCCGGGGTCGACTACGATGCCGATGTCGACCCGGTCGTGCCGATACCGCAACTCGTCTAGGAAGCAGGTTTATGCTGGAGCCGGGTATTCCTGAGCAGATCACCCCGCTGGTGCGCCGCCTGGTAGCGCCTAACCCCGGACCGATGACCGGTCCTGGCACCAATACCTATCTGCTGGGCCACGACGAGGTGGTGGTCGTTGATCCGGGTCCGGCGCTGCCGGCACATATCGACGCCATTCTGGCTGCCGGCAACGGCAGGATCAGCGCCATTGCCTGTACCCACACCCATCCGGATCATTCCCCGGCGTGGCAGGCGGTGGCGCAGGCCACGGGGGCGCCGGTGTATGGCGCGCTGCCCGCAAATGACAGCCACCAGGACGACACTTTCAGGCCCACCACCGTGCTCACCCACGAACACCGCCTGCAGACCGGCGAGCTGTCGCTGCTGGCCATCCACACGCCGGGCCATGTCAGCAATCACTACTGTTTTCTGCTGGAGTCCGAGGGCGTGCTGTTTGCGGGCGATCACATTATGCAGGGCTCAACGGTGGTTATCATTCCACCGGGTGGTGATATGGCAGCCTACATCGACTCGCTGCAGCGGCTGCTGCATTATCCCGTGGCGCGGATTGCCCCCGGGCATGGCAGCGTGATCGAGGACAGCGAGCGCGAGATCGCGCGGCTGGTGCGCCACCGCCAGATGCGCGAGTCGCGGGTGCTGGCCGGCCTGAGAAAGCTCGGACGCTGCGATGTCGATGCGCTGGTCAAAGTGGTCTACGACGATGTCGATCCGGCGCTGCATCCCTGGGCGCAGCTGTCCATGATGGCGCACCTGATCAAGCTGGCGGCGGAGCGGCGGGCGACAGCTAGCGATGACGGACGCATCTGGGAGGCGACTGCCTGAGGCGCCCAGGTGCCCTGCGGCCTGACGCTGCGCGCGTATCCATCGACAAACCGACGAGCGTAAAGCAACGTAAAGGGAACAAGGCGCAGACCTCTGCGAATACCGCTAACAAAGGAGCGATACATGAACGGCCTGATGATGGATTTTCCCCTGACGATCACGTCAATCATGAAGCACGCCGACAGCGTGCACGGTGACAGCGAGATCGTCTCGGTTACCCGCGACAATCCGCGCCACCGCTATACCTATCGCGATGCCTTTCGGCGCACCCGTCAGCTGGCCAACGCACTCGGCGCCTGGCCGCTGGAATCCGGCAACAGCGTGGCGACGCTCGCCTGGAACGACTACCGCCATTTCGAGGTGTATTACGCCTCGGCCTGCAGTGGTTTTGTCTGCCACACCATCAACCCGCGGCTGTTCCCAGAGCAGATTGTCTACATCATCAATCACGCCGAGGACAAAGTGCTGTTCGTCGATCCCGACTTCATGCCGCTGGTCGAGGCGATAGCCGATAAGTGCCCGGGCATTGAGCACTGGGTGGTCCTGACCAGCGAAGAACACATGCCCGAGACCAAGCTCCCCAACGTGCTGTGTTACGAGCGCCTGGTGCACAGCCACTCCGACGACATCGACTGGCCGGAAATCGATGAGAACCAGGCCTGCGCGCTGTGCTATACCTCGGGCACCACCGGCAATCCCAAGGGCGTGCTGTACTCCCATCGCTCCACCCTGCTGCACGCCTACGCCACCCTCATGCCGGATGCGCTGGGGCTGGCCCACCACGACTCGGTGCTGCCCATTGTGCCCATGTTCCACGTCAATGCCTGGGGCACGCCCTACGGTGCACCCATGGTCGGCGCGAAAATCGTCTTCCCGGGCAACAGAATGGGCGATGGCGAGACGCTGGCAAACCTGATTAACGAGGAGCAGGTCACGCGCTCCGCGGGCGTGCCCACGGTTTGGCTGAACCTGCTCAACTACCTGAAGCAGTCCGGCACGAGCGTCGACTCGCTGAAGCAGATCATTGTCGGCGGCGCGGCCTGCCCGCTGTCCATCATGGAGGCTTTCGACAAGCACGGCGTGGAGACCCGCGTTGGCTGGGGCATGACAGAGATGAGCCCGCTCGGCAGCGCCAACGCCAGCTACCACGAGCGCGAGCAGTACTCGCCCGAGTCTTTCGCAAAGCTGCGACAGAAAGCCGGCAAGCCCATCTTCGGGGTGGAAATGAAGATCATCGACGACGACGGCAAGGCGCTGCCCTGGGACGGCGAAGCCTATGGTTCGCTGATGGTGCGCGGGCCGTGGATCTGCTCGGGCTACTTCAAGCTCGACCGCACCGATGCTCACACCGCCGACGGCTGGTTCGAGACCGGCGATGTCGCCACCATCGACCCGACGGGCTACATGGCGATTACCGATCGCACCAAGGACGTCATCAAGTCTGGCGGCGAGTGGATTTCCTCCATCGAGATCGAGAACGTGGCCACCGATCACCCGAAGGTCGCCGAGGCGGCGGTAATCGGCCGCTACCACCCCAAGTGGTCCGAGCGACCGCTGCTGGTCGTGGTAAAGGCGCAGGAGGGCGCCGACCTGACCGCGGAGGAAATGCTGGCCTGGTTCGACGGCAAGATTGCCAAATGGTGGACGCCGGATGCGGTGGAGTTCATCGATGAGCTGCCCCACGGCGCCACCGGCAAGATCCAGAAGGTGGACCTGCGCGACCACTTCAAGGGCTACGCCTTCAAGGAGTGAAGCGCGTAGAATGAATCATTTGGCGGCCCGCACGTCTACAGTAAAGGGGCCGCCACACGCGCTATCTCTATCAACAGCAATGGCGACATCCGCAGCGACGGTTGACACAGGCAATCCACGGGCACCGGCATGAAGAAAATCGGCGAATGGCTGATTGCACAGGGCAAGCTTTCCGAGCGCGACGTCGAGCGGGCGCTGCTGGCGCAGGCCGAGATGGGCGACCTCTTCGGCCGCGTGCTGGTCAAGCTCGGCCTGGTGTCGGAGCTGGATTTTGCTCAGGCCCTGAGCCAACAGCTGGATATTCCGCTGCTCACGGCCGCGGATTATCCCGAGGAGCCCCTGCACCTCGACGCCGTGGCCGCGGATTTCCTCGCCAGCAATGCCGTGGTGCCGGTGGCGGTGACAGAGGGTGGCGTGCGCTTTGCCGCGGCGGTGCCCCAGGACAGGTTTGCCGCCCGAGCGCTGGCCATGGCGCTGGACAGGCCGGTGGATATCGCTCTTGGCCTGGAATCCGACATCGCCCGCGCCCTCGAGCGTTACCTGCGCGGCCAGGAAGACGATGAGGAGCGCGAGGACATCGCCGACCAGTTCGCCGGGCAGAGCGATGACGAGTTCATCGAGCACCTGCGCGACCTGGCCAGTGAGGCGCCGGTCATTCGTCTGGTGAACCAGGTAATCCACCGCGCGCTGGACATGGGCGCATCGGACATTCATGTCGAGCCCTTTGAGGATGGGCTGCACCTGCGCTACCGCGTCGACGGCGTGCTGCAGGAGTATGCGGACCCACCGCCGCCCTCGCTGGCGCCGGCCATTGCCTCGCGTATCAAGCTGCTCTCGCACATGAACATTGCCGAGCGCCGCCTGCCCCAGGATGGTCGTATCATGACCCGGGTGAAGGGCCACGAGCTGGATCTGCGGGTATCGACCATTCCCACCGTGCACGGCGAAAGTATTGTCATGCGCGTGCTCGACCGCGAGAGCATCCGTCTCAGCCTCTCGGACATGGGCTTTTCCCCCGATACCCTGGAGCGTTACCAGGGCCTGCTCACCCGCCCCCACGGCGTGTTGTTGGTGACCGGTCCCACGGGTTCGGGCAAGACGACAACACTTTATGCCTCGCTGGCGTCCATCGATTCCCAGCGCCTGAAGATCATCACCGTGGAAGACCCGGTGGAATACCAGCTGAACGGCATCAACCAGATCCAGGTGCAGGCGCAGATTGAGCTCACCTTTGCCCGCGCGCTGCGCTCCATCCTGCGCCAGGATCCGGACATCATCATGATCGGCGAAATGCGCGACACCGAGACGGCGCAGATTGGCGTGCAGTCGGCGCTCACTGGCCACCTGGTGCTGTCCACCCTGCACACCAACACCGCTGCCGGCGCCATCACCCGGCTGGAGGACATGGGTGTTGAGCGCTACCTGATTACGTCCTCGGTAAACGGCGTCCTTGCGCAGCGCCTGGTGCGCACACTGTGCAGCAGCTGCAAGGAAGCCGTCGAGCTTGGCGATACCGCCATTGCCCGCTACGGGCTGAAGCGCTTTCTGCCGGCGGGGCAGCGCAGCGTGTACCAGGCGCAGGGCTGCGACCATTGCCTGCAGACCGGCTACATCGGCCGTACTGCCATCCATGAGCTGTTCCTGCTCGACAGCGATATGCACGAGGTGATTATGGGCGGCGCCGACGCCACCCAGCTGCACAGCGCGGCGCGGCGCCAGGGCATGATTACCCTGTACGAGGACGGCCTGCGCAAGGTGGTGCTGGGGGAGACCTCGCTGGAAGAGGTGATGCGCGTTACCCAGGACCAGAGCGGCGACGAGGCCATGGAGCCGCCGGTGGCGGCCACCGCGCAGTCGGCGCTGGCCTGAGGGAGCCCGACATGGCGCAGTTCTATTATCGGGCCCTCGGCCGCGACGGCAAGAGCCTGGATGGCACCATCGAGGCCGACGCGCTGGAAATCGCCCAGCGCCAGCTGCGCGCTCAGGGGCTGACCCTGCTCAAGCTGGAGGCGGGCAGTGGCGCGGCGCTCAGCAAACGCCAGGGCAAGCCGCCGGGGCGCCAGGATATCCTGTCCATGACCTCGGAACTCGCCGTGCTGCTGCGCGCCGGCCTGCCGCTGGATCGCGCCCTCAAGGTGCTGATCGACATGGCCTCGGTGCCGGCCATGCAGTCGTTGCTGCAGGACCTGCTGAAGGCGGTGAAAGGGGGCAAGCCGCTGAGTACCGGTCTTGCCCCCCACGCCGACCTGTTCGGCAACTTCTATATCAACATGGTGCGCTCCGGTGAGGCCAGCGGCCAGCTTGGCTCGGTGCTCGACCGGCTGGTTGCCTATCTCGAGAGCGCCAAGGCCAACCGCGACAGCGTGGTATCGGCGCTCATCTACCCGGCCATTCTGCTGGTGGTGGCGGTGCTGTCCATCGTGGTCATGCTCGGCTTTGTGGTGCCCCAGTTCGAAACCCTGTTCAACGACATGGGCGACGCGCTGCCGCCGCTGACCAGCTTGGTGATCGCGGGCGCGGATGTTGTGCAGCGCTGGGGCCTGCTGCTGCTGGTGCTGATCATCGGCGCCGGCATCGGCGTCCGGCGCTGGGCCAGCACCGAAGCCGGTACCCGCGCCATCCACCAGCGCATGCTGACGCTTCCGATCATGGGCAATATTGTGTTCGAATTCGAAGTGGCGAAATTCGCGCGCACCGTGGGAACCTTGCTGAGCAACGGTGTGTCTCTGTTACAGGCCATTTCCATTGCTATCGACACCGTGGACAACCGCACCGTCAAGCAGGCCCTGCAGGTGCTGCCACCGGCGGTGAAGGCGGGCAAGCGCATGTCCATTGCGCTGGACGAAACCGGGCTGTTCACGCCCATGGTGATTCAGATGACCCGGGTTGGCGAGGAATCCGGCAGTCTCGACAGCATGATGCTGGAGCTGGCGCGAGTCTTCGACGATCACGTGCAGTCCGGCGTCAAGCGCAGCCTGACGCTGCTCGAGCCGGTGCTGATCCTGTTCATGGGCTTCGTGATCGCGGTCATCATTATCGCTATTCTGATGGGTATTCTGTCGGTGAATGATCTCGCCATGTAGGCTGACCCCATATAACGCAGCGCCCCACCGGGCTGCTGCATAAGCAATCAATCAAGGATCCAGGCATGCAAGCACGACACTCCCGCACTTTGTGGTCACGACCCGAAGGCAGCCAGCGCCGCCAGCGCGGCTTTACCCTCATGGAACTGCTGGTCGTACTGGCCATTCTCGGCCTGCTCATGAGCCTGGTGGGCCCCCAGGTGCTCAACCAGCTGGGGGGCGCCAAGACCAAGACGGCGCGTATCCAGATTCGCGACCTGGAGCAGTCGCTGGAGATGTACAAGCTGGATGTCGGTCGCTACCCCTCCAGCGATGAAGGTCTGGACGCGCTGGTGCGCAAGCCCGGCAGTGCCTCGGGCTGGAACGGCCCCTATCTGAAGTCCGATGTGCCGCAGGATCCGTGGAAGCGCGACTACCACTACAAGTACCCGGGCGAGCGCGCCGAGGTGGATATCTACACCTACGGTCAGGACGGCGCGCCTGGCGGAGAGGGTGAGGATGCCGACGTCGGCAACTGGCAGTAGTGGCGCGGGGCAGCCGTTCCGCAGCGCGCTGCGCAGGGCCGGCTTCTCGCTGGTCGAGCTGATGGTGGTGATGGCGATCGCCGGCCTGGTGCTGGCGGTGGCGGTGCCGGCGTCGATGCGCTTTTACGACAGCATGCAGACCCGGCAGGCCGTGCGCGACACCATCACGCTCCTGTCGTCCGCCCGACAGCAGGCGGTAACCCGGGGTGTCGCCCAGGATGTGGTGATTGATCCGCGCCGCCGCACGCTCACCCTGAACAATACCGTACGCGAAATGCCGGGCGACCTGGCCCTCACCGTGCACGGCGCGGCCGAGGTGAACCGGCAGGACGCCGGCGTTATCCGTTTTTATCCCGAGGGCGGCTCCAGCGGCGGCGGACTGGATATCGACAACCCGGGCAGTGGTCGCGTGAGTATCGATGTCGACTGGCTGGTGGGGCGAGTGACGCATGAGACGCGGTAATGGGTTTTCCCTGCTGGAGATGCTCGTCGCCATTGCCATCCTCGGCCTGGCTCTTGGCGCCCTGTATCAGGCTGCCGGCGGCGCTACCCGCAATGTCCGCGTGGACGAACGCTATGCCTACGCGGTCGAGCTCGCTCGCTCGCTGCTGGCCGACAGCGCCGTTGTGTCGGCGAATGGCGAGCAGCGCCGCGGCGAGACCGCCGGCGGCTTTGTCTGGCGCGTGGATGCCCGCCCGCTGGCCCAGGCGAGAGACTCGCGTCTGCCGCCGGGCCTGCTGCAGGAGATTGAGGTGGGCGTGAGCTGGACCGACGGTGGCCGCACCCGGGAAGTGACCCTCAATTCCATTGTCGAAGGTGCGCCGCCGAATCAGGTAAGGCGCTGATGCGGGTCCTGTCCGCAGGCCGACGCCGTTCCCGCGGCTTCACGCTGGTGGAGGTGATGGTGGCGCTCACCATCCTCACGCTGGTGATGCTCGCCACGGTCACCGGCCTGCGCACGCTGGGCAACACCCAGGTGGCAATTGAGCGACTTACCGGCCGGGTGGATGAAATGCGTTCGGTCAGCACGTTTCTGCGCGATACCCTCAACGCCGCAGTCACCGGCAGCGACAGCGGCGGCCTTACGCTCGGTGGCGGCCGCGGTGAGCAAACCATTTTCGAAGTCGGCCCCAGCGCGCTCATGTGGAAAGCCGTGGTGCTGTTTGGCGAGAGTTTTGGCGGCAGTTACGTGGTGCGCGTCGCCGCTGAAGGCGAAGAGCTGGTGCTGCGTTGGCAGGAGCAGAACCGGTATGGCGAGCTAAAGGACTGGAATAATGCGCCCGCGCGCACGTTAGTCTCAGACCTGCAGGCCTTCACCGTGGCCTACCGGCGCCAGCCGGGCGAGGCGTGGCGCAGCGACTGGGACGGGGCAGGTGCCCCCGGCTGGGTGCGCCTGCGACTCCGCACCGCCGACCGCTACTGGCCCGATCTGGTAATGCAGGTGGCGCGGTGAGGCGCGGACGGTCGGGCGTTGCGCTCCCGGCACGCCAGCGCGGCGTGGCGCTGGCGATTGTCGTGTGGTTCATCGCCGGCATGTCGTTGCTGGTGGCCGGCATTGTGTCCCAGGCGCGGGTTGATAGTCAGCTGGCGCAGCTGCATCTTTTTCGTGCCCAGGCCGAGGCGGCGGGAGACGGCGCCATCCACCTGCTGATGGCGCAGCTGCAGGAAGCCCGCGGCGCCGATGGCGGTGCCATGCAAGGCCTGCCCTTCGGCCGTTACCGCTTCGGCGAGGCCGAGGTGCGGGTGATGGCGCTGCCCGCCCAGGCACTGGTGGATGTGAACAGCGCGCCCCAGGCCTTGCTCGCGCAGTTGTGGAGCGAGGCGGCCGGTTTGCCGCGCGACGAGGCCGTCCGGCTGGCGGTCAATATGGTAGAGTGGCGCTCCAATCGGGGCGGTGGAAACCGCGGTGGCGGACGATTTGACGTGGTGGAAGATGTGTTGCGGGTAGAGGGCATAACACGAACGCGACTGGATGCCGTAAGGCATTTGATCAGCGCGGAGCAGGGCGGCGGCAGGGCCAACGCGGCGCCGCAGGAAAGGCTGCGACAGCTCAGCGCCCTGGCACCCGGGTCACGCTGGAACGGCGACGCGCTCGACACCTCGGCGCTGCCCGGTGCACGCACGCCCCAGGGCGCCCGCGCTGCCACCCGCTTCCGCGTCGACGCTATCGTTAGCGTGGGCGGTCGGCAATGGCTGCGCCGGCGCTGGATCGCCAGCCAGTCGGGTATCGATTCACGTCTGCCCTGGCGCATCGAGCGCACCGAGACCGCGCGGGTGGTGGGCGGCGCACCGTGAACGGCGACCAGCAATGGGTGCTGTTTGGTTACGACACCCGCCAGGTCGGTCAACACTGGCTGGCTGCCTGGCGCGATCTGCTCTGGGGCAACGATTCACCGCTGCGCCAGCGCCTCGACGAAGTCGTTCTCACCGAGCGCGATGGCGAACCGGCGGTCTATCACTCGGGCCGTGAGCTTCAGGGCGAGGTAGCACTGCCCACCGATCCCTGCCGCGCCATCTGCCTGCCGGAAGACCTGCTGCTGAACAAGACGCTCACGCTGCCGCTGGCGGCGGAGGGCGAGCTGGCGTCGGTGATTGCTCTTGAGGTCAACGCCAACAGCCCGTTCAGCCATGGCGACACGGCCTCGGGCTGGCGCGTGCGCGATCGCACGGATACGCAGCTGCGTGTGGATCTGCTCATTGCCTCGCGCAGCGCCGTCATGGCCTGGCTCGGCAAGCAATACGACATCCACGACCCGCAGGCGCGCGAAGTCTGGGGCGACACGGATGCGGGGATGGTTGTACTGCAGGGTTTTGGCGAGGAGCAGCGGGAATCCCGCTATCGCTCGCGGCTGATCCGCGCCGGCATCAAGGTCGCTGTGGCCGCCGGCCTGCTGCTGCTGATTGCGGGCCTTGCGGGCGGTGCCAAACAGATGGAGCTGAGTCGAGTGGAGGCGCTGGCCGAAGCCACTGGCCGCGAGGCCGCCAGCGCCGCTGCACTGCGCGCCAGTCTGGCGGAGGCCAATCAGCAGATACAGGCCGCACGCGACATTGTCGCCAGCTATCCCAACCCCCATGTCGAGCTGGCGCGCCTGACGCGCCTGCTCGATGACGATGCCTATGCCGCCCACATGGCGGTGCGCGGTGACCTGATTCGCCTGCGCGGCCGCGCCAGCGATGCGGCCGCCGTCATGCAGCGACTGTCGTCCGAGCCCGCCTACAGCGAGGTCACGGCACCCCAGGCGATCGTGCGCGTGGGCAATACCGATCTCGAACAGTTCTACCTGGATATCCGCCTCGCCGGCGAGGCGGAGTCATGAACTGGCTGCGCAACCATCGCCGCAGCGCTATTATCGTCGGCCTGACTCTGCTGGTGCCGCTCGGTCTCTATCTCAACCTGCTGTTCGGCTTGCTCGGCCTGCGCTTCGAAGCGCAGGGCCGCATTGATGATCTGGAGCCGCGCATCGCCCGTCTTCAGGGACTGATTGACAACGAGGCGGCCCTGCGCAATTCCGCCGGGCAGGTCGATGCGCGACTCGCCGAACTCGGCTATGCCGCCTCGGAAGATGCCAACACGGTGGCGGCCACGCTGCAGGCCGAGGTGCGGCAGATCTTTGCCGAGGCCGGCCTCGCTGTCAGCAACAGCCAGGTGATGCCCACGCGCAAGGACGAGGACTTCGATCTCATCGCCATCAAGCTGACCGCCAGCGGCGACATTGCCGCGCTGGATGCGGCGCTGATCGGCGTGGCGGCATTTCGTCCCATGTTGCTGGTGGAATCCATGGATGTCTTTCCCGCGCGCAACCAGCGCACGCGCGGCGCGCCGAAAGCCCAGGAAGTCACCGCGGTGGTGCAGCTGCTGGCCCTGAGGTTGCTGCCATGAACGTTCTGAATCGCGTGAAAGCGCGCTACAGCGTGAGCACGGACCCGCTGCGCAGTGAGCGTCGGGTCGAGCTGGCGGTGATCGTGCTCGCGGCTGTTCTGGTGCTGCAGCTGGTCTGGGCCGGTGCCCGCATTCTGCTGGCGGATAACGTGGCCCCGGTGGCGCCGGCGGCAGACAGCCTGCTGGTGGCCGAGCTGCCGCGTCCGCAGCGGGTGGAGGCAGAGGACAGTGCGGCAGTGCAGGCGCGCCCACTGTTCTGGGCTGAGCGACGCCCACGAGACGTTATCGCCAGCACGGCGGCGGACGCGGCAGCCGCCGCGGCGGCGGAGAAGGCGCAGGCCGCCCCGAAGATGAAGAATGTTACCCTCCTCGGCGTGTTCGGCAGCGGCAAGACCGGGGGCGCCATTGTTGCCGTCAAGGGCAAGCAGGAGCGCATTGCGGTGGGCGATCGCGTGCAGGACTGGCAGCTGCAGGAAATTGCCGCCAACCGCGCCGTGTTTGTCAGCGGCGGCTCTCGGGACGAACGCGAACTCCTGCCTCGGGTTATCCCGCTGCCCCTTGATGCCGCCGGCGATGTGATACTGCCCGGCGCCGGACAGGCCGGCGGCGACGCCGAGGCCGCCGACGAGGGCGAAGCGCAGCTCACGCTGGGCGGACCTCGCCGGCGCGGCGGCTAACCACAACAGAATGCCGATAAACGCAATAACACCATTGGGAATGCCATGTTGCAGAAAACACTAGTCACGGCACTGTGCCTGGCGCTGGCGGGCTGTGCCGCGCGGGGCGGCGAACAAGCGCAAATGGACCTGCCCGGCGGCGAGCCGGAGGCAGGCGAGACTGCCCGGGTGGTGGACGCCGAGCGCGAACTGTCGGCGACTGCGCAGGCGCTGGCGGAGGAACGGCGAAGCAACGAGCGCAGCAAGCCCAGGCTGTATCCGGGAACAGGCCCCCAGGTGCGGCTGCCGCAGCCATCGGCCCCGGTGCGCTTTGTCGGCGACGATGTCAGCCTGAATTTCGAGCAGGCGCCGCTGGGTGAAATCGTGCAGGCGGTGATGGGCGATATTCTCGAGCTCGACTACCTCATCGACCACCCGGTGCAGGGCAAGGTGACCCTGCGCACGCGAACGCCCATTCCCAGGGATCAGCTGCTGGGCGTGCTGGAATCCCTGCTCAAGGCGCATAACGCGCTGCTGATACGCGGTCGGGACGGCCGCTATATGGTGACCGGTTCCCAGCAGGCCATGCGCCTGGATCCGCAGGTGACCAGCGCGGCAGATGAATACGCCGGCTACAGCACCATTATTGTGCCCTTGCAGTACATCAGCGCCTCGGCCATGGCCGATATCCTGCAGCCCGTGGCCGAATCATCTTCGCTGGTGCGTGTCGATAACGGGCGCAACCTGATCATGCTGGCGGGCACCCGGGCTCAGCTCACGGGCTGGCTCGATATTGTCAGTACCTTTGACGTCGACATGCTGAAAGGCATGTCTGTTGGCCTTTTTCCGCTGGAAAACGCCAGCGTAATGGAGACAACCCAGGCCATTAACGAACTGCTTGCGGCCGCCGGCAGCGATGGGGGTGACATTACCCGCCTGGTGCGCGTGCTACCCATGGAGCGCCTGAACAGCGTGCTGGCGATTACGCCGCGCGAGCATTACCTCACGACGGTAAAGGAGTGGATAGAGCGCTTTGATATTCGTCCCGATGAGAAATTCGAGAAGAGCCTGCACGTCTACCCGGTGCAGAACACCACTGCAGAACGTCTGTCGCAGCTGCTCAACAGCATTTACGCGGGCGGCGCTGGCGGTCAGGCCTCTGTGGGTGCGGTTGATCGCAATCGCAGTGCCGGTGGGTCGGGTGTTGAGCGCGGCGTGGCGCCGGGCATGTCGCCGGAGTCGTTCGGCTCTGGCGGTGGCGCAAGCGGCGGGTTTGGAGGTGGAAGCGCCTCGAGCGCCTTTGGTGGCTCTGCGTCCGGCTCGCGCGGCAGTGGGGGCATTGGCGGCAGCTCCACGCGTGGCAACACCAGCACCGTGGCCGGTGGCAGCGCGCAGGGCGGCGCTGGGGGGGCGGGTGTGTCGTCATCCACAATGGGCGGTAATGACGAGCAGGGCACACGCAGTCTCGCAGATGTGCGTGTGGTCGCCGACGAAGTGAACAACTCACTCATGATTTACGCCACCGGGCAGCAGTACGACATTATCGAGGAGGCGCTGGAAAAGCTCGATACCGTGGCCACCCAGGTCATCATCGAGGCCAGCATCATGGAGGTCACCCTCACCGATGAGCTGCGATACGGCCTTGAGTGGGTGTTCAAGAACGGTATTGACGGCGGCTATGACGGCCTCGGAAGCCTGGCGAGCCAGTCGGGCAACCCCACCCCGCGTTCCCCGGGATTCAGCTACACCGTAACCAACGGTATTGGCGATATCTCTGCCGTGCTCAATGCCCTCAGCCAGGATTCCCTGCTCAACGTTATCTCCACTCCCTCCATTATGGTGCTGGACAACTACACTGCAGAAATTCAGGTGGGCGACCAGGTGCCGGTATTGCAGGGGCAGACCATCGGCATTGGCGGCAACTCGGTGCAGAACATCACCTTCCGTGATACGGGCGTGAGCCTGGTGGTCACGCCCTCCGTCAACGCCGGCGGACTCATTACCATGGATGTGCAGCAGTCGGTGACCGATGTGGGTAATG
The DNA here is from genome assembly GCA_964613795.1 of uncultured Alteromonadaceae bacterium. Lineage (GTDB taxonomy): Bacteria > Pseudomonadota > Gammaproteobacteria > Pseudomonadales > Halieaceae > Chromatocurvus. Next base: position 1,255 of record CAZTJR010000035.1, on the reverse strand, counting down.
TGGATGAGGCCACCGGCCAGCGTACGTTTCTTAACCGGGCCATACGCAGCCGCGTTGCCGTGCGCTCCTCCGAGTCGGTAGTGCTCGGCGGACTGATCCGGGAGAACGCCAGTCGTGCGGGCTCCGGTGTGCCGCTGGTCCGCGACATTCCGGTATTGGGGAACCTGTTTGGTTCGCGCTCGCGGGAAAATACCCGCACCGAGCTGCTGGTTATTATCACGCCCCGTGCCATCTTCAATGAAGACGAACTGCGCAATGTGAGCAAAGAGATGCGCTCGCAGGTTCGCTTTATGGAACTGATTGACACCGATTCCCAGCCCCCGGCGGTGCAGTAATGCTGGAATAACGCGCCGGGATGGCCCGGGCGCGACACAGTGGCCCCTCTGTTCGCGCCGACATGCTCCGATCGGGAGTTATCTGCGGTAATTTTAACAGTCGACTCAGGGGAATAAATTTCTCGCTGAGACGATATCAATGGTGAACACGGTAGATAGTGCGGGTTTATCTCCGCACTATCTCTCGCAAAAGCGAGGCGCCATGTTACCCTCGCCGCCCCGGCGGTACGGGGTGTTGGCAGACGCTGCGACGGGCAGTGCACTGATAAGGTGCGCCCGCTTGACAAAGCGCTGAGGACGCAGGGTCGTTACCGGGTCACAGTAATACCAGAGGTTGAGCAGTAAAGATGATGCAAAACAGTAGCTTGGGTAAAACGGCAGCGCGCTTCGCAGCACTGGCAGCAGTGCTCGTGGCAGCCGTGTTGACGGGCTGCGCCAGTGCACCACGCATGACCGATGCCGAGCAGGCCAGCCTGCTAGAGCGGGTGGAAATGCGCTGGCGTGCCCTGGAGCAGCGCGACTTCGGTGCCGCCTATGAATTTACTTCACCTGCCTACAGAGAAGTTTTCTCCAAGAGCCTGTATGAAAAGAAATTTTCCTACATGGTTGAATGGGAGTTGACAGGTGTTGAATTCCTTACCTATGATGCTGATGCAGCTGTAGCGAGTGTGGCGGCAAGGGTCATGTCCAAACCCGTCAAACATACTTCAGCGGCCTCAGCAGCACTTGGCGCTATACCAACAAAGCAAGTCGAGAAATGGGTATTTGTCGACGGGCAATGGTGGTTTAGTGTTTGAGTGTGGCAATGGCAGCGGGTTGACAGCTGGCTGCAGCTAGCAATAATAGCGCTAGCATTTAACCATTTGGTTGTGTTCAAAAAACATTAGGAGTCTCCTATCATGAGAAACAATTTTAAGCCC